>NZ_JBIAFD010000020.1:0-132758 GCF_042869095.1 Streptomyces sp. NPDC007264
GAGAGCTACGAGGCCGGACTGCACCTGTGTGGTGCGATGCTCTGGCTCCGAAGCATCGCACCACACTCTTGATCCGAACTCCAGACAGGACCTAGGAGAGTCGTCGGCCGGCTGGAGTGCGCCGAGCGCGGAAGCGTCGAGGAGCAGCGCGGTGCTGCCGCCGGAAAACGGGGGAAGATCCCCTTGTTGCCGGGCAGTGGGCAGTTGACCGAGAGCAAGAAGCACCGGCCGGTCGTCACGGGGAAGGCGATGGAGGTCGTCCTCTAGTTCGCGCTGGTCCGATGTGGTGCGCAGATAGATGAACCGGCGCGGTGTGCGGGGTCTGCCGGGCCATTCGAGGACCATGTCGGGGACATGGGTGTGGTTGAAGAACTCGGTTTTGGTGACGGTGGCGCCAGGGTCCATGCGGCGCAGGTGCCGGGCGACGATGTCTTTGACCCGGGTGAACATCATCCGGTCGTCGGGCTCGTCCATGGCCTGGGAGATCGACTGTTCGACGATGTTCACCACGAGCCCTCTCTGCGGGTGAGTTCGGCGGCGACGATGGCTGCCCAGTCCTTGAGCGGCAGGAGGGTTTCCTGCTTGTCCGAGAGCACGATCAGCCACAGGCGTGCGGCGACCGACTGGGCGAGTTCGCTGTCCAGGAGTTTTCGGGCTTCCTCGGTGTCGCTGGTGCCGAAGACGCGGCTGCTGTGCTGAAGGACCGCGGCTTCCACCTGGCCGGGTGAGTTGAGGGTGGACCAGGAGTTCGCGCGGAAGGGTGCCCAGGTGATCCACATGAAGTGATCGCTGAGGTGGTGCTGGGCCTGGGCGGCGACGTAGCATTTGGCGAGGAACTCGTCGAACTGCGTTCCTTGATCGCTGGGTTGCGCGTAGTTCTTGACCTCCGCGCAGAACATGTCGTTCTGGTAGGGGTCGCCGCGCATGGCGCCCCCCAGATCGAAGGAGAACGTCCGGCCTCCGTACGGCCACAGCAGAGTCAGCCGGCGACCGCAGGACTCCGAGTCCGTGTTCGCGTACGCGCCGAAGATACGCATCGTGCCCTCGAGCCACTGCTTGGCTCTGCGGGCCCCCGAGAAGCCCTTCACCTGAGCATCTTCGCCAACCACCACGAGCGTAGCTTAGTGCGATCGGATCATCACGATGCGCTCGAATGGGCCAATCCCCCGCCACATCGACGCCTGCCGTCCCTGAAGGGGAAACCCACGGTCTGGGGACGTAAGCAGACGGCGGGCTGGGGACTGGACGGCTACTGCGAAAACGCCCGCCCGGATCGGCGAACGCGAGACCGTGGTGGAGTGACCCATCATCCCGGCCTCCTGCGGACAACTCCCCTGCAGGGGGAGACGACCTCGTCGCTGATCTGCCGCGTCGCAAGCCGCTACGGGATGGAAGCGAAGGTGTTGCGATCATGCTGGCAGTGGCGCAACTACCCGCCGGGGCACGACGGCGGGGGCACGCGGGCCGACGCCGAGGTGCTGCTGAACGCGGCCGGACGGCAACTCCTGGCGGGCCTGTGCGGCGTCGAGGAAGACGTCCTGGCGCGGGCGTTGCCGTCCTGGGGGCAGGAGGACTCCAAGCTGTCGGCCGGAAAGAACGAGGTACCGGCGGCGGCGTGGCGGACCGGGGGCGCGGTCGCCGGGCCGGTGGCGTTCGGCTGCCGCCTGTGCGCGGCCCGGCGCACCGGGACCGCCGTGCGGGTGGTACGCTACGCGCCGCGGTGGGAGCGGGTGTGCGTGCGACATGGGCGGTGGCTGTTGGACGCGGACGCCAACCAGCCGCTGGAGCACCTCGATCTGCGTGGCCTGCCGGAGGTAGTGGCGGCGCAGCGGCGGTGGGCCTCGGTGGCGCGGCGGGCGGTGCGGGCCGGTGCGGAGCCGGAGAGGGTGTTCGCGCTGGCGCACGCGGTGGTCGCCCGGTGGTGGGAGCAGGCCCTGCAGTGGGAGCGGGAGACGATCTGGCCGCGGCGCCTGCACCAGGTTGCGGGCGGGGATGCCGGCGGTGATCTGGAGCGGTGGCGGATCGTGGGGCGGGACGCGGTCGTCTTCCCGGAGGTGGTGGCGGTGGCCGACGCGCTGCTGGACCCGGCCATGGCCGAGCTGGTGTGGACCGACAGCGGTGCCGGGCGGCCGCAGGCGCTTCCCGCCGACGGGATGTTCTGCCGCAGGCTCGGTGAGCGGCTGGGGCGGGGATGGCTGGGGCCGCTGGCCGCGACGGACCACGGCGGGCCCCTCACTGCGTGGATGGGCAGCGTCATCCGCCTTCGCCGCGGCGCCGGCGGGCCGCCCGGGTGCGACAACGACCCGTGGTGGCTGCGGCAGGAGCACCAGAGCGCGACCATGGCCGGTCAGCTGCGGGTGCTGGGCAAGGAGAAGAAGGCGCCTGGTTCGGGGACGATGTGGCGGGCTGCGGTGCCCGCCGAGCAGCGCAGGCTGATCACCAGCGCTATCGACAGCGCCGAGGAGCAGCTGCTGCAGCTGCGCGGTGTGCAGACCGGTCCGACCGCCGAGGTCGCCCGGCGGCTGCTGCGCGGGCTCGGTCACAGTGCCGGTCTGATCGAGGCGGCCTGGAAACGGACCGCGGTGGCGGCGGTGAACGGCGGGGTGCCGCTTGGGGAGGTGGCCCGGTGGGTGGACATGCCCGTTGAGGTGCTCAGCCAGATGCTGACGGCGGGCAGGCAGGAGAACGGCGGCTGAAAGCCGATGCGCCGAGGGGCAGGTCGGCTGTTAGCTGATACGGCACTCGTTCGTGGCAGAAATACTGAAAGCGGCGGCGTCTGCCGGCGGGAGCGGTTTGGCTGGCGCGGGTGACCAGCACAGGAGCGGCCCGGCACTGGAGCCGGGCAGGGCGAGCGGCCGTGGACCAGGGCAGCGGGTTCGAGGCGGTGTTCCTTGACCCGGTGGGGCAGGCGGTCCGGCAGCGGTGGGCGGATGCCGCCATGACCGTGGCGTTCGAGGACTTGCCGCCGGTGTCGGCGTTCCCGGTGGTCCCGGGACGCCGCTGGGGTCCGGGCCTGTGGTGGTCGGCGACCACCGGGCGGCACGTGGCCGCGGGGTCGAACGCGATGCGTGTCCAGCTGATGCTCCTGGACCGCGACCCTGACGTGGCGGGGCTGGCGGGGCGGCCGGTGCGGCTGCTGTGGCGTGATCTGCGCGGGCGGGTGCGTTCCTGGGTGCCGCAGCTTTTCGCCCGCCGTGCCGACGGCACCGCGCTGCTCGCCGACTGTCCCAGCCACCCGGGCGCGGGCGGGGAGCGCGCGAGGAAGGCCGCCGAGGCAGTGGCGCAGGCGTGCGCGGACATCGGCTGGACCTACCGGCGTCTCTCACCGCTCGACGACGTCCTGGCCTCCAACCTGAAATGGCTGGCCGGCTACCGCCACCCCCGCAACGCCGGCCGCCCTGGTCTGACGGAGGCCGCCCTGGCGGCGTTCACGCGGCCACGGCCGCTGATCGAAGGCGCTGAAGCGGCCGGCGACCCGATCGAGGTCCTCCCCGCCGTCTTTCACGCCCTGTGGCAGGGACAGCTGACGGTCGACCTGGACACGCCGCTGCACGAACGCGTCCCCGTCGGCCCGCGGGGCTGGAGCGGCCCCGAGACGGGAGATGCCGGGTGACCGCGCGGCGCAATGCCCGGCCGGCCGTGAAGGTCGGCGCTCACGTCCGCTTCCGTGGCATGAAGTGGCAAGTGGTCGCCCTGTCGGGACAGGACATCCACCTCGTCGGCCCGGACGGCGGCGGTGAGGCCGTGCTCGCCGGGTACCTGTTCGCCGACCCCGGCTTCACCGTCCTCGGGGCCGATGCGCCTCAGGCGGCCCCGCAGTGGGGGCTGTTCGAGACCGCTCCCGCCGCCGCGCGTGAGAAAGCGCTGGCCTGGCAGCGGCACGTCAGGGAAGTCGAATGCGGCCTGCCTGGCGGGCCTGGCAGCGAAGGGGTGGTGCGGGAGCAGTTCGACCCCGAGCGGCACACGCTGGCCCAGCGCGAGCAGGCCAAGGCCGAGGAACTCACCGCGCTCGGCTTCGGCCAGGTCTCGCGCACCACGGTGCAGCGCATGCGGCTCGCCTACCGCAAACAAGGCCTGTGGGGGCTGCTCGACCACCGCACCACCCGCGCCTCCAGCCCCACCGGGCGGGCCGACGAACGGGTCGTCGCCGCCGTCCGCGAGGCACTGCGCCGCCGACGCGGCCGCTCCAAGGGCACCATCAACGGCCTGTTCCCGCTGATCAACCAGATCCTTCAGGACCGGTACGGCCCCGGCACGGTGCCCGCGCCGTCCCAGGCCACGCTGTACCGGCTCGTCACCAATCTCGCCCGGCCCGGCGAACTGCCCTCCGGGCCCGTGAGGCAGGTGCCCGCGAGCATGGACGGGCGGGCCTTCACTCCCGCCACGGCGCTGCGGCCCGGCGAGCAGGTCCAGGTCGACACCACCCGCCTGGACGTCCTCGCCCTCTTCGACGACGGGCGTCTGGCCCGGCCCGAACTCACCATCGCCGTCGATGTCGCCACCCGTGCCATCCTCGCCGCCGTGCTGTGCCCGAGCGCGACCAAGGCCGTCGACGCCGCCCTGCTGCTCGCGGAGATGGCCGTCCCCCACCCCGCCCGGCCCACCTGGCCCGACATCCTGCGCATGGACCACGCACCCGCACTCCCCCACCAGCGGCTGGCCGCACTCGACGAGCGGCTGGCCGGCGCGGCGGCCCGGCCCGTCGCCCTGCCTGAGACGATCGTCGTCGACCGCGGCAAAGTCTTCGTCTCCGCCGCGTTCACCACCGCCTGCGAACACCTCGGCATCAGCGTCCAGCCCGCCCCGCCCCGCGCCCCCACCGCCAAAGGCATCGTGGAGCGGACCTTCGGCACCATCAATGCCCTGTTCTGCCAGCACCTGCCCGGCTACACCGGCTCCGACGTCACCCGCCGCGGCCCCGACACCGAGAAAGACGCCTGCTACAGCGTCGCCCAGCTCCAGGACCTGCTCGATGAGTGGCTGGTGCACTACCACCACCGGCCCCACGAAGGCCTGCGCCACCCGATGATGCCGAAGAAGGCCCTCACGTCGAACCAGATGTGGGCCGCGCTCGTCGCCGTCGCCGGGCACGTCCCCGTCCCGCTGACCGGCAGCGACTACCTCGAGCTGCTCCCCGTGCGCTGGCAGGCCATCACCCCCGCCGGCATCACCATCCACCACCGCACCTACGACCACGATCTCCTCGCCCCGTACCGCGGCCAGGCCTCCCCCGTCGCC
Organism: Streptomyces sp. NPDC007264; assembly: GCF_042869095.1. Lineage (NCBI taxonomy): Bacteria > Bacillati > Actinomycetota > Actinomycetes > Kitasatosporales > Streptomycetaceae > Streptomyces > Streptomyces sp. NPDC007264. Next base: position 5,239 of record NZ_JBIAFD010000020.1, read on the forward strand.
GGCCGCGGCGGGAAATGGGAGATCCACTACAACCCCCACGACGTCCGCCAGATCTGGATCCGCCTCACCGACGGCGGCCTCACCGAAATCCCCTGGATCCACCGCGACCACGTCCACCAGCCGTTCAACGACCACACCTGGCAGCACATCCGCACCCACGCCCACCACAACAACCACGACGACAGCCAGCAGCACGAGGCCGGCCTCGCCGACGCTCTCGACCAGCTCATGCGCCGCGTCCACAGCGGCCACACCACCACCACCGAACAAGCTCTCCTGGCCCGCGCCACCACGCTGCCGGTTCCCGCCGCACGGCCCCCGCAATACGGCACCGGCCCCGCCACCGACGAGTCGGCGCAGCACGCCGAGGACGACAGCATCGACGACCTCGACGACCTCCCCGACGACGACACCCGCCCCGCCGCGGCCGCCGGATTCGGGCTCTACGACGCATACGAGGAAGCCGACAAATGGTGAACCCGAACCCGCAGAGTGCGGGCAGCACACCAGTCGGCGCCAGCAACAGTGATGCGGCCGAGCTGTCCTGGCCCCTGACCACCTGGCAAGGCTGGCACCGCTTCGCCACCACCGAGCCGCCCGCCCCGCCCCAGCCCGGCGACCCGCCCCGCAGCACCGACGAACGTCTCGCCTACCACTCCTCGTTCGTCACCATCCGCACCCCCGCCATCAGCCAACTCGCCACCCAGGTCCGCACCCTGATGATCCTCGGCCGCCACCAGCAGACCACCGCGCGGCCCTCCCTCATCGTCACCGGACCCGCCGCAGCCGGGAAAACCACCGCTCTGCTGAACGTCGGCCGCGCCTGCCACCTCGCCCACACCCGCAAAAACCCGCCCCCGCCCGGATCAGCCCACTCCACGGCACCCGTGGCGTACGTCCTCGTCCCGCCCGGCGCCACCGCGAAAACCCTCATCACCGAGTTCGCCCGCTACCTCGGCATCCCCGTGGCCGCCCGCATGACCCAGACCCAGATCACCGACGCCGTCTGCCACACCTACACCCAAGCCGGCGTCCAACTCGTCCTCATCGACGAGATCCACCGCCTCAACCCCCGCACCACCACCGGCGCCCAGGCCGCCGACCTGCTCAAAGACCTCACCGAACGCCTCCCCGCGACGTTCGTCTACGCCGGCATCAACGTCACCGACACACCCCTGTTCAGCGGCACCCGCGGCGCCCAGCTCGCCGGACGCGCCACCCTCATCACCTGCGGCCCCCTCCACGCCCGCCACGGCACCAGCGAACCCTTCCGCGACGTCCTCACCGACATCGAGAACGCCCTCGACCTCACCCACCACAAACCCGGCGTCCTCCTCCGGCACGCCGCCTACCTCCACCAGCGCACCGCCGGCCGCATCGGATCGCTCACAAGGCTTATCCGTCAAGCAGCCATCACCGCCATCCACGACGGCACCGAACGCATCACCAAAGCTGCCCTCGACGCGGTACAGCTCGACCACCTCGCCGAACAACACAGACGCCCCACCCGCAGCCGCTAACCCCCACCCACCGAACAGGCCAAACAGCGCTGACCAGCGAAAACACCAACCGAGCCTTTACGCGCTGACGAAACCCACAACGAACCCGGTCCCACTCAGCACACACGACACAACCCCAGCTCACACCCCGACCCGCCCGCTGGAACCGTGCACCCGGCCTCCCTCAACGAACCCACAACACACCAGGCCAGCAAGCCCGCGATACACCAACAAGCCCCCCTCCGAGCGTTACCACTATCTGACCGACTGGCGCTACAGCGGCCCCGACCGCGGCACCGGGTCCCGCGCCACGGTCACCGCCGCGCTGGGCGGCACGAAGACCGACGTCGCCATCGAGGTCGTCGAGGCCGATGCGCCGCGGCGTATCGTCGAGCGCAACGTCAGCGCGGCCGGCCGGCGCCTGGCCCACGGCACCTACACCATCGAACCGCTGCGGACCGGCGGGAGCCGCATCTCGTTCACGTACGCCTGGGCACGCGCCCCTCTCGCCGACCGGTTGCTGGCCCCTGTCGTACGGCCCACGATGCGGCGCACCAACCGCACGGTCATGCGGCGCCTGGCGGCCGAGTTGGCTCGCCACGTCTCCGCCGCCGGCTCCTGACATCGAGACGTGTCGGCCCTCTTCACAGTCCGAACAGTCCTGCCGCGTTGTCGTGGCACACCGCCCGCAGCCAGTCCTCGCCGAGACCCAGCCGTTCCAGGGCTCGGAGCTGGTGCGCGTACGGGTAGGGGATGTTGGGGAAGTCGGAGCCGAGCAGGATGCGGTCGCCGTGTCCGGCCAGCCGGGGCAGGACCTGGCGGGGAAACGGCATGAACCGCTCCGTGAAGTCGGTGAACGCCATCGTCGTGTCCAGCCGCACCTCCTCGTACCGGTCGGCGAGAGCGAGGAACTCCTCGTACTCGGGCATCCCCATATGCGCGACGATCAGCCGCAGCCGGGGATGCCGCGCCAGCACCCGCGCGATCGGCTCGGGGCCGGTGTGTTTGCCGGGCGCGGGCCCGGAACCACAGTGGATCACTACGGGTGTCCGGGCCTCGGCCAGCAACCCCCAGGCCCGATCGAGGAGTTCGTCGGCCGGGTCGTACGCGCCCACCTGCACATGCGCCTTGAAGACGCGCGCGCCCGCCTCGACGGCCTCCCGGACGTACGCCTCGGCGCCCGGCTCGGGGTAGAGCGTGGCGGTGTGCAGGCAGTCGGGGGTGCGGCGGGCGAAGTCGGCCGCCCAGCCGTTCAGCCACCGGGCCATGCCCGGCTTGTGCGGGTAGAGCATCGCGGTGAAGGCCCGTACGCCGAACCGGCGGAGCAGGGCCGCCCGTTCCGCCTCCTCCTGCCGATAGGTGATCGGCCACTCGAGCCCTCCGGTCAGCGGCCCGAGCGCGTCGAAGTAGGCCCAGACCTTGCGCAGAACGCGCTCGGGCATGAAGTGCGTGTGGACGTCGACCAGCCCGGGAAGACCGAGTCGCTCCCAGAAGCGGCGGACCTCACCGGCCTCCTGGTCCGCGGACGCGTCACTCCCGGTCCCTCGCAGACCCGTGGCCGCGTCCGCGCCCGGCGATCCGTGGCTGGTGCGCGGGGGCGTGGGCGGGGTGGGGTCGGCGGGACCGGCAGGGTCGGCGGGTGCCATGTGCTGATCGTTCATGTCGCCACGATCGGCTCTGGTGCGGTGGCGGGTCCACTGCCTTGCGCAGGGGATCCATGAGGGATGTGTCACCTGGCCCTCCGACCGCGGGACGCCCCGGCACGACGCGCGGGTCCGGCAGAACGGGCCCCGTGCCCGGGATCCGCTCGGCGTGCCGATCCGGCGCCGGCGGGCGGGCGGCGGGCGGCGGGCGGCGGGCGGCGGGCGGCGGGCGAGGAATTCCCCCACATGGCGCGGGGCATCGAGCGTGGCCGTATGGGTGGCCATCGTGAAGACTCTGGTTCAGCGGACGGTTGCGCGCGCCTCCGACTTCGCCCCGCGCAGGCCGCGCAGTGCGCCGGACCAGGCGATCACCTGGTCGAGCATGCCGCGGACCGCGACGTCGAGGTCCTTCGTCGGGACGAAAGCGCCGGTGGAGAACGCGGGGATCAGCGGGACGGCGGGCTGTGCGCGGACCGTGGCCACCTGGAGCTCGGCGAGCACGAGCCGCAGCGCCTCGGCGGCCCGGACGCCCGCCGCCCGTCCGCCGTAGCTGACGATGCCGGCGGCCTTGTCGTTCCACTCCCGGTAGACGTAGTCCAGGGCGTTCTTGAGCGCGCCGGGGAAGGAGTGGTTGTACTCCGGGGTGAGGAACACGAAGCCGTCGAAGCCGTCGATCAGCACAGACCAGGCACGGGTGTGGGGGTGCTCGTACTGCTGATGCGTGGGGTTCCCGCCCTCGTCGAGGTTGCCCAGGCCGTGGTGGGCGAGGTCGATCAGCTCGTAGTCGGCGCCGCCGTGGGCGCGTGCCGTGTCGAGAAGCCAGGAGGCGATCTGGTCGCCCCGACGTCCGGGGCGTGTGCTGCCGAGGATGATGCCGATACGGAGAGCCATGGTGTCCTTTCCAGGCAAGTTGACGTGACAACTCTAGGTAGCGCGAAGTTGTCACGTCAACTCGGCCGGTCGGTATGATCCCGGTCATGGCACAGACCCGTACGCTGGAGCCCGAGGAGTGGGAGCTCTGGGACACCTGGATGCGCGCGCAGCGCCTGCTCACCCGGGAACTCGACCGTGGTCTGCAGCGCGACTGCGGCATCTCGAAGGCCGAGTTCAGCGTGCTGGTGACGCTGTGGCAGGCGCCCGGCCGGGAGATGCGCGTCGGTGAGCTCTCCGAGTCGCTCGACTGGGAGAAGAGTCGCGTCTCGCACCAACTGACACGGATGGAGAACCGCGGCTTCGTGGCGCGGACCCCGCGCGGGGTCGACGGCCGCCGCGCCGGGATCGGGCTGACCGCCAAGGGCCGACACGCCGCACAGAGCGCCATCCTCGTGCACGCCGGCAACATCCGCCACTACTTCCTCGACACACTCACACCCGAGCAGGCCGCGGCCTTCCGGGCCTGGAGCGGGCAGATGATCGACCGGGTCGAGCCGCGCGGCAGCGAGACCACCGACGACGCCCGGTAGGACTCCGTCGGGCCTGTCCGGCGGGCTCGTTCGAAACGCCTGGCAGACCCTCCCCTGCGGCGACGGCGCCGAGGGGCCGCGCGTCCACGACCAGGTAGCGGCCAAGCTGCCCGCCAACCCACCTGTTCACAGGGTGATGACGGCCGTGCGGGCTGCTTCGATGAACTCTTCGAGACGGTGCCGGTAGCGTTCCTGCGCTTCGTCGAAGCGCTCACGTGCCTGAGGCTCCCCCTGAGAGACACGCCATAGCGCCGAGTTGGTCTCCGACGCCGCTTCCAGCACGCTGCGGGCGGCGTGGGCAACGGATTCGGGGCCCTCCAGCACGATGACGCGCACGCAGCGCATGAGGGGGTCGAAGGCGGTACGCAACTGCGTGCGGAGTTCCTCGATGCGCGCCATCTGGTCGTCCTGATCGGTGAGTTGGAAGTACGCGTCGCCGACCTTCCAGTACAACTCGCCGGTGACATGCGCCTGCTCCATCAGCTCCAGGTACGCGTCACGCCGACTGCTCCGCACCCGGTCACGGTGCTGGACCTGTATCGATGCCTCCGCCTGGACTCTTGCCGCCCGCGCGTTCCCGAGAGTGGTCACCCAGCTCGCCAGGACCGCTGTACCGCCGGTGAAGACGGCAACCCACACCGCGCTGTCCCCCATGGTGCTCCAGTTTCGACGGGCGGCTTCGGCCTGTCGAGGCTGCCTCCGGCCGAGGCAGGGCCTGCGCGGCTCACGGTTGGCCGGTCGGCACGTGCGAGGCCGGCGCACCGCATCGAGCGCACACCTGGCATGCGTCGGACACAGGGGGCATCGAGTCGCCTCGGGGACATCAGAAGGACCTCCTGCCGGTGCCTGTCCGGGGCAGCGACGGATGTGTCCGGCCTCCCCCGCCACTCAACTGACGCGCAGTCACAGCGTTGTGGCGCAGTGCCGCGGCGTCGAGGGGCGCGCGCCGTCACCGCCGCAGGCATCCCGCACCCGGAACCGAGCCGTCCCGGCGGGGTCAGCCACGAGGCAGGAGGAGGCGGGAGAGGGCGGCGGTGACGAGGAGGAGGCCGGCGACGGCGAGGAGGCCGACGCGCATGCCCGAGAGGGAGAAGGCGCCGCCGGGGCCGGAGAGCAGGCTGCCGAAGAGGGCGACGCCGAGCGCGCCGCCGGTCTGGCGAAGGGAGTTGAGCAGCCCTGACGCGGTCCCTGCCCGCTCCTGCGGGACGGCGTCCATCAGCAGCGCGGTCAGCGCGGGCACGGCGAGCGCCCCGCCGACGCTCAGCGGCAGCAGCAGGACGAGCACCAGCCACACGGGGGTGTGCGCGGCCAGTGGCAGCATGGCCAGCATCGCTGCGGTGAAGACCAACTGTCCGGCGACGATCACCGGACGCCGCCCGATCCGCTCCGCCAGCCGCGGCGACACCAGGTTGGTCGCCGTCACCGCCGCCGACATCGGGACGAACATCAGCCCGGCCGCGATCCCCGACATCCCGCGCAGCTGCTGGTAGTACAGCCCCAGGAGGAATATCCCGCCGTAGAAGGCGGCGTTGACGGCGAAACCGACCATGAGCGGGACGGCGACCCAGCGGTCCATCAGCATGCCCGGCGGCACCATGGGTTGGTGGTGGCGGGCCTCCAGCACGCGGAAGGCATACCCACAAGCGACGGCGAGCGCGGCAGCGGCCAGCACAGGGCCGCTGGTCCAGCCCAGGTGGCCACCCTCGATCACCGTGAAGGCCAGCCCGGCCAGGGCCAGCACGGCGGTGAGCTGGCCGCCGCCGTCCAGCGCAGCGGGCCGGCGCGGGAAGGGCGGCACCCGCACCAGCAGGCCCAGGATCACCGCGCCCACCGGAAGGTTCAGCAGGAAGACCGCCCGCCAGCCGACGGAGTCGGTGAGCAGCCCGCCCAGCACGGGCCCCGCGGCCATCGCCACCGAGCCGCCGACCGTCCACAGAGCGATGGCGCGGGCGCGGGCCCGGGCGTCGTCGTAGGCATGCCGGATCAGAGCCAGCGAGGCCGGCATCACGACCGCGGCGGCGGCACCCTGCGCCACCCGCGCGCCGACCAGCATGCCGATGCCGGGCGCGAGCGCGCAGCCGAGGGAGGCGAGGGTGAACAGGGCGACCCCCCAGCAGTAGGCGCGGCGGGCGCCGGCTCGGTCGGCGAGGGCGCCCGCCGAGAGCATCAGGGCCGCGAACATCAGGGTGTACGCGTCCACCACCCACTGCAGCCCGGCCATCCCGCCGCTGAGGGAGTCCCGGATCGCGGGCAGCGCGATGTTCACGGCCGAGACGTCGACGGTGATCACGGTGAACCCGAGCAACGACGTGACCAGCGCGACGCCGCCGCGTCGCGGCGCGGCGGGTGCGCCGGCGGGCGGCACGGTGACTCGGGCCCGGTCCGCCGGCCGTCGCCGGAGCCTTGGCGCCGACGGCTCGTCATCGTGCCCGTGAGCGGAGGCGGTGAACCGGGACGGGGACGGGGTGGCCCGCATGGTGGACTCCTGGAGGGTGCAGGTGACGGCTCATCAGGGATGGCCGGGCGGGCGGTCGCAGCGCGCCGGGGCCGCGGTCCGGTGTCTCGCACCCCCTGAGCCACGGCGGCCGGACCGCCCGCTCCAGGATCAACTCTCCACCCGCGAACGGCCGCCCGGCAGACCGCGCTGTACCCAGGGTGCCGCGTTCCAGGCCCTGCCACGGCCCCCCACGATCCTCAACCGCCTGCGACAATGACCGAATGGGAGCATCAGCGGATACGAGGGGCACCGAGCTCGGCCGATACCTGAAGGCCCGCAGGGCGCAGGTGCGCCCGGAGGATGTCGGCCTCCCGGTCGGCGGGAGCCTGCGCCGCACTCCCGGACTGCGCCGGGAGGAGCTGGCCGTGTTGGCCGGGGTGAGCGTCGACTACTACATCCGCCTGGAGCGCGGCCGGGAGACCAATCCCTCCCCCGCCGTCGTGGACGCCCTCGGCCGCGCCCTGCGGCTGCGCGGCGACGGTTACGAACGCCTGCACGAGCTCGCCGAGCTGGCCTCCGGCCGGGCCTCCGAGCTGCCTGCCTGCCCGGACCACATGGTCCGCGAGTCGGTACTGCGGATGCTGGAGTCGGTGCGCCCGCTGCCCGCCTACGTGGTGAGCCGCTACAACCGCGTACTGTCCGCGAACCCGCCCGGCCGACGGCTGATGCCCGGGCTCTGGGAGTGGCCGGAGGACCAGCGCAACCTCACCCGCTATCTCTTCCTCCACCCGGTCGGCCGGACGCTCTACGAGCCGTGGGAGGAGACGGTCGCGCTCTCGGTGGCGCATCTGCGCGCGGTCGCCGGGGCCGACCCGGACGACCTCGAGCTGAAGAAGCTCGTCGGCGAACTGGTGCTGAAGTCCCCGGATTTCGCGCGGCTCTGGGAGCGGTACGACGTCTGCGAGCGCGGCGGCGGGCAGAAGTCCTTCCGGCATCCGAAGGTGGGACTGATGACCCTGACCTACGAGGTGATGCGACTGGCCCGGACGGGCGGCCAGCGGATGGTGGTCTACCAGGCTGCGCCCGGCACCCCGGACGAGGAGGCCATGCTCCGCCTGGAATCCGCGGACGCCCGACCGGAGCCGGCGTTGGCGTCTCGCGGCGCTTCGTGATCCCGGCCTCAGCTCCCGGCCTCAGCTCCCGGCCTCGGGGCCGGTGAGGACGGCGTTCATGCGCTCGTCATAGCCGGTGGCGGAGTCGACGACGCGGCCGGCGGCCCACCAGTTCTCGCCGGCTGTTTCGTTGATCGTCATCAGGATGTCCTCTTCGGGGACGTCGGCGAACAGCTGGAGGTTGTCGACGATCGCCCGGAACAGTTCGGCCTTCTGCTCGGCGGTGCGGTGGTTGAAGGACAGCTGGATGAACATGGCGCGTTCGCTGCGACGGAGGCCGAACACCACGGGCTGCATCTGGAAGTTGTCGGGCGTGACCTCGTGGAAGACGTGGAACTGGTCGTCCTGGGGGACCTTCAGCACGTCGACCATGGCCTTGTGGATGCCCAGGGAGACGTTCCGGCGGTACTCGGGGGTGGTTCCCTGGCGCATGTAGACGTTGATCAGAGGCATGATCCTTTGCCTTTCATTTCGTTCCTTCTTGTTCTCCGTGTCGGCCACCGGTGACGTCGGCGTGTCGGCGCTTCAGGTGGTGGGCGCCTCGGCATGGTCCGGGGAGGGGGCCGGTACCTGGAAGCAGGCCAGCAGGGCCGAGGTGGTGAGGTACTGGCCGATGAGGTTGACCAGGGCGATGAGTGTGTTCGTGCCGAACGCCGCCGTTGCCTCGTCGTAGAGATCGTCCGGCACGCAATGGTCGCGGACCAGTGCGGTGGCCAGACGGTGGGCGAGATCGGCGTCGGGGCGCAGACCGCGGGGAGCCTCGCCGCGGAGCAGGGACGCGATGGCCGGACCGGGCAGGCCGGCCTTCTCGGCGGCTGCGGTGTGGGCGTACAGCGCGTAGTCGGCCCGCCAGTGCGCGGCCACGGTGAGGACGACCACCTCTCGGACATCCGCCGGAACGCCGGCCCGGGTGAGCGCCTGGGCCCACTCCAGCAGCGGCCGGGCGATGTGCGGAGTGCGCAGCAGGGCGTTGAACGGGCCGATGAACCGACCGTCGGGCAGGGCAGCCGTGTAGCCCGCCTCTTCCGCGCTGTGCACCCGCGTGGCCTGCAGACGGTCGCGCAGTGCGCGCTGTGCTTCATCGAGGGCGTCGGGAGGAAGGAGCGGCAACCGGCCGCCCGGTCCGGAAGTTCCGTCGGTGGGGTGCTCGTTCACACCCCCACGCTAGGGACGCGGTGGGCATGCTGCCAACGAATGCCCGGCATAATGGATATGCGGTTTACTCATGGAGAGCTCATGGAGATGACACTGATCGGGCTGCGGGTGCTGCGCGAGGTGGCGGAGCGGGGCACCTTCACGGCCGCAGCAGACGCGCTGGGGTACACGCAGTCGGCCGTCTCCCGGCAGATCGCCGCACTGGAACAGGCGACCGGCGCCCGGCTCTTCGACCGCTACCCCGGCGGCGTCCGGCTGACGGGCTCAGGCCGGGCCCTGCTGCGGCACGCCGTCGTCGCCCTGGACGCCCTGGCGGCCGCCGACCGGGAGTTGCACGGAGCGGAGGAGGCCGAGAGGGGCCGCGTCCGGCTCGGCTTCTTCCCCACCGCCGGAGCGGTGATCGTGCCCCGTGCCCTGGCGTTGCTGCGTCAGGAGCACCCGCACCTCCAGGTGACGACGCGTGAGGGGACCACTCCCTCGCTGGTGCGCGCGCTGCGCGCCGGCACCCTGGATCTCGCGCTCCTGTCCTCCCGGCCACCGCACCGATCCCCCGACACGGACGATCCGCCTCTGAGTGTCGAGCCGCTGCTGGAAGTCCACCTGGCCGTGGCGGTGCCGGCCGGCGGCCCGTTCGCCGAACGGGGCGGCGTCAGCGTCGAGGAGATCGCGCGCGAACCGTGGATCGCCAGTCCCGGCACCGCGGACGAGCCACTGCTCGGCGTCTGGCCCGGTCTGCCCGGGCGGCCCACGGTCCGCCACACAGCCCGCGACTGGCTGACCAAGCTCCACCTGGTCGCGACCGGCGCCGGCATCACCACGGCCACGCCGACACTGCTGCCCGCCGTCCCGTCCGGCGTACGCATCGTGCCCGTCGAAGGCGTCGCGGAGGAGGTCCGACACGTCAGCCTGGTGCGCCTGCCGGGTCCCCTCGGGGCGCCCACGCAGGCGCTGGCACGCGCGCTGCGCCGGCAAGCGGCCGACCTTGCCGACTGACCGTCCCCGCTGCGGACAGTGAACCTTGTCCGGCCTCGACCTGGTGTGAGGAGAAGGCCGAGCACGGCCTTGATCAGGTCGGTGATGCGGGTGGTGCTGAAGCGCAGCTTGCGCAGCAGCCGTCACAGGAGCCGCTCGGCGAGCCAGGCGCAGCCGCTCGGTCCGCCGGCCGAACCGGCGGGTGAACCCCGGACCGAGGAGAACAGCAACTCACCCGGTGGCCGTATTTTGTTCACGGCGCGGCACTGTCGACCAGGAGCCTGAGAACGGGCAGCGCTTCGGCAACGGCTTCGGCGACAGGCGGAGCCGTGGCCGGGGGCGAACGGTGTTCGGGGCTCTCGACAGCTACCAGACGCCCTGTGTCAGCGCTTCACGAGGGCAGGGCGACCAGCCAGTCGGTGAGGATCCGGTTGACCTCGGCGGGGTGTTCTTGCTGGCTCCAGTGGCCACAGTCGTCGAGGAGGTGGGAGGAGATCAGCCCGGGCAGCGTGGCTGGGTATGCGTTGATCGCGTCGGCCAGCCACGTGGTGGAGGCGTCCAGCCGGCCGCCGATGAACACCGACGGCTGGGTGACGGGTGCGCCGTCGAAGGCGGCGAGGTCGTGCCAGTCGCGGTCCATGTTGCGATACCGATTCAGCGCCCGGGTCAGGCCCGTTCTCTCGAACTCCCCGCGTAGACGTCCAGGTCGCTCTCGCCGGGCCAGGCGGGAAGCCGGTCGGCGGGGAACCGGTCACGCAGCATCCCGCCCCTGCCGACGAAGTGCGGGTTTGAGCAGGGCGGAGTCGGCTGCGATCGTCGCCCTCCAGTCGTGGCCGACGATCACGGCCGATTCCTCACCCAGGGCGTGCACCGCCTCGGCGTTGTCCGCCACCAGCTCGAGCATCTGGTATGCGGCCGTGTCAGCGGGCTTGGAGGAGCGGCCGTAGCCGCGGATGTCGATGGCGACCGCGCGGTATCCGGCCGCGGCCAGTACCGGCAGCTGGTGCCGCCAGGAGTACCAGGACTCGGGGAAACCGTGCACGAGCAGCACCAGCGGCCCGGTTCCCTGCTCCACCAGGCGGATCCGGCCTGCCGGGTGGGGAATACCGAGCTGAGGGCCGCGGCTGGGTCCGGGCTGCCCTGAGGGGTCTTGGGGTAGTCGAGCTGGGGGGAACGGGGTCCGCCGCCAGGGGCGGCCGAGGAGGCGGCCAGATCGGTGGGCCGACGCGCGCCGGCCTGGCGGGGGGGGATTCGCCCGTGTCGCGGTGGTCGTAGGGCACGACGTGGAAGCCGCGGCCGGCCGGTTCGGCAACCGGACCGTCCGGCGCCAAGCCGGGAGGTCCGGAGGTGGGAGGTCCGGAGGTGGGAGGCGACGTTGTCGCGCCCCTCGTGAGCCCCGAGCGGGCGGTGCGCACCGAGTTTTGGGACTCGCTTTACGCAGCACATGCAACCGCGGCTCAACCTTCGTTGTCTGACAGGGAGTCGGGCCCGTCAGGGCCGCGGAGCGAGAGAGCGGGGCAAGTCGTGGGACGGCGCAAGGGCGGCATAGCGATCGCACTCGTCACGGGGGCGATGCTGGTGGGCGCGAGTGCCTGCGGGGGAAGCGGCAGCGACAAGGCGAGCGGGGACGACGCAAAGGCACCGGGCAAGCCCAGCGTGAGCGCCTCTCCGTCACCGACGAAGCCCGCGGGTCCGCCGATGCTGTTGGACACGATCACCCCGCAAACGGGGACCACGGTCGGTGTGGCCATGCCGATCTCGGTGGTCTTCACGAATCCCGTGGCGGCGACGGCACGGGCCACCGTGGAGAAGCACATGAAGGTGAGCGCCTCGCAGCCGGTGGCCGGGGCCTGGCACTGGTTCGGGGACAGGCGCGCCGACTGGCGGCCGAAGACGTACTGGCCCTCCGGCACGAAGGTGAAGATCGACGCTGACATGAAGGGCGTCAGCAACGGCAACGGACGTTACGGCGTGCGCAGCTACACGCACACCTTCACGATCGGCGACGACGTGCGCGCCGATGTCTCGGTGACCGGCCACACCATGAAGGTGACCCGGAACGGCACATTGGTGCGCACTCTGTCGATCAATGCGGGCAGCCCCCAGTATCCGACGTGGAACGGCACGATGGCCGTCATCGACAAGCAGGAGAAGGTACACATGACCTCCTGCAGCGTCGGCATCAGCTGCGACAAGGGCAGCCCCAACTTCTATGACCTGACGCTGCCTTGGGACGTCCATCTGACCCAGTCCGGCACCTATGTGCACTACTCGACCGGCGACCCCAATCCGGGCAGCGGCAGTGCGCGCGGCTCGCACGGCTGCGTCCATCTGTCCATTTCGGACGCCAAGTGGTTCTACGGGCAGGTCAAGCAGGGCGACCCCGTCACCATCACCGGCTCGACCCGTGCCAAGGCCCCGGCCGACAACGGCTACGCCGACTTCAACCTGGGATGGGACCAGTGGCTCGCGGGCAGCGCGTCCGGGGAGGGGACGACCGCGACGCTGTGATGCGCCGTGGTGGCGCCGCGCGGCCCCGGTCTTCTCCACGGTCACGATCCAGGAGCCGAAGCAGGCCCCCGGATCGGGTCGAACCCCCGCACCACGGCAAGGGCTCGGCCTCGGTGCCCTTGCCGGTGATCCATTGGGGGGATGTTCGGCAACGGCGCTTTCTCCATCGCGGATCGGGCCGGTGCGGCGGGCTAGCGTGGCGGCGCTGCCAGGGTACAGGGCTTCATGAGGTGCGGATCGGCCGTTCGCTCGCTCTGGCGCGGTCTCATGGAGTGAGAGAGGAAGGGCCTGACATGTCCAACCACTTCACCGGCCTCAGCCTTGGGCCGCCGCTCGGCGACCAGCGGCTCGACCTGTGTGACCTGTACGCCTTCCAAGCACCCGGCGATTCGAGCAGGACCGTTCTCATCCTCAATGCCAATCCCAACGCCGACGCCCTCCATCCGGATGCCGTCTACCGGCTGAACGTCGACAACGACGGCGACTACCTGACCGATGTCGCCTTCAGCTGGGTCTTCGGCCCGGCGGCGGCCGACGGCTCGCAGACCTACAGCGTCTTCATGGCGACCGGTGCGGAGTCCCGCAAGCCGGAAGCGGTCGGTACCAGGATCGTGTCGGATGCCGCCGTCTCCTTCGGCCCGCAGGCCGACGTGGTCAGCAGCGGCGACTACAAGGTGTCCGCCGGCAGCCGCAGTGACGCCTTCTTCTTCGACTTCGACGGCATCAAGAATCTGTTCGACACCAGCGGCAAGCGGAATTTCACCGCACCGCATCTGGGTGGCCGGTCACCGTGGACCGGCGTCGACTCCAACGCCGCGGCCAACGTCTTCTCCATGGCCGTCGAACTGCCGACCGCGGAGCTGGCCCCCGATCCGAAGCTGCACATCTGGGGCAGGTGCAGCGTCCTGCGCGACGGCGAACTCGTCCACGCGGACCGGGCCGGGCACCCCTCGATCAGCAGCTTCTTCAACACCGACGACACCAAGGAGGAGTACAACGCCGGCGAGCCGGTCAATGACCGGGCCAGGTGGACGGACCAGTTCGTCCACCTACTGGGCCACACCGGCGGCTACACGCGCGAGGAGGCGATCGCCGCGCTCGACGAGCACGGCATCCTGCCTGACGTGCTCCACTTCGATCCCTCCAAGCCGGCCGTCTACCCCAATGGGCGGATGTTCACGGAGGACGTCATCGACATCCGCGTCGCGTTCCTCACCAAGAACGAGGCTCCTCCCACCGGTGTGACCCCGCACACCGACATCTTGGACGAGTTCCCGTACCTCGGCGACCCGCACCCGGCGGCCGCCTCCTGACAGGTCCCGGCGGGACGCGCGACGCGCCCGGGCTGCGGCGATCGCGCCGCCGTGAGTCCGTTCGTCAGATGGCCCCTCGGCGGGCCGTTCACGGAAGTGACGCTGGCGGGCGGCACGCACCGTGGCCGGCCGCGGCTTTCGACCGGGCGGGCTCAGACCTGAGCTGCCGGGGAGAGGTGCTCGGGCACGGACAGCCACCGGCCGGACTCCTCGCGGCGGGACACGATCGTCTCGCGTTCCTTGAGCGTCTTCTGCGGCGGCCGTGGTGCGCACCGTGGTTTCGACGGCATGGCTGAACACGGCGGTGTCGCCGAAGAGCTGGACCAGCCGTCCGCTGGAGGTGCAGGCCAGGAGCCGGAAGTCGTTCTCGGGTGCGTTCCATGGCGGAACACCCTCGATCAGGGGGTAGGGGAGGTCGGTGCGTCGGCGGTGGGGGCCGCACGCCGCAGGTAGTGAAGGGCAATTACGGGCGGGCTTTGGGACCGATCACGGCGATACGACTCCACTGTTGCCTCCTTGCATGCTGAAGACGGTAGAGAGGTGGCTGTCGTCGGCTGGGAGGGACAACAAGACGTGGACGTGTATGAGGCCGTGGACAGTCGCCGGGCCGTGCGGGCGTTCAGCGATGAGCCGGTGCCCAAAGAGGTACTCGAACGAGTGCTGGCCGCAGCGACACGAGCTCCGTCGAGCGGGAACCTCCAGCCGTGGCGTGTGTATGTCGTCAGCGGCGAGCCCTTGGCCGAACTGAAGAGGCGCGCAACGGCGAGGGCATGGGCGGGCGACCCGGGCGATGAGCGGGAGTATCCGATGTACCCGACCGAACTGACCTCGCCCTATCTGGACCGCTTTTCGGCCGCGGCCATCCAGCGGTACGAAGCACTGGGGATCGAGCGTGACGACCTCGACAGGCCCAGGAAGATCGCCGCCTTGAACTCGGAGGCGTTCGGGGCGCCGGTTGTGCTGTTCTGCTACCTCGACCGGACGATGGGGCCGGGGCAGTGGGGGGATGCGGGGATGTACTTGCAGACCGTCATGTTGCTGCTGAGGGCGGAAGGGCTGCACAGCTGCCCTCAGGTGATGTGGACGATGTATCGCAAGACGGTCAGCCAGTCGGTCGGGGCCGATGACGGGCTCGTGCTGTTCTGCGGTGTCGCGGTGGGCTTCGAGAAGGAAGGGGTGCCACCGCTGCGCACCGGGCGGACGGACATGGCAGAGACGGTGAGCTTCATCGGGGTGTGACCGCCGGGCGGTCAAGTACGACGGGACCGCGCTACCGCGACCGCCGACACCGCCCATGTCAGGGCTGAAAGAGGGGCGAACACACAGGTCCGAGCCCCGTGGACCGGGACAAGCCGGGTTCCAAGATGCACGTCCTATCGGACGCGAACGGACTGCCCCTTCTGGTCGGCGTCCCGGCCGGCAACACCCACGACAGTGAAGGGCTGAAGCCCATGATCGAGGGTCACCAAACGCGACACGACCCCCGTCGTGGCCGGCACTTCAAGCCCCAGCGCCTGCACGCGGACAAAGCCTACGACCGTGCCGACCTGCGTAGATGGCTGCGGTGGAAGCGCATCGGAGTCCGCATCGCCCGCAAAGGCATCGATTTCAGCGAACGATTAGGGCGCCGCCGCTGGGTCATCGAGCGCACCATGTCGTGGCTCTCCGGCTACCGCCGACTCAGCCCCCGCTACGAGCGGAACCCCCGTAACTACCTGGCATTTCTCGGACGCGCCGCCGCCCTGTGCTACTACAAGCGTCTCATCCGCCTCACCACATAGGAAAACAGTCTAATACTCCAGCAGTACTTCGTGGCTTGACCTGGGGAAACGTCGAGCGGTGGGAGTGTAGCGGGCAGTTGGCCGTCACGGGCGGCTTCTGCCCGCCCACCCCTCGAAGGAGTGCCCCCGACGGCGGTAGTGGCAGCGGCGGGCCACCGCTTGGCGTCGTCGGCGCCAGTGCGACCAGCTCAACGCATGGGTGTGGGTGCGAAGGTCTCGGGGTGCGTGAGCTGCCAGGAGTCGCCGCACTTCCGCCACGGTGAGCTCGATGACCACGGCATCCTCACCGGCGGATCCCCCTTTTCGGCTGCTCGCGCGCTCATCGCCGCGAGGAAGGCGTGGGCGAGCATGGCCAGGGTGATGTGTCGGTACCAGCCGACGTAGCGGCGGACTTCGTACTCGTCCAGGCCGCACTCGTTCTTCGCCGCCTGGAAACACTCCTCGATCGCCCACCGGGCGCCGGCGACCCGCACCAGTTCGTCCACTGCGACATCCAGCGGTGCGTAGCCGAGGTAATAGGCGATCTCGTCCGGCCGGCTCAGGCTGCGCCGTGCCAGCGCCCACCGCCGACGGATCAACACGCCGTCCTGGTGGTCGTACTCGGCCACCGGTCGCAACTGGACGGCCGCCCAGTCGTACTCGCGCTGCCCCTTCGCGCCCGCGCCGCAGGGACGGCGTTCCCATGCCTGGTCGGGGGCCTGCTCGAAGGCCCTGTCGATGCGTGGGCCGGCCAGGGAGAACTGGGACTTGGGGACGGCCAGGACATAGCCGACGCCGGATGTCTCCAGCATCCGGCGGAAGCGGTGGTCCTGTCCGTAAGCGGCGTCCGCCGTGACCCAGGCGATCGGCAGCGGCGAGGCCAGCGCCCTGCGGACGATCGTCGCCGCGAGGGTGTTCTTGGTGGCGAACTCCCGCTGATCGGGGACCTTGGCCGTGCGGCAGCGGTCGCGGTCGTCGGTCCAGGACTTGGGCAGGTAGAGCTCGCGGTCCACCAGGGCGCGGCCGGCTGTGCTGGCGTAGGCGGCGAAGACGCCGATCTGGCAGTTCTCGGTGCGCCCCGCGGTGCCGGAGTACTGCCTTTGGACTCCGGCGGAGGTAGTGCCCTTCTTCAGGAATCCGGTGTCGTCGATGATCAGTACCCCGTTGGGGCGGCCGAGGTGTTCGGCGACGTAGGTCTGCAGGTCGTCGCGGATGTCGTCGGGGTTCCAGCGGGCGCGGGAGAGCAGGTGCTGCAGGCCGTCGGGGGTGGCGTGGCCGGCGTGTTCGGCAAGTTGCCAGCTGTTCTTGCGGGCCACCGGGGCGAGCAGTGCGCGCACGTAGTCCCGCATGCGGCGGCGTGGTTCGACGCGGCCGAAGTGGTGCCCGATGGTGGTGAAGAGGTGGTCCAGGTCGCGGTCCCAGGTCTCGGCTGCCTGTTCGGTGATCACGACCCGAGGCTTCCCAGTGCCCGGGTCGACCTTGCCGTCGGGGGCACTCCTTCGAGGGGTGGGCGGGCAGAAGCCGCCCGTGACGGCCAACTGCCCGCTACACTCCCACCGCTCGACGTTTCCCCAGGTCAAGCCACGAAGTACTGCTGGAGTACTAGGAAGCACTGCATGAACGTGCAGGTCATCGCCGATCCGTTCGGCCGACTGTTGGGATGTGGGCCTGGTCGAGGGCGTTGATGACGCCGTGTTCGCGGGCCGCGCGAACATGGTAAACGGCGCTTGGCAGCGCGGGCGAGGCCCACTGTTTCCGTTCCGCGGCCGATGGGAAACGCTATCCGCAGGTCAGCAGGCTGTGAACCGGTCCCGGGCCAAGATCCGTGCTCTCGTCGAACAAGCCATGGCCAGCCTCAAGAACTGGCTGCTCCTCCGCAAACTCCGCTGCTCGACCACTCGTATCGCGCACCTCGTCCAGGCCCTCCTCACCCTGCATCACGCCAGCTCAGCCGCAGGTTGAAAGGCCTCACCCGAAACCCCGGACCAGCGGCGCCCCGACGGCAGCAAGAGGCGGCAGCGGCACGGTGGTGTCGTGCGCCGTTTCGGGAGCTACTTCCCCGGCTGGGTGAACATGAGGATTCTCGGTGTCAGCAGTTCGGAGGAGTCCGGCCCGCGTTCGGTTCCCGGCTTGATGTAGTCGCGCAACGAGGCCATGAACATGCCATGCAGGGCTGGGTCGCCCTCCGCGGAGGTGTTCACGTGTGACGGCAGCATCTGAGTGGTGATCTCGGTGCAGTTCTTCGGCCAGCCGGGCAGGCGCCGGAGCACTGCGCAGTCCCGGGTGAAGTAGTGCACGAAGAATTTGCCACTATTCTTGACCGTGTTCGCATAGCCGTCCGCGGAACCTTTGAGGGTGGTGTCCAGAACGTTCGCCACGCCCATCAGCAACGAGGCGTCGTTGACGGACAGGGCGGTGTAAGTCGCATTGCCAGTTTCGGTGGCGAGAGTGTCGACCACCGCGTAGACCTGTCCGGAATCAAGCGGCAGCGGTGGTGTGAAGAAGTAGGCCGCGTCCTGCTGGTCGCCCAGGCAGTTCATGTTGATCGCGCGGCAGTACGGCCCGATCCACCCGTAGTCCCGCACCAGGTTGGGGATCAGAGAGGATGCCGGCGGCGACTGCGTGCAGTCGTTGGTCAGCAGGTGCGCCGTACTGCTGACACGGTCGCACACCGCGGCGACCAGATTCCCCAGGTCACCTGCCAGGTGGGCCTCGCTGTTCGCCGTTCTCTTCTCGAAGCTCAGCGATCCGTAGCGCCGTACGGGTCCCAGGGAGTCAGGGGCACGTACGCGCAGCACCGTCAGCGGAGGATTCTTTCGCCACGTGTCCGCAGCCTGCTCCTGGCCGGGGTCGGGGACGGCGTACCGGAACGCGGTGAAGAAGTCGATGGCGTCCTTGCCCATGCCCAGCGGCCCGATCGATCCGAAGTTGTCGCGGGCGGGGATCTGCTCGGTGAAGATGTCCTCGCCGGGAACGCCCTGGGCCTGCAAGGCCTGGCGTACGGCGCGGTCGGTGGTGCCGCTGGGGGTGATGATGAAATACCGGTTCTTCTCGAAGGAGTAACCGGATTGCCGTTCCATGACGACGTTGTTGACGGTGTCCCCGAGTGCGGACAGGCTCTGGACCCGCCCCGACCGCCGGTCGTCGGGTGGAATCGTGTCGAACAGGTATTGCATGGGGACAGGCGGATCGGCCGTGCGCTCCCATTTGAGGTAGTCACTGGTCTTCCACTGCCCACGCTGGCTGGATTCCCACGTCTGGAGCCCCATGTAGCGCCCCGGGGGTGGCATTTTCCCGTAGAGCACGATCGCGTCTCGCGGATCGAGCCGGTAGGCCGCCGTGTAGCCGGGCCTCGTCCGGCCGAACGCGTTCACCACGGCGGGATCCACGTACTCGTCCGGCCAGGTCTTCACGACGGGCACCACGTATGGGGCCGCGGGGTTGTTCAGGAAGCAGTTCTTCAGCAGTGGGTAGGTGGCGTCCTTGCAGTCCTGCTGGGTATACAGCCTCGCGTATCCCGGATTGACCTGAAACCCGCTCTTTTGCAGGCCGGCGACCAGCCCCGTGGTGATCGCATCACCGGCCGCGCCTCCCTCCGCGCCGGCCTGGTGCTGACCACACCCGGATATGGCGAGCAGCATCACGCACGTCAGCGGATACCAGGCTCTCGGCGTGACGTGGCCCATGGTCATCCCTCCTGGCCAATTCAATGCCTTAGGGTGCTCGCAGCCACCCCCACATCGAGGACTCTCAGTAGAACGAGTGTCACCATGAGTACGCGCGCGGTGCCACCGGACCGAGGCAGCCGGGCGAGCTTCCGCCATCGGCGACTGCCGCCACAGCGCTGCGCCACAGTGCCATCCATCCGGCTCACCGGCGCCCGGTCGCAGGTCACGGGTTGTCGGCGACGGCTCAAGAGTGATCCAGAGCCACGGCACCGCGACCTGCTCGAACGGCGCCACGCTGCGACCTGCATGCCGAAGCGCCACGGGCGCCCGCCCGCCGTCCACTCGGTCCGCACACCGACCGGGGCGCGAGCAGGTGCGGGCCCGCACCCGTGCGTGGTGACTCACCGAGCGGAGGATGCCGGCGGCGCGGCGATGTACGCCTTCGCGGCGTGAGATGGCCTGCGTTGGCCGTGAGTACCGTCTGGGACGTCTTCACACGTGCAGCGCCGGGCACCAGGCCGCAGCACCACCCGTCGTCCCGTGACCGGGAGACCAGCAGGGAACGGCAGGTAGGACCCGTACACACCCCGCCCGGCTCCCGCAGTCAGGGCACCGAGCCCCGTCGGTCCGACACCTGACACCGACGGCACCGCGACCACGCCGACGGCCACGCCCTCGGCCGCGAGCTCCTCCACCGTCTCCCGCGTCACCGTCCATCACTCCGGCGGGTTCCGCTCGGCCTCCAGCCGCACAGCCAACTCGGCGATCTCCTGCGCGAGTCCAGCCACCCAACACCGCACCGGCGCCTGCCGTTCCTCCAGTTCCCCGATCAAGGAGCCGCACAGCACGGCAATCGCGCAGTTGGCGCCAAATCCGGACACGCAAGGGCCTGGTACCGGTCATTCCCCCCTGCGACGACTCCCGGGGAGCTCCTGCCACTGAGATTCTGCCGGTGCCCCTGTCGTCATGGGGCGTCCAACATCGGGAGGCGTTGTCGTGACCTTCTCTGCAAGATGGTCGATGCTCACGGCGTCGGCAGCGATGGTCGGCGCGATCACACTGGCGCCAAGCCCGGCCGGCGCCGCCGCTGCCTACAACGACTATTTCGGTGTCAACACGGCTGACGGCTGCGGCTCTGTCGACTTCATCGATTACGGTACATGGCCGAACGGCAGTACCAACGACGACTACGCCGTGGTCCACGATACGTGCAGCGACGGCCACGGTGTGAAGGCATACGCCTGGCTCAACGGCTCATACCTCGGTTCCAAGTACAACGGCAACGGGTTGGCGGGGGCCCCCGTGTACTGGGACCCCTTTGGCAACGTGCTGCCGGACGACGAAGTCGGCCTCAAGGTATGTCTCGTGGACGGGGACGCAGACCCCACTCCGTTCGCGTGCTACTCGGCTTCCCAGGTGAGCGTCGACGGCTGACAACTGCTGGACCAGGCACGGTGCTTCTGTGTCGCGAAGCCGCGGGGCGAGAGCCATGCATGGCCGGTGATGCCACGACGGCTACACCGGAACTGTCCGTCCAGCGGGTGAGTTTCACCGTTCTCCGGGCCTTCGCGGACCGGCTCGTCGTCGCCCCGAGACCGGCCGGAAGACGCCTGCGGGCGCGGCGGCGACATCGCCGACGGCCCGGTCCGGGGCGAGAATTCCGGGAGGCCAGGAGTTCAGTGGCCGAGCGGTCCCAAGACATGTGGCGCAGGACGGTGCCGTCGTCTTCTTCGGACAACTCCGCGTCGGCAGGATCGAGGTCCACTTCGACACCCGCGGGTTCGAGCGATCGGCGTATGCGCTGATCTGCCGCAAAGGCGGTCACACCAAGGGCGTCGGGGCCGCCTGAGTCCGGTGCCGGCGAGGGGGAGTCGTCATGCCGCTCGCCTGGACCGCGGGGAGTGGAGGGGCGGTGACGGGATGTTCTGTGCGGGGTTGACCTCAGCGGCCGATTCGACCGTTCTACGCCGGGGATCAGGGCACCAGCACCAGACGGCCGCGCAGCCCACCCGCCGCCATCCTGCGGTGCGCCTCGGCGACCTTGTCCAGCGGTAGGACATCGGCGACCCGCAGACGCAGCCCGGCGGCAGCCAACTCGGCGAGTCGGGGCCGTCCGCGCGAATCCACACGTTGCCCACCCGGATACCGCGCAGCGGCGTCGGTGCGTTGCCCAGCACGCTGACCAGCGCACCCCCACTGCGCACCGCTTCCAGCGCGAGCATGCCCACCGATGCCGCGTCGACCGCGGCGTGCACGCCGCCGGGCACCAGGTCGCGCACCGCTGCGGGCAGGTCCGCATTGCGCGGCACGAAGAACTCCGCCCCGAGATCGCGCACCATTTCCTCGTCGTCGGCGCCCGCGACTGCAACCAGCCGCGCACCGGCCAGCACGGCGAGCTGGACCGTGTAACCGCCCACCGACCCCGCCGCTCCGGTGACCAGCAGTGAGTCGCCGGGCTTGACCGCAGCCACGTCGAGTGCCTGCACGGCGGTGAGCCCGCCCAAGGGCAGGGGCGCTGCAGCCACCAGGTCGGTGCCGGGAGGCACGGCAGCGACCGCGTCGGCGTCCAGCACCACGTACTTGGCCTGCGTCTTGAGAGGCAGCGCCAACCGGTCGGACAGTCCGATCACCGACTCGCCGGGGCGGAAACCGGCGACCTCGGGCCCGAGCGCGTCGACGGTGCCGGCGACGTCCCAGCCGATGCCGATGACCTCGCGGTCCGGGAGCAGGCCGCCCGCGGTGAGCGCGCCGGAGCGGGTTTGGATGTCCACGGGGTTGACAGCCGCAGCGGCGACCCGGATCCGGATCTGGCCGGGCTTCGGTTCCGGTACCGGAACCTCCGCCACCTCAAGGACTTCCGGGCCGCCGAAGGAACGTACGATCACAGCTCTCCTGTCCACAAACCTAGAGGGCGTTGCTCTCCATAGGGAAGTACGCACTTCGGAGTGCGTACCCGACCTTGGAGTGCCATGGCCACCCGCACCGCCGCCCGGCGGCGCTCCGACGAGCGCGCCGCCCACGACGCCTATCTCGCCACCTGCCCGGCCCGGCAGTTGCTGGACCGGATCAGCGACAAGTGGGTGAGCCTGGTTCTCAACGCGCTGGCTGACGGGTCGCTTCGGTACAGCGACCTGAACCGGATCATCGCGGGGGTCAGCCAGAAGATACTCACTCAGACGCTGCGCACCCTGGAACGCGACGGCCTCCTCACCCGCACGGTGACGCCGTCGGTGCCGGTCCGGGTGGACTACCAGCTCACCATGCTCGGCCGCAGCCTGCTGCCATTGATGGCCTCGATCAAGGAGTGGGCCGAGTGCCATATCGAGGAAGTTCAGACCGCCCGCGCGGACTATGACCGGCGTGCGGCTGCGGAACCGAAGGGTGGCCCTCGGCCGTGATCGTGGCCGAGGGCCACCCTCGTGCCTGTGCGGGGAGCGGTAGCGGGACAGCGGCCGGCTGGGCTCAGTGCTTGGTCACGAAGATGTGCGTGGCGGCCTGGGCGGGGAGTTCGGTGATCTGTCCGCCGCTGCCGACCGTCACGCCGCCGGGCGAGGACGTCACGCTCACGACCGCGCTCGCGCCGTTCCGCCCGGGGCCCGGGCCGCTGAGGCTGACCATGCTTTCGTCGAGGAACGGATCCACGGTGCTGTCCTCACCGAGCTCCTCCAGGCCGGGGATCGGGTTGCCGTAGGGCGAGTGCGTCGGGTACCTCGCTCATCACGTGCTCCCAGCGGCAGGCTTCGGCGTGAACCTGCGGCCTCCCGATCGGGCAGCAGATCAACCGGCCGTCGGGTCTCGACATCGACCAGAGCTGTCCCGTAGACGCGGCCCTTGCGCATGGCGTACTCATCGACGCCGACCACCCGCGGGGCTGGCGTCTGCGGGTCAGGTAACGCGTCCACCAACCGCAACACCGCGCTGCGGCTGACGGACACTCCGAAGACCCGCCGTGGTCCAGCTCGCCAAGCGGATAAAGATGGCGCCGGTGCGTGAGGCATCGGTCCGAAGCTGGCAACCCAGGTCTCGAAAGCACGATCTGCTGCAGCTTCTGCCCCTCCTGGTCGGTCAACCTGCGCACACGGACAGGCTCAGCCACCACACCCCCAGCAGTCGGACGGACGGACGTCACCGCACATCCAACCGCTGCAACCGCCAACCCGGCGGACCTATGTGGTCAGAGCACTAGCCTGGGGCGAGGATGACCGCACCGGCGGGCGATGATGCTGCTGGCCTCGGCCGGCGGGAACCGGGTCCCGGTGATCGCGAAGCTGGTGCAGGCCGACGAGGACACCGTCCGCGACGTGATCCACTGGTTCAACGAGATCGGCCTGGCCTGCCTGGACCCTCGGTGGGCGGGAGGCCGTGCGTCGAACTCAACCGCTCGGTCCACCTGCTGTGCCGCCGGGTCAGCCCAGACAGCTGCTCGACGAACGTCCGCCGTCCGCATGAATCGTCCGGACAGAAGAACCTGCGGACCCGAAGGCAGAGGACCACCCGTCGTCCCGCACCGGGTACGTCGGCGGGAAACCGCAGGTAGGAGCCGTGTATTCGGGCCGATCGGCTCCCACAGTCAGGACACGCTGCCTCAGCAGCCGTACTTCGGGCCCCGATAATTGTCGCCTCGTCGTTCACGTCCACCGACAGCACCGCCACGTCCGCGATGGACGGGAACAGCAGCTCCTCCAGCCGGAGCGACTCCTCTTCCACGACTCCGCACTGTCGACCACACCAAGGTCGGCACCGGTCATTTTCAGGCAGGTTCCCGAAGGTCGATCCGAGCGTCGGTCGTCACTCAGCGTGCCCGCTTCACGGAAAGCGAGCCAGAACCACTTCTCGTGAACGTCCGCTGGCCCTCTGACCACCAACCGTAAATGAGACGATTCCGCCAGTCGCTACGGGCGACCGGTCCGAGATCGGCGTCGAGCGCATCGAGCACTGCCTCGCCGTTTGCCCTCGCCCACTCGGTCAGCATGTGGATCGGATCGATCAGCGTCGCCCCGAGCGGGGTGAGTTCGTACTCGACGCGGGGCGGCACCTCGGCGTAGGCGCGGCGGCTGACAAGTCCGTGCACCTCCAGCCGCCGGAGCGCGTCTGGGTGAGCATCTTGCGGGAGATTCCGCCGATCAGCTCGATCAGCTCGCCTTGGCGCACCGGGCCCTTGCTGAGGTCGTAGAGCACGACCACCGTCCACTTGTCCGCGATGAGCTCCACCGCCAGACGTGCCGGACACGAGGTGTTCGGGATGCCGCTGTTCCCGCGGGCGGCGAGCGCGTACGCCGAGGTCGTGTCGGCGCCCGCGTTGCATCTGGCGCGCAAGCCGGCGCCGCTCTCGCACGTCGAGGCGTCGGCGCTGCCGGTCGTCGGGCTGACGGGGTGGCAGGGCCTCGTCGACCTCGGCGGCGTGACCGAGGGCGACCGCGTGCTGGTCCACGGCGGTGGTGGTGGGGTCGGCCACGTCGCGGTCCAGATCGCGAAAGCGCTCGGCGCGTACGTGATCGCGACCGCCAGTGGGAGCAAGCGGGAGTTCGTCGAGGGGTTCAGCGCCGACGAGGTGATCGACTACACGGCGGTCGACTTCACCGAGGCCGTCCGCGGCATCGACGTCGTGCTCGACACGATCGGCGGCAACCGTCGAGCGGTCGCTCGGAGTGCTCCGCCCAGGCGGTCACCTGGTGACGGCGGTCGCCGAGGAGGATTCGGAGCTCGCCGCCATGTACGAGGCGGCCGGCATGCGCTTCAGCGGCATCGCCGTCGACCCCGATCCGGTCGCCCTGCGAGGTCTCGTCGAGCTCGTCGAACAGGGCAGGCTCCGGGTCCACGTGCAGGAGACGTTCCCGTTCGAGCGCGCCACCGACGCGCACCGGCTGCTCGACGGCGGTCACCTCCGGGGCAAGCTCGTCCTCACCGTGTGAACAGGGCCGGCTCGGTGAGGTCGCCGCGATCGAGGAAGCCCTCTCTCCCCCGCCGAGCAGAATACGCTCGCCGCCATGCGCGACATCGCGGTCCTGCACACCACCGTCCACCTGGGCGTGCCCGATCTCCGCGGTGGCGTCGCGCATCGGCTCCGAGCGGCGAAACACGGATGCGAAGCAGCAGTCCTGAGTACTACAACGAGGGGATGACCGTCTTCCTCTGTTCCAGGTGCGGCACCGCGATCACGCCGGAGCTGGCCGAGCTTGCCACCGTCCCCGACGTCTCCGACGACGAGCGCGACCGGGACAAGAAGACACGCCGGGCACCTTCCACCGTTCCGCGGGGCCACTACGCGATCGATCCCGAACCCTGGGGACCTCCCTACGTCGTGCAGGACGATCAAGGGGACCCGAAGCCTGTCCATGCGCGCGGACCTGTGGTCTCGCGCGAAGAAGGGTTCGTCGTCTCGGCCGGCACGCGAGACACCGTGCTGCTGCATCCCGACGACGCGGCCGGCCTCCGGCCCCTGCCCAACTGGGAGAACAGCACGGGGTGCTGCGGACCGACAGGCGACGAAGGACTCAACCGGGCCTGCCCCTGCGGCGCTCCGGTCGCGACCCTCGCGGCCGACTGCTTCGGGCCCTACGAACTGCACCTCGACCCCGTCCGGACCTCCGCGTTCTCCCGGTGAGACCGCGGAGCGCGCGGCGACGGTGCACTCGACGCAGCCCGACGGAGCGCGGCGCCCCACGGTTTGGTCCTCAACGCGCTCGTGCCTGAGCCGGCTTCGCTCCTCGGCACAGCCCAGGGCAGTGGTCAGGCGTTCAGGAACTGGTGGAACTGCTTGTCGAACTCCCGCGGGTCCTTGCTCAGCGAGGCCTCGACCATTGCGGTGAACTCGTCGACGACCACCTCGAAGGCGTCGGCCTCCACACCGTCGAGGGTGATACGGGCGACATCGGCTGGGTCCGCCTTGGGTATGTCGTAACCCTTCATCAGATCGGTGTCTGCGGCCCCGAGATGGACCGAGGTGACGAGCCTGCGTGAGCGGCCAGTTCCTGGCGCAGCGCTCTGCTCATGCTCCAGACGGCCGCCTTCGAGACCACGTAGGCGCTGCTGCCGGGGAAGACGAACCAGGACGCCGAGGAGGCGATGTTCACGATCGAGCCCCCGCCGTTCGCTGCGAGGACAGGCGCGAAGGCACGGGCCATCGACAGCGTGCCCCAGAAGTTCACGTCCAGCACGGCGCGGACCGCCCGCAGATCGCCGAGCAGGGCGCCGCCTCCGATGCCGGCATTGTTGACCAGCAGGTTCACGTCGTCCGCCACGCGGGCCGCGGCTGCCACGGCGTCCGGGTCGGAGATGTCCAGGGCGAGGACCTCGACGCCGTCGAGATCGACGGACTCGGGGCGACGGGCAGTCGCGTAGACCTGCGCGCCTCGCTCGACGAGTTGGGCGGCGATCAGCACCCTGCCCAGGGCACACGATCGGCTCAAGGAGCTGATCCGCCTCACCGCCCAGTACGAGAGCTCTCCGGCGACCTGCTCGGCGAGCACGGACGTCGCCGCATCGCCCACGTCACCTCGGCGACGCTGACGGCCGTGCGGAAGGCTGTTCCCGCGGAGCCAACGACACGCACAGCGAGGTCGGGAAGGCGGGCTCCACGCGCTCCACGTCCCGGCAGCCTCCGGTCGAGCTCCGGATGATCGGCTCCCAGCCGGACTTCTTCGCCCGGAAGTACCAGCGGTCGCCCAGCCGGGACGCGCAGGCGGGGTCCGTCGGGTCGTCGCAGGCCGGTCCCGTGCGCCAGGAGAAGTCCAGCACCAGCCACCTGCCGTCGCACTTCTCCGAGTCCCGGTACGTGTGCTCGGGCGCGCCGACCGCCATCAACGCCTGGTCGTAGGAGGCGGCGGTGCAGCCGGTGGCCGGCGGTGTGCAGCCCAGCTTCCCGCACAGCCGCAGCGCTGGCGGCCTGGCCCCGTCGGCGGTGAAGCGCGTGAAGTTGTCGACGATCACGTCGCGGTCGCCCAACGACTCGGGCAGCCTGACCCGTGCCGTGGCGGTGCGCTCCTCGGTGCACCCGGAGCCCCGGTCCCCGGACGGTGAGGTGAAGGTGACCTGCACCCGCACGAGGTCCGTCATCGGGTCCGTGAGCACCGCCTTGAGCTTGCGCACGCACGCGCGTGCACCACTGGGCACCCGCGCGTCGAGGAACAGCGTGCGGCGGTCTCCACCGACGCGGACTCCGGTGACGGCGGAGGGCCCCATCGTGGTCCACGGGATCGGTCGGGTCGTCGCCGACGGCGGTGCCCCTCCGTCCCCCTGACCGGCCGTCTGTGTCCCGCACGCCCCGAGAAGAAGCACGGTGACGGCACAGAGCCAGGCCGCCGCAGCCGCTCGACACGTTCCGGCTGATCGCAACACTTTCCGTCCCCCGCCCTGCACCGACGTCGCCCCAGGCAATATAGGGCTCGGAGAGGGTCACACGTGCCCCGGCCGCCGTGGTGGCCCGCGTCGGCCTGCATCGGGACGGTGTAGCCGAGGTGGTGGAGCCTCCCCACCAGGGAGGTGTCGGCAGGACCACCCGCTCATCCGGTGTCCAGGCCCAGCGACGAGCAGCGCCGAGAGCGGCAGGATTCACGTCGTCGGCGACGAACCGACGAGAACCCACCACACCGACTCGGGGGACACCCATGAACGAAGCCGTCGCCAGGCGCCTGACGGGTATCGCGGGCATCGCCACCGCTGCCGCCCTCATCGTCGAAGTACCCCTGTACTTCGTCCACTCGGGCCCGCCACCGGACTCGAACGTCCTGACCAGGCTGCTGATCGGAATCATCGCGCTGGCGTTCCTGATCGTGTTCGTGACGGCCTTCCGCGAACTCGTCAAGCGGGTGAACCCCGACTACGAATGGGCCGGCACGATGGCCTTCGCCGCCGGACTGGTCTATGCGACGGTCACCCTGGTCTCCAGCGGGTTGGAGACCGGCGCGGTCATCGCCGCCGACCACCCGATCGACCCGACCGTCACGGTCAGCGGCACCTACGTCCTCTACGGGTCCATCGGCCGCCTCGTGCTCGCGCTCTTCCTGACCGCCGTGGGCTTCGGGATCTCCCGTACGAACCTGCTGCCGCGCTGGACCGCCCGCTCCGCCTACCTCCTGGCAGGCGTCAACCTGGTCTTCGTACCGTCCCTGTTCTTCGGCAACACCCCCGCGCACTTCTACGCGGCCAACGGCTGGGGCACCACCGCCCTGATGGGCGCGATCCTGAGCTACTGGATGCTGGCCCTGGGCATCTCCGCCTACCGCAGCGCCGCACGACGTGTGCCCGTCGGCTCACCCGCCCGGCAGCACTGACGCCACCGGCGCAGCAGCCCGTCGCGGTGCCCGGCCCTCGGTCCGGGCACCGCAGCTTGCCGCGTGCCCCTCCGGCTCCGGCCCCACCACGCTCGCCGGCGCAGCCCCGGGCCGCGTCGGCCGGGGGTGCCGCGCAGGGTGTTCAGACCCCGCGGGCGTCGATTCCCAGCAGGCGCAGGTACAGGGCGTTGAGCGTGTCCACGGTGTTCTCGAAGTGCGCCGGATCGGTGATCCGGTGCCGCGCGAACCGCGCGAACATCCCGAGAACGGCGTCGGCGACCGCTTCGGCGTCCGCCGCCGGATCGGCCCGACCGGCAGCGGTGAGCCGCTCCACATAGCGGATCATCCGCCGCCGCGGCCTCTCCTGGATCTCCGTCCAGATCACCCCGATCTCGGGGTCGGCGAGGGCCTGGTGCTCGATGACCGTGAGCAGATCGAGGTGCTGGGTATAGGCGGCGAGGAAGGCGGCGCTGGACGCCCGGCCGAGGGCCACCGGGTCGTCCTCGTCGACGCCGGGCACCTCGTGCGCGGCGAGGAACTCGTCGCGCACCGCCGCGGCCACGGACGTGAAGATGTCCGCCTTGGAGGTGAAGTACAGATAGAACGATGCACGGGAGACATGCGCCGCCTGGGTGATGTCGGCGATGGTGGTCCGCGTGTACCCGTGCGCGGCGAAGACATCCTCCGCGCAGCTCAGGAGCCTGGTCCGGGTTTCGTGGTCCTTTCCCTCCCGTGAGGTGCGCGCCCGTGCCCAGGCTGCCTCTTCCGTCATGATGGGCCGTGCCCGCGTTCGTCGAGGATCTGCCGGCGCAGCTTGTACTTCTCGATCTTGCTGGTCGGGGTGCGGGGTAGGTCCTTCACCATGCGTACGATACGTGGCCGCATGTACGTGGGCATCGCCGCGCGCGCGTGGTCGTGCACGTCCTGGACGGTGAGCCGGGTGCCTTCGGCCGGGACGACGAAGGCGACGACGACGTCCTCGTCGCCCTCCTCGGACGGGACGGCGAACACGGCGCAGTACCGGACCCCGGGAAGCTGGTTGATCACGTCTTCGACCTGGTACGACGAGAGGTTCTCGCCGCGGACCCGTATGCGGTCGCCGAGCCGGTCCACGAAGTAGAGCAGCCCGTCCTCACCGCGCACCGCGGCATCCCCGGTGTGCAGCCAGAGGTTGCGCCACGCGGTGACCGTCGCCTCCGGTCCGCCCAGGTACTCGAAGCGCGCAGACGTGGATGGAGTTCCGCGACGTCGGCGACGTGGTCATGGGCGTTCGGGGCGGTGCGTACACCACCAGCGGTGGCGGTGCCTGCAGTTGGTCCACCACGTCGTTGACCGCGGGCAGCAGCCGGGCGTCGGTGACGAGCAGCGAGGGTGCGGTGTCGTTGAGCTGGTAGGCGAGAAGCCGGCCGGTGAATCCGAAATTCACCGGGCAGTAGACGGCTCCGGCTTTCCAGATGCCGAACATCAGCAGCGCGGCGATGTACGAGTTCGTGGTCAGCACGCTGACCCGGTCGCCCTTCGCGATGCCGTGCGCGGCCAGGTTGCCCGCGATGTGATCGCTGATCCGGCCGAATTCGGCGTAGGTGTGGGTGATCCGGTCCTCGCCGTAGTGCAGGAACACCCGGTCCGCGCGAGTGCGGGCCCAGTGGTCGAGGCGCTCGGTGACGATGTCGCCGTCGGCCTGCAGGAGGGCGAGCAGTGCGTCGTTGTCCACCGTGATTCCTCTCTCGGGGATCTCAGGGGCGGGTGCCGAAGGCGGGCCGGCCGAGAAGCGTGGGGATCAGCCGGTACGCGTCGCGCACCCAGTCGCACAACAGCGGCCGGCTGTCCCGGGGATCGATGACGTCCTGGACGCCGAACCTCTCCGCGGTGCGGAACGGTGATCCCACGTTGGCGAGTTCGGTGCGCAGGCGGTCGGACTCGGCGGCAGGGTCGTCGGCGGCCTCGATCTGTGCGCGGAAGGCCGCCTCGACACCGCCCTGCACGGGCAGTGACCCCCAGTCGCCGGACGGCCAGGCCCAACTGCGCATGGCCCGGTGACGGTTGACGATGCCGGCGCCGCCGACGCCGTAGACACGGCGCACGATGAGTTCGGCCTGCGGCACCCGGGCCTGGTAGACGGCGCTGATGGCGCGTGCGCCGTGCCGGATGGTGCCTCGTCGTTCGGCGGCCAGTCCGATGGTCATGCCCGCTTGATCGGTGAGGCTCACGACGGGCAGGTGGAAAGTCTCGCACAGGTCGACCAGCCGCGTGACCGCGAGCGCTCCCTCGACCGACATGGTCGCGCCCTGGCTGGGGTCGGCTGCGATCACGCCGACCGGATGGCCGTCGAGTCGGGCGAGTGCGGTGACGGTGCCCCCGCCGTATTCGGCGTAGGTGAACACCGAGCCTGCATCGAAGATCGCTTCGAGGACCGGTCCGATGGCGTACGGGCGGCGCTTGTTGTGCGGAATCGCCGACAGCAGGCAGTCCTCGCGGCGATCGGCCGGGTCGGTCCCCGGCAGCACGGGAGGCCCCTCGTACACGCTCCGGGGAAGATACGACAGGAAGGCCCTGATCACCTCGAACGCGGCGTCCTCGGACTCGACCACCCGCTCGACGGCTCCGCTGGCGCGGTGCACTTCGGTTCCACCCAGTTCGTCCTTGGTGAGGATCTCACCGGTGGCGCTGCGCACCAGGGGTGGCCCGGCCGTGAAGAGCTGACCGACGCCGTCGACCATGACCGCCAGGTGGGACATGACCAGCCGTGCCGCGCCGAGACCTACCGTCGGCCCCAGGCAGGCGGCCACGACCGGGACCATCGACAGGTTGTCGACCACCGCGTCCCACGCCGGGTTGATCGGGACGTAGGTGTAGCCGGCGTCGAGGGCCATCTTCACGCTGCCGCCCCCGCTCTGACCGTCGAGCAGCCGAACCATCGGCAGCCGCATCTGATGCGCGTACTCCTCGAGGTAGATCTGCTTGGCGTGGATCGCCGCGTCGCCCGCACCGCCGCGCACCGTGAAGTCGTCGACACCGAGCACCACCTTGCGTCCGTCGAGGTGTGCGGTGCCCGCGACGAAGTTGGTCGGGGCCACCGACACGGCCGCGCCGCGCTCGTCACGCGCGGCGAAACCCGACAGCGCGCCGATCTCGGCGAAGCTCCCGGGGTCGGCCAGCGCGGCGATCCGTTCCCGGGCGGTCATGCGGCCGGTGCCGTGTTGGCGGGCGATCTTCTCCGGCCCGCCCAGGGCGCGGGCGAACGCCTCGCGCCGTGCGATCTCCTCGACCTCGGCCGACCAGTCCTCGTCCACGTCCTGTTCGCCGGCCCGGGAGTCGCCCGCAGCGGGATCTCCAGGGAGCGTCGCCGCCTCGGTCGCCTCGACCAGCATGAGGGGTGCACCTGCCTCCACGACGTCGCCCGGAGCGGCCAGGAGCCGCAGCACGTGCAGGTCGCCGTCCGCACGGAGCGCGTGCTCCATCTTCATCGCCTCGAGCACCAGCAGCGGGGCCGAGGCCGGCACGTCCGTACCGGCCTCGGCGGAGACGGAGACGACCACGCCGGGCATCGGCGCCCGCACCGCGTCGGCTCCTTCGGGCAGGGCCCGTGTCGCCTCGTGCGCGACCGGTCCGGACGGTGCCGTGTCGGCGGGGTCCGCGGCGAACGGGGCGGCGGGCGCGAGGTGCGAGGCGAAGCCGGCGAGACGGGCCGGAAGGTAGGAG
This sequence comes from Streptomyces sp. NPDC007264, assembly GCF_042869095.1. NCBI lineage: Bacteria > Bacillati > Actinomycetota > Actinomycetes > Kitasatosporales > Streptomycetaceae > Streptomyces > Streptomyces sp. NPDC007264. Next base: position 37,806 of record NZ_JBIAFD010000020.1, read on the forward strand.
GTGTCCCATGCGCCGGTCAGGAAGTCGGGGTCGGTGAGGATCGCGTGCAGCAGCGCCCGGTTCGTCGCGACGCCGTCGATGCCGCACTCGGTGACCGCCATGGCGGCGCGGCGCGCGGTGTCCGCGAAGTCGTTCCCGACGGTAATGATCTTGGCGAGGAGGGGGTCGTAGCGGGGGCCGACGGTCCATCCGGCATAGCCCGCGGTGTCGACGCGTACCCCCGGCCCGGAGGGCAGGGTGAAGCCGGTGATCGTACCCGTCGCGGGGTACGGATCTCCGGAACGGTCCAGCTTCTCCGCGTGGAGACGGGCCTGGAGGGCGAAACCGCGGACGGCCGGGGGTTCGGCCAGACCGCAGTCGGACAGACGGGCTCCCCGAGCGAGGCGGATCTGGGTGCTCACCAGGTCGACTCCGGTGACCGCCTCGGTGATCGTGTGCTCGACCTGCAGGCGCGGATTGGCCTCCATGAACCAGAACTCGTCACCGTCGAGGAGGAATTCGACCGTGCCGATGCCGCGGTAGCCCGCAGCGGCCGCCAGACGTGTCGCGGCGGCGATGATCCGCCGTCGGGTGTGCGGGGCGAGCGAGGGGCTCGGAGCGACCTCGATCAGTTTCTGATGGCGGCGCTGGATGCTGCAGTCGCGCTCCCACAGGTGACTGACGCCACCGTGGGTGTCGGCGACTATCTGTACCTCGATGTGCCGGGCGTCGGAGAGCAGTTTCTCCACGTAGAGCGCGCCGTCGCCGAAGGCGGCGCGGGCCTCCGAGGCACAGCGGTCGAACGCCTCCCCGAGTTGCGCGGCGTCGTGCACCTCGCGCATGCCCCGCCCGCCGCCGCCCGACAGCGCCTTGACCATCATCGGGCCGTGCGCCTCGAAGAAGGCGCGCGCCTCCTCAGCCGTGGTGGGCCCGGACGATCCGGGAGGCACCGGAATCCCGGCCTGTTCGGCGACGCGGCGGGCCGCCACCTTGTTGCCGAGCCGGGCGAGCACCTCTGGCAGGGGCCCGATGAACCCGACTCCGGCTTGCTCGCACGCCCGCGCGAAATCGGCGTTCTCGCTGAGGAAGCCGTACCCGGGATGGACCAGATCGGCGCCGCACGAGGCCGCCGCCGCGACCACGGCCTCGATGTCGAGGTACGCGCCGGGTCCCGTCCCGGGCAGCGGGAGGGCGAGGTCGGCGCGCAGGACGTGCAGGGCGCGGGCGTCGTCCTGCGCGTGGACGGCGACCGCCGTATCGCCCAGGAGATGGATCGCCCGGATGATCCGGACCGCTATCTCTCCCCGGTTCGCCACCAGAATCCTGGCCATGCCGCTCCCCACTGACACTGACGTCACTGTCAGCGCCTTGTATAGCACGCCGCCACGGCCGGACCGACCCCGCCCGGTCGCCGGCCCCGGCGCGAGAACGTCAGCCGCGGCGAGCGACTGCCGTGCCGAACGACTGCTGCGCCGAGCGACCGCCGCGCCTCACGGAGGGGTTGGAGAGCCGCGCACGGCGGCCCCGCCCGTCGGGGGCGACCCCTGCCGGGTGGTCGGTCACCTGCTCCCGTGGGCCGCCGCATGTTACAGTACGGGTTAGTAGAAACAATGTTTTTTCGTTTCTATGGGCTCCGGTCGCGTCCGGCGGCCGGACTTGTGGTGCCCGGGCGCCGGCGGACACGGCCGGCCCACCCCGGAAAGGATTTCCGTTGACCAAGCGCCGCGATCTCCCGCTCGTCTATTCCTGCTCCGGCTGCTCGAGCGCCGCGCAGATGACGAACTGGCTCGCCGTCCAGCTCGACCGCCGCGGTGTCGCGGAGATGTCGTGCATCGCCGGGGTCGGGGGCGACGTCCCCAGCCTCGTGCGCAAGGCGACCAGCGGCCGGCCCGTCATCGCCATCGACGGCTGTGTCCTGCAGTGCGCACGCAACTGCCTCGCCCGCCACGGCGTGGCGCCGACGGTGCACCACCTGCTCAGCGACGACGGCGTGCGCAAGCGGCTCGGGGAGGACTTCGACGAGTCACAGGCGCAGACAGTGCTCGGCGGATTGCTCACCCGCCTCGGCAGCGAGCTGAGCCCCCAGGGGCGGTGACGGGGATGTCCGCCTCGACCGACAGGACCCGTGCGACGCGCGGGACCGACGCTCCCCGCCCGGCGCCGCCCGCCCGGCGACGACGTCGCGGCCAGTGGATCCCGCCTCAGCACGGCGCCTGGGCCATGCTGCTCGTCCCCTACGTGGCCGGCCTGATCGCCGTGGGCTTCTCCTGGGTGCAGCTGCCGCTGCTCCTCGCCTGGGTCGGCGGCTACATGCTGTCCTACTTCGCTCTGCTGGCGGTCAAGACGCACCGCCCTGGCCGGGTCCGCGCCCAGCTCGTCTTCTACGGGAGCGTCACCCTGGCGGCCGGGGTCACGGTACTCGTCGCGCGGCCGCGGCTTCTGCTCTTCGCGCCGGTCTTCGCCGTGGTCCTCGCGGTCAACGGGCTCTTCGCCTCGGCCCGGCGCGACCGTGCTCTGGCCAACGGCCTGGTCTCCGTCGTGGCGGCGACGCTCATTCTGCCCGTCGTCGCCGTGGCCGGCGGGACGGCACCCTGGCAGGTCACCGCCACGTTCCTGGTGACGCTTCTCTACTTCACCGGGTCGCTCCTGTTCGTCAGGACCACCATCCGAGAACGAGGCAACCGGCGGATGCTGGCCGTCTCGGCCGGCTTCCACGTCGTCGCGCTCGGGGCGGCGGCATGGCTGGCACCCCTGTACGCCGTGCCCTTCACCGGGTATCTGATCCGCGCGGCCGTCCTGCCGCAGCGCGCTCTCACCCCCAAGAGCATCGGCATCGTCGAAATGCTGTGCTCCGTCGTGCTCCTCGCGACCGTCGCCCTGGTAACGGCCTGACGCCCCTGCGAGGCCCGGTCGGGGCGGCCTGATACCGGCCCCGCAACTCCTCGGCGACGGCGCCGAACTGACGCTCCCGTGACGAGCCGGCACCGCGGACGTCACGCGGCAGTCCCGTCGGTGCGCCGGTGGCTGACTGCATGAGAAGCTCGGGCAGTGACGGGTGGAGGGCGCGTGGATCGGAGTGAGGACGACATCCTGGCTGAGGAGCTTGCTGCTCTGGGGGCCGTGGGCGGCGGCAGCGGTGGCTTGACCCGGCTTGTGGCCAAGTGGATGAAGAAGAACGTCCATGAGATCGACCTCGTCGTCCCCCTGCCGTTCGACGATGCCGTCAAGCGTGTCGTGAACGTGCTCGGACGAGCCGGGCGAATGGTGGAACCCGTGCATGTCGAGCCCGGCAGGAACCTGGGGACGATCCGTGTCGTCGCCGGCGGAGGTGCCGGTGGCTTGAATCCTGTAGTGGTCACTGCCCTGGTGACCGAGGACGGGGCGGGCGGCTCGAAGGTCAGGCTTCGCGCAGCCGCCAAGGAAGGCTTGATCAAGCAGCGAGCGGGCGAGAAGACCGCCGCCCGTCTTGCGGCGTCGCTGAGTACGTAGCGCGGATCAGGCATGACGAGCGAGGCGTCCGGGACGGACCCTCCGGACGCAACCCGGCCCACGGCAGGGCGTTCGGCCTGGTCGGTGGAGGCGGAGGCGGCCTTAGGCTCTTCGGCCGCTCACCGGACCGTGGCCGGCGGTTCGGAGATCGGTCGTCGGCCTCACTCGGCGCGCTGCCCGACACGCAGCACGCTCAGACAGCGGCGTGGCACTCGATCCCCCATCCGCGTGCGGATGCGCTCGGCAACGGCGTCGAGCAGGGGCTCACGGACGTCCCGGTCGAGCCTGCGATACAGCGACGTCGAGCGAAGGAGATCGGCGAAGCCGTCGCCGTCGAACCACTGAACGGTCGGGTACCGGCGCACGGTCGTCGGACCGAACAGTCCTCCGGGGTCGCTGTCCGGGCCCCAGCCCTCGTCGACGAGGCCTACGCCGTCCTCCAGCGGCGGATGCCCCCAGCCCGGGTTGCCGGGGCAGAACCGCTCGTGGAGATCGGCGGTCTCCGCGTACACTTCCGGCTCTCCCGGCCGGCGGACGACGACGTTGCCGAGCAGCGCCATCCATCCTCCGGGACGCAGCACGTCGTGCGCATGCTGCCACCCGACCGACGGGTCGACCCAGTGCCACGACGACGCGGCCACGAGAACATCGAAACGCCGACCGCGGTCGTCCCACTCCTCGAACGTCGACGTCTCGACTTCGACGTTGCGGAAGGAAGCAGTCCGACGGCGAGCGAGCGCGGCCATGTCTGCGCCCGGCTCGACGGCGGTCACCGAGCATCCGAGCGCGGCCAACGAGCGCGTCGCCTGACCGGTGCCGCAGCCCACCTCCAGCACCGACGAGTCGTCGTCCATGCCGGTGACGGCGACAAGGTCCGCGAACAGCTCGTCGGGGTACCCCGGGCGGACCCGGTCGTAGAGCTCCGCCACCTCGTTGAACACCCTGCCGAGGTGGTGAGGATTCGGGTGCGTCTCCGGGTCATCGGTCACGAACGCACAACCTATGGGGCCGTCCACGAAGACACCATCGGATTACCGGCAGCCGCCGCCCACCCCTCCACAGTTTCACCTGTTGTCGTGAGGATGACCTCATCGGGGCCGGTGCTCCCAGCGGCGGTCGGTGCGCGTCAACTCGCGGAAGCCCGACGCGAGCAGAAGGTCGACGGCGGCACGGTCGTCGGCCCGCTCGTACGCGAGAAGGCGATCGACTCCGCACAGGCGGAGCCAGTCGGCGGCCTGGGCCAGCAGCCGGCGCTCCAGCCCCTCGCCGTGGGAGCCGGGGGTGATGTGGAGATTGCCGATGTCGGCAAGGGCCTTGGCCCTGGCGTGGCGTTCCGGCCGGGCCAGGGCCGTGTCGACCTCGATGAAGCCGAGGCTGCGTCCCTGCCCGTACGCCGTGAAGCGGGTGCCGCACTCCCCCACGGTTCGGTCGACCGTGACGCCCGGGCGGGGTTCGAGCCGCGGCAGATCGGCGACGTGTGCGATCAGCACCACCTCCGTGTCGCCGGTGTGCCGGAAGTCCGCGCGCTCGTAGGCGGCGCGGATGTGCGGCCAGACACGCGGCAGTCCGTACACGGCCGGCGCGGGCAAGGCGCCGTCGGCGTATCGAACGCGGACCTGCCACCGGGCCAGTTGGGCCAGGCACGCGGCCATCAACACGTCCGCGGCCTCCTGTGTGCCGGGCCGGAAGGATGCCGGCGGGAAGAAGACGAACCAGTCGATCACGCCCGCGTCCCGGTAGTCCTCGCCGACCTCGGCGTCGGCGCGGTGGCGCAGCAGATGGCCCGCGGCGACCACGTGCCGGTGCTGCTCGGCGACGAGCGTGACCCGCTCGCTCACCCACGCGTCGGTGATGAACTCCTCCGGCTGCCGCCCCAAGGCGCTGAGAACGGTGTTCACGGACACGGAGACGCCGGGGACGACGGCGGCGATGTGGGCGTTCACCAACTCGGTCAGCTGGTCGCGGTCGTCGCGGTGGAACGGGCGCACCTCGGGCATGCGTGACCTCCGGTCGAAGAAAGGTGTCGGAAGGCCGCCATGCGATGCGGTACGAGCCGAGGATACGGCGGTACGACGACAGAGTGCGACCGGGTTCCGCCACGCCTCGAGGGTGACGATCACCCCGTCCGAGCGGGCTCCCTCCGCGCTCGGACGAAGGGCGACCGACGGCCGTCCCCGGGACGGCGTTCACCCCTGCTGCCCGGCGTCGATCTCGGCGAGGAGGGCCTTCGGTGCGGGTCTTGGTCTCGTCGCGGATCGGGCGGACGGACTCGACGCCCTTGCCCGCCGGGTCCTGCGCCGCCGCACCGCCGAGGACGGGAGCCGGACGGCTAGGAGACGGCCGGGCTGCGGCGCTCGACGAGGAGGACGTCGCGCCAGACGCCGTGGTGGCGCCCGATGCGCTCCCGCGTCCCGATGACTCGGAAGCCGACGCGCCGGTGGACGGCGAGACTGGCGGTGTTCTCGGGGAAGATCCCGGACTGGACGGTCCAGACACCGGCCCGCTCGGTGGAGTCGATCAACGCCTTCAGCAGGGCCGAGGCGACACCACGGCCCCGGGCGGCGGGGTGGACGTAGACGGAGTGCTCGACCACTCCGGCGTACGCGCACCGGTCGGAGACCCTGGTCGCCGCGACCCAGCCCAGCACCGCCCCGTCCTCGTCCAGGGCGGCGAAGCGGTGCTCCGCCAGTTTCGACGCGTCGAACGCCTCCCAGGTCGGCGCGCTGGTCTCGAAGGTGGCGTTGCCCTCGTCGATGCCGATCTGGTAAATGGCCAGGACCTGCTCGGCGTGCTCGGCGGTCAGCGGCACGATCACCGCGCTCACGGCTGCGCTGCTCAACTGCGGCTCCTTCTCCCTCTTCTCGCTGGGCGTCATGCCACGGCCGGCGCCGTCAGGGAACCCCCGCAGGCAGCAGGGCGCGGCGGTCGGCGGGCTCCAGCGGAAGCACCCTCGGACTCGAGACAGGCATTCGACACACGTCTATGTTGACATATGTCGAACCAGGTGGGCGACGGGCACAGACGGCGCATCGGGCCGGAGAGGCGAGGCGGGCCGACACGGAACGTGAAGCGGGCCCACGCTTCGACGTGCGTCTATGTTGACGTACGTCGAAACAGACTGGCATGCTGGTCACCCCGGGATATCGACAGACATCGAAACAACAGAGGAGTCGCCGTGAACGCGCCCACCGCCGAGCTGCCCGTCGTCGTGATCGGAGCCGGACCGGCCGGTCTGGCCGCCGCCGCCCACCTCGTCGACCGCGGCCTCACCCCGCTCGTCCTGGAAGCCGGCCCCGCCGCCGGTACCACCGTGCGCGAGTGGTCGCATGTGCGGCTGTTCTCCACCTGGGCCGAAGTGGTGGACACGGCCGCCGAGAAGCTGCTCGCTGCGACCGACTGGACGCGTCCCGACCCGGCCGCCTACCCCTCGGGCGGCGACTGGGCCGAGCAGTACCTGCAGCCGCTCGCCGACGCCCTCGGCGACCGCGTACGCCTGGGCGTCACCGTCACCGGTGTCTCCCGAGCCGGCCGCGACCGGATCGTCGACGCCGACCGCGAGGCCCAGCCCTTCGTCGTACACGTCACCCATGCCGAGGGCCGCGAAGAGCGGATCTTCGCCCGCGCCGTCATCGACGCCTCCGGAACCTGGACCACGCCGTCCCCGGCCGGCGCCGACGGTCTGCCCGCGCTCGGCGAGAAGGCCGCGGCCGACCACGTCGCCTACCGTGTCCCCGACCTCAGGGACCCGGCCGTCCGCGCCCGGTACGCGGGCAGGCGCACCGCCGTGATCGGCTCCGGCGCCTCCGCGTTCACGGCGCTCGTCCTCCTCGCCGACCTGGCCGGCTCCGACGACGGTGCCGGTACGAAGGCGCTGTGGATCCTGCGCCGGGGCATCTCGGGCTCCACCTTCGGCGGCGGCACGGCCGACCAGTTGCCCGCACGCGGCGCCCTGGGCCTGGCGGCGAGGGCAGCCGTCGACGAGGGGCATGCCGACGCGGTCACCGGCTTCCGCACCGAGGCGATCGAACGGCACACCGACGGACGCCTCGTGCTGGTCGGCGAGGACGGCCGGCGGCTGGAGCCGGTGGACGAAGTGATCGTGCTGACCGGGTTCCGGCCCGACCTGTCGTTCCTGTCGGAGGTCCGCCTGAACCTGGACGAGCGTCTCCAGGCCCCCGCCGCCCTGGCCCCGCTGATCGATCCCAACCAGCACTCCTGCGGCACGGTCTACCCCCATGGCCACCGCGAACTCTCGCACCCGGAACAGGACTTCTACCTCGTCGGCATGAAGTCCTACGGCCGCGCCCCGACGTTCCTGGCCATGACGGGCTACGAGCAGGTCCGCTCCGTCGTCGCCGCCGTCGCCGGGGACCTGGAGGCCGCCGACCGCGTCGAACTCAGCCTGCCCGAGACCGGCGTGTGCGGCGGGGCCGGTCTCTTCGACGACCCGGAGGCGGACGACGCCACGGGCGGAGGCTGCTGCGCTCCCGCACCGCAGCTCGTCCAGCTCGGCGCACCGACCGCGACCGTGGCCGCGGTCCCCGTCGAAGAGGCTCCGGCGGGCGGCTGCTGCGGCGGCTCGTGACCGACCCCGGGACGTGCGCGTGGGGCCACGACCGGCTCGCGGGGCTGGTGGGCACCCCACCACGATCCGACTCGCGGGGCTGGTGGGCATCCCGCCACGACCGGTCGTGGCCAGGGACAGCGCCCGGTGCCGCACCCCGGGACGCGCGCCGTCCCCGACGACCCGGATCGCGGCGGCGCCCACGAGCCCGCTCCGACGGCCCCGGCGCCTCTCGTGAACGCAGGCCGGCCGGCGCCGGCCGCAGCGCCCTGCTCGTCCTGCGGCACCGCCCTCGGGCGGCGAGCCGGTCGACGCCTCGCCGCCTCGCCGCCGTCACCGCACCGTGCCGGCCAGCAACGCCTCCCCCAGCCGGGTGCGGTGGTGCAGGACATGCATGCCCTCACGGCGGGAGACCAGCAGTCCGGCTTCCCGCAGGACCGACAGATGGCGGCTGGTGGTGGAGGGTGCGAGGTCCAGGGCGGCGGCCATGCCGGTGGTCGTCATGGGGCCGTCCAGCAGCTCCAGCAGGCGGGCACGGGAGGCCCCGATCAGCTGGGCGGCGCAGGAAGCGGGGCCGCCGTGGCGAGAGCGCTCCAGCCAGCCGGGGGCCGGCGAGAGCGGGTACACCAGGACCTGAGGCAGCGTCTCGTCCACCAGCGCGAGCGGTGCGCGGACACAGAAGAAGGCCGGAACGAGAGTCAGGACCCTTCCGTGCAGGCGCAGTTCACGCTTGAGCGGGTACGGGGTGCGCAGTGTGCCGCTCTCGTAGCGCCAGCCGGGCTGGGCACCGAATCCGGTGAGCAGGCCCTCGGTTCCCCGGTGCAGAACGGCTTCGGCCCGGACGGCGCGGTCGACGGCGGCCTCGGCGCGGATCGCGGCCGTGTACGGCTCGACGGCGATGGTGTAGTAGTCGCGCACCCAGCGGCCCAGACGGGCGAGCGCCTCGGGACGGCCCTGGGCCAGGAGCCGCACGCCGCGCGGGACGGGGGTCCGGCTGCGGTGGTACAGGCGGGTGAGTTCGGCCAGCAGGCGGCGACGCGGGGTCGCCATGATGCGCTCCAGGGCGGTGTCCAGGTCGGCGTCGCCGCAGCCCGGGGTGAGGAAGTCGGGGAAGTAGGAGGCCGCCGGGCACAGGTGCATCAGGGCACGGGTCGCCGGGAGGAGTCCGGCGCGGCGCAGTGACTCGGCGACCTCGCGCCGCCAGGGTTCGAACACGAGCGTGGTGTCCCGGCTCTGCAGCAGGTGGAGGCTGAGCGCGGTCTCCCACAGCGGATCGGTCCGTTCGGCGATCCGCAGCCGGGACAGTTCCTGGCCGGTGAGGTCCACCCGCAGCACGCGCACTCCCGTGGTCGTCGCATCCGCCGGCGCGCCGGCGCCGGACCGCGGACGGAGTCTATGCGCGTCACACGTTTGACGGATACATGGCGGCGACCGGGTGACGCAAAACACTGTGCGGATGGGCCGCGGAGGCCCGCGGGCGGTCGGTGACCGTGCGGCGGGACCGCCGGGCACGGTGCCACCGGCGCGCAGGCCGGGACGTGGAGCGCCTCGCCCCGGCGGCTCTCCGGCTCCGGCGTGCCGGACACCGTCTCGGCTCAGTCCGGTGTGCCGGACACCGTCTCGGCTCAGGAGGCGGCCCTGTCGGTCGCCAGGACGCAGTGGGTGCCGCTGAAGATGGTCGGCATGCACTTGTTGCAGTGGATGCACAGGGACCGCGTGTCGCCGTCCTTCTCCATCCGGGCGACCAGATCGGGCTCCCGCAGCAGCGCGCGAGCCATCGCCACGAACTGGAAGCCCTCCGCCATGGCCCGTTCCGCGGTCGTGCGTCGGGAGATGCCGCCGAGAAGGACGAGCGGCAGGTCGAGAGCGGCCCGGAACTGCCGGGCGCTGTCCAGGAGATACGCCTCCTGATAGGGGTAGGCGCGCAGGAACCGCTTGCCCACCGCGCGCACGCCCAGACGGACGACCGGATTGCGCATCGCCGCCGCGAACTCCTCCAGCGGTGCCTCGCCACGGAACAGGTACATCGGATTGAGCAGCGAGCTGCCCGCGGTCAGCTCCAGCGCGTCGACGCTGCCGTCGGCCTGGAGCCACTGCGCCACCTGAAGGCTCTCGTCGAGCCACAGCCCGCCCGGCACACCGTCGTCCATGTTCAGTTTGGCGAGGACGGCGATGCGGTCGCCCACCGCCTCACGGACCGCGCGGGCGGCGTCGCGGGCGACCTTGGCTCGGTTGGCGAGCGAGCCGCCGTACGCGTCCCCGCGCCGGTTGATCCGGGGACTCAGGAAGGAACTGGCGAAGTAGTTGTGCCCCAGGTGGATCTCCACCGCGTCGAAGCCGGCGTCGATCGCGAGGAGCGCGGCTTCGGCGTGGGCACGTGTGATGCGCTCGATGTCGTCCTGACTCGCCCCGCGGACCATGCGCAGCGCCTGGGCGCTGAAGGAGCGGGAGGGGCCGAGGGCTGGCAGGCCGTTGGAGCGACCGTCGGCCACGGGTCCGGCGTGGCCGATCTGGGCCGACACGGCTGCGCCCTCGGCGTGTACGGCGTCGGTGAGCCGGCGCAGGCCGGGGAGCGCGTCGGGGCGCATCCAGAGTTGGTGGCGCTCGGTCCTGCCCTCCGGCGCGACGGCGCAGTAGGCGACGGTGGTCAGCGCCACGCCCCCGGCCGCGTGCCGGCGGTGGAACTCGATCAGCTCGTCGCCGACCTGGGCGCCTCTGGTCATGCCTTCGAACGTGGCCGCCTTGATGAACCGGTTGCGCAGCGTCAGGGGGCCGAGGCGCGCGGGCTCGAACAGTGCGGGTGAGGTCATGGGGTCTCCCGGGGCGTGGTGGGCCGGCAGGTCACCTGCGTGGGGCGGAGTGCTGGGCGTTCGCGTGCGGAGCGGGATTCAATCACATATCAATCAGTGATTGAACAGTGATGGCGGCGGCTGTGGTGCAATGACGTCCATGAGCCATCCGGACGCTCCCACCCGAGAACGTCTCCTCACCGCGGCCAAGCAACTGTTCCTGGAAAAGGGCGCCGACCAGGTCTCGCTCCGCTCGGTCAACGCGACCGCCGGGCTGAATCCCGGGGCGGTCCACTATCACTTCGGCTCCCGCGAGGGGCTGGTGTCCGCGCTCCTGGAACGGGAGTTGCGTCCCTTGTGGACCGAGCGGATGCGGGCCCTGTCCGGCTCTCCTGACGTACGCGACCTGGTGGCGGCGCTGGTCGAGCCCTTCGCCGAACTGGTGAGCACCCGGGACGGCCGGGTGCTCTGCCATCTGCTGGCCCGCTCGGCCCTGCCGACGGGCCGGCTCCCCCATGTCTCCTCCCTCTTCGCGCCGGCACCCTTCGAGGTGCTGATCGGGCGTGCGCTGCCCGGCCTGTCGCCCCGGGAGGTCACCGAGCGCTGCCGTCTCGCGTTCAGCCTGGTGATGGAGACCTACGGGCGGCCCCTGACCAAGATGCCCGCGGAGCCCTCGGGGTTTCCGCGCACGGAGACGGTCGTCGCCTTCGTGCTCGCCGGACTGACCGCCCCTCCCCTGCACGGATAGGGCCGTTCGGTCCCCCCGCCCCGGCTGGACGGCCCTACCAGGCCCGCTCACGGGAAGGGGAGGATCCCCTGGTACGTTCTTACGGTCCCGTAGGTTACGGGGCCGTAGGTAGGCGTGCCCAGTTCGGCAACACAGAGCGAGGACCCGTGAGCACAACCCAGCAGACAACCGAGCGCCCATGGCTCATCCAGGGCGGTATGGGCATCGGGGTGTCGGGATGGCGACTCGCCCGGGCCGTCGGGCGCACCGGACAGCTCGGGGTCGTCTCGGGGACCGCGCTGGACACCGTGGTGGCCCGGGTGCTGCAGAACGGCGACCCCGGTGGACACATCCGCCGGGCGCTGGCGGCCTTCCCCGTCGCGGAGATCGCCGACGCCGTACGCGAGCGGTACTTCGTCGAGGGCGGGATCGAGGACGGCGAGCGGTTCCTCGCCACCCCGCGGATGCGGGCCGACGACGACTGCCCCGCCCAACTGCTGACCATCGTGGGCAACTTCTGCGAGGTGTGGCTCGCCAAGGAGGGCCACAGCGGACCGATCGGCATCAACTACCTGGAGAAGGTCCAGCTCGCCACGGTCCCCGCCATGTTCGGCGCGATCCTTGCGGGGGTGGACTACGTCCTGGTCGGCGCGGGCATCCCGGCCCAGATTCCTTCGCTCGCCACCCTGCTGACCCTCAAGCAGCCCGTCACCGCCGAGGTGACCGTCGAGGGGGACGACAAGCCCTGGCAGCAGCACTTCGATCCCGCCTCCGTCCTGCGCGGGGTCGACGTGGGGGACCTGCGCCGCCCGGACGTGCTGGCCATCGTGTCGCTGCCGGTGCTGGCCTCGTACCTCAACCGCTCCGAGGAGACCCGGCCGGACGGCTTCGTCGTCGAGGGTCACACCGCGGGCGGCCACAGCGCCCCGCCGCGCGGGCCGCTGCGGCTGGACGAGAACGGGGAACCGGTCTACGGTCCCAAGGACATCCCGGACCTGGCGAAGATGGCCGCTCTCGGCCTGCCGTTCTGGGTCGCCGGCGGCCAGTGCGGTCCCGAGCGGGTCGCGCAGGCACGGGCGGCCGGCGCCGCCGGAGTCCAACTGGGCAGCGTCTTCGCCCTCTGCGAGGAGTCGGGGCTCGATCCACAGCTGCGGCGGGAGCTGACCGAGCGCGGGCTGCGCTCGGCGTCGGTCGCCCGCAACGACCCGGCGGCATCCCCCACCTCGTTCCCCTTCAAGGTCGCCGACCTGCCGGGCACGCTCTCCGATCCGGGCGTCGGTGCCGCCCGTCGGCGGGTCTGCGACCTGGGATATCTGCGCACCCCCTACCGCACAGAGCGTGGTGGCGTCGGCTACCGCTGCCCGGCCGAACCCAAGGTCGCCTATCTCCGCAAGGGCGGTGCCGTCGAACAGACGGAGGGGCGGCAGTGCCTGTGCAACGGGCTGCTCGCCGCCATCGGGCTCGGGCAGCGGCGGCCCCACGGCTATGTGGAACCCCCCATCGTCACCATCGGGCAGGACCTGGGCTTCCTCCCCCGGATCGCGCCGGACGGCGCCCCCTACAGCGCGGAATCGGTGGTGCGCTGGCTTTCCTCGGGGGTGTCCCCCGCCGCCCGCCCGTAGCGTGCGGAGGCCGGCGGGCCGGGCGGCATCGGTCCGCCGGCCTCCGGTCCGCCGCCCGGCCGCCGCCGGGCCGAGAACCGATGGCACAGGGGCAGGGGCGAGCGGCCTCGGCGGTCAGTAGTCGTGGCCGCCGCCGCAGCTGTAACCGCCGTCGGAGTCACTCTCCGAGGGGTTGCCGCTGCCGTGGGTCGCCCAGTGGTCCATGGCCGCGAACATGACCGTCGCCGCGATGGAGACCACGACGAACACGAAGAACAGCCACCCCCCGTGGAGGACATCCCCGTGAGCCAGGCCGAAGGAGACCGCGAATCCCACGCCCAGCCCGCAGATCACTTCCATGACCTCCCCTTTCCACGTCGGGCCGCCCCATGCCCGCCGGGTCCCTCAACTCTACCGGTGGCGTGAGCCGTTGGACCTGACGGCCCCTCATTCCACCGACGGGCGGCGGCTCAGGACCGGACAGTGGGGCGGTGGCGCAGGCGGCGCAGCATCCTGGCGTCCTCGAATCCCACCTCGCGGGCCGCGGCCTCCGCGGTGGCGCCGTGGCCCAGCAGGTGTTCGGCCCGCTCCAGCCGCAGGGTCTGCTGGTAGCGCAGGGGGGTGAGGCCCTGGGTGGCACGCGCGAACCGGCGGGTGAGGGTGCGCGCACTGACACCGGCGTGTGCCGCCAAGGTGGTCAGGGGCAGCGGTTCGGTGAAACGGTCGTCGATCAGGTCCTGGACGCGGTGCACGGCGTCGTCCAGGTGGGCCCGGTACCGCAGCATGGCGCTGGCCTGGGGCTCGTGGCCGTTGCGGCGGGCGTGGACGACCATCTCCCGGGCCACGCGGGCGGCGAGCCCGGGGCCGTACCGCACGGACACCAGGTGCAGGGCGAGGTCGATGCCGCTGGCGATGCCCGCCGACGTGACCACGCGGTCGTCGGTGGTGAACAGCACGTCCCGTACCACGGTCGCCCGCGGATGGCGGGACGCCAATTCCTCCTGCACGTCGTGGTGGGTGGTGCAGCGTCGCCCGTCGAGCAGTCCCGCCCGGCCGAGCGCCTCCGCCCCGGCGCACACGCTGGCGACCGTGCCGCCGGCCAGGTGGTGGGCGCGCAGCCGCAGCAGCACGTCGTCGCCGATGGCGGGGCCGTCACGCAGGGTCGGCCCTCGCCAGCCCGGCACCACGAGGAGGTCGCCGGCCTCCAGCGAGGGCCACTCGGTGTCCGCGACCAGCGGCAGCCCCTGGGCGCTGAGGACCTGCGCGTGCTCGGCGACGTACGCCAGCTCGTACGGCCGCCCGAACTGCGCCGCCGTGCCGAAGACCTGCGCGGGACCCGCCAGATCGAGGAGGTGCACGCCGGGCAGCAGCACGAAGACGACGCGGATCACGCCCCTGCCGCCTCCGCCTCCAGTTCGGCCACCGTGGCGATACGGGCGAACCGGTCGCGCAGGACCGCCTCGGTACGCTCGATGATCGCATCGGTGCCGAGGTCGCCGATGGGGTGCGTGGCGGTGGCGTCGGTGACGAACACCATGCGGTAGCCGAGATCGCTGCCCACGCGGGTGGTGGTCTCCACACACTGCTCGGTGCGGATGCCGCACACCCGCACCTCCCGGATGCCCGCCTCGGTGAGCAGTTGCTGGAGGTTGGTCGTGGTGAAGGCGTTGTGGGACGTCTTGCGGAGCACCGGCTCGCCCGGCCGCGGGCCGTCCAGCTCTTCCAGCAGGCGGACGTGGCCCGACGCCGGGTCGAAGACCCCTCCGGAGCCCGGTTCGGTGTCCAGCACCCAGACGATCAGGTCTCCGGCGGCGCGGGCCAGGGCGACCAGCCGGTTGACGGACTCGGCGATCTTCGGGTTGGAGATCCGGTCCCACAGGGGGTGGGCGCGGAACGATTCCTGGACATCGACGACGATCAGTGCGCGATTCATGGCACCCATTGTGACCAGGTACGGCTCATCCGCCGTAGTCCCGATCAGGGCCCGTGACGGAACGATCCGGTCATGCGGTGAGGCCACCGACCCGGTCGTCGGCCCGTCGCCGCAGTGCCGTGGTACGGGCCCTCGCGGGGCCGTACACGGCGCGGACGGGCCGTACCACGGGGCCGGATGCCGCACGGCGTCCCGACCCGTCCCGCGGTCAGGTCTCGAGGGGGATGCGGAGGGCGAGCAGGGCGACGTCGTCGTCGTTGCGGGGCGGACGGGCCCGGTCGAGGAGTTGATCGGTGAAGGGCTTCAGGGGACGGTGGGCGAGGGCAGCGGCGTGCCGGCTCAGCCGGGAGAGTCCCTCGTCGAGGGAGTGGTCCCGGGACTCGACGAGGCCGTCGGTGTACAGCAGCAGCGTGGATCCGGGTGGCAGGATCACCGTCGCGTCGGCGCGGGCCTCGCGGACGGCGGTGCCCAGGATGAGGCCGTGGCCGCCGGTGAGGTAGCGGGCCAGGCCGTCGTGGGTGATCAGCAAGGGCGGTGGATGTCCCGCGTTGGTCCAGGTCAGCTCGCAGTGCCCGTCGTCGGCCACGGTGATCCTGGCGAAGATCATGGTGGCCATGGGGACCTCCGCGATGTGCTGGCAGGCGTGGTCGAGCCACTCGACGATCTTGCTGGGTGGCTCGTGCTGCGCCCAGGCGTAGGCCCGGAGCATGTTGCGGAGCTGCGCCATGCCGGCCGCGGCGTCCAGGTCGTGGCCGACGACGTCTCCGATGACCACGGCGGTGGCGCCGTCCACCAGGGTGAAGGCGTCGTACCAGTCCCCGCCGACCTGCGAGGCGTCGGGTGCGGGAAGGTATCGCGCGGTCATCTCCAGGCCGGGCACCAGCGGCAGCTGGGGCAGCAGGTGACGCTGCATGGTCTCGGCGACCCGCCGTTGCTGCTGGAAGAGGCGGGCGTTGTCCAGGGCCAGTCCCGCGCGGCGTGCGATGTCCTCCAGCAGCACCAGGTCGGCGGCCGTGAACGGCTGGGGCTGCTCGGAGCGGCCGAGGGTCAGGGCTCCCAGCACGTCCCGCAGACCGTGGATCGGGACCGTGGCCGCGGAGTGCATGCCGGTCGCCTCGAACAGGTGACGCTGTTCGGCCGCCATGCCCGAGTCCGGTGGGCCCCGGTAGGTCTCGGGCCCCACCAGCGCCGACGCCACGCCGCGCAGCGCCCGGGCCAGGGGCAGCGCGGACTGTTCGGGCACGGGCGGCAGCGGTCCCTGGAGGTCTCGGCGGTGCGCCAGGGTGTCGTGCTCCGCGTGCGTGACGGCGAAGCGCCACACCTCGTCGCGCTCGGTGATCAGGTCGACGACCGCCCAGTCCGCCAGCCGGGGCACCGTCAGGGCGACCAGGCGGCACAGTGCCTCGTCCACGTCCAGCGTGGAGGTCAGCTGTGTGGTCGTCTCGGCGAGCAGCGCCAGACGGTCCAGCTCGGACAGCGAGGCGGTGGGGCGGGGCTCCGGCTCGCCGGGCGTGGTGTCGTCGGCGCAGGGATGGAAGAGCACGAGCGTGGCCTCGGGGCCGGCGGGGATGCCGCAGGGCGTGGCCAGCCAGTCGACGTGCAGCAGGGAGCCGTCGCCGCACTCCATCCACTCGTCGGTGCCCTGGGCCGTGTGGCCGGCGAGCGAGGTCTCGCGCACACAGCACTGGGCTCTCGGCACGTGTGCGCCGTGGCGGTCACGGTGCAGCAGGTCATGGGAGTCGTGGCCGATCAGGGCTTCGGCGGGTCGGCCCAGAAGCTGCTCGGCCGCGGTGTTGACGCCGATGATGCAGCCCTGCTGGTCCGCCAGGTAGGCACCGGCGCCCAGAGCGTCCAGCACCGTGGCGAGCGCGCCCCACCCGTTCTCCGGGGGTCCCGCACCCGTCGTGGCCGCTGCCTCGGGGTCCGTCATGCGCCTGCCTCCTCGTCGCGGGAGGACCCCCTGCGGTCGACGTCCGCTCCTGCCTCGTTGCTCGGAGTTCCCCGTCCGAGGGGTGGTGACACGCCAGACGGCCCGTCGGCCTGCGACTTTCCCCGCGGCGGCCGGGGCTGTGCGGGGAGGGCGGCGCCGGCCCGGGAGGGCGGCGGTCGCCTTCCGCGCCCGACCGCAATGATCGATGGCCCGGAGCGCGCCCACGCCGCCGCGAGGGGCGCCGGTACGGTTCCGATCGCACCGCCGCCCCTCCCCGTGCCCGCGCTCGCGGGCCCTGGAGAAGGCCGTACGGGCGCGGCTGACCGGGCCTAGGCCGGTTTCAGTCCCTGGTCGCCGACCTCGGTCACGAAGGAGGCGGCCGTGGTGAGCGGTGCGCCGGGGGTGGTGACGTGGGGCACCGTCTTGAAGTCGATGCGCGCCAGGTCCCGGCCCAGCTCCACCGTCGCGTAGCCGCGCAGGCCGTTGTAGAACCTCATGTGCGGATTGGCGGCCATGGAGGTGGCCCAGTTGGACGGTTTCGCCGACCCGTTGCCGCCGCTGGAGATCGACGTGGTGACGACCTCGGTTCCCATGGTGCGGGAGTTCTGGTCGGTGAAGTCGCGCTTGATGTCGAAGGCGTAGTGCACGTGCACGTCCCCCGTGAGCACCATCAGGTTCTCGATGCCCGAGCTCTCCGCACCCGCGAGGACCCGTTCCCGGGAAGCCGGACAGCCGTCCCACGAGTCCATGGAGACCTTGGACGGCAGGGCGGTCGTGTTGTGGCGCTGGGAGAAGGTGACCTGCTGGGGCACCACGTTCCACAGGGCGCGCGAGCGCCGCCAGCCGTCGAGGAGCCAGCGCTCCTGCGTGTCACCGGTCAGAGTGCGGGCGGGGTCCTCGGACTCGGGGCCCGGGTACTGCCAGCCGTCGCCGTATGCCTGGTCCGAGCGGTACTGGCGGGTGTCGAGGACGTCGAACTGGGCCAGCCGGCCCCAGTGCAGACGGCGGTAGAGCCGCAGGTCGGGGCCGTCGGGGAGCTGGGGGCTGCGCAAGGGCATGTTCTCCCAGTAGGCCCGGTACGCGGCGGCCCGGCGGATCAGGAACTGCTCGACGGGGTCGTTGTTCTCCGAGACGTCGTCGGCGTAGTTGTTCTCCGTCTCGTGGTCGTCCCAGGTGACGACGAAGGGGTGGGCGGCGTGCGCGGCGGCCAGGTCCGGGTCCGACTTGTAGAGCCCGTAGCGCAGTCGGTAGTCCTCCAGGGTCACCATCTCGTGGTCGTACAGGTCGGGGACGGTACCGGTCGGGTAGGAACGCGCACCGCCGCTTGAGTCGACGGCGTACTCGTAGAGGTAGTCGCCGAGGTGGAAGACGATGTCGACGTCGTCCTGGGCCAGGTGGCGGTAGGCGGTGTAGTGGCCCTGGTCGTAGCGCTGGCAGGAGACCAGCCCCAGGGTGAGCGCGGACACTCTGCTGCCCCGACCGGGCGCTGTGCGCGTACGGCCGGTGCGGCTGATCCAGGTGCCGGCCTTGAAGCGGTAGTGGTGGACGCGGTTCTCGCGCAGGCCGCGGACCTCCACGTGGACGGCGTGGTTGAACTCGGGGTGCGCGGTGACGGTGCCGCGCCGCAGCACACGCCGGAAGTTCTCGTCGGCGGCCACCTCCCACTGCACGGCGACGCGACGGGCCGGCAGGCCGCCGTCGGCCTGGTGGGGGGCGGGCGCCAGCCGGGTCCAGAGCAGCACGGAGCCGGGCAGCGGGTCCCCGGAGGCGACACCGAGCGTGAACGGGTCGTCGGACAGCTGCCGCGCGTCGAGTTCGGCGGCGCCGGCGACGCCGGCCGTCGGCAGGTCCACCGTGAACGCCAGCGCGGCGGCCGCGCCGGTGACGGTCAGGAAGCGGCGACGGCCGACATGGCGTGCGGCCGCACGGAGTTCGGGGGCTTGGTCCGACGGGCGCGTTGCGGGTGTCATCCGGGCCTTCCCTGTCGAGATGGTTGCCGGGTGGCATTCGAACGGCCCGGAGCGACATCAACCTGGAACGTTCATGACAATCACATGGCGAAGGGATGAGTTCCCCGTGCCGCGCCCGCGCCCGGTCGGGCGGCGGCTCGGCGCACGGTCGGCGCGGCGCCCGCGCGGCGACCCGACCCCCTTGCCAGGTCAGCAAGCTTGTTTGCCGAAAGTGCGGACACGCCGCAGGGTGGCGCCATGGCCTACGACGTCGTGGCGACGGACCACCAGCGCCGGCGGTCCCGTCTGACGCCCCTGCTCGTGCGCACGGATTCCCGTCCCAGCCTCATCGAGGACGTCCGGGCCGGCCCGTGAGAGCCGGCCCGGACGTCGTGATCAGGCTCAGGCCAGGTCGAACCGGTCGAGGTTCATGACCTTGACCCACGCCGCGACGAAGTCGTTCACGAACTTCCCCTTCGCGTCGTCGCTCGCGTAGACCTCGGCGAGCGCACGCAGCTCGGAGTTCGAGCCGAAGACGAGGTCGGCGCGGCTGCCGGCCCACTTCAGCTCGCCCGTGACGGCGTCGCGGCCCTCGAACGTGGTCGCGTCCTCGGACGTCGCCTTCCACGTCGTGCCCAGGTCGAGCAGGTTGACGAAGAAGTCGTTGGTCAGGGACCCGGGGGTGGTGGTGAGGACGCCCAGCTGCGACTGCTGGTGGTTCGCGCCCAGGACCCGGAGGCCGCCGACGAGGGCCGTCATCTCGGGGGCGCTCAGGGTCAGCAGGTTCGCCCGGTCGAGCAGCAGGTACTCGGCCGGCAGCCGGTTGCCCTTCCCCTGGTAGTTGCGGAAGCCGTCGGCGGTCGGCTCGAGCGCGGCGAACGACTCCACGTCGGTCTGCTCCTGCGTCGCGTCCGCGCGGCCCGGCGTGAAGGGGACCCGGACGTCGTAGCCCGCGTCCTTGGCGGCCTTCTCGACGGCCGCACCGCCGGCGAGCACGATCAGGTCGGCCAGCGAGATCCGCTTGCCGCCGCTCCGGGCGGCGTTGAAGGACTCCTGGATGCCCTCCAGGGTGCGCAGCACCGTCGCCAGCTGGTCCGGGTCGTTGGCCTCCCAGCCACGCTGCGGTTCGAGGCGGATGCGCGCACCGTTGGCGCCGCCGCGCTTGTCGCTGCCGCGGAAGGACGAGGCCGACGCCCAGGCGGTGGACACCAGCTGGGACACCGACAGGTCCGAGGCGAGAACCTGGGCCTTGAGGGTGGCGACGTCCTCGTCGTCGACGAGCTCGTGCGTCACCTCCGGCAGCGGGTCCTGCCAGACCAGGGTCTCGGTCGGGACCTCCGGGCCGAGGTAGCGCACGACCGGGCCCATGTCGCGGTGGGTCAGCTTGAACCAGGCCCGGGCGAAGGCGTCCGCGAACACGTCCGGGTTCTCCAGGAAGCGGCGCGAGATCGGCTCGTAGACCGGGTCGAACCGCAGCGCCAGGTCGGTCGTCAGCATCGCCGGGGCGTGGCTCTTCGACGGGTCGTGCGCGTCGGGGACCGTGCCCGCCCCGGCACCGTCCTTCGGCCGCCACTGGTGTGCCCCGGCGGGGCTCTTGAACAGCTCCCACTCGTAGCCGAACAGGATCTCGAAGAAGCTGTTGTCCCAGGCCGTCGGGGTGTTCGTCCAGGTCACCTCGAGACCGCTGGTGATCGTGTCACCGCCCTTGCCGGTGCCGTAGGAGCTCTTCCAGCCCAGGCCCTGCTCCTCGAGCGACGCGGCCTCGGGGTCCGGGCCCACGTTGTCCGCCGGACCCGCGCCGTGGGTCTTGCCGAAGGTGTGACCGCCCGCGATGAGGGCGACCGTCTCCTCGTCGTTCATCGCCATGCGGCGGAAGGTCTCGCGGATGTCGCGGGCCGCGGCGATCGGGTCCGGGTTTCCGTTGGGGCCCTCCGGGTTGACGTAGATGAGGCCCATCTGGACCGCGCCGAGCGGGTTCTCCAGTTCCCGGTCACCCGTGTAGCGCTCGTCGCCGAGCCAGGTGGTCTCGGGACCCCAGTAGACGTCCTCCTCCGGCTCCCACACGTCCTCGCGGCCGCCGCCGAAGCCGAACGTCGTGAAGCCCATCGTCTCCAGGGCGACGTTGCCGGCGAGGATCAGGAGGTCGGCCCACGAGATCTTCCGGCCGTACTTCTTCTTGACCGGCCACAGCAGGCGGCGGGCCTTGTCGAGGTTGGCGTTGTCCGGCCAGCTGTTGAGCGGGGCGAAGCGCTGCTGGCCGGCGCCGGCGCCACCGCGGCCGTCGCTGATCCGGTAGGTGCCCGCGCTGTGCCAGGCCATGCGGACGATCAGGGGGCCGTAGTTGCCGAAGTCCGCCGGCCACCAGTCCTGGGAGGTGGTCAGCACCTCGGCGATGTCCCGCTTCACGGCCGGCAGGTCCAGGGACTTGAAGGCCTCGGCGTAGTCGAAGTCCTCGCCGAGGGGGTTGGCCACGGCGGGGTTCTTGGCGAGGATCTTCAGATTGAGCCGGTCCGGCCACCACTGGCGGTTCCCGCCACCCTGGGTCGGGTGCGCAGCGCGCCCGTGCGCGACCGGGCAGCCACCTCCGCCCTCCGACTTGGCGTCTACGACGATTGCATCATGGTTCTCAGACATGGGAATCCTTCCGGACCAGGTGGATCACGGTGCTCAGGAGCTGCCGGTGGTGGAGCAGTCGGGGCACAGGCCCCAGTAGATGACCTCGGCCTCGTCGATCGAGAAGCCGCGGTCGTCGGACGCGGTCAGGCACGGCGCCTCACCGACGGCGCATTCGACGTCGGCGACGGTGCCGCACGACCGGCACACGGCGTGGTGGTGGTTGTCCCCGACGCGTCCCTCGAACCGGGCCGGGCTGCCGGCCGGCTCGATGCGGCGTACGAGTCCCGCGGCGGTGAGCGCGTGGAGGGCCTCGTACACGGCCTGCACGGAGACATGGCCCACGCGATCGCGCACCCCGGCGGTGATCGCCTCGACACCGAGGTGGTCACCGCCCCGGACGGTCTCGAGCAGCGCGACGCGGGCGGCCGTCACACGCAGGCCGGCACCGCGCAGCTCCTCGCCGGTGGTCGGCCTCGGGGATGCGGTCATGGCGCCAACCTACCTCCACAAACACGAACGGTTCAAGAAAAAGAATCGTTCTAAATCTGACAGAGAATCAGACGCTTTTTGCCCTGTTTTTTCAGGAAACATCGCCCAGATGGTGATCTTGAGGGTCTCACAGTCGAGCCGCACCGGTCACGGAATGCGTACACGTACGTCCTGCGGGTGAGCGCACGCCACCGCGGACCGTGTCCGCCGCACGGGCCGGGCCGCCGCGGCGGCGGGACCTGGCGCGCCGAGGGGAGCGGCGCTACGATCACCGCGATGACGACTCACTCTCTCCGCAGATTGGGGGATCCGTCCGCGCAAGGTGAGTGCTGATGCTCACTCACACCGCGCAGGAGGATTCCCGCCTTTCCCTCTGGCTGCACGTGCGCGAGTACGCCGTGCCGCCCTCCGTGATCGAGACTGCGACCGCCCGCCGCCTTGCCGGGGACTGGGCGGGGGCATGCGCCGCCGCAGGCATCGATGTCGATCTCCAGCTGCGTTCCGTGGCACGCGTGTACGGCCGGGAACTGTCGGCCCGGGTCCGGGCCGACCTGCGCCGTCTGGCTCCCGACCTGTTGCGCTGGCACATGCCGAGGATCGCTCCCGACGGGCTGCTGCGCCCCGGTGCGACCCTCACCCTGGCCCGCTACGGGACCGAGGGCCGCGACGGCGCGGGACCGGTGCACCTCGTGGCCCGGACCCCGCCGGCCTGGGCCGACGCCGGACAGCGGTTCAGCCTCGCGCTGTGGGACGAGTCCCGCGCCGCCGGCGCCCGCCGTCACCCGCATCCCCACCCCGACCGACGGTTCCGCCTCGACCTGCACCGCCACCTGTGGGACGCGCGCCGGGCCGGGGAACTGCGCATCCGGTCCGGGGCCGATCGGCCGGGCGCCGACGGTCCGCCCGCCGTGGACCCGGACCCGCCCGGTGGCATGCCGCGGGGGCGCCGCTGTGCCGTTGACCGCTGGGCGGCCGAGGCCGGGATCCTGCTCCGGGCCCTCGGACGGTCCGGCGGTGCCGTCGCCGTGCGGCTCGGGGCGCGGCATCGGCTGGTCCTGGAGGTGGCCGCGGACGACGACGGCTCCGGGCCGCCCACGCCGCGGATCGCCGCGGCCTCCGCGGAGGGCGGCTCCCGCGGGCTGCCGGTCCTGCCCGACGCGGCGACCTGGGCGCTGCCCGACCTGGAACTGCTCCGCGCCGGGCTGATCGAGGCCGACCGGCTGCATCCGCTGGTCGCGTCGGCCCTGGTACCGGACCATCGGCCGGCCGGTCCGTGCCGGCCGATGGTCCGGCCGGGACGGACCCGCCTCGTCGAGTGCCGGGGGGCTCAGCACCGTATCGGCCTGGTCGGCGGGGTGCTGGCCCCGCTGGACCACGACCCCGACGAGGTCCGCCGCGGGGAACTCCTGGCGGCACTGACCGGCACTCCGCTTCCGTGCCTGCGGGCCGTCGACGAGGCGCACCGTCGTCCGGACTGCCTCCCCGACATCCGCGCGCGCCTCGACCACGGCGACACCGCCGGTGCGCTCGCCGCCGTCGAGGCTCTGCTCGGGCCCGGTGCCCTGCTGCGCAGCGGCGCGCTGCGGGACGAACTGGAGGCGGCCGCACTGCGACGGATCACCTACGGGCTGTTCAGGGCAGACCTGTTCGGCCCGGGCCCCGGAGGCGCCCGCCGGGGTCGTCCCCGTCCCCGTGACCACCGCTCCCACCCGCGTCACGCCGCCCTCCACTGACCCCTGGACCTCAGGGGTCTCCTCCTGCCACGGGGCCTCCCCACCGCCCCCGGCATCCCGCCGACTTGAGAGATCCCACCGACCTGCGCATCCCGCGGACAAGGACCCCCGTCGGCACCGGGCGCCGCCGCCGGCCCCGGGCGCCCGTCCCCCGCACCCACCCGACCCACCACGAACCCCTAGGTGACACCCATGCCCGTAGACATCGCGTCCACCTCGTCCACCACGACCGTCGCCCCTCCGGACCCGCCCCACGCCTCCCAACTCGACGTGGCCGACGAGTTGCTGACGCTGCTGCACGACACGGCCACCGAACCGCGCCCCGACGCGCAGCTGGAGGCCCTGACCCTGGCGGTCGCCGCCGATCTGCCCGTGCTCCTGTGGGGTGAACCCGGGATCGGCAAGACCGCCGCCCTGACCCAGCTGGCCACGGCCCTCGACCTTCCGCTGACCACCGTGATCGCCAGCGTGCACGAGCCGTCCGACTTCTCCGGACTGCCCGTCGTCGGGGACGATCCCGCGGAACAAGGTGTTCCCATGGCCCCGCCGGACTGGGCCGTCCGGCTGGTGCGGGCCGGCCGGGGCCTGCTGTTCCTGGACGAGCTGTCCACCGCGCCGCCGGCCGTTCAGGCCGCCCTGCTCCGCCTGGTGCTCGAGCGGCGGATCGGCGCCCTGCGGCTGCCGCGCGGGGTGCGGATCGTGGCCGCCGCCAACCCGCGCTCCTCCGCGGCCGACGGCTGGGAGCTGAGCCCGCCGCTGGCCAACCGGTTCGTCCACCTCCCGTGGGCCCACGACCACGAGGTGGTGGTACGCGGCCTCGGCGGGACGTGGCCGCGGGCCACCCTGCCACGTCTCGGCCGGACCGGGCTGCCGGAGGCCGTGGCCCTCGCCCGCCGGGCGGTGTGCGGGCTCCTCTCCGCCCGTCCTGGGCTGGTGCACCGGCTGCCCGCCGACGAGGCCCGCCGCGGCGGCCCCTGGCCGTCACCGCGCAGTTGGGAGATGACGCTGCGTCTGATCGCCTTCGCGACGGCGGCGGGCTCCTCCCGGGACGTGCTGTCCGCCCTGGTCAGGGGCACGGTGGGGGACGGTCCGGGGCTGGAGCTGCTGGCCGCCATGGACCGGATGGACCTCCCGGACCCCGAGGTGCTTCTCGCCGACCCGGCCGGAGCCGCCCTGCCCGAACGGGGGGATCTGCGCCAGGCCGCGCTGGACGCCGTGGTGGCCGCGGTCCGCAACCGCCCCGACAGGCCACGCTGGGACGCGGCATGGGCGCTCCTGGTCCGGGCGCTGGAGACCGGAGCCCCCGACCTGGTGGTCGTCCCGGCGACCACCCTGGCCACGCTGCGCCGGGAGGACTGGGACGTTCCGGCATCGATCGAGCGGCTGGCCGGCGCGGTGTCCCTGTCCCGGCGGGCGGACCGGGCGGCGGCCCGGGCCGCCCGTGCCGTGGAGACGGACCGGTGATCCGGAAGGCCCCGGGTGCGCTGGATCGCGACAAGCTCTTCGCCGCCCGGCTGCAGGCCGCGCGGGCCCGGCCCCATCTGGCGACCGCGCTGTTCGCCCTGCACGCCGTGGAGTCACGGCTGGTGCCGACGATGGCCGTCGACCGGCACTGGCGGTGCTATGTCTCGCTGGCGTTCGTGGACCGCACGCCGGTGGAGGAACTCGCCGCGGTGTGGGTGCACGAGGTGTCGCACCTGCTGCGCGACCACCACGCGCGCAGTGACCGGGTCGCGCGGGAGCGCGGGCTGACCGGTCCGGGAGACCGGCTGCGGATGAACATCGCGGCGGACCTCGAGATCAACGACGACGCGTTCGGTGACGGGCTGGTGCGGCCCGAAGGAGCCGTCGAGCCGGGGACGTTGGGGTTGCCGGAGGGCGAGCTGATGGAGGACTACCTGCGCCTGTTCCGGCTCGGGCCGCGGACGCAGAGCCTGGCCTGGCTGGACTGCGGCAGCGGCGCCGACGGGCTGGAGCGGGACTGGGACCTGGGGCCGGACGGCGCGCACGGGCTCAGCGCGCAGGAACGGGACGCGGTTCGGTTCCGGGTGGCCCAGGGCATCACCGCACGCCCGGGGAACACCCCGAAGGGCTGGCGACGGTGGGCGGAGGAGGCGTTCCATCCGCCGCAGCCCTGGCGGGAGTTGCTGGGGGCGGCGGTCCGCTCGGCGACTTCCGGTGCGGGCGCGGGCGAGGACTACACCTACGGCCGGCCGTCGCGGCGCTCGGCCGGGGTGCCCGGGGTCGTACTGCCGAGTCTCCGGCGCAGGCCACCGCGGGTCTCCGTGGTCATCGACACCTCCGGGTCGGTCAGTGACGCCGAGTTGGGCAGCGCGCTCCTCGAGGTGGCCGCCATCTCCCGGGCGCTGGGTGGCCGGAACGATCTGATCACCGTGCTGCCGTGCGACGCGGCGGCGCGGATCGCGCATCCGCTGTGCCGTGCCGAGGGAATCCCGCTGGTGGGCGGCGGAGGGACGGATCTGCGCGCGGGCTTCACCAGGGCGCTCCGGGCCCGGCCCCGACCGGACGTGATCGTGGCCCTCACCGACGGGCAGACGCCCTGGCCGGGCGCACGGCCGCCGTGCCGGACCGTCGTGGGCCTGTTCCCCCGTCGGCGGACCGGCGCGTCCTGGGACGAGGACGACCCCGGCCACGTGCCGGACTCGCCGCCCGAGTGGGCACGCGCGGTCGTCATCGGGTAGCGGCCAGGTCAGCCGCGGCTCTCCTCGAAGAGCCGCTGCAGCGAGCGGCAGGCGCCGTCGAGGTGGTCGCGCATCCGGCGCACCGCCTCGTCCGCGTCGCCGGCGCGCAGCGACTCCAGGACCGCGCAGTGCTCGGCGACGATGCGTTCCCGGCCGAGGGTGTGCCGGGTCTGCACCATGCACAGGTGCATCTCGCCCTTGATGCCGCGGTAGAGCCGGCTGAGCCGGGGGCTGTCGACGGCGTCGACGAGGGACTGGTGGAAGCGCAGGTCGGACTCCACGAAGGCGCTGTGCGGCGCGTCGGCTCCGAGCCGGTCCAGATCGGCTATGGCGCGCTCGGCGGCGGTCACCGGCACGGTGCCGCGCTCGACCAGCACCTGTACCACCTGTGTTTCCAGCGGGGTGCGGACGAGGAACAGGTCGTCGACGTCGGCGCGGGTGAGGTGGGGCACGTAGGCGGGCTTGTTCGCCTCCCGCTGGAGCAGTCCCTCGTGCACGAGGGCGGTGACCGCGCTGCGCGCGGTGGGTCGCGAGACCCCGTACTCGGTCGCGATCTCCGTCTCCGCGAACGTGGTGCCGGACGCGAGTTGACCGTCGAGGACCCGATCGCGCAGGGATGCGGCCAGGGCGTCGACGACCGAGACGGTGGACAGCCGGATCGCGGCGTCCTGAGACATGACTACCTCCGTGGGGACACCGGCATTCTCTCACGCAGCCCCGCGCGATCCATTGACAGACATGTGTCATTGTCTGACAATCGACCGACCCTGCCCGCGGGCAGTGACGGGGGTCACACATGGCAACGGAACGAGGCAAGGACGCGTCATGGCCGGTTACCGACAGATCTTCGACCCCGTAGGGGGCTCACTCGGGTGGAGCGCGATGCTCGCGGCGCTTCCCCTGATCACGCTCTTCGTCCTGCTGGGCGGACTGCGCTGGAAGGCGTGGAAGGCGTCCCTCGTGTCTCTGGGCGTCGCCCTCACGGTGGCGGTCGCGGCCTACGGCATGCCGGCCGGGCAGGCGGCGCTCGCCGCGAGCGAGGGTGCGGCGTTCGGCCTGTTCCCGATCGTCTTCATCGTGCTGAACGCCCTGTGGATCTACAAGATGACCGAGATCACCGGCTGGGACGCGGTGCTGCGCCGCGCCTTCGGCTCGCTCTCGGGCGACCAGCGCGTCCAGGCCGTGATCATCGCGTTCTGCTTCGGTGCGCTGCTGGAGGCGCTGGCGGGCTTCGGCACTCCGGTCGCGGTCTCCTCGGTGATGCTGATGGCCGTCGGGCTGAGACCGATGAAGGCCGCCGCCGTCTCCCTGGTCGCCAACACCGCCCCCGTCGCCTTCGGCGCGATCGCCGTCCCGATCACCACCCTGGGCAAGATCACCGGCATGGACGCCGCCGACCTCGGTGCCATGGTGGGGCGCCAGACCCCGCTCCTGGCGCTGTTCGTCCCCCTCATCCTGGTGCTCATGGTCGACGGCAGGCGCGGGGTCCGGGAGACCTGGCCGGTCGCCCTGGTCGGCGGCGCCGCGTTCGCCGGTGCCCAGTTCGTCACCGCCAACTACCTGTCGTACGAGATCGCCGACATCGTGGCGGCCTTCGCGGGCGCCCTGGCCGTCGTGGGCATGCTGCGCGTGTGGCAGCCCCGGCAGGTGCTGGTCGCCCAGGCCCAGGCTCCGGTGATCGCGGGCGGTGCGGGCGCCGACGACGCCTCGGAGGGCGTACTGCGGCGCCGCCGGACCGGGGAGGGCTCCGCGCTGAAGGCGTTCGCGCCGTACCTGGTCGTGGTGGCGCTCTTCGCCGTGGCCACCTCGGGGCCCGTCAAGACCTGGCTCGAGGCGCACTCGGGATGGAAGTTCGGCTGGCCGGGCCTGGACGTCGTCAACGCCAAGGGTGTGCCGCTGTCCGCGCTGACCTTCAACCTCAACGTCTTCAACGCAGGCGGAACGGTTCTGCTACTGGCGGGGCTGCTCACCGCCGTGCTGTACGGCATCGGGGCCCGCCGCACCGCCGGCGCGTACGCCGACACCGTCCGGCAGTTCCGCTGGACCGTCGTCACCGTCATGGCGGTGCTCGCCCTCGCCTACGTGATGAACCTGTCGGGCCAGACCGTCACCCTCGGTCTGTTCCTCGCGCAGGCCGGCGGCGCGTTCGCCCTGCTCTCCCCCGTCGTCGGCTGGCTCGGCGTGGCCGTCACCGGCTCCGACACCTCCTCCAACTCCCTGTTCGGCATGCTCCAGCTCACCGCCGCCCAGCAGACCGGCATCTCCCCCTACCTCCTCGCCGCCGCCAACACCACCGGCGGCGTGCTCGGCAAGATGATCTCGCCGCAGAACCTGGCCATCGCCGCCGCGGTCGTCGGCCTCGAAGGCCGGGAGGGCGAGCTGTTCCGCAAGGTGGTCGGCTGGGGCCTCGGACTGCTCGTCGCGGTCTGCGCCCTCGTCTACCTCCAGTCCACCCCTGTCCTGGACTGGATGGTGGTGCGCTGATGCCCGCCGTCACCCGGCTCGCCGCGGACCTCGCGGCCATCGTCGGCGGCGACCACGTACGGGTGGACGACGGCGCGCTCGCCGTCTACGCCCGCGACGCCACCCCGCTGTTCACCGCGCGCCCGCAGGCGGTGGTGCTGCCCGGCAGCACCGAGGAGGTCGCCGCCGTGCTGCGCCATGCCACCGCACACGGCGTCCCGGTGGTGCCGCGGGGCGCCGGCTCCAACCTGTGCGCGGGAACCGTCCCGCTGCAGGGGGGCATCGTCCTGGTGCTCACCCGGCTGAACAAACTGCTGGAGATCAGCCCGGGCGAGCTGCTCGCGCGGGCGCAGACCGGCGTCACCACCGCCGCGCTCGCCGACGCCGCGGCCGCCGAGGGGCTGCTGTACGCCCCCGACCCGGGCAGCCGCACCGTCTCCACCATCGGCGGCAACGTCGCCACCTGCGCCGGCGGCCTGCGCGGCCTGAAGTACGGCGTGACCCGCAACTACGTGCTCGGCCTGGAGGCGGTGCTGCCCACCGGCGAGGTCATCCGCACCGGCGGCAGGCTGTGGAAGGACGTCGCCGGCTACGACCTGACCCGGCTGCTCACCGGCTCGGAGGGCACCCTCGCGGTGATCACCGAGGCCACCGTGGCCCTGCTGCCCGCGCCCGCGGACACCGGCACCGGGGTGGCGTACTTCGACTCCCTCGCCGACGCCTCCCGCGCGGTGGCCGCCGTCATCGCCGCGGGGATCGTCCCGGCCACGCTGGAGTTCCTCGACCGCAAGTGCATCGACGCCGTCGAGGAGTTCGCCGGGCTGGGCCTGCGCCGGGACGCCGGCGCCCTGCTGATCTTCGGCGACGACGGGGCACCGGCCACCGTCGCCGGCACTCTCGCCCGCATCCAGGACGTGTGCCTGGACGCGGGTGCGCTGGAGGTCACCCTCGCCGAGGACGTGGCCCGCGCCGACGCGCTGCTCGCGGCGCGCCGCTGCTCGCTGCCCGCGCTCTCCCGGCTCGGCTCGCTGACGATCCTGGAGGACGCCACGGTGCCGCGGCACCGGATGGCCG
This sequence comes from Streptomyces sp. NPDC007264, assembly GCF_042869095.1. NCBI lineage: Bacteria > Bacillati > Actinomycetota > Actinomycetes > Kitasatosporales > Streptomycetaceae > Streptomyces > Streptomyces sp. NPDC007264. The sequence goes on from NZ_JBIAFD010000020.1 coordinate 67,844, forward strand.
AGATGGTCGACCGCATCGACGAGATCGCCGACCGGTACGAGGTGCGGATCGCCACCTTCGGGCACGCCGGGGACGGCAACCTGCACCCCACCTGCGTACTGGACCCGGACGACGGCGAGGGAGCCGAGCGCGCCCACAAGGCGTTCGCGGAGATCTTCGCCGCCGCCATCGCGCTCGACGGCACCATCACCGGCGAGCACGGCGTCGGCGCGGCCAAACTGCCCTACCTGGCCGACCGGTTGGGCGAGGACCAGATGGCCCTCCTGCGCCGCATCAAGACGGCCTTCGACCCGGCAGGCATCCTCAACCCCGGAAAGCTCGGATCATGACCGATCACCACGGCGGCTCCTCCCCCGGGCCGGGGCAGCGCCCCGGCATCTTCGACAAGGAACTGCTCGAGCGCTGTATCTCCTGCGGGTTCTGCCTGCCCGCGTGCCCCACCTACGCCCTGACCGGCGAGGAGACCTCGTCGCCCCGCGGCCGTATCACCCTGATGCGGGCCCTGGAGGCCGGCGACCTCGCCCCCGACGACACCACGCTGGCCGAGGAGTCGTCGTTCTGCCTGGGCTGCCGGGCCTGCGAGACGGTGTGCCCGGCGGGGGTGGAGTACGGGCAACTGCTGGAACAGTGGCGCGACCACCAGTGGAGCGGGCCCGACCGCCCGTGGATCGCCCGCGTGCTGATGGCGTTGACGGCGCGGCCGGGTCTGCTGCGGCTCCAGGGGCTCGTGCGCCGCCACGCGCGCGGTCCGGCGAGAGCCGCGGCGCGGACCACGGCCCCGGCGGACGCGCCCGGCGACCGGCCCGCCGAGCCGCCGGTGTCGCTGATGCTCGGCTGCGTCGAACGCGGCCTGTATCCGAAGGTGTCCCGGGCCGCCCGGCAGCTGTGCCCGGAGGCCACCGTGCCCGGCGGCCAGGGCTGCTGCGGTGCGCTGCACGCCCACAACGGCGACTCCGCGACCGGCGCCGAACTGGCCCGCGCACTCGGCGAGCGGCTGCCGGGCACCATCGTCACCACCGCGGGCGGCTGCGCCGCGCACCTCGCCCACCACCTCGGCGAGGACCGGGTGCGGGAACTGAGCCAGTACCTCGACGACAAGGGGCACCGGCCCGTCGGCCAGGTGACGGTGAACGGCCGCAGGGCACGCGCCGCACTCCAGGACTCCTGCCATCTGCGCAACGGCATGGGCGTGACCCGCCCGCCCCGTGAGCTGATCGCCGCGGTCGCCGACTACGTCGAACTGCCCGGTGCGGGTACATGCTGCGGCGCTGCGGGCACGTACGCGCTGCTGAGGCCCGACGACAGCAGGAAGGTGCTCGACCCGAAGCTGGACGCCGTGGACGAGGCGGACGTCGACTACGTCGTGGCGGTCAACCCCGGTTGCCTGCGCCAGTTGCAGCAGGGCCTGCGCCGCCGTGGCTCCCGCGCGAAGGCGATCCACCTGGCCGAACTCCTCGCCCTCGCGGCCCGTTCCGACCCCGGCGCACCGGCACGGCCGTGACACCTCGCGCCCGCCCGAGCGCCCGCCCGAGCGGATGCCCGGGCGGGCGCGGGGCAGACGGGTCCCTTCGGAGACACCGGGTCCTGGGGGTGACGACGAGGACGGGAAGGTTTCGTCCGGCGGGCGGTCGGGAACCGGGGGACCCATGACGGGTTCCTCAGACCCGCCCGGGAACGACGTCCCACCGCAGCCGCGAGCGCGTTCCCGCCGGCACGACTCGGCCGTCCGACGACTCTACCGGCACGGCAGCGAACTGGAACTGCTGCACCGGTCCATGGGCTTCGCCGCGCTGGGCCTGGTCACCCTCGCGCCGCTGCTGATCGTCGTCGCCGCCGCCTCCCCCTTCCCCCATCGCGGCTTCGACGCCTGGGTGATCGACGGCATGAGCCTGTCGGGACACCCCGCACAGGCCGTGCGGCGCCTGTTCGCGGCGCCCCGCAAGGTGCTGAGCGCGACCAGTGTCTTCAGCGTGGTCCTGCTGGCGCTGTTCGGGCTGACCTTCGCCTCGAGCGTGCAGACGGGGTACGAGAGGGTCTGGGGCCTGCCCGCGGGCCGGTGGCACACCGTGTGGCGCCGGGCCGTGTGGCTCACGGCGCTGACGGCGTATCTGTTCGCCGAGGTGCAGAGCGGCACGGTGCTGCGGGAGGGCACTCCCCCGTCGGCCGTCCGCATCACCCTCACCGTCGTGTTCGGCGTGCTGTTCTTCTGGTGGGGCCAGTACTTCCTGCTGGGGCGGCGGGTGCCCCGGCGGGCGCTGCTGCCCGGGGCGATCGCCACACTGCTGGGCCTGGTCGGCCTGCGCTGGTTCTCCTACCAGGTCTTCTCCCCGCTGATCGTGAACAACGCGGTCACCTACGGCGCCGTGGGCACCGTTCTCGTCGTGCAGTCCTGGCTCATCGGGGTCGGCTTCGTGGTCTTCGGAGGCGCCCTGCTGGGCCGTCATGTCCACGATGCGTACGGCGCTCGCCGTACCCGCGGCGCGCCTCCCGTTGATCACCGTCCGTGATATCTCATTCACTCGAACGAGGGACCCATGCGCGTGCGGGCGGAGGGTACCCGGGCCCGGTGGAAGATCACTACGCCGGGGTGCTGCCGGACATGCAGCAGGTGATCGACGAGATCGTGTCCGCCGTCCGTGCGGGCGACGACGCGCGGCTGCGGGTGCTCCTCGTCGAGCGTTTCGCCCCCGAGGCGGACATCGGCGCCGTCTTCGCCCTGAGGCAGCGGCTGTACCACGCGCTGGGGGGCGGGCCGGACGGCGGCTGAGGATGCCCGGCGCCGGTACCGGCCGCGCCGGGTGCGGGGGTCGGCCCCGTCCGGTCGGCGGCGTGCACCGGCCCCGTCCCCGCGCCGTCAGGTGTACTCCACCGCCGCGTCCAGCAGCCAGTCCGTGAGGTAGGCGGCGAAGGACGAACGGACCAGCACCCAGAAGCCCGCGCCGGGCCGGTCCCGGGCGACCAGGACGACCTGGGTGCGGGCCAGTGCGGTCTGGGCGCAGCGTCCGGGGCCGAACACGCGCGGATGCAGGTCCAGCGCACAGCCGTGGGCCAGCAGATCGCGGGCCCGGGGCCCCGCGACGAGGAGGGTGGTGCGCTGCGCGGACACATCGGTGACGGACACCGGCTCGTCCCCGGCGGCCGCCCTGATCCGGGACTCCAGATCCCGCTCGCGGCCGGGCGGGCCCACCACCAGCCATCCGTCGGGACCGAGCCACAGCGCGGTCAGCTCCCCGGCGCGTGCGACCGTGTCCGGCTCGAGGGGCAGGGTGAACCCCAGGGCGAGTCCGACGGCTTCCGCCGCCGGGCCCTTGCCGTCGAGCCGCACGTCGACCTGGGACAGGAAGGGGAGTTCGGCCAGCCGTACGGCGCCGCGGGAGGTGCGCGTCGCGGCGGCCAGTCGCTCCGCGGCGTGCGTCAGGGGGCTGCGGAGCGGGGCGGGAAGGGCGGTGTCAGCCATCGCGGCGGGCTCCCTCGGGGTCGTACAGGACGGGGTGGGCGACGGTGACCGGGACCAGGCGGTCGCCCACGGGGGCGAAGAGCCGCTCGCCGATCCGCTGCCGGCCGCCCTTGACCAGTGCCAGGGCGAAGGCCCGGCCGAGTGCCGCGCTGCGGTAGCTGGAGGTGACATGACCGAGCATCGGGACCGGCGGCTCGGGAAGGACGCCCTCGGCCACCAGTTGGGTGCCCTCGGGCAGGACGTCGTCCGGGTCCTCGGGGAGCAGACCGACCAGGTGCTTGCGGTCGGGGCGGAGCGTGTCCGCGCGGGTGTACGAGCGCTTGCCGATGAAGTCGGGCTTCTTCTTCGACACCGCCCAGCTCATGCCGAGGTCGTGCGGGGTGACGGTCCCGTCGGTGTCCTGGCCGATGACGGGGTAGCCCTTCTCCGCCCGCAGGACGTGCATGGTCTCCGTGCCGTACGGGGTGATGCCGTAGCGGGCGCCGGCCTCGTGCAGCGCCTCCCACAGCACGACGGCGTGCCAGGGCGACACATTGATCTCGTAGGCCAGTTCGCCGGAGAAGCTGATCCGGCACACCCTGGCCCCGATGCCGGCGACGGAGGTCTCCCGCCACGCCATGAACGGGAAGCTGTCGTTGTCCACGGCCAGCGCCGGCGCGAGCGCGCCCAGGACGTCGCGGGAGCGGGGGCCGACCAGGGCGACCGTGGCCCACTGCTCGGTGACCGAGGTGCAGTGCACACGCAGTCCGGGCCATTCGGTCTGCAGCCATTCCTCCATCCAGTCCAGGACCGCGGCCGCGTTGCCGGTCGTGGTGGTGGTCAGGAAGCGGTCCTGGGCGAGGCGGAGGACGGTGCCGTCGTCGAGGACCATGCCGTCCGGCCGGCACATGAGGCCGTAACGGATCATGCCGACCTTCAGGGTGCTCATCATGTTCGTGTACAGGCGGTCGAGGAAGACGGCCGCGTCCGGGCCCTGGACGTCGATCTTGCCGAGGGTGGAGGCGTCCATGAACGCGACGCCCTCGCGGGCCGCCCGGCACTCCCGCAGGACGGCACCGTCCTTGTCCTCGCCGGGCCGCGGGTAGTACCAGGGCCGTTTCCACTGCCCGACGTTCTCGAACAGCGCGCCGTGCGCGACATGCCGGTCGTGCAGCGCGGTCACCCGCACCGGGTCGTGCAGCGCGCCGCGGTCGCGTCCCGCGAGGGCGGCGAAGGAGACGGGGGTCCAGGGCGGCCGGCACGTGGTGGTGCCGAGGGCCGAGAGGTCCACGCCGAGCAGTTCCGCGACCACGCCGCCGGTGAGCACTCCGGATGTCTTGCCCTGGTCGGCCGCGGTACCGGCGGTGGTGTAGCGCTTGGTGTGCTCGACGGAGCGCAGGCCGGCGCCGGTCGCACGGGCCAGGTCGTCGACGGTCACGTCGCGTTGGAGGTCGACGAAGCGTGGTCCGCCGTCGGCGCCGGGGACGGCGTACACCCGCATGGGCGGCGTCGGGGCCAGCTGCGCGGGCACCTCCGGAAGGCGGGGTTGCCGGGGCGGGTGGCCCTGGGCCGCGATCGCGCGGGCGCCGGCTGCGGCGCCCTGCGCGAGGACCGCGGCCAGGTCCGGGGCGCCGTTCGCGCTGCCCGCGACCACCACGGCCTGACGGCAGGCTGCGGGGACGAAGCCGCCGAGCGTGTCGTCGTGGCGCAGCCGGCCGCCCGCCTGGCTGAAGAGGTGCACGACGGGGTTCCAGCCGCCGGAGACCAGCAGCAGGTCGGCGGTGAACTCCCGCGACACCGCCGGCTGCCCGTACCTGGCGACGGTCACCGCCGTCAGGCGCGCGCCGCCCCGGGTGCCGGTGACGGCGTGACCGGGCAGCACCCGGATCCCGGCCGCGCGGGCACGGTCGGCCCACTCCCCCGGCTCGGGCCTGGTGTCGACGATCGCGGGGACGTCGGCGCCCGCCGCCGCCAGGTCGAGTGCGGCCGCGTAGGCGCTGTCGTTGGTGGTGAACACGACGGCGCGGCGGCCGGGCAGCACACCGTGGCGGTGGACGTAGGCGCGGGCCGAGGCGGCCAGCATCACGCCGGGGCGGTCGTTGTCCGCGAAGGCCATCGAGCGCTCGTGGGCGCCGGTGGCGAGGACGACGTGACGGGCGCGGATGCGCCACACCCGCTCGCGGGCGAGGCGTTCGGGGGCCCGGGCGCCGAGGTGGCCGGTGCGGCGTTCGACGGCGAGGAGGTGGTTGTCGTCGTAGTACCCGAAGACGGTGGTGCGGCGCAGTACACGCGTCTCGGGTGCGGACGTCAGCCGCGCGGCGGTCGCCTCCACCCAGTCGAGGTGCTCCCCCGTGCCGAGCAGGCTGCCGCCCGGTTCCGGTCGCTCGTCGGCGAGGATCACTCGGGCGCCGGTGCCCGCGGCCGCCGCGGCGGCCGCGAGACCCGCGGGGCCGGCGCCGACCACCAGCAGGTCGCAGTGGGCGTGGACGGCGTCGTACCGCGCCGGGTCCGGCCCGGTGGCGAGGCGCCCCCGGCCGGGCAGACTGCCGGCCACCAGGCCGTCGTACAGCTCCACCGTGGTGGCGGGCAGCATCGGCTCGGGGAAGGGGGCCTCGATCTGCACGACGGCGTTGGGTTCCTCCGAGCCGGCCGAGAAGATGCCGCGCGGGCGGCCGAGCCTGATGCTGGTGCCGGCCTGGATGACGCCGTTGGCGAGGAGGGCGGAGGCGAGGGTGTCGCCTCGGTAGCCCTGGTACGCGGTGCCGTCGAAGGTGAAGTCCAGGGGTTCGTCCCGGTGGATCCGGCCACGGGCGGCCAGACGGAACGGCTGGGTCCGTTCCCCCGCCCCGCCCCGTCCCGGCACCACGGGCCTGCCGCGGGGCCCCGCAGGGGCCTGTGCCACCGGACCCGCGCCCGGCCCCGAAGGGGCCTCGTCCGCACCCGCCGCACCCGCCGCACCCGCCGCACCCGCCGTACGGGCCGGAGGAGCGGGAGGAGCGGGAGGAGCCGGACGCGTTCCGAACGCGGCCGGACGTTCCTCCCCCGCCCGGTACACCGCCAGGATCTCGTTCGTCGCCGTGTCCCGCACCGCGTTGAACCAGCGTCGGCAGCCCGCCGCGTGGCTCCACCGCTCGGCGAACGGGCCCTTGGGATTGTCGCGGAAGAACAGGTACCGGGCCCACTCCTCGTCGGTGAGGGCCGCCGGGTCCTGGGGGTAGGGCACGTGCGCCTGGCCGCCGTAGTGGAACTCGGCCTCGTCACGGGGCCCGCACCAGGGGCAGGGAATCAGCAGCATGGTTCGGCTCCCTAGTGGGCCACCGCCGCCGCACCGTGTTCGTCCACGAGCGCGCCGGTGGTGAAACGGTCGAGCGAGAAGGGGGCGTTGAGGGGGTGGGGGGCGTCGTGGACGATGGTGTGGGCGTAGACCCAGCCGACGCCCGGGGTGGCCTTGAAACCTCCGGTGCCCCAGCCGCAGTTGAGGTAGAGGTTGTCGACGGGGGTGAGGCCGACGACGGGCGAGGCGTCGGGGGTGACGTCGACGATCCCGCCCCAGGTGCGCAGCACATGGGCCCGGGCGAACACCGGGAAGAGCTCCAGGGCGGCGGACATCTGCCGTTCGATGACGTGGAAGGCGCCGCGCTGCGTGTAGGAGTTGTACGCGTCGACACCCGCGCCCATCACCAACTCGCCCTTGTGCGCCTGGCTGACGTACACGTGGACCGCGTTCGACATCACCACGGTCGGGTGCACCGGTTCCAGGAGCTCGGAGACGACTGCCTGCAACGGGTGGCTCTGCAGCGGGAGTTCGATGCCGGCCATGGCGGCCAGCACGGAGGTGTGGCCGGCCGAGCACAGCGCCACCTTCCCCGCCGCGACGGGCCCGAGCGTGGTCCGCACTCCCACGACCCGGCCGCCGACGATGTCGATGCCGGTGACCTCGCAGTTCTGGATGATGTCGACACCGGCGGCGTCGGCCGAGCGCGCCAGGCCCCAGGCGACGTGGTCGTGCTTGGCGATGCCCCCGCGCGGCTGGTAGGTGCCGCCCAGGACCGGGTGGCGCACGTCGGGTGAGATGTCGACGATCGGGCAGACGTCCTTGACCGCTCGGGCGTCGAGCCATTCGGCGTCCACGCCGCTCAGCCGGTTGGCCTCGACGCGGCGCACGCCGTCGCGGACGTCCTGGAGGCTGTGCGCGAGGTTGAGGACGCCGCGCTGCGAGAAGAGGAGGGGGTAGTCGAGCTCGTCCTCCAGTCCCTCCCACAGTTTCAGGGCGTGCTCGTAGAGGCCGGCGCTCTCGTCCCAGAGGTAGTTGGAACGGATGATGGTGGTGTTGCGGGCCATGTTGCCGCCCGCGAGCCAGCCCTTCTCCAGGACGGCGACGTCGGTGACGCCGTGGTTCTTCGCCAGGTAGTGGGCGGTGGCGAGGCCGTGTCCGCCGCCGCCGACGATCACCACGTCGTACGAGCGCCGCGGCTCGGGCGTGCGCCACAGCCGGTCGGGGTGGTCGGGGAGATCGGCGCCGGGGGTGCGGGGGCTCATCGGGTGTCTCCGTCGTTCCGGCCGCGCAGACGGGACATGGTCGGATCGAACAGGGGCTCGTCGGCGACGACCGCCTCGACGCGCTGGTCGAAGTAGCCGATGTGCACGGTGTTCCCGGTGGTGGCCAGTTCGGCGGGGAGCCAGGCGTAGGCGATGCCCTTGCCGATGGTGTAGCCGTAGGCGGCGCTGGTGACATGACCGACGGCCCGGTCGCCGTCGTACACCGGCTCCCTGCCCATGACGACGGCCCGCGGGTCGTCGATGGTCAGGCAGGTCAGTCTGCGCCGCACGTCGGCCCGGCGCCGCTCGAGTGCGGCCCGTCCCACGAAGTCGCCCTTGTCGAGCTTGACGGCGAAGGCGAGCCCCGCCTCGTACGGGTCGTGCTCGTACGTCATGTCGGTACCGAAGGAGCGGTAGCCCTTCTCCAGGCGCAGGCTGTTGAAGGCGCCGCGGCCGGCGGCGATGCCGCCCAGGGGCCTGGCCGCCTGCCACAGCGTGTCCCACAGCTTCAGGCCGAGGTCCGCGGTGGTGTACAGCTCCCAGCCGAGCTCCCCGACGTACGACAGGCGCATCGCGGTGACGGGCACGGAACCGATGTGGGCGCGCCTGGCCCGGAAGTACTTCAGGCCGTCGTTCGAGAAGTCGGCGTCGGCGAGGGGCTGCAGCACGTGCCGGGCCAGTGGCCCCCACAGTCCGATGCAGCAGGTGCCGGGCGTGATGTCGCGCACCGTGACCGAGCCGTCGGCGGGCAGGTGGCGCCGCAGCCGGTCGAGGTCCACGTTGCCGTTGGCGCCGACCTGGAAGAGGTCGGGGGACAGCCGGGCGACGGTGATGTCGCTGCGGATGCCGCCGCCCTCGTCCAGCAGCAGGGTGTAGGTGACGGAGCCCACGGACTTGTCGACCTTTCCGGTGGACATCCGCTCCAGGAACGCGGCGGCACCGGGCCCGGCGACCTCCAGCCGCTTCAGCGCGGTCATGTCGTACAGGGCGACGGTCTCGCGGGTGACCTGTGCCTCGGCGCCGACGACGGGCGACCAGTAGCGGGCGGCCCAGTCGTTGGGGACCGGGATGCCGCGGCCCTCGGTGAGCGCGGCGTTGGCCTCGTACCACTGCGGGCGTTCCCAGCCGTTCGCCTCCAGGAAGAACGCGCCGAGGTCCTGCTGGCGGGTGTGGAAGGGGCTGGTGCGGATGGGGCGCGGATGTCCCGAGGGCTGCAGCGGGTGCAGGATGTCGTAGACCTCGACGAAGTTCTGGCAGTCGCGGGCGAGGACGTACTCCGGGGCGAGCTGGTGCGGCTCGAAGCGGTTGACGTCGCACTCGTGCAGGTCGAAGGACGAGCAGTGGCCGTCCACCAGCCACTCGGCCACGGCGCGGCCCACTCCGGCGGAGTGGGTGACCCAGACGGCCTCCGCGACCCAGAAGCCCTGGACGTCCGGGGACTGGCCGAGGAGCGGCAGCCCGTCGGGGGTGAAGGAGAACAGTCCGTTGATGCCCTCCTCGATCTCGGCCCGGCGCGTTGCGGGAAGCAGCGACCGGGTCTCGCTCCAGGCGTCGGCGAAGTCGTCCTCGGTGAACTTCAGGACCGACGGCATCGCGTCGGCGTCGTCGACGGAGAGGATGTCGTCGGCGGCCACCGGCATCGGGCGGTGCCCGTAGAAGCCGATGCCCAGCCCGTCGAAGCGGTCGCGGTAGTAGAGGTCGGCGTCCTGGTGCCGCAGGATCGGGCGCACCGCCTCCTCGGTCTGGCCCGCCAGGGCGGGGATGGGGCCCGTCCAGGCCAGTTGGTGGGCGAGCGGGGTGAGCGGGAGGTCCATGCCGGCCATGCGGGCGACCTTCGGGCCCCAGATGCCGGCGCAGCACACGACGATGTCGGCGGGCAGTTCGCCGTGGTCGGTGAGGACGCCGGTGACCCGGCCCGCGCCGTGGAGCACGTCGAGGACCTCGTGGCGGGCGAGGAAGCGCACGCCGCGCGCGCGGGACCGGCGGATCTGCGCCTCGACGGCGAGGACGGCCTTGGCCAGGCCGTCCGTCGGGACCAGCAGGCCGCCGAGGACCTTGTCCTGGTCGAGCAGCGGGTGCCGCTCGACGCACTCCTGGGGGCCGAGGAGGTGTGCCTCGACCCCCCAGGCGGTGATCCAGCCGTGGCGGCGGTGGAGTTCGGCGAGGCGCTCGGGCGTGGTCGCCACCTCGAGGCCGCCGACCTGCAGGAAGCAGGGCTTGCCGTCGACGTCGAGGGAGCGGAACTTCTCGACGGTGTAGCGGGCCAGTTCGGTCATGGTCTTGGAGGCGTTCGTCTGGAAGACCAGGCCGGGGGCGTGCGAGGTGGATCCTCCGGTGGCCGGGAGCGGGCCCTGGTCCACCACGGTCACATCGGTCCAGCCTCGCTCGGAGATCTCGTCGGCGAGGGCCGCTCCCACGACCCCCGCTCCGATGACGACCACTCGGGGTCCCGCCATCACCACACCTCCAGTTGCTGCCTACGCAACATGATTCAGGTTGCGCAACTCAATGTGCCTGCCGTGCGGATGGGTGTCAAGGGGGCCCCGACCTCGGGAAACGGCCCGGAACGCGACGGGCCCGGCAGGCTGTCGGCGCAGCCTGCCGGGCCCGTGACGGGGCGTTCGGGTGCTGGGGCGTGTTGCGAGAGCGGCGTCGTCCGCTTTCGCGACACGCCCTGGTGCGAGGGCGGCCGCCGCCGGTCCCGGAGCGGGGGCGGCGCCGCCGTGACCTCGGCTACTTCAGCCAGGCGTCGACCTTGTCCCGGTGGGACTCCACCCACTTCTTCGCCGCCGCGTCGGCCGTCATCCGGTCCACGGCGATGTACCGGGCGACGGTGTTCTGGTCCTCGTTGGTCCAGTGGAACTTCTTCACCAGGTCGTAGGCCGGGCCGCCGGACGCGGCGAACCTGGCGCTGACGACCTTGTCCAGGTCGTACACGGGATAGTCGCAGGCGACCTTCGCCGCCACCGCGTCACACCCCGTCGTGTACTCGGGCAGGTCGACCTTGACCAGGGGCACCTCCGACAGGAACCACTGCGGCTCGTAGAAGTAGCCGATCACCCATTCCTTGTTCTTCTCGGCCTTGCGGAACGCCTGGATGAGCGCGGTCTCGCTGCCCGCGTACACCACCTTGAAGTCCAGGTCCAGGTTCTTCACCAGCGCCGCGTCGTTGGTGACGTAGGACGGGTCGCCGTCCAGGAGCTGGCCCTTGCCGCCCGACTCGGAGGTCTTGAACCGGCCGGCGTACTTGTTCAGGTTCTTCCACTGGGTGATGTCGGGGTGCGCCTCGGCCAGCCACGGCGGCACGTACCAGCCGATGATGCCCTTGTTGCCGGTCCGGCCGGCCTCGACCGCGGTCTTCTGGCCGGTGATGTACTTCTTCTTCAGGTCGTCGTGGCCCCAGTTCTCCAGGACGGCGTCGACCTCGCCGGTCCCGAAGCCCTGCCAGGCGATCTCCTCCTTGAGGTCCTTCTTGGTGACCGTGCAGCCGAGGTCGTGCTGCGCGACGTACGCGACGACCGCCGCGTCCGCCTCGTAGCCCACCCACGGGTTGACCGCGAGGTTGAAGGTGCCGCACTTTCCCGAGCCCTTGGAGCCGGCGGAGGAGCTGTCGCCGACCTTCGCTCCGGAACAGGCGGTGAGGATGAGGCCGAGGACGGCCAGGCCGGCCGCGCCGGCTCGCCAGTGTCTTGCCATGGTGTCGCGCTCCTTATGCGCTGGTGCGTCGCGCAGCTGCCTGAGTGATCCGGTCGAACATGACTCCGAGCAGTACGATGGCGAGTCCCGCCGCCAGTCCCTTGCCGTACAGCTCGCCCTGCGAGAAGCCGGCCACGACGTCGTAGCCGAGGGCGCCTGCCCCCACCAGGCCGCCCACCACAACCATCGACAGCACGTAGATGAGCCCCTGGTTGGTCGCGAGAGTCAGGGCGCCGCGTGCCATCGGCAGCTGGACCTTGGTGATGATCTGCCAGGTGCTGCACCCGGCGGAGGTGGCCGCTTCCACCGTGGTCCCGGGCACGTTGCGCACCCCGTCCGCGATGATCTTGATCGCCACGGGTGCCGCGTAGACCACGGCCGCGGCGATCGCGGTGAAGCGCGTGGCGCCGAAGAGCGCGAGGAACGGCACGAGGTAGACGAACGGCGGCATCACCTGCGCCGCGTCCAGCGTGGGCCGCACCACCCGGTCGACGAGGGCACTGCGTCCCATCCACACCCCGACGACGACGCCGAGCAGCATCACCAGCACGGTGGCCACGACGGTCGAGGCCAGCGTCGTCATGCCGTCCGACCACACGCCCGTGCCGACCAGCAGACCCACGCAGACCGCCGTGGTCGCTCCGGCGCGCCGTCCGCCCAGCACCGCGCCCAGCCCGGTCAGGGCGGCGCCGACCAGCCACCACGGGGAGTCGGTGAGCAGCGACTGGAACGGGTTGAGCAGACCGTTGGTGACGGCGTCCCGGAAGGCGTTGGTGAGGCCCGAGAGATGGTCCTGCGCCCAGGTGGTCGCGGTGTCCGCCGCGCTCGCGACGGCCCTGCCGGTGCCGCCCCGCCCCGGGAACTCGGCGGCCCACACATAGGTGTGGGACAGGTACACCAGTACCGCGGCCACGACCGCGCCGAGCGCCAGCAGCGGCCGCCGCCAGGTGAGGAAGCGGCTGCCGGAGCGCCGGGCGGCCTCCTCGCGTCCGCTCGCCGCGGTCGTGACGCGGTCGAGCACGATCGCCATGACGACGATGGCGAGGCCCGCGTTGAAGGCCGTGCCGACGTCGAGGGACTGCAGGGCCTGGACGACGGTCTTGCCGAGTCCGGGCGCGTCGATCAGGGCGGCGATGGTCACCATGGCGAGGGCGGCCATGATGGTCTGGTTGACGCCCATCACCACGGTCCGCCTCGACATCGGCAGCAGGACCTTCACCAGGGTCTGACGGCGCGTGGACCCGAGCGAGTCGGCCGCCTCGACGGTGGTCCGCGGGACGGAGCGGACGGCGTGCGCGGTGATGCGGATCGCGGGCGGCGCCGCGTAGATCAGCGTGGTGATCGTGGCGGAGGCCGGACCGATGAGGAAGAAGAGGGTCAGCGGGGCCAGGTAGACGAAGGTCGGCATCGTCTGCATGAAGTCCAGGAACGGCGTCATGATCCGGTCGAAGCGGTCGGACAGTCCGGCCCACAGGCCGAGCGGGATGCCGATCACGAGTGCCACGAGGACCGCGGACAGGGTGAGCGCCAGCGTGTCCATGCTCTCCTGCCACAGGCCCTGCAGCCCGAGGAAGGTGAAGCCGGCCACGGCCAGCAGGGCGACCCGCCAGTTGGCGACGGCCCAGGAGACACAGCCGGTGAGGCCGACGACGCCGAGCCAGCCGATCTGCGGCACCGGGCGGCCGCCTGCGGGTCGGGAGACGAGGGACTGGACGAAGGTCACCAGGTTGTCGATGACCAGCCGGATCTCGTTGAAGAAGTAGAGGAAGAGCGGATCGGAGTTGCGGTGGGCGCCGATCGCGTCGTTGACGTCGTTGAACCAGCGGTGCAGCGCGGTGAGGTCGGCCGCGGCGAGGGGCAGCGTCTGCCGGCCGCGCAGCACGGCGAAGAGCGCCAGCCAGGCGATCAGGATCGCCGCCACGACCGTGCGGCGGCTGATCCCGCGTACGGCCGCCCTCGGTGCGGTCGCGTCGGCGGCGGCCATCACGCACCGCCCTCCCGCCCGGCGACCACGGAGAGGATCTCCTCGTCCCCGACGATCCCGAGCAGCGTGCCGTCCTCGACGACCTTGACCGGTTTCTCGGCCGCCAGCACCGCGCGGGTGGCTTCCCGCACCACGACGTCCGGACCCAGCTCCGGCCCGTCCAGGGCGTCGTGGGGGCCGGCCGGGCGCATGATCCAGCGCAGTGTCAGCACGTCGGCGCGCGGCACGTCCCTGACGAAGTCCCGTACGTAGTCGTCGGCGGGGGCGCCCACGAGTTCGTCACCGGTGCCGCACTGCACCGTCCTGCCGTCCCGCATGATGAGGATGCGGTCGCCGAGCTTGAGCGCCTCGGACAGGTCGTGGGTGATGAACACCATGGTCTTGCCGACCTCGTGGTGCAGGCGGATGACCTCGTTCTGCATGTCGCGGCGGATCAGCGGGTCGAGGGCGGAGAAGGGTTCGTCGAAGAAGAGCACGTCCGGGTCGCCGGCGAGCGCCCGGGCCAGGCCGACGCGCTGCTGCATGCCGCCGGAGAGCTGGTCGGGGTAGGAGTTCTCGTAGCCGGCGAGGCCGACCAGTTCGACGACCTCCAGGGCCCGCCGGGTGCGCTCCGCCCTGCCCGTTCCGCGGATCTCCAGGCCGAACGCCACGTTGTCGACGACCCGCCGGTGGGGCAGCAGCCCGAAATGCTGGAAGACCATGGAGAACTTGCTGCGCCGCAGTTCGCGCAGGCGCCTCGTGTCGGCGCCCCGGATGTCCTCGCCCTCGAAGACGACCTCGCCGGCGGTGGGTTCGATCAGCCGGGTCAGACAGCGCACCAGCGTGGACTTGCCGGAGCCGGACAGGCCCATGACGACGAAGACCTCGCCGGGCGAGACCTCGAAGGTGACGTCGCGTACGGCGGCGGTGCATCCGGTGCGGTCCATGAGCTCGCGGCGGGTCAGCCCGCACAGCTCCTCGGACTCCGGCACCTGGTCGGCCTTCGGCCCGAACACCTTCCACAGCCCGCGCACGGAGATGACCGGCGTGCCGTCCGAGTCCTGGGCTGTGCCGCGCCGCTGCGGCACCTCGGTCTGCGAGGGGGTCACGATCGGCCTCTCTTCGGCGTTCAGCCGCGGAACCAGTGCTGCGGCCGGGGGTGGATGTTCTGCCAGACGTGTTTGGGTTCCCGGTATTCGTCCAGGCCGGTGGGGCCCAGCTCGCGGCCCACGCCCGAGTGCCCGAAGCCACCCCATTCCGCCTGCGGCACATAGGGGTGGTAGTCGTTGATCCACACCGTGCCGTGGCGCAGCCGCCGCGCGACCCGCTGGGCCCTGCCCGCGTCCTGCGTCCACACGGCTCCGGCGAGTCCGTACGCGGTGTCGTTGGCGATGCGGACGGCGTCGTCCTCGTCGCGGAAGCGCTCCACGGTGAGCACGGGTCCGAAGGACTCCTCGTGCACCACGCGCATGTCCTGCCCGCACCCGTCGAGGACGGTGGGCGGGTAGTAGAAGCCGTCCGCCAGCGCGGGGTCGTCGGGGCGGGCGCCGCCGCAGCGCAGCACGGCGCCCTCGGCGACGCCCGCGGCGACGTACGCCTCGACCTTCTCGCGGTGTGCGGCGGAGATCAGCGGTCCGGTCTCGGCCTCGGGGTCGAAGGGGCCGCCGAGGCGGATCCGGCGGGCGCGGCGCACGATCTCGTCGACGAGGGCGTCGTGGAGGCGGTCCTCGACGATCAGCCGGGCGCCGGCCGAGCAGACCTGTCCGGAGTGGAGGAAGACGGCGGTCAGCGCGAAGTCCACGGCCGTGTCGAAGTCGGCGTCGGCGAAGACCACGTTCGGGTTCTTGCCGCCGAGTTCGAGTGCGACCTTCTTCACGGTGGGGGCGGCGGCGGCCATGATGCGCCGGCCGGTCCGGAGACCTCCGGTGAAGGAGACCATGTCGACCGCCGGGTGTTCGGACAGCGGTGCGCCCGCCTCGGGTCCGGCGCCGAGCACCAGGTTCGCGGCTCCGGCCGGCAGTCCGGCCTCCTGCAGCGCCCGCATCAGCAGGATCGCCGTGGAAGGCGTGAGCTCGCTGGGCTTGAGGACGATCGTGTTGCCGGCGAGGAGGGCGGGGGCGACCTTCCAGGACGCCTGGAGCAGCGGGTAGTTCCAGGGGGTGATCAGGCCGCAGACCCCGACGGGTTCATAGGTGATCCGGCTGAGGGCGTCGTCGCGGCCGGTGTCGACCACCCGGCCGGCGCTGGTGCCGGCGATGCCGCCGTAGTAGCGGAGACAGGAGACGACGTCGGCGGTGTCGTACTCGCTCTCCACCAGCCGCTTGCCGGTGTCGAGCGACTCGGCGCGGGCGAACTCCTTGGCGTCGCGCTCGATGATGTCGGCGGTGCGCAGGAGCAGTGCGCCGCGCTCGCGTTCGGGGGTGCGGGGCCAGGGTCCGTCGTCGAAGGCCCGGCGGGCCGCGGCGATCGCCGCCTCGGTGTCGGGGCGTGTCCCTTCGGACACGGTCGCCACCGGCGTGCCGTCCGCGGGACACCGGATCCCGCGGTGACCGCCGGCCACCGCGGCGCGCCATTCTCCGTCCACGTACAGGTCTGCCACGCGCCGATCCCTTCAACCGGAATTCGTTGCGCATCGTGCATTGTATTGCTCGTGGTGAAACACCCTGGCGAATCAGGGGAGATACGTCAAGGGGTTGGCCCGCTCGCCCGTTTCCGGGCGTCGGGGTGGCGGTAGTACACGGCCGCGGAGGGCGGCAGGGGCTCGTCGCCGAGGATGAGGTCCGCCGCCTTCTCGGCGATCATCATCACCGGTGCGTAGATGTTGCCGTTGGTGACGTACGGCATCACCGACGCGTCCACGACGCGGAGCCCGTCCAGTCCGTGCACCCGCATGCTCAGGGGGTCGACGACGGACATCTCGTCGGTGCCCATCCGGCAGGTGCAGGAGGGGTGCAGCGCGGTCTCGCCCTCCTCGGCGACCCAGGCGAGGATCTCCTCGTCGGTCCCGACGGAGGGCCCCGGGGAGATCTCGCCGTCGTTGTAGGGGGCGAGTGCGGGCTGGTTGAGGATCCTGCGGGCGACACGGATCGCCTCCACCCACTCCCGGCGGTCCTGGGCGGTGGAGAGGTAGTTGAAGCGCAGCGCCGGGTGCTCGCGCGGATCCCTGCTCCTGATCTTCACGGAGCCGACGGCGTCGGAGTACATGGGGCCCACGTGCACCTGGTACCCGTGGCCGCCCGCCGGCGAGGAGCCGTCGTAGCGCACCGCCACGGGCAGGAAGTGGAACATCAGGTTGGGGTAGTCCACGCTGTCGTTGCTGCGGGCGAAGCCCCCGGCCTCGAAGTGGTTGGTCGCCGCCGGGCCCTTGCGGAAGAGCCACTGCAGTCCGATGAGGGGGGCCCGCCACTTCGCCATGTACGGCTGCACGGAGACCGGCTGCCTGCAGGCGTACTGCACGTACACCTCCAGGTGGTCCTGCAGGTTCTCGCCGACGCCCGGCAGGTCCTGGACGACGTCGACGCCGAGGGCGGCCAGTTCGCCGGCATTGCCGACGCCGGACAGCTGGAGCAGCTGCGGGGAGTTGACGGCGCCGCCGCACAGGACGACCTCACCGGCGCGGACCTGCCGGGCGGCACCGCCGCCGCGCCGGTACTCGACGCCGACGGCGCGCCTGCCCTCGAAGAGCACGCGGGTGACCAGGGCGCGGGTGACGACGGTGAGGTTGGGCCGCCTCATCGCGGGCCTGAGGTACGCCTTGGCGGCCGAGAGGCGGCGGCCGCGGTGCACATTGCGGTCGAAGGGCGCGAAGCCCTCCTGCCGATAGCCGTTGACATCGTCGGTGCGGGGGTAGCCGGCCTCCTGGACGGCCTCCAGGAAGGCGGTGAACAGAGGGTTGGTGGCGGGGCCGCGCTCGAGCACGAGGGGGCCGTCGTGGCCGCGGAACTCGTCGTCGGGGTCGGCCGCGAGGCAGTTCTCCATCCGCCGGAAGTACGGCAGGCAGTGGGCGTAGTCCCAGGTCTCCATGCCGGGACCGGAGGCCCAGCGTTCGTAGTCCATGGGGTTGCCGCGCTGGAAGATCATGCCGTTGATGCTGCTGGAGCCGCCCAGCACCTTGCCGCGGGCGTGGTAGATGCGCCGGCCGCCCAAGTGCGGCTCGGGTTCGGACTCGTACTTCCAGTCGTAGAAGCGATTGCCGATGGGGTGGGTCAGCGCCGCGGGCATGTGGATGAAGACGTCCCACGGGTAGTCGGACCGGCCCGCCTCCAGCACCAGTACCCGGTGGGCGGGATCGGCCGAGAGCCGGTTCGCCAGTGCGCTGCCGGCCGATCCACCGCCGACGATGACGAAGTCGTACTGCAAGGGAGCCATGCTGCCTCGTCTCGCTCGCGCCGTCGATACGCGAGGCATGCTAATACGGTAGCGTAATGCGCACCAGGTTGCGTTGAGCGCAACTTGGGCGGGCTCTGCACGGCCCTCGCGTTGCTTGCGTCCACGTTGTTTACTGCGCGTATAGTTTCGCTGTGAGCAACTACAGTCCAGATATCGACACGACGGGCCCGCAGGCCGGCGGGGTGCAGTCCGTCGACCGGGCCATCAGCGTCCTCGAGATCCTGGCCCAGCGCGGCGAGGCGGGTGTCAGCGAAGTGGCCGCCGAGATCGACGTCCACAAGTCCACCGCGTTCCGCCTGCTCGGGGCCCTGGAGGCGCGCGGCCTGGTGGAGCAGGCCGGCGAGCGCGGCAAGTACCGGCTCGGTTTCGGGATCGTACGCCTGGCGGGCGCGGTCACCGGCCGGATCGACATCACCCAGCAGGGCCGCCCGGTCTGCGAGCGCCTCGCGGAGGAGATCGGGGAGACCGTCAACATCGCGGTGCTCCAGGAGCGCTACGCGGTCAACCTCTACCAGGTGCGGGGCCCGGGGGCGGTCGCGGCGCACAACTGGGTCGGCCAGCTGACCCCGCTGCACGCCACGTCCAGCGGCAAGGTCCTGCTGGCGTACCTGCCCGCGGCGGAGCGTGCCGCGCTGCTGTCCGAGGCGGGCCTGAAGAAGGCGACGCCGCACACCATCACCGCGAGGACGAAGCTGGAGAAGAACCTCGCCGAGGCCCGGGAGCGCGGCTACGCCCTGACGCTGGAGGAACTGGAGATCGGGCTGCACGCCATGGCGGCGCCGATCCGCGACCGGGACGGCCGGGTCATCGCCGCCATCAGCGCCTCCGGACCGTCGTACCGGTTCACCGAGGAGCGCATGCGCGAACTGGCGCCGCTGCTGCTGAAGGGCGCGGAGGAGATCAGCCACCGGATGGGCCACCTGGGCTGAGCCGCGGCCGCCGCCAGGGGCTACTGCGGCGGCCGGGTGCCCAGGCGCTCGTGCACCCAGTCGTGGAAGGCGGCGATGTGGTGCTCGCTGGGCACCAGGACGCCGCCCTCGGCGTACAGCCGGGAGCTCATTCCGGGCTGGGTGCGCTCACAGGCGTCGAAGTCCTGGCGGTTGACCCGGTCGAAGAGCTCCACGGAGCGGCTGATGTCCTTGCCGCCCTCCACCACTCCGGGCAGGTAGAGCCAGTCGCACTCGACGACCGTGCGGTCGACGGCCACCGGGTACATCCGGTGGAAGATCACGTGGTCCGGGACGAGGTTGATGAACACCTGCGGCTTGACGGTGATCGCGTAGTAGCGGCGGTCCTGTTCCTCGGACACTCCGGGGATGCGCTCCAGGCCCGGCGAGCCGTCGACGGTGAAGCCCTGGATCCCCGCACCGAACGCGGCGCCGTGGCCGACGTAGTACTGGGCGGCGTAGCCGTCGGCGAACTCGGGGAGCACCTCCGTGAGTTCGGGGTGGATCGTGGCGCAGTGGTAGCACTCCATGAAGTTCTCGACGATGAGCTTCCAGTTCGCCTTGACGTCGTAGACGATCCGTTTGCCGACCGCGAGGGCGGCCATGTCGTAGTGCTCGATCGCCTCCGCGTCGCCGAGGCGGGTGACGACCTCGTCGACGACCTCCGCGAAGGGGGGCGGGTCCTCCGCCAGGCACGCCCAGACATAGCCGAGCCACTCGCGGACGGCGACGGCCGCCAGGCCGTACTCGGTGCGGCTCACGTCGGGCATCTTGGTGAGGTTGGGCGCCGCCACGAGTCTCCCCGTCAGGTCGTACGTCCAGGCGTGGTACGGGCATTGGAAGGCCCGCTTGACCTCGCCGGACGACTGTGTGCAGATCCTGGCCCCGCGGTGCCGGCAGACGTTGAGGTAGGCGCGGACGGAGGTGTCGCGGGCGCGGGTGACGAGGACGCTCTCGCGGCCCACGTCCACGGTCCGGAAGGCTCCGGGCCTGGCCAGGTCGGACGACCGGGCGACGCAGAACCACATCCTCTCGAAGATGCGCTCCTGCTCCTGGGCGAAGATCCCGGGGTCCGTGTAGGAGGAGCCGGGAAGGGTGGCGATCAGGCTCTCGGGCAGGCTGGTCGAGGTCACGGTGCACTCCTCGGGAAACGTCGTGGATCGGTCGTTCACGCGCCGGGAAGAGCGGCTCCGGACCGTGTCACGGACGGGACGGTGCTGCGCACCGGAGGAAGGCGCAGCCTGGAACACGGCGCCGGCGGTGTCACGCCCTGGCGCCGGCGAGCCTCTTGCGCCAGGAGGCGAACAGCCGCGGCCGGTCCATCGCGAGCACGGCGACCGGATGGCCGGCACGCCGGTAGACGGCCAGGAAGCAGCGGTCGTCGACGGCACCCTCCTCGACGGTCACGCCGTCCGCACCGGCCGCATGACCGGCGAACTGGATCCTCACGCCGTACTGGTCGGACCAGAAGTACGGCGGCCCGGGCGCGCCCGGTTCCACCGCGCCCCAGGACAACAGCGCGGCCACGGCGGCGTCGGGGCGTTCCCGCGCGCCGGTCCAGTGCTCGACCCGGACGTGACGGCCGATGCGGGGGTCGTACCAGGAGGCGCAGTCGCCGACCGCCACCACACCGCCCACGCCGGTGCGGCCGTCCGCGCCGCACCTGACGCCGTCCTCGAGCACGACGCCGGATCCCTTCAGCCACTCGACACAGGGCCGCGCACCCACGCCGACGACCACGGTGTCGGCGGGGACGCTGCGGCCGTCCTCGAGCAGCACGGCATCGACACGCCTCTCGCCGCTCAGCCCTTTGACGCCCACGCCGCACGACAGCCGTACGCCGTGGTCGGCGTGGAGGGCGGAGACGACGCCGCCCATGGCCCGGCCGAGCGGTCCGGCGAGCGGTACCGGGGCCGCCTCGACGACGGTCACGTCGAGCCCGAGGGCGCGGGCGGTCGAGGCGACCTCGGCGCCGACGAATCCGGCGCCGATCACCACCAGCCGTCCGCCGCGGGCCAGTTCGTCCCGCACGGTGCGGGCGTCGTCCAGGGTGCGCAGCACATGCACCCCGGCCAGGCCGTCGGCGCCCGGCAGCCGGCGCGCGACCGCCCCGGTCGCGATGACGACCCCGTCGGCCCGCACCTCATGACCGTCGGCGAGCCGTACGGCGCGCCGGGCCCGGTCGAGCCCGGCGGCGCGGGTGCCGAGCAGCCATTCCGCCCGGAGGTCCTCGTCGTCCGTCTCCAGTACGAGATCCGCTTCGCCCAGGGCACCGGACAGGAACTCCTTGGACAGCGGCGGCCGGTCGTACGGGCGGTGGACTTCGTCCCCGATGACGACGAGCCGCCCGTCGTACCCCCGCTTCCGCAGCGCACGCGCCGCCGACAGGCCGGCCAGCGAGGCGCCCACCACGGCCACGGTCCTCACGCGGCGCCCCCGGCGAGACGGGACGCGCCGCACGGCGGCAGGTCGGGGGCCTGCGTGGACAGCCGGACGTAGACCATGCCGTCCTCGACGAGGACCTGGTGGGTGCGCACCGGGAGTCTGGCCGGCGGGGCGTCGACGGCGCCGGTACGGAGGTCGAACGTGGAGGCGTGCAGCGGGCATTCCACCTCGCAGCCCTCCAGCCAGCCGTCGGCGAGCGAGGCGTCCTGGTGGGTGCAGGTGTCGTCGATGGCGAACAGCTCGCCGTCGTCGGTGTGGAACACCGAGACCGGCGGATCGACGTCGAGCCGGAGAGCCTCGCCTCGCGGCAGATCCGCGAGACGGCACGCGGGAATCATCATGACACCTCGGTGCGTATAGCGAAACGGATTGCGATGAGCGCAACATCAGTCTGCGGGCGCCCTCGAACCCTTGTCAAGGAGCGCAGTGCAGGCCCCACAGCGGGTCGAAGTTGCGTCACCGGGGCGCCGAAGGACGGTTCTCCCGGTCGGTGCGCGCCGGTCGGGCCGCGGCCGGAACGCCGCCGGGCGGGTGACGGCCCTTCGGGTGAAGCCCGCTCCTGGGCACGGCGGGCCGTCGCGCTCCGCCGGTGCGGCGAAAGCCCCCCGGCGGCGGGGGGTTTCAGAGGGCCGCACGGCCGCGGACGCTTCTCCACCGGGCAGGACACGGCGGCACGACCGTGGCGGCCGGGGCGAACGGGCCGTGCTAAGGGAGGTGTATGAGACAGTCCCGAATCGCGGCATGCATGTCCTCCTTCCTTCTCGCCGCCGCCTGCACCGTCACCGGTGCCGCCTCGGCACAGGCGACCCCGCGCACGGCGGCCACCGGGTACGTGGCCCTCGGTGACTCCTACTCCTCCGGTGTCGGGACCGGCAGCTACCTGAACTCCAGTGCCGGCTGCCTGCGCAGCGCCCGGGCGTACCCCGCCCTGTGGGCCGCGGCGCATGCGCCGTCGTCGTTCAGCTTCACCGCGTGCAACGGCGCACGCACCAGCGACGTGCTGGCCAAGCAGCTCGGCCCGCTCGGCACCCGCACCGGCCTGGTCAGCATCACCGTCGGCGGCAGCGACTCGGGCTTCGGCGACGTCATGACGACGTGCGTGCTGCGGGGCAACACCGCGTGCCAGAGCGTCGTCGCCGAGGCCCGGTCGTACATGGACCGGACCCTCCCGCACGACCTGGACCGTCTCTACACGGCCATCAGGAGCAAGGCCGCGGCCGCCCACGTCGTGGTGCTCGGCTATCCGCGCCTGTACCGGCTCAAGGGCACCTGCGTGGCGGGCCTGCCGGAGGCCGCACGCTCCGCCGTCAACGACGCCGTGGACAATCTCAACAGCGTGATCGCGAAACGCGCCGCCGACCACGGGTTCACCTTCGCGGACGTCGCCCCCGCCTTCTCCGGGCACGAGATCTGCTCCGGCAGCCCCTGGCTGCGCAGCGTCAACTGGCTCGCCCCCGTCGAGTCGTACCACCCCACGGTGCTCGGGCAGTCCGAGGGCTACCTCCCCGTCTTCAGCGGCACGGCCTGAGCTCCGTCCGGCCGTGGACGTCCGCCCCCACCCCGCCTCCGCGGCGGGTGGCGGGACCCGCCCTCTGGCGGACGCGCGTAGACCTCGGGCATCATCTCCATGCACCACCTGCACCGCCGACCCCACGAGATGCACGGCCCGACCGCAGGAGGTCCTCGCATGAAGATCCGCTCCGCCCTCACCGCTCTCGCGCTCACCGTCGCCCCCGGGCTCGCCGTCCTCAGCGGCGCCGGCGACGCCCTCGCCGCCCAGGACGGTGCCCAGACCGTCACCGTCACCAAGATCTCCCACGCCACCGCCACCTCGATGTTCCGTCAGGTGGGCATCACCTGGTCGTCCTCCGGCAACTGCTCCGACCGGAACAACTCGACCTGCACGTCCTTCGAGCAGCTCAACCTGGCCACCGCCCAGGGCGCCCAGACCCTCAAGGGCGCATCGGGCTGTGCGCTGAACATCACCGGCGGCACGGAGACCGGCCACGCCAGCGGCACCTACTCGCACTGGAACGGCTACAAGCTCGACTACGGCAAGAACACCTGTGTCACCAACTACGTGAAGGGCACGTTCACGTACATCGGCCTGCGCGGCGACGGCGCGCCCCAGTACCAGTCCGGCGCCGGCAACATCTACGCCGACGAGGGCAATCACTGGGACGTCCTCTACTACAACTGCGGAGGCTGCTGACCCCGTCGGCGACCGTCGCCCGGGGCGGCCACCGGCCCGGGCGACGGTCGCGCGGTGGCACGGCGTGGCGGCTGTACGAGTGGTGCATCCCCTGGCACGGTCGTAGCGTCGGTGGAAGAAGTCGGTCCGGGCAGGGGCGCATGGATCCGGAGAACAGCGAGCCGGGAGCGGACATGCGGAGACACATGGTGAGCACGGCGGTGGCACTCTGCGCCGCCGCATCGCTCGTGGGAGCCATGGGGACGGCCTCCGCCGCCCCTGGGGCGGCGCCGGCCGCGCACACGGCGCAGCGGCAGCAGGCCGGGGACCCTGTGCTCGTCGACTGCTTCTGGCGCCCTCAACTGGAGCCGGGCGACTTCATGATCGCCTGCGGTGACGGCAACAGCCTGCTGACCTCGCTGCACTGGTCGAGCTGGGGCGCCGGCTCGGCGGTGGCCGAGGGTGTGAACGTGGTGAACGACTGCGTGCCGTACTGCGCCGCGGGCAGGTTCCACTCGTACCGCGTCATCGTGCGGCTCGACGACCCGCGGCCCTGGAAGAAGCACCCGCAGGTGCGGCACTACGCCCGGATGAGCCTCATCTACACCGACGGCCGGCCCAGCGGCTACGGGCGCGTGGAGACCTACCCCCTGTGGAACTGACGTGAACCGCCGAGCAGGGGCCCGGTGAGCCCCACGGGGTTGCCCGGAGGGATCAGTCCCGCCTCCACCACCGTCCGCGCCAACGGGGCGAGCAGCTCGGCGAGTCGTGCGGTCGCGGCCGGGCCCACGGCCCGCCACGGCCCCTCGGCGGCGGCATCGGGCGCGTCCTCGATCGCACGGCGCTCGCCCGCTCCCCGGGCGGTCAGACGCCCCTCGTCGTCGAGCCATCCGCGCTCCCGCAGCTCCGCTTCCGCGGCGTGCCAGGTCGCGGCGTCCCATTTCCTGCCCTCGCGCAGCATCGCGCCGTCCGATTCCCCGGCGGCGGCCTTGAGCACCAGCGCCTGGACCGGGCCGATGCCGCGGCTCACCAGTACGGCGACATGCCCGTCGCCCCGGTGTTCGCGCAGTGTGGTCACCGCCTGCCAGAGACGCACACGCGGCTCGGCCGGCCGTTCGAGGGCCTGATTGGCGGCTGCGAGCACACGCCCGGCGGTGTCGGCCGCCCGGGCCGCGTCCCAGGCGAGATCCGCCGCCTCCGCGATCGACGCGTCGCGCAGCGCGTCCTGCCCGTACAGCCGCCGCATGGCGAGATCCACCGCCCGCTCCCGTGCGGCCAGGACGTCCGACGGTGTGGCGTACCGCCACGCGTCCGGCAGTGCCCGGGTCACCCGGTCGGGGTGGAACACATAGAAGCTGCTGGTCACCACCGCCGGTTGCACCGGTCCCAGCGGGGCGGCGCGCATCGCGACGTATCCCATCCAAAAGCCCCGCATCCCCGCCTCGTCGGCGGCGCGCACCGCCTCCGGGGTGAAGTACACGAGGTCGTGCACCGGCTCGGCGAGTTCCCACATCGATCGGGACGAGACGTCGCTCACCGTTCCCCCTTGCTCCGCTGTTCCGCGGTCCTTGCACCGCCCACCGGTCATGACGGTTGTCATAGCACATTCTCATGACGGCTGTCATAAGAACCGTGGTGGACCCCGGGGCTGCGGGGCTCGGCCCTCGGTCGTGTTTGCCCGGCGGGCACGCGGTCACTCGGTCTGTGACCCGGGAGTCGAGGGCGGCTTGGAGTGAGCAGCGGTGGCACGAGACGAGAAGGCCAAGGCCAAGAAGGAACAGGCCAAGGGCAAGGCCAAGGAGACAGTCGGCCGCGCGGTGGGCAACGAGCGCATGACGGCCGAGGGACAGGCCGAGAAGGCGAAGGGCGACGCGCGTCAGGCCAAGGAGAAGGCCAAGGACGCCTTCCGGCGCTGACGAGCGGGACCCCGCCGGCGGAATCCCGCCCCGCCGGTCCCCCGGCCCGGTCCGCCGGGGCGGCGGACCGCCGGGGCGGGGCCTTCGTACGCGGCCTTCACCGCGCCGTTCGCGCGGGGGACGGCGCGCCGTCCGCCTTCCCGGTCGCGCCCCCGGACAGGAGGGCGGCCAACTCCCGCTGGCGCGGGAAGGATCCGGGAACGTAACCGCACCACGGCTCCTCGGCGT
Organism: Streptomyces sp. NPDC007264; assembly: GCF_042869095.1. Taxonomy (NCBI): domain Bacteria; kingdom Bacillati; phylum Actinomycetota; class Actinomycetes; order Kitasatosporales; family Streptomycetaceae; genus Streptomyces; species Streptomyces sp. NPDC007264. The sequence continues at coordinate 93,594 of NZ_JBIAFD010000020.1, forward strand.
ACGGGTCGCCGGTCACACCGTAGGCCCGGGAACGGGAGCCGCCGCAGACCTGGCGGAACTCGCACGAGCCGCACCGGCCGCCCAGCCGGTCGGCGTCGCGCAGGCCCGTGAACAGCTCCGACGAGCGGTAGATGTCCGTCAGCGGCCGCTCACGCACGCTGCCCGCACCCAGCGGGAGGAACCCACTGGGGTGCACGGTCCCCGTGTGGGAGACGAAGACGAAACCCCGGCCCGCGTTGACGTCCAGCGGGGGGCGGCGCACGCGCCGTTCCCCCGTGTCGAGCCCCAGTTCACCGATGCGGTCGCGCAGCCGCCGGTACAACGGACCGAGCCGGAGCGCCTCTTCATGGTCCTCGCCGAGGTCCGCCAGTATCCGCCGCTGCAGCGCCACACGGCGGAAGTGGTGTGCCTCGGTGGTCTTGGCGGGCACGGTCAGACCGACGTCGTACACGAAGTTCAGGACGTCCTCGGTCTCGCCCGCCGTCAGTGCCCCGAGTACCTTGCCACGCCCCGTCGGCACGAGGAAGAAGGCGCTCCACAGCATCGCCCCGTGATCATGGACGAGGCGGACCACGTCCGGCAGGTCGTCGAGGTTGCGCCGGGTGACCGTGGTGTTGATCTGGACCTTCATGCCCAGCTCGCGGGCCGCGTCCCAGGCGTCGAGGGTCCAGCGGAACACGCCGGGCACACCGCGGAACCCGTCGTGCAGTGCGGCCGTCGAGCCGTCCAGGCTGAGCGAGAGCCCGACCGCTCCGGCCTCGTCGACGGCCCGCAACCGCTCGGGCGTCAGGGTGGGGGTGCCGGACGGCGACACGGCGACCCGCACTCCCGCCTCCTTGCCGTGCGCGACGAGCTCCAGCAGATCGGGGCGCTGGAAGGGATCACCCCCGGTGATCACGAACAGCGGGGCGGGTTGCCCGAAGGCGGCGACCTGACCCATCAGGTCCTTGGCCGCGTCCGTGTCCAGCTCCCTCGGATCCCGGTCGGGGACGGCCTCCGCGCGGCAGTGCAGACAGGCCAGGGGGCAGGCCCGGGTGGACTCCCAGATCACGATGAACGGCTTGTCGGCCACGTCCTGGCGCTGGCGGCGCACCGCCCGCCCGCCGCTCACCGCGGCCTGCCGGCCGTACGTCCGGCCGCCCGGGAGTCAGGGCAGACGTGCGGGGCGGCCGGACGATGACCGCACCGGGGGGTACGGACCGCACGTCGCGCCGGTCTCGACCAGGGACGGACAGGGCCGGGCCGGCGTTCGGTGCGGTCGTACATGCGGCTACCTCCGGTTCGATCACCCGCCAGCCTGCACCGCGCCCGGCGTCCGGCCCCACGGCCGACCGGCCCTCCCGCCGGGGCCGTTGGTCCCTCGTTCCGCCGTGTCCGTGACCGGCCCCGGCCTTCGTGACCGGCCCCGGCCTTCTTCGTGGCCGGACCGGTGGTCCCTTCGATGGGGACGTTCGGCCCCATACGGAGACAAACAACGAAATTAGCCTTGCCTGTACGGCCCCGGCGATCGCGAGGGCCGAGGCCGAGGGAGGCACGAGCATGGCTGGCACCGATCGCGGACGGCCTTCCCGGCACACCCGCCCACCCGCCGGCGGCTCGGCAGCCACCCGGCTGCCCGGCCACCGGGCCCTCGCGCGCCTGGGCAGACGCGTCCCGCGCCCGGGAGGCCTCCGCCTCACGCGCTGGATGCTCGACCGACTGGGCGTGGGACCGGACGACCGGGTGGTGGAACTGGCCGCCGGGGTGGGGGCCACCGCCCGGCTGACACTCGCCTGCGCGCCCGCCACCTACACCGCCGTCGACCGTGACGCCGCGGCCGTGGCCGCGTTGGGCACCCTGACGGCACCCGGCCCGACCGAGGTCCGCGCGGTGCGCGCGGACGCCGCGGCCACCGGTCTGCCCGACGGCTGCGCCACCGTGGTGTACGGGGAGGCGATGCTGACGATGCAGCCCGACCCCGCCAAGCGGCGGATCGTGCGGGAGGCGCGTCGGCTCCTCGCCGGCTCCCGCGGCCGGTACGCCCTCCACGAACTGTGCCTGCTGCCCGACGACCTGGACCGGGCGCGCGCCGAGAAGATCACGGCGGATCTGTGCGAGGCCATGCACATCGGTGCCCGGCCCCTGACCCCGGCCGGCTGGAGCGACCTGCTGGCCGCCGAGGGGTTCACCGTCGTCGCCCGGGAGACGGTGCCGATGGCCCTTCTCGGGACGCGACGGCTCGTCGCCGACGAGGGAGCCGACGGAGCCCTCGACGTCATCGGCCGCGCCCTGCGGGACCCGGCGGCCCGGCGCCGGGCACTGCACATGCGGCGGGTCTTCCACCGGCACCGGGCCCATCTGGGGGCGCTCGGCCTGATCGCCGTCCCCGCCCCGGCCGCGCCCCGGCCCACCGGCGGGACGCCGACGGCCGCCGGGTGAGCACGCTGTCCGGGGCGGGCCGGTCACCGCCGGGTGGAGCCCGCCGCCCCGGCGGCCCGGAGGATGAGGTCCGTGACGGCGCCGGGGTGGGAGATCATGGCCACGTGGGAGGAGTCGATCTCCACCGTGTGCGCACCCGCCCGCCGCGCCTCGAAGCGTTCCTGGTCCGGGTCGATGGTCCTGTCCTGCCTCGCGACGAGGAACCACGACGGGATGTGCCGCCAGGCGGCCGCCCGGGCCTTCTCGGAGAACGCGGCCGTGGCGGCGGGTCGTTGGGTCGCCGCGAGCAGCCTCGCCGTGCGCTCCGGGAGGTCGGCGGCGAAGACCTGGTGGAGCCTGTCCCGCCGGAGGTACACGTCGGTCCCCTGGATCCCGTTGCCGGCCCGGTACTTCACGGACCGGGTGGCGGTGCCGAGTTCGCTCGGGAACCTGACGGCCAGTGACATGCCGCTCTCGCCCTTGTCGGGCATCAGCGCCGACACGTAGACCAGCGCCTTCACCCTCGGTGCGCCGGCGGCCGCCGAGCTGATGACCGCGCCGCCGTACGAGTGGCCCACCAGCACGATCGGGCCCTTGACGCCGTCCAGCACCGACGCGATGTAGGCGGAGTCGCCGTACAGGCCGCGCAGCGGATTGGCGGGAGCCATGACGGGATAGCCGCGGCGTTCGAGCCGCTCGACGACCCCGTTCCAGCTGGAGGCGTCCGCGAACGCCCCGTGCACGAGGACGATGGTGGGCTTCGTCCCGGACGTGCCGCCGCCGACGGAGCCGCCCGCGGCACCCGGGGCCGCCCAGGCCGTGCAGAGGGCCGCGGCGCACGCCGCCGCCGCGAGGCGCGTACCGCGTTCCCGGCGTCGTATGCCGGGGTTCCCGGAAGCTGACATGCCGTGCTCGCTTTCCTCGACGCCTACGACACCTCACTGTTCACCCTTCCGCGCCGGTCGTCCCGGCCGGGTCCTCCATTCGGGTCACGGGTGGACGGGTGAAGGACGGCGATCGGCGCGCCCCTCAGGACACGGTGCCCGCCGGCCGGCCGGGGCACGACCGGACCGCGGCCGCGGCGTCAGCGGGCGGGGCGCGTGTCCGGACGGCGGTAGACCCCGTGCCAGTAGCCGTGGGCCAACTCCTGGGCGACGAGCGCGTCGTCGCCGGCGTCCCCGCCGGAGACCTGCCGGGCGATGACCTCCCCACCTCCCTGGACGATCACCGTGGCGGCGAGCTCGGGGACGACGTCCGCGGATGTACGGCCCGCCCGCTGCTCCTCCTTCAGCACCGTCACCAGGTTGTCGATGAAACGGTCCTGGTGCGCCGCCCACGCCTCGCGGACCGCGGGGTCGTACGCGGCCACCTCGTGGATCGCGGACAGCAGTGCCGCGTGTTCGCGGTAGTGCCGCACGATGAGTTCGTACGTCCGCGCCAGACCCTCGACCCCGCCGTCCGGGCCGCAGGGCCGCCATGCCTCCGCGATCTCGTAGCTGCGCGCCTTGAGGGACCCGCTCACCCGCAGCAGGACGTCGACCTTGTCGCGGAAGTACAGATAGAAGGTGGAGCGCGAGATCCCGGCGGCGTGCGCGATCTGCTCCACGCTCAGCTCCGTGTACGTCGCACCACCGCGCAGGAGTTCTTCGAGCGCCGACAGGATCCGCTGCTCGAGTGCGGCCCGCCGGTCGGCCGCGCTGGAAGGTCGTCGAGTGGTGGAAGCCATGCCGTCATCCTAGGGAGCCGGTGGAAGGGGCCGTGGCCCGTGCCGTCGGGCCGGGCGGCCCGCCGAGGCGGGGCGTGGCCCGCTCAGCCGGCCGACTCCAGCGCGATCTTCGCGAGGAGGACGGCGAACTCCTCCGGCATCGAGAGGAACGGTGAGTGGTCGCTCTGGATGCGGTGGACCGTGCCGGTCCTGGCGGCGAGTTCCTCCTGGTTCTGCGGCGGCAGCGCCCGGTCCCGCTCGCAGACCACGTACGTCGACGGGACGGTGTGCCACCCGGCCCGGGTCAGCGGCTCGCTGAAGGACCTCGTGCTCTGCGGCACCAGACGCTCCGTCGCCTCCTCCGCCTCGGCCTGCGGCACGTCCGTGTAGAACATCGGCACCGGCTGACGGGGCACGGGCTGGAATCCGTGCGGCTCCGGCGGCACCGGCGCGCCGTGGTACCCGAGGAGGCTCTCGCCGACATCGAGCCGGTACGCCGCCAGGTAGACGACGTGCGCCACATGGGCGGCGTCGGCGACGGCCTCGGTGACCGGTATGCCGCCGTAGGAGTGGGCGACCACCACCACCGGCCCGTCGATGCGCTCCAGTTCGTCGAGCACCACGCGCGCGTCGTCCCGGACACCGGCCTCCCGCCCGGCGCTGGGCAGGTCGACCGTCCGGGTCGTCCAGCCGTCGGCACCGAGCACGGGGGTCAGCTTCTCCCAGCACCAGGCGCCGTGCCAGGCCCCGTGCACCAGCAGCAGGGTCGGTCGGGAAACTCCAGCAGCAGTCACGGACACTCCACTCTCACGATCGGACGGCCATGGCGCTCCTCAGCGCTCGCACGGGAGCCTAGAAGAGATTGGACACACTGTCCAACAGGCCGTCCAACACACCGTCCGGCAACGGCGGGTGCTACATCCGGGAGCCGGGGACCGCCCTGCCGGTGCCGACTCGCGGGAGGCAGGGGAGCGGTTTCCGCTATGTTGGCAGCGCACTGTGATTCACGCCTCAACAGGCGTATCGGCGTGCCCGTTCACCCGTCTTCGCCTCCCCCTCCGAGCGGAGTTCCATGGCCGATATGCATGTCATGACCATGACTGAAATGGGCGTGCCGCCCCCACCGCCGTCCCGTCCGCCGCACCGTTCGGCACTCCCTCACGCACGAAGGCCACACCCCGGGCCCTGAGCAACTCCCGAGCCTGCGTCCACCCCCTGCCGCTCGACGAAAGCCCCCCACTCCGTGACCATCTCCCTCCACGACGGCCGACCCGCCGGCCGCCACGCCGCCGTGCCCGCCGGCAGCCTCTTCCGACGGGTCTACGCACCCCGTGCCTGCGACGCGCTCGCCTTCTCCATGTCGACCTACGCGATGCCGCTCCTGGTGCTGGCGACCACGGGCTCCTCGTCCCTGACGGGCCTGGCCTTCGCACTGGAGTGGATACCCCGGGTGGCCGCGTTCGGCCTGGCGGGGGGCCTGGTGGACCGGAGCGGCGCCGCGATCGTGTGCTTCCTCGCCTCCCTGGCGCGCGCCGTGCTGGTGGCGGCCGCCGCCGTCGTCCTGGTGATGCTGCCCCGGGGAACGGCGGAGACCGTCGCCGTCATGGCGCTGGCGGCCGTGACCGGCACGCTCACCCAGTTCAGCTTCATCGCCAACGAAGCCGTCGGCGCCGTGGTGAGCCGCCGGGTGGAGGGCCGGTCCCACAAGGTGCAGTCGGTGCTCATCGGCATCGACCAGACGGCCACCCTCGTCGGGCCGGCACTGGGCGGTGTCCTCCTCCTGACCGGGCCGACCCGCATGCTCGCGTGTCTGAGCCTGCTGTCCTTCCTCTCCGCCGGACTCGCCCTGCAGACCCCGCCCACCCCGCTGCGCGCCGCGCAGCAGGGCGGACAGCCGCAGAGCGGAGGGCTGCGGGAAGGCTGGGAAATGCTGCGCTCACTGCCCGTCCTGAGCCGGCTCGTGGCCGGGCTGGCCTGCTCCAACCTCGCCCTGGGCCTGTTGCAGTCGGGGAGCCCGGTCATCGTGGTGGAGGGCTTCGGACGCTCCCCGGCCGCCGTCGGCACCCTCTGGTCGGCGGCCGCCGCTTCCACGCTGCTCGCCATCACCTGCTGCCGGTTCGCCCTCAACCGGCTGGGCCTGTGGGGCGTCGGCGTCATCAGCTCGACCGTGGCCGCGGCGGCCTGCCTCGCACTCCCCTACGCTCCCTCCTACACCGCCTACACGGTCCTCGTGGCGCTCTTCATGGCCGGCGACGGCGGGCTCACGGTCGTCCTGCGGACCGTGCGCTCCCTGGTCATTCCGCCCGCGGCCTTCGGCACGACCCTTTCCCTGACCATCCTGCTCCTGCTGCTGCCCTTCCCTCTCGCCGGCGTCGTCGTCGCCCTCACCCCGGCGCCGTATCTGACCGGGGCGATCGCGGGGTGCGCGGCGCTGCAGGCACTGGCCCTGGTGGTCACCTTCGTGCGGCTGCGCAACGCCCCGGTGCTGCGGGGCACGGCGGATCCGCGCCCGGCCGCCTGACCGGCCGGCGGGTGCCGGGCCCGGTGCCCCGCGTCCCGCCCGCATCCGGCCGACCCGGACCGGCCGGCGCGGACCGGCCGACCCGGACCGGCTGGCGCGGACCGGCCGGCGCGCCGCCGGGCGGATCGCGGCCCGGACCGCGTGGTCGTGCACATCATCCCGTCAGACGTGATATCGGAATAAACTTCTCAAAACTCCCTTCGATGCATCGGGAGTGGGACAGTGAAGGTAGGACCGCGGGAGGGAGGCAGCCCGTGACGCCCGTAGGCCCCAGGTCAGGTCCGGCCGGTGCGACCGCCCTCTCACCGCGGTGGCGGGCGGAGGCGGAGCTGTTCGGACCCGCACCGGTGATCTTCGCCTCGCTGGGCGGCCCCCGGCATGTGGTGGAAACGGCGAACTCGGCCTTCTTCGCCCTCGTCGGCAGCGGCCGGGCGGAGACCGGCGTGCCGATCGCGGAACTGATCCCCGACCTCGCGCGGCAGGGGCTGCTCACCCGCCTGGGAGAGGTGTACCGCACCGGCATTCCGCATCGTGCCCGGGACAGCCGGCTGATCCCCGGAGAGCGGGAAGGCGCGCACGGGAGGTTCTTCGACCTGACGTGCGAACCCCGGCGGAGCGCGATGGGCCGGATCGACGGTGTGGTGTTGATCGCCGTCGACACCACCGCCTACCGCGACACCCAGTTGCTGGCCGCGGAGCAGCGCGCCCTGCTGGAACAGATCGTGCGGGAGGCCCCGCTCCAGGAGATCCTCGGCGGCATGGCCAAGGCCATCGAGGACCTCTCCCCCGAGATGATCGTCTCGGTGCTGCTGACCGACCCCGACCAGCGGCGGCTGCTGCACGGTGCCGCTCCGGGGCTGCCCGCCTTCTACAACGCGGCGATCGACGGCATCAGGATCGCCGAGGGCGTGGGCGCCTGCGGCACGGCGGCGTACCGCCGCGCGCCGGTGTTCACCGCCGACATCGCCACGGACCCGCTGTGGGAGGACTACCGGGCGGTGGCGAAGCGGGCCGGTCTCGCGGCCTGCTGGTCCACCCCGGTCCTGGGCACGGGCGGCCGGCTGCTGGGCACCTTCGCCATGTACCACCGCACCCCGAGGACGCCCACGCCGAAGGACCTGGCGCTCGGTTCCGCCTTCACCCGCATCGCGGCGCTGGCCATCGAGCGCCACGAGTCCCTGGCGGCCGGCCGCGCCGCGCGCGAGCGGGAGAACGCGGCGCGTGAGGACCTGGCCTTCGTCCTGGACGCGAGCACGGCCATCGCGCGCGAGCAGCACTACGCCGACAGTCTGCGGCGCCTGGCCCGCCTGACCGTCCCCGAACTGGCACCGCTGTGCGCCGTCTACGTGATGGAGGGCGGCCGCTGCACGCGGATCGCCTTCGCGGCCGAGAGCCCCGCGGACGAGGACCTGCTGACGGCGTCGAGGTGGTACGACGAGGCGGACCGCGCGGTCGCCGGCGTGATCGCCTCCGGCACGACGGAGACGGGGCTCCTCGGCTCCTTCCCCGGAGCGGAGCCCGGCGGGCGCGGCACCGGGTACATGTGCGTGCCGCTGACGGCCCGCGGCTGCACCTTCGGGGTGCTGGCACTACTGGGTGTCGACCGGGACCCGGACAGCCATGTCGTCGCCCTGGCCGAGGAACTCGCCGGCAGGGCGGCCCTGAACGCCGACAACGCCCGCCAGTTCACCTACCGGGTGCGGCTCGCCCAGGACCTCCAGGCCGGCCTGCTGCCGCCGCAGCTGCCCCATGTGCCGGGTGCGGCTCTGGCGGCGTCCTATCATCCGGCCGGTGAGGGGCTCGACGTCGGCGGCGACTTCTACGACGTCTTCCCGCTGCCCGGTGACCGCTGGGCCGTCATGATCGGCGACGTGTGCGGCCACGGCGCGGTGGCCGCCACCACGACCGGCATGGTCCGCCACACGGCGCGCGCCGTCGCCCGGCTGGTGGAGGACCCGGTGTCCGTGGTCGCCGCGATCAACGACGCCCTGGAGGAGCACACCGCCGGGCAGGACCTGTTCGTCTCGCTCGTCTACGGCGAACTGCGCCGCGTCCCCTCAGGTCTGGCCGTGAGCCTGATGCGCGCGGGCCATGTGCCGCCCCTCGTGCGCCGCGCCGACCGCAGCGTGGAGCGGCTCGTGCCACCGGGCATGCTGCTGGGCATCGGCTGCGAGAGCGTGGGCTCGCCCGCGCGCGTCGAACTGCGCCCGGGCGACAGCCTGGTCCTGGTCACGGACGGCATCACGGAGGCCCGGTCCCCGCAGGGCGAGCAGTTCGGCGAGGGACGGCTCACCGACGCCCTCACCACCTTCCCCGCCGCCGCTCCGGGCGCCGTCACCCTGCTCGAATCCGTCACCACGGCGGTCACCGCCTTCACCGACGACACGTCCCGGGACGACCAGGCGGCGCTGGTGGTGACCGCCGTCTGAGGTCCCCCGGAGCGCCGCCGGACGAGCGAGGTCCCCAAAGGTCCGGGGCGCGCCTCCGAGCCGGGCCGCCGGACCGCGGGCACCCGTGCCGTCAGACGTCGAACACCATTCCCTCGTCCGCCGCGACGACGTCACCGGTGAACGTGCCGCGCGCCTCCCTGACGGAGCGTTCACGGTCGCTGCCGGGCCAGAAGTGCGTGAGGACAAGACGCCCGGCCCCCGCACGGTCGGCCCAGGTTCCGGCGTCCGCGGCGCTCATCAGGCGGGGATCCGCACCGCCGGGGCCACCGTCCTGGAGCGTCGTCCCGGCGATGAACAGGTCCGCTTCGGCGGCGAGTCGGCCGAGGACCGGGTCCGGGCCCGCGTCCCCGCTGTAGGCCAGGGTCAGGCCCGGCGCGGTCAGCCGCACACCGGCGTGCGGAACGTGATGGGGAAGCGGTGCGCCGTCGAGCACGTACGGGCCGACCCGGTGGCGGCCCGGGAGCGTGTGGACGTCGAAGACGTCGAGCAGGTCCTCGGTCGGCTCCATGGCCTGCACCCGGCCGATCACTCCGGGCGTGCAGTACAGCGGCACCGGCACGGCCCGGCCGGTACCGAAGAGCAGAGCCCGGCACAGGGCGCTCAGATCGGCGCAGTGGTCCGGGTGCTCGTGGGTGATGACGACGGCGTCGATGTCGGTGGCGGCGCACCGCTCCAGCAGTCGCGGCAGCGTGGCGTAGCCGAGGTCCAGCACCAGCCGGAACCCGTCGTGGTCGAGCAGGAAACCGCTGGCGGCGCGCCCGGCCTCGGGCCAGGCCCCGCACGTTCCCAGCACACTCAGCCCCCGCACCCGGCCCATGATGCCACGGGCGGTGCCGGCGGACACGTCAGGCGACCGCCGGCACCGCCCGAGGCCGGGCGCGGGCGCGCCCGGGCCCGTCTGTCATGCCGCGAGTGCGTGACCGGGGTGCAGCACCACCTTGGTGTAGCCCTCGACGCGCTTGTCGAACTTCTCGTACGCCTGCGGCGCCTGTTCCAGCGGCAGTTCGTGGGAGACCACGAAGCTGGGCTTGGCACGGCCGGCGATGATCAGGTCGCGCAACTGGCGGTTGTACCGCTTGACGTTGCACTGGCCGGTGCCCATCTGCTGGCCCTTCTCGAACATCCGCCCGATGGAGACCAGGAGTTGGCCGTGCTTGGCGTGCTCGTCGGGACCGCCCGGGTCGGCGGGCACGTACAGGCCCGGCACGCCGAGCATGCCGGTCGGCCGCACCGTCTCGACGAGCGCGTTGAGGACGACGGCGGGTTCCTCGTGGCTCGCGTCGTGGGCCTGGGCCTGGTAGCCGACGGCGTCCACGCCCTTGTCGGTGCCCTCCCCGCCCGTCTGCTCCGTGATCTGCTCGGCGGGGTCGCCCTGCGTGAAGTCGATGGGAATGGCGCCGATCTCCCGGGCCTTGGTGAGCCGCTCCGGCACCCCGTCGACGACGAACACCTTCGACGCACCGCGCAGCAGCGCCGAGTAGGCGGCCATCAACCCCACCGGTCCGGCGCCGAAGACGGCCACGCTCTCCCCGGGGGACACCTGGGCGAGTTCACATCCGTGGTAGCCCGTCGGGAAGATGTCGGCGAGCAGGACGAAATCGGTCTCGAACTCGTCACCGGGCGGCAGCTTCAGGCAGTTGAAGTCGGCGTAGGGCACGCGCAGCCGCTCCGCCTGGCCGCCGGTGAACGGGCCCATCGCCACGTACCCGTAGGCTCCGCCGGCGAAGCCGGGATTGACCGTCAGGCAGAAACCGGTCTTCCCCGCGAGGCAGTTCTTGCAGAATCCGCACGCGACGTTGAAGGGCATCACGACCCGGTCGCCCTGGGTCAGGGAGGTCACTCCGGACCCGACCTCCTCGACGACGCCGAGGTTCTCGTGGCCGAAGACGATGCCCGACTCGGCCGCCGTGCGGCCCTCGTACATGTGCAGGTCGGATCCGCAGATCGCGGTCGACGTGACCCGCACCAGCACGTCGTTGGGATGCTGGATCTGCGGGTCTTCGACGTCCCTCACGGCCACGTTGAAGGGCTTCTCGTAGACGACGGCTTTCACCTGGGTCACCTCCGCGTCGAGCGCTGGACGACGGCGGCGACGGCCGGGCCGCTACCGGGGGACACACAGGGGAACGCCGGAACTCGGGCCGTCGGTCTGTGGGCCGTGGCCCCGATCCGCTCGCTTCACCGCCGGTACTTCCAGGTAACGCCGGTACGGCACGGACCGCAACCTACGCCGGGTGCGGGCTCAAGTGACGCACCGTGCACGGATCTTCGCCGACCGGAGCGGCGGGCGGACCGCTCCCCTGTCCCGTTCCCGCTCGCCGGGCCCGCTCGCCGTTCCCGCTCGCCGGGCCGTCGCCGGATCACGCCGGTGCCGGCGGCCCGGCTCCATGGACGCCCAGCAGGGCCGCACCCGTGTGCGGTGGCGCCGGGGCGGGCTCCCCGGCTGCCTCGGGGAGCGTCTGCTCGGCCCAGATCACCTTGCCCTGGGGGGTGTACCGGGTGCCCCAGCGCTCGGTCATCTGCGACACCAGGAACAGACCGCGGCCCCCCTCGTCGGTGGTCGCCGCGTAGCGCAGGTGCGGTGAGGTGCTGCTGCCGTCGGACACCTCGCAGATCAGGGCGCGGTCGTGGATCAGCCGTACGTGGATCGGCTCCGTGCCGTAGCGGAGGGCGTTGGTGATGAGTTCGCTCAGGACGAGCTCCATGCTGAAGCCCAGCTCCGTCAGGCCCCACTCGTCGAGTCGTTCGGACAGGACGACGCGCATCCCCGCGACGGCCGCCGGGTCGAACGGCACGTCCCAGTCGGCGATCCGCTCGGGCGGCAGCCCCTGCGTGCGGGCGATCAGCAGGGCGACGTCGTCCGTGGGCCGCCCGGGCAGCAGTGCCTCCACCACGGCCTGGCAGCTGTCTTCCGGCGGCCGGTCGGGATGGCCCGCGAGCGCGCCGCGCAGCAGTTCCATGCCCACATCGAGGTCGCGCGTGCGGTCCTCGATCAGGCCGTCGGTGTAGAGGACGAGCTGGGTGCCCTCCGCGAGGTCCAGCTCGGCCGTCTGGAACGGCATGCCGCCGAGGCCGAGCGGCGGCCCGGCCGGGAGGTCGGGGAAGGTGACGCTTCCGTCGGGGGACACCAGCGCGGGCGCCAGGTGGCCGGCGCGCGCCATGGCGCAGCGGCGCGTCACGGGGTCGTAGATCGCGTACAGGCAGGTGGCGCCCACCACGCCGGCGGCGCCCTCCGTGGTCGACTCGTCCTGGTCGATCCGGCCGACCAAGTCGTCGAGATGGCTCAGCAGTTCATCGGGGGGCAGGTCGAGCGTGGAGAAGTTGTGCACCGCCGTCCGCAGCCGGCCCATGGTGGCGGCGGCGTGGAGACCGTGCCCGACGACATCGCCGACGGCCAGCGCCACCCGGCTCCCGGGCAGGGGAATCACGTCGAACCAGTCCCCGCTCACGCCCGACTGCGCGGGGATGTAGCGGTAGCCGACGTCGAGGGCGCTCTGCTCGGGCAGGGCCCGCGGCAGCAGGCTGCGCTGGAGTGTCACGGCCAGGGCGTGCTCGCGGGTGTACCGGCGGGCGTTGTCGATGCTGACCGCGGCCCGGGCCACCAGTTCCTCGGCCAGCGACTGCTCCTCCTCGTCGAACGGGTCGTGCTGCTCGGAGCGGTAGAAGTTGGCCAAGCCCAGCACGACGCCGCGGGCCCGGATCGGGGCGGCGATGAGCGAGTGGATGCCGTACTCCAGGATCGCCTTGGTGCGCTCCGGGTCCTGTGCGTGCCAGCCGGTGGCGGTCGACAGGTCGGGCACCAGCTCGGACTTCCCGCTTCCGTAGCCGCGCGCCTGCGGCGTGGAGGGCAGGAAGTGGATCAGCCGGCCCTTCTCGTAGAGCGGGTGGTCGTCGTGGACCCCGTACACGGCGGTACGGCGCATGGCCGTCCCCGCGCCGGGCGGCTCCTCGCCGTGCAGGACGGCGTCGGGCAGGTCCACGGTGACGAAGTCGGCGAAGCGGGGGACGGCGACGTGTGCCAGCTCGTCGGCGGTGCGGATCACGTCGAGGGTGGTGCCGATGCCCAGTCCCGCGTCGTAGAGCAGCTTGAGCCGCTCACGTGCGACCTCCGCCCTGCCGGACACGGCCTGCAGTTCGGTGGAGTCGCGCAGCGTCACCACCGTTCCTTTGGGGCCTCCGTCGCGGTCCGTGGGGCGCTGGTTGACCGCAAGCAGCCGCTCCCCGGCGAAGTGCACCTCGTCGGTGGCCTCGCGTCCGGACGCGAGCAGCGCCACCGTCTCGGGGTCGAGGTCCGACAGCTCCCACACATGCCGCCCCTCGGCGTTCTGCGGAAGCTCCAGCAGCCGCCTGGCCTCGTCGTTCGCCAGCAGGAGCCGCCCGTCGTCCCCGATGATGAGCACGCCTTCCCGCACGGCGTGGAGCACCGCGTCGTGGTGCTCGTACATGCGGGCCATCTCTTCGGGAGCCAGGCTGTGGGTCTGCCGGCGCAGCCGTCTGCCCACCAGTGCGGTCCCGCCGGTGGCGACCACGAGCGCGCCGCCCCCGGCGGCCAGGATGATGGGGAGTTGCCGGTCCACCTGGTTGGTGACGTTCTTGACCTTCAGACCGGCGGAGACCAGGGCCACGATCCTGCCCTTCTCGTTCCTGATGGGAACGGTGGCCTGCACCTCGTGGCCGAGCGGGCCGTGGACGCTCTCGGTGTAGACCTTCCCCTGCAGCGACGGGCCGATCCTGCCCACGAACCGCTTGCCGATCCGGCTGGGCAGGGGATGGGTGTAACGGATGCCCTTGGTGTCCATGACGACGATGAAGTCGACACCCGCGGACGTGCGCCCGACCTCGGTGAGCGGCTGGAGGATCTTCGACGGCTCCGGGGTCTTCAGGGCCGCCACGACGCCCGGTGCGTGCGCGAAGGTCTGCGCCACGGCTATGGAACGCCGTCTGGCCTCGGCGCTGGTGTCCCGCTGGGACTGCAGCACCAGGGCGAAGACGGCGCACGCCACGAGCAGCACCACCAGCGCCACCTGGAGGGCGAACACCTGCCCGGCAACGCTTCGCGGGCTCTTTCCGATCAGTGACCGCAGCGATACGCGTCGAAACCGGACGAAATGGTCCGCCATGCCCCATTTCTAGCACTGGTTGATCCCGGGTGGCCACGGCCTGACCCGATGACCGGTTCCCGGTGGGGGATTTCTTTCCCACGGGCCCCACGGGTCACATCCGCACCGCCGGCTTCAAGGGAAGAGCAGCAGGCCGCGGTTCAGCCGCGGCCTGCCCCCACGGCAACGCCCCTCACCGTCTTCCACCCGCCGGTCAGGAGACGTCGCGGAACGTACCGGCCGGGCCGATCACGCCGGGCCCGAACTTGTCCCTGATGCGGTCGCTGACCTCTTCGGCGGCCAGCCGGGCCTCGCGGGCGTGATCCAGACTGAGCTGTTCGGCGACCTGTCCGGCGTCGACCAGGTCCTCGCCCTTCAGCTCGATGCCGGTGAGCCGGCCGCGCTGCAGGGCCGCCGCGTCCATCAACCGGTAGGCCGGCACGCGCAGATCGTCGTCGTGCGCCGAGGGCCGTTCCAGGCGGCGCGTCTTCTCCCAGCGCGCGCCCCCGGCGAACCGCAGCGTCAGCGTCAGCCCGCGGACCGCCTGGCCCCGGCGGCGCAGCAGCCGCCCCAGCCGGACCACGAGATCCAGCAGGGCCGCGCGGACCGTGGCGCCGTCAAGGGTGTGCCGGGGAAAGTCGCAGCGGACCACGGCGGAGGCGGGAAGGGCACGGGGCACGACGGGCCGGGGGTCGATGCCGCGGGCCCGGTCGGCGGCCAGGCGGCCGGCCCGGCCGCCCAGCAGGCGCTGCACGGTGGCCGGGGGCACTGCGGCGAGCAGGCCGACGGTGTGGACGCCGTACTCCCGCAGGATCCCGGCCTGGCGGGGACCGATGCCGTACAGGGCCTCGACGGGCAGGGACCCCAGCCACTCGGCGACATCGCCGGGCTCGACGGCGAGGACGCCTCCCGGGGGCCGGATCCGGCCGGAGGCGGTGGCCGCGACCGTGATGGTCGGCCCGATCCCGACGCGGACGTCCACGCCCAGCCGGGAGATGGTCCGCACCCGCAGCATCTCCCCCAGCCGGCGTGCGCCGACGCCGTGATAGCGCAGCGCGCCCTTCAGCTCCACCAGGGCCGCCGACGGCGGTAGGGCCTGGACGACCGGGGACAGCTCCGTCAGCTGTTCCAGGATCTGCCGGAAGACGTCCTCGGGCAGGCGGTCGGGGCAGCGCACATGCATCACGGTCGACACGTCGTCCCTCGTCGTGTCCGCGGTCACGGCATCCACCTCCCGTCACCCACATTATCGAACGATAATTCGAACACGCGAGGGCTGAGGGTCCGGGTGGTGGGTACCCGAGCAGGCGACGCACACCTCCGGCGAAGGGAGGGCCGCCATGACCACTCCGGACAAGGGGCCGGACGGCGGCGGCGCACCGGTGACCCCGGCGGGGATCCTCCTGGACTCCGCGGGCGTGATCACCGAGTGGAGCGAGCAGACCGAGGCCCTGCTGGGCCACGCGCCCGAGGAGATGGCGGGCCGGCCGCTGTCGTCGCTGCTCGTCCGGCCCGACCCGGCCGCCGGACCGGTCGCCCGGCAGACCCCGCCCGTCCGCGGCGGCAACCGGGTGCGCCTGCGCGACCGTTCCGGTCTCGCGGTGGAGACCGAGTGGCGGATGTACCCGCAGATCGACGCGGAGGGTCCCGTGACCTGGACGGTCCACCTCGGCCGCGCTCAGGGCACGGAGCCGGTCGACTTCGACCGGGCGGTGCTCGACGCGCTGCTGAGCGAGTCGCCGTTCGGGCTGCACGTCCTCGACACCGACCTCCGGGTGGTGCGGTTCAACACCGCCTCGCCCGGCATGCGCGGGGTCCGCGACGAGGACGTCGTCGGCCGGCGGGTCCGCGATGTCGCGCCCACCGTGGTGACCGAGGCCGCCGAGCGGCAGCTGCGGCACGTCCTGCGCACCGGTGAGCCGGTCATCGACTTCGTCCAGCCGGGAAGCCCTCCCGCCCAGCACGCCGTCGAGGCGGCGTTCAGCTACCTGCCGGGGCACGCCGGCGGGCTCTGGTACGACGTCATCCCGCTGTCCGGCGCGCGGGTCGCGCTCGCGGTGGGGGACGTGGCGGGCCAGGGCATGCGCGCCGTGGCCACCATGGGCCGACTGCGCGCGGCGACCCACAGCCTGGCCGCGCTGGACCTGGCCCCGGAGGAGGTGCTGGCGCACCTCGACGACCTGATGGTCCAGCTCGCCGAGGAGAGCCGGGCGGTCCCCGACACCGAACCGCTCGACGGCCCGCCCACCACCGCCACCTGTGTGTACGCCGTCTACGACCCCGTGAGCCGGCGTCTCGACGTGGCCCGGGCCGGGCATCCCGCCCCGCTCCTCACCCAGCCCGACGGACGTACGCAGCCGGCCGGCGCGCCCGCCGGCTCGCCGCTGGGCGGCAACGGCCTGCCGTTCGAGACCTGGGAGACGCACCTGCCCGAGGGAAGCCTGATCGCCCTCTACACCCAGGGCCTCGTCGGCCGGCCCGCCCCGGCAGGGGTCGAGCGGCTGCGGCGCATCCTCGCCCAGCCGCACACGAACGTCAGGGAGGCATGCGACGCGGTGATCTACTCCGAGCTGTCCGCACGACCCCGAGGAGGACGTGGTGCTCGTGATCGCGCGCACGCGCGCCCTGCGCGAGGACGAGGTCGCCTCCTGGACCTTCCCCAGCGATCCCGCGATCGTGGCCACCGCGCGCACCCTGGCCGACCGCCGGCTCGCCAGCTGGGGACTGTCCGATCTCGTGTTCACGACGGAGATGGTCGTCAGCGAGCTGGTGACCAACGCCATCCGCTACGCCCAGGGCACGATCCAGGTGCGGCTGATCCGCGACGGCTCCCTGATCTGCGAGGTCACCGACGCCGGCACATCGGCCCCCCATCTGCGGCATCCGCACACCACCGACGAGGGCGGCCGCGGGCTGCTGCTGGTCGCCCGGCTCACCGAACGCTGGGGCACCCGCCACACCCGCCGCGGCAAGACGATCTGGACCGAGCAGCCACTGCCCGCGCGCGTCGCCGACGATCCCCCTCCCGCCTCCGGCATATGACACCGTCCGCCGCGCCGCCCCGCCGTCGCGTTACCGTGTCCGGCATGGCGGGCATATTCCGGCAGCGCAGATGGCTGCGCCGCCACCCAGGATTCGACGGGCGGGCCGGGCAGGCCGCCTTCGAGGCGCTGCACCGTGCGTCTCTGGCGGCACCGGCACTGCGCGGTGGGCTGACGGAGTCGTCGGCCGGCGCGGCCGCGCGGCATCTGCGCGAGCTGCTCGGCGTTCCCGCGCTGGCCATCACGGACACGGAGCGGGTGCTGACCTGGGACGGTGCCCGCAAGCACCACGCCGCACAGGTCGTGGACCTGGCGGCGGAGGTGCTCGCGGGCGGCAGGACGGCCGTGGTCAAGGCCGACCGGGTGTGGTGCGGACAGGCGCGCTGCGAGGTCAGGGAGGCCGTCGTGGCGCCGCTGGTCGTGGAGGACCGGGTCGAGGGTGCGCTGCTCGCGTACGCCCCGGGAGTGTCGGCGGGGCTGGTCCGGGCGACCGGCGAGGTGGCCCGCTGGACCTCCGGTCAGCTGGAACTCGCGGAACTGCACCGTTCCCGTACCCGCCTGGTGGAGGCGGAGCTGCGTGCGCTGCGCGCGCAGATCTCCCCGCACTTCTCGTGCAACGCGCTGACGGCGATCGCGTCGTTCGTCCGCACCGATCCCGAGCGCGCCCGCGAACTGCTGCTGGAGTTCGCGGACTTCACGCGCTACTCCTTCCGCCGGCACGGAGAGTTCACCACGCTGGCGGAGGAGTTCCGCTCGATCGGCCAGTATCTGCTGCTGGAGCAGGCACGCTTCGGGAACCGGCTGCGCGTCGACGTGCAGGCCGCGCCGGAGGTGCTGCCGGTGGCGGTGCCCTTCCTGTGTGTGCAGCCCCTGGTCGAGAACGCGGTGCGGCACGGTTTCGAGGGCAAGCCCGGACCGGGGCAGATCACCGTGATCGCGGGGGACGCGGGTGCCGAGGCGCACATCACCGTCGAGGACGACGGGGTCGGGATGGATCCCGAGAAGCTGCGGCGCATCCTGGCGGCGGGCGGAACGGGGATGTCCGGTGCCACGGGGTCGGGCGGGATCGGGCTCGGAAACGTGGACGCCCGGCTGCGCCAGGTGTACGGCGATGCGTACGGGCTGGTGATCGAGACCGCGCCGGGAGCGGGGACCCGGGTGCGCATGCGGGTGCCCAAGTACCGGGCGGGCGTGTCGGCGCCCGCCGTCGGCGCGGACCGTGTGACCGGCCGACCCGATACGCTCAAGTGAGCACCCTGTTCTCACATGTGTGACAAACCCCACACCCCTTAGTGGATTGACCGAATGTGCGAAGAATGTCCACACTCACATAATGCTGCGCTTTCTGGTGGCCGATGACGAGCCGCACGCACTCGACGAGCTGGTCTACCTCCTCGGGCTGATCCCGGGGGTCGGACCGGTGGAGTCCGCCGCGGACGGAGCCGCCGCACTGCGGGCGATGGACCGCGCGCTGGAGGAGAACCGCGCCATGGACGCGGTCTTCCTCGACGTCCGCATGCCCGGGCTCGACGGCCTCGACGTGGCGAGGGTCCTCTCCCGGTTCGCCGAGCCGCCACCGGTGGTGTTCGTGACCGCGTACGACGACTTCGCGGTGCCGGCCTTCGAGGTGCGGGCCCTCGACTACCTGCTCAAACCCGTCCGCTCCGACCGGCTCGCCGAGACCGTGCGGCGGATCGCCGAGCGGCAGCCGGGACCGGGCCGTCCGGACCGGGAGACCCCCGTCGCGCGGCCTCCGGCTCTCACCGCCTCGCCCACGCCCACGCCCACGGCGGCGGCCTCCGACGACCAGGTGATCCCCGTCGAGCTGTCCGGTGTGACGCGGTTCATCCAGCGTTCCGAGGTGCGGCACGTCGAGGCGTGCGGCGACTACGTACGCCTGCACCTCGCCTCCGGCAGCCATCTGCTGCGCGTGCCGCTGTCGACGCTGGAGGACGAGTGGCAGAACGCCGGATTCGTACGGGTGCACCGCCGCCACCTCGTCGCGACCGAGCACATCGAGGAACTGCTGACCGACGCGGGGCGGCTGTCGGTGCGCGTGGCGGGCACCGTGCTGCCGGTCAGCCGCCGCAGCAGCCGCAAGCTGCGCGAGCTGCTGCTGTCCCCGTCGTCCCCACCCGGAAAGGCCGCGGATGGCTGAGCTGCCGCGCCGGGTGAGCGTCACCCATCCGCGCACCCAGGCCGCCCGCCCGGGGCTGCGGCACTCCGTGGTGCGGGACGTGCACGAGCAGACGGCGCTCGGCGAGGTGTACGTGAAGGCGCTGATCCGCGCCCAGCTCCGGCTGGGACTGCTGATCTGCGCCGCCGTCTGCCTGCCGCTGGCCTGTCTGCCGCCGCTGCTCGCGTACGTGCCGGTGCTGCGCGAGGGACGCCTGTGGGGCGTGGGCCTGCCGTGGCTGATCCTCGGGCTGCCGGTGTACGCACTGCTGGTGGCCGCCGGAGCCGGCTACGTACGGCGGGCCGAACGCAACGAACGAGACTTCGCGGAGAACGTCCACCGCTCATGAGCACACCCCAGAACCTGACCGCCGTACTGCTGGTCGTGCTCGCGACCGTCGCCGTCGGCGGCTACGGCCTCAGATCCCGGTCCACCTCGGACTTCTACGTCGCCTCCCGCACGGTCTCACCGCTGCGGAACGCCGCCGCCATCAGCGGCGAGTACCTCTCGGCCGCCTCCTACCTGGGCATCGCCGGGCTGGTGGTGGCGTACGGGAGCACCATGCTCTGGTACGGCATCGGGTACACGGGCGGCTATCTGGTCCTGCTCGTCCTGGTGGCCGCGCCACTGCGCCGGTCGGGAGCGTACACCGTCTCCGACTTCGCCGAGGCGCGCCTCGGCTCGCTGGGCGTACGGCGGGTGGCCACGGTGTTCGTCGTGGTCATCGGGTGGCTCTACCAGGTGCCGCAGCTGCAGGGCGCCGGCCTGGCGCTGCACACCACGCTCGGCGCACCCCCGTGGGCGGGCGCCGTGCTGGTGTCGGTGGTGGTCCTGGTGAGCGTGATCGCCGGCGGCATGCGCAGTGTCACCCTGGTCCAGGCGTTCCAGTTCTGGCTGAAGCTGGCCGCGCTCGCGGTCCCGGCGATCGTCCTGCTGCTCGTCTGGCGCGGCGCCTGGCACCCGTCGGGCACCTCGGCCGTCGCCGCCGCGCACGGCCCTCCCGTGCGGAACGACGGCGGGCGAGGGCTGTACACCCTGTACTCGCTGATGGTCGCCACCTTCCTCGGGGCGATGGGGCTGCCGCACGTGATCGCCCGCTTCTACACCAACCCGGACGGCCGCGGCGCCCGCCGCACCACGGTCGGCGTGCTCGGTCTGCTGGGTGTCTTCTACCTGCTGCCCGAGGTGTACGGCGGACTCGGGCGGCTGTTCGCACCGGGCCTGGCCGAGGCGAACCGGGCGGACACCGTGGTGCTGCTGCTGCCGGGGCGGCTGGTGCCGGGCGTCGCGGGGCAGCTGCTGACGGCACTGGTGGTCGCGGGCGCCTTCGCCGCCTTCCTGTCGACCTGTTCCGGGCTGGCCCTGTCGGTGGCCGCCGTGCTCTCCCAGGACGTCGTCGGCGGGGACGTACGGGGCTTCCGCAAGGCTTCCGCGGTGGCCGTGGTCGCGCCCTGCGCGATCGCCCTGCTGCTGTCCGAGAGCGGTGTCTCGGTGGCCCACGAGATCGGCCTGATCTTCTCGGTGGCCGCCTCCACGTTCTGTCCCCTGCTGGTGCTCGGGATCTGGTGGCGGCGCCTCACCGCGCCCGGGGCCGTCGCCGGGATGCTGGTCGGCGGTGGGCTGGCGCTGGCCGCCGCCACCGTCACGCTGCTCGGGGCGGGCGGGCCGGGCTGGATCGGGACCCTGCTCGCCGAACCCGCCGCCTGGAGCGTACCGGCGGCGTTCCTGACCATGGTGGGCGTGTCCCTCGCCACGCGCGCCCGGGTGCCCGCGGGGGCGTCGATGATGCTGGCCCGCCTGCACGTGCCGGAGGAACTGGCGGCTCCGGCCGGGGCGACCACTCGGCGGCGGGAGGCGACCACTCGTCCCGGGACCGCAGCCGTCCGTCGCGCCGCCGGCACCACTGACCGACAAGTACCGCCAGGGGGCTCCCGGCCGGGCCCGTGAGTGCCGCACAGTAACCCGCCAGAGCGAGTCGCCGCGGAACGCCCGGCAGCCGAGCCGTGCTCCCGACCGGGAGTGGCACCGGGACCGTCCGCGCGCTCGTGCACAGACCGCCGCGCACACGGTTCCTCAACCCCGAGCCGGTGCGCGGTCGTTGCGCACGGCGCCGTCGGCCACCGCCCGTTTCAGTGGCCCCCGTACCTCCCGCCCCGTGCCGGGGTACGCCCCTCGACCCAAGGAGAGCACCGTGACCCAGCTGCAGACGCCCGTCATCGACCGACCGCTCACTGTCGACGCCCCCGCCGCCAAGGCGCCGTCGCACCCGCCGATCGCCGACCCGGGTCCGCTGGGCCTGGCGGGATTCGCGCTCACCACCTTCGTCCTCTCCTGCTTCAACGCGGGCCTGATCGCGGACATGACGCTGGAGGCCGTGGTGCTGCCGCTCGCGCTGTTCTACGGCGGCTTCGCCCAGGTCCTCGCCGGCATGTGGGAGTTCCGTAAGAACAACACCTTCGGTGCCGTGGCGTTCACCTCGTACGGCGCCTTCTGGCTCTCCTTCGCGGCCTACGTCAAGTTCATCGCCCCCCACCTGGTGCCGGCCCACGCCCACCAGGCGACGGGTCTGTTCCTGCTGGGCTGGACGATCTTCACCGTCTTCATGACGGTCGTCACCACCCGGATCAGCGGTCTTCTGCTCGCCGTCTTCTCGGTCCTGAGCGTGACGTTCGTGCTGCTCACCGCCGGACAGCTGGCCCAGCAGACCTCCCTGATCCACATCGGCGGCTGGTGCGGTCTGCTCACCGCGCTGCTCGCCTGGTACGGCTCGTTCGCCGGTGTGGCCAACAACACCTGGAAGAACGCGTCCCTGCCGACGTGGCCGTTCTCGGCCTGATCCGCACCCGCCGACCGTCCGATCGACCACGAGGGAGTCCCACATGAGCAGCAACGAGACCCTGGCCAACCTGCTGAAGGAGGAGCGGCGGTTCGCACCGCCCGCCGAGCTGGCCGCCGCCGCCAACGTCACCGGGAAGGCGTACCAGCAGGCCGCCGAGGACCGGCTCGGTTTCTGGGCCGAGCAGGCCCGGCGGCTGACCTGGGCCACCGAACCGACCGAGACGCTGGACTGGTCGAACCCGCCGTTCGCCAAGTGGTTCAAGGACGGCACGCTCAACGTCGCGTACAACTGCGTCGACCGGCACGTCGAGGCCGGCAACGGCGACCGCGTCGCGATCCACTTCGAGGGTGAGCCCGGCGACAGCCGCGCCATCACCTACGCCGAGCTCAAGGACGAGGTCTCCAAAGCGGCCAACGCCCTGGCGGGAATGGGTGTCGGCACGGGCGACCGGGTCGCGATCTACATGCCGATGATCCCCGAGGCCGCGATCGCGATGCTGGCCTGCGCCCGCATCGGCGCCGCGCACTCCGTGGTCTTCGGCGGCTTCTCCGTCGACGCCATCACGGCTCGGATCCAGGACGCCGACGCCAAGGTCGTCATCACCTCCGACGGCGGCTACCGTCGCGGCAAGCCGTCCGCGCTCAAGCCGGCCGTCGACGAGGCCCTCGAGCGCGTGGAGAGCGTGCAGCACGTGCTCGTCGTGCGCCGCACGGGCCAGGAGGTCGCCTGGACCGAGGGCCGCGACCTGTGGTGGCACGAAGCCGTGGGGAGCCAGTCGGCGGACCACACGCCGGAGGCGTTCCCCGCCGAGCAGCCGCTGTTCATCCTGTACACGTCCGGGACGACGGGGAAGCCCAAGGGCATCCTGCACACCTCGGGCGGCTACCTCACCCAGGCGGCCTACACCCACCACGCGGTCTTCGACCTCAAGCCCGAGACCGACGTCTACTGGTGCACCGCGGACATCGGCTGGGTCACCGGCCACTCCTACATCGTCTACGGCCCGCTGGCCAACGGCGCCACGCAGGTCATGTACGAGGGCACCCCCGACACCCCCCACCAGGGCCGGTTCTGGGAGATCGTGCAGAAGTACGGGGTCACCATCCTGTACACGGCCCCCACGGCCATCCGCACGTTCATGAAGTGGGGCGACGACATCCCCGCGAAGTTCGACCTGTCCTCCCTCCGGGTGCTCGGCTCCGTCGGCGAGCCGATCAACCCCGAGGCCTGGGTCTGGTACCGCGAGCACATCGGCGGCGGTCGCTGCCCGATCGTGGACACGTGGTGGCAGACGGAGACCGGCGCGATGATGATCTCGCCGCTGCCGGGCGTCACCGAGACCAAGCCGGGCTCCGCCCAGCGGCCGCTGCCGGGCATCTGCGCCACCGTCGTCGACGACGAGGCCAACGAGGTGCCCGACGGAGGCGGCGGCTACCTCGTCCTCACCGAGCCCTGGCCCTCCATGCTGCGCACCATCTGGGGCGACGACCAGCGCTTCATCGACACCTACTGGTCCCGCTTCCAGGGCAAGTACTTCGCCGGCGACGGCGCCAAGAAGGACGACGACGGCGACATCTGGCTCCTGGGACGCGTCGACGACGTCATGCTCGTCTCCGGCCACAACATCTCCACCACCGAGGTCGAGTCCGCCCTGGTCTCGCACCCCGCGGTCGCCGAAGCGGCGGTCGTCGGCGCCGCCGACGAGACCACCGGCCAGGCCATCGTCGCCTTCGTGATCCTGCGCGGCACCGCGTCCGAGGACGACAAGCTGGTCGCCGAACTGCGCGACCACGTCGGCGCCACCCTCGGCCCGATCGCCAAGCCCAAGCGGATCCTGACCGTCGCCGAACTGCCCAAGACCCGGTCCGGCAAGATCATGCGCCGCCTGCTGCGCGATGTCGCCGAGAACCGCGAACTGGGCGACGTCACCACCCTCACCGACTCCACCGTCATGGATCTGATCCAGACGAACCTTCCCGCCGCGTCGGCGGAAGACTGACCAGGAACACGAAGAGACATGCGTATCGTTCTGATCGGCCCGCCGGGAGCGGGCAAGGGCACCCAGGCCCGGTTCCTCACCGAACGGCTGTCCGTACCGGCCATCTCCAGCGGCGACCTGCTGCGTGCCGAGATCCGCGAGGGCACCCCGCTCGGGCAGCTCGCCAAGCAGCACACGGACGCCGGGGAGCTGGTGCCCGACGAGCTGACCACGACCATGGTCACCCACCGCCTGGGTGAGCCGGACGCGGCGGCGGGCTTCCTGCTCGACGGCTTCCCCCGGACCGTACGCCAGGCCGAACTCCTCGAGGAGTCCCTGGCCGAGGGCGAGACGGCGCTGGACGCGGTGCTCGCCTTCGACATGCCGGACGACGAGATCGTGCAGCGGCTGACGGGGCGGCGGATCTGCTCGGGCTGCGGGACGACCGTGCACATGGTGTTCTCCCCGCCCCGTGTGCCGGGGCAGTGCGACGAGTGCGGGAACGAACTGACCCGGCGCGCCGACGACACCGAGGAGACGGTTCTGCGCCGCCTCGCCGTCTACGCCGAGCAGACCGTCCCGCTGCTGCAGTGGTACGCGGACCGGGGCCTGCTGCTCCGTGTGGACGCCCTGGGGGCGGTTTCCGAGGTCACCGACCGGATGTGCGCGGCGCTGTCGCTGATGACGCCGTAGGCGCGCCATGACCCGCCGCGACCGGCTGCGCGACGAAGGGCAGCCCGTCGCGGCGTCGCGGGCGGGGGGCCGGAGGCAGGAACCGGCCCCCCGCCCGCATGCACACCCTCACGGCGCGGCCTCCTCCAGGAGCTGGGGGCCGTTGTTGCGGACGCTGTTGACGGCCGTGGAGACCGGCCGCGCGTCCAGGTGGCCGTCCGCGGGCGGCGCCAGCAGCGCGCGGAGTTCCCCGGGGTCCCGGTGGCCGGGGTCGAGCCAGGCGTCGTAGTGGTCCGGGGCGAGGGCGAGCGGCATGCGCGGATGGATACGGCCGGCCGCGTCGGTGGCCTCGGTGGTGATGACGGTGCACGTCATCAGCCAGGCGGCGGGGTCGTCGTCCCGTTCGACCGCCGGGTCGCGCCAGTACTCGTACAGCCCGGCGAGCGCCATCACCTGCCCGTCCTCGGGGTGGATGAAATAGGGCTGCTTGCGGGTCTGCTCGCGGGCCTTTCCCGTGTCCGGCGCCGTGATCTGCTGCCACTCGTAGAAGCCGTCGGCCGGCAGCAGGCAGCGGCGTCCGGCGAAGGCCCGACGGAAGGCGGGCTTCTCGTGCACGGTCTCGACCCGCGCATTGACCAGCCGGGCACCGATCTTCGTGTCCTTCGCCCAGGACGGCACCAGGCCCCAGCGCACCGACCGCAACTGCCGGCGCGCCGGGGACGTGCCGCCCGCATGCCGCGGGGCGCGCTCCAGGACGGCCCACACGTCGTCGGTCGGGGCCACGTTCCAGCTCGGCGCCAACGCCTCCTCCGGGTGCCAGTCCGTGACGTGGAAGAGCCGGACCAGGTCCTCGGGGCTGCGGGTGGAGACGTAGCGGCCGCACATACCGTCACTGTGCCACGGTGCGGGTGGGCCGCTCGCCCGGCGGCGGCCTTCACCGCCCGTGTCGGCGGGGGCGGCCGGCGGGCCCGCACGACGGCCGGGACCGGTCCGCTCAGGGCAGCCGGCGCAGGACGCCCACCACCTTGCCGAGCACGATCGCCCGTTCGCCGGGGATCGGCTCGTACGCCGGGTTGCGGGGCATCAGCCACACCCGGCCGTCCTGGCGGCGCAGCTGTTTGACGGTGGCCTCGTCGTCCAGGAGGGCCGCGACGATGTCGCCGTGGTCGGCGCTGTCCTGGCGGCGCACGGTGACGATGTCGCCGTCGCAGATCGCCGCGTCGATCATGCTGTCGCCGGACACGGTCAGGGCGAACAGCTCCCCCTCGCCGACGATCTGACGCGGCAGCAGGTAGACGTCCTCGACCATCTCTTCCGCGAGCAGGGGCGCGCCGGCGGCGATCCGCCCGACCAGTGGCACTTCGGCCGGCGGCTCCGCACGGGAGTCGAGGTCGGGGGCCCAGGAGGGCCGCACCTGGTAGGCGCGCGGCCGGTTGGGGTCGCGGTACAGGACGCCCTTGCGCTCCAGCACCATCAACTGGTGGGCCACGGAGGAGGTGCTCGCGAGGTCCACCGCCTGCCCGATCTCCCGCATCGACGGCGGGTAGCCCTGTCGCCGGACGGTGTCCGTGATGAACCGGACGATGTCCTCCTGGCGTCGGGTCAGCTCCCCCTCGACGGTGCGGATGCCCGGCGGCCGGCCCCGGCGTACTGGCTGGCTGTTCGTCATTCCCGGCCCTTCCGTCAAGATCTCGCGAACGTGACCTTAACCCGTCGCCGCTCACCGGCGGAACGGAGTGCGGGAAATCAGGGTCTCGGGGGCGACGGCGGGCGTCGCCGCCGATGCCCTGGCCGGCCGTCGGCCGGACCGGTCCCGCGGGCGACCTGCCGCCGCCCGCCCTGATCGGCCGTACTGGTATGTTCGATTAGGGAGGCAGTCATGGTGACTCAGGTCCGGAAGACGAAGTCCGTGGAGAGGATCCTCACCGCGGCGGCCGAGCTGTTCTACGCCAACGGGCTTCGCGGAGTGGGCATCGACCAGGTCATCGAGGCCTCGGGCGTCGCGAAGTCGACGCTGTACGTGCACTTCCGCACCAAGGAGGAGCTCGTCGCGGCGTATCTGCGCAGGACCGACGACTCCTGGACGGCGCAGTTGCAGAGCGCCGCCGCGGCCGCGGGTGACGACCCGCGGGACCGGCTCGTCGGGCTGTTCGACGCGCTGACGGCCGCTTTCGAGCGTCACGGCTTCTTCGGGTGCCCCTTCGTCAGCGCGGCGGTCGAGGCCGGTCCGGACTCGGAGGCCCGGGCGATCACCCTCGAGCACACCCGGCGCCGTCAGGCGTGGCTGACCGAGCTGAGCGCCGCGGCGGGGGCCGGGAACCCCGCGGCGCTCGCCCGGCACATCGGCCTGCTGATCGACGGCGCCCTGGCGTCCGGCCGGCTGCTGCAGGACCGCACGGTCGTCGAGGAGGCGAAGTCCGCGGCACGGCTTCTGGTCGCCGACCACACCTGATCGCGCCGCGCGGCCCACGCCCGCCGCCAGGCGCCCCCGCCGCCCCGCGCCCTCACTCCTCGACGTCGATGACGACCTTGCCCTCGGCGGTGCCGCTCTCCACGGCGGCGTGGGCGTCCATGACGGTGGAGAAGGTGAAGTGCCGTGGGTCGAGGAGCGGCTTGAGCGCTCCCTCGTCGGCGAGCGCCGCGGCCTCGCGCAGGATGTCGCCGTGGTGCTCCCGGCCGCGGCCCGTGAGCATGGGCAGCAGCGTGAAGACGCCGGAGTAGGTGGCACCCCGGAACGACAGCGGGGCGAGGCTGTGGCTGCCCCAGCCCAGGGCACTGACGACATGACCGGTGTAGGTGCGGACCGCGGCGAAGGACGCGTCGAGCGTCGCGCCGCCGACGGTGTCGAAGACGATGTCGAAGCCCTCGCCCCCGGTGTGCTCCGCGACGTAGTCCTCGACCGCCGTGGCGGTGTAGTCGATCGCGGTGGCACCCAGCCGCCGAATGGCGTCCAGGCTCGCCGCGGATCCCGTCGCGAAGACCTCGGCGCCACGGGCGCGGGCGATCTGGACGGCGACATGGCCGATCCCGCCGGCTCCGCCGTGGACCAGGACCTTCTGCCCCGCGTGGACACCGGCGCGGTCGACCAGGCCCTCCCAGGCGGTGACGACCACGAGCGGCAGCGCCGCCGCTTCACGCGGCGTCAGGGAGGCCGGCTTGGGCGCGAGCAGCCTGGCGTCCACGGCCGCGAACTCGGCGAGCGAGCCCTGCAGGGCGCCCACGCCACCGGTGAGCCCGTAGACCTCGTCGCCCGGCGCGAAGCCCGTGACGTCCGGGCCGGTCTCTTCCACCACGCCGGCCAGATCCAGGCCCAGCACCGCGGGCAGGCGGCTCTGCGCATGGGCGGCCCCGCCCGCGCGGATCTTGGTGTCCAGAGGGTTCACACCGCTGGCCCTGACCCGCACCAGCACCTGCCCCGGGCCCGGGACCGGGTCCTTGACCTGGGCGAGGACCAGCGGGCCGCCGAACCGCTCCAGAACTACTGCACGCATGACGATGCCTCTTCTCTCTGCGCCGTGCGTCATGCCGGCGCCTCATGGGTCGCGACGGTGGCCGTGGGCATGCCACCCTCTTAATCAAACAGACTAGTACGTTCGATTAAGGGCGGCAAACGTCCGCGGTGAGGCCGGATCACGGATTGCCTGGATCACGGATCGCCGGATCACGGATCGCCGGATCGGTCTGTCGCCGGATCACCGCTCGGCGGATCGCTCGTCACGCGCCGTCGTCGTCGGACAGGGCACCCGATCTGTCGCGCCGGGCCAGCAGGCGCTGGGCGCGGGTCAGCCCCGGGGGCAGACACCGCCGCAGCGCCGCCCGTGCCGCATGGGCGCCCGGGGCTCCGTGGACTCCTCCGCCGGGATGGGCCGCCGCCGAGGCGAGCAGGAGGTTGCCCACCGGGGTCTCGGCGCGTCCGGTGCTCGGGAACGGACGGAAGACGAGCTGTTGGTGGACGGCCGTGGTGCCGCCGTTGATGGCGCCTCCGTGCAGATTGCTGTTCAGCGCCTGCAAGGTCGGCGGGGCCAGGATGCGGCGGGCGCGGATCAGGGCCCGGAAGCCCGGGGCGAAGCGTTCCACCTGCCGCTCGATGCGGTCGGCCATCCCCTCCTGTTCCGCGGCGTCCCAGGCGCCCGTCAGGCCCTCGTCCGCGGCGTCGGCCGTGATGACGTGCGGGACGTGGGTGTAGGCCCAGGCGGACTCGGTGCCCCGGGGTGAGCGCGACGGGTCGGCGGTCGTCATCTGGCCGAACAGGGCGAAGGGCCGGTCCGGGACCTGCCGCATGGCGATCTGCGCGGCGAACCGGGTGAGTTCGTCGACGCCGTCGGCCAGGTGGACGGTGCCCGCCCGAGCCGCCTCCGCGGCCCGCCAGGGCACGGGTCCGTCCAGCGCCCAGTCCACCTTGAAGGTGGCGAAGTCCCACTCGAAGCGCCGGAGATCGGCCAGCACCTGGGGCGGAAGATGTTCGGGACCGACGAGTTCGCCGTACAGGGCGGGCGCGGAGACGTCCGCGAGGACGGCGCGCCGTGCGGCGACCAGCTCGCCGTCGGTGGTGCGTACGCCCACGGCTCGTCCGTCGCGGATGACGACGCGGCCGACGCGACGGCCGCAGCGCAGGTCCCCGCCGTGCGCCAGCAGCCGCCGGGTGAGCGCCGCGGTCAGGGCGCCGGATCCGCCGACCGGCACGGGAAAGCCGTAGGTCTGTCCGAGCATGGACATCAGCCAGCCGAATCCCCCGCTGGCCGTGGCTTCCGGCGCGAGATC
Organism: Streptomyces sp. NPDC007264; assembly: GCF_042869095.1. Classification (NCBI taxonomy): domain Bacteria; kingdom Bacillati; phylum Actinomycetota; class Actinomycetes; order Kitasatosporales; family Streptomycetaceae; genus Streptomyces; species Streptomyces sp. NPDC007264. Next base: position 123,233 of record NZ_JBIAFD010000020.1, read on the forward strand.
GGCGTGCAGCGCGTTCCCGGCGAGGAGCAGCCGGCCGCCCTCCCCTTCGAACTCCTCGTCCCCCAGCCGCCGTACGGGCAGCAGCATGGTGCGCGCCAGGCGCAGCCCGCCCGCGCCCCGGAGCCGCAGGCCGAGCCGGGCCGCCGCCCTGACCGGTGGGAACGGGGTGAACACGGCGTCCAGGAGATCCGGGCCCAGGCGTTCCCACACCCCGTACAGCCGGCGCCAGACGAGGCCGTCTCCCGGGGCGAAGGCGTCCAGGGAGCGGGCGGTGGTCTCGATCCGCCGGTCGAGGACGGCGCACCTGCCGTCGGTCAGCGGATGGGCCACCACGGAGGGTGCGTGGCTCCAGCGCAGTCCGTGGTCCTCCAGCCGGAGTCCGGCCAGCACCGGGGAGGCGGCCGCGAAGGGATAGAAGGCGCTGAAGACGTCGCTCACGAAATCGGGATCGACCCCTCGGTCGTGGCGCACCGCGCCGCCGGGTTCGGGCTGCTCCTCGAGCACGACCACGCGCCAGCCCGCGTCGGCCAGCAGATTCGCCGCGACCAGCCCGTTGGGGCCCGCGCCGACCACCACAGCGTCCGGCATCGCCGCCTCCTCCGTCCTCGCCCGCGGTCGTGACGCGGCCGTCGTGCCACGCCCGGGTCAGTCGCCTGGACGCCGGTCACCGTCGGCCTCGCACAGCCGGGCCAGCCGGGCCAGCCGGGCCAGCCGGGCCAGCCGGGCCAGCCGGGCCAGCCGGGCCAGCCGGGCCAGCATCGCTCGGTGGCGCAGCTGGATGAGTACCTCCACGCCGACGTTGTGCAGCACCCCGGCGGCACCCTGCAGGGGGTGCTCGTCGACGATGACCAGGCTGTACGGGCCCCAGGGGCGCAGCTCGACGGCGATCCGCGCCGTGCCCAGGCGGCCGGCGTGGGCCTCCAGCTCCAGGACGCTCTCTTCCTCGCAGTGCCGGACGACCGTCTCGTCGGCCAGGCGGAACGGCCCCAGCCGGACCTCGAAGCGGATCGTGGAATCCACCTGCGGCCACCGGCCCCGCGCCGGCTGCGACGCCGCCGTGCCCACCACCCATTGCGCGTAGCGGGTGCCGTCCGCCAGCACGGCCCAGACCGCCTGCGGACTCGCCCTGATCAGACGATGGCGGACAGCCACACACGCCTCCCGTTCCTGCCCGAGCGCATGAGCGCGCTCCGAGCACGTGAGCACGTGCCGAGTGCCCGCTGCCGCCCGGATCAACCGAGCGGGCGCTCCTGTCCCTGGACGACCGTGGCGCCGGGTCCCGGGGGCAGCAGGCCGAGGCGGGACAGGGCCCCGGTCAGCCAGGCGGCCGGGACCGCGGCGAGGGCGGCCGGTGCGGACGGCGGCGGCCCGCTCTCGCCGGTGCCCTCGACCGCGGCCGCCAGCCATCCCGTGCGGGCCAGGCGCTCCGAGAGCGGCCTCAGCGCCGGGTGGAGGAGCGTGGCGGTGGTGATGGCCGTCAGGGCGATGCCCCAGCCGACCGGGCCCAGAGGGGTGGATCCGAAGAACCGGCTGATGCCCGGGGTCTGGACGATGCCGACGAGCACGGCGGCCGAACCCACGGTGGCGGCGAGCACCTGGCGGTCCGCACCGCCACTGGTGAGGGTCTGCGCGAGCTGCGTGCCGACCACGGCCACCAGCGCCACCGTGCCGGCGCGGCGCCGCGTGCCGGTGAAACGGGCGGCCGTCCAGGCCAGCCCGGCGCCCAGCGCGGTGGTGAGTCCGCGCTGCAGCATCTCCTGGGTGAGTGCGATGCCCAGCGAGTGGTGGGGGCCCTCCCGGAGGAGCTCTTCCCCGGTGCTCTCGGCCGGGGTGCGCACGGCGATGGACAGCGCCGGGGCGAGGTCCGTGAGGAGGTTCACCAGCATGATCTGGCGGGCGCCCAGCGGTGAGCTGCCGGCCGTCGCGGAGGCCAGCACGCCGAAGGTGACCTCGCCGAGGTTGCCGCCGATCAGGATGGCGAGCGCGGTCCTGACGGAGGTCCACATCGCCCGGCCCTCGGTCAGGGCGGTGACGATCGTCTCCAGCCGGTCGTCACCGATGACCAGGTCGGCGGCGGCCGTGGCCGCCGGGGTGCCGCGGCGCCCCAGGGCGATGCCGACGTCGGCGAGGCGGATGGCCGGGGCGTCGTTGGCGCCGTCGCCGGTCATCGCCACGACCCGTCCGAGACGCTGGAACGCCTGGACGATGCGGACCTTGTGGTGCGGGGTGCACCGGGCGACGACGTCCACCGTCGGCAGCAGCGCGTCGAGCGCGTCGTCGTCGAGCGCGTCCAGCTCCGGCCCGGTGCACACCGTCGGGTCCGGCTCGCCGGTCACCGACGTGGCGATGGCCTCGGCGGTGGCGGCGTGGTCCCCGGTGAGCAGGACCGTGTGCACTCCGGCCGCACGCAGCCGGGCGGTGGCCGGCGCCGCCCCGGGGCGCACCGGGTCGGCCAGCACGACGAAGCCGACGAAGACGAGGTCCCGTACCGCGTCGTCGGCGAGTTCCTCCCCCGGCCGCAGGGTCCGTTCGGCCACGGCGAGGACACGGCGGCCGGCCCCGGCGAGTTTCTCGACCTCCACGGTCAGGGCCGTGCGTCCGGTGCGGTCGAGCGCGGTCTCCGTCCCGTTCAGCAGCCTGCGCCGGCAGCGTGCCAGCACGGTCTCGGGGGCTCCCTTGACGCTGAGCCGGGTGGAGCCGGCGGTGCGGCCGGTGGTGGCGTGGTAGGCACGGGACGGGTCGAACGGCAGAGTGCCGGAACGCCGCCAGCGGGGCGCCCCGCGGCCGACCGACACCCGTGCCCGGCGGGCCCCCGCGTCGACCGCCCGATCGGTCTGGTGGGCCATCGGCTCGGACTGCCGGGCGGCGGGGGTGGCCCGCAGCGCGGCGGCCAGGACCGCCTTGTGCCGCAGGCCGAGCCGGGCGAGCGGGACGGTCCGCTCCCCGTCGCCGACCGCGACGAGCTGGAGGTCGCCCTCGGTGAGGGTGCCGGTCTTGTCGAAGCACAGCACGTCGGCCCGGCCCAGCGCCTCGATGGTGCGGGGATTGCGCACCAGCGCGCCGTGCTCGGCCAGGCGGCGCGCGGAGGCCAGCTGGGCCGCGTTGACCAGGAACGGCAGCCCTTCGGGTACCGAGGCGACGGCGAGGTTCACCGCCGAGGCCAGGCTCTCGGCGAGGGGGCGCCCGTGCACCAGTCCCGCTCCGGCCACCGCCACCGCGGAGGCCGTCGCCACGGGCAGGCTGGCCTTCGTCAGCGACGACAGCCGCGCCTCGACGCCGGTCGCCGGCGCGGCCTCCCGCGCGGTGGCCATGGTGCGCCCGGCCTCGGTGGCCGTCCCGGTGGCCACCACCACGGCGACGGCCTCCCCGGACGAGACGGTCGTGCCCTCGTAGAGCATCGAGCGGCGCTCGGTCAGGTGCGAGGCGACCACGGGCGCCGGGTCCTTGGCCGCGGGCAGCGACTCGCCGGTCAGCGACGACTCGTCGGCCTCCAGTCCCTCGGCCTCCAGCAGACGGCAGTCGGCAGGCACCACGTCCTGCGGCCTCAGCAGGACGACGTCCCCCGGCACCAGGTCCTCCGCGGTGACCAGCCGCTCGGCGCCCCCACGCCGCACCCGCGCCCCGACCGCGGAACGCGCGGTCAGTTCGGCGAGGGCGTGCTCGGTACCCACCCGCTGGACGCCGCCGACCAGCGCCGAGGTGGCGGTGACCAGGGCGACCAGCGCGGCGTCCGTCCGGGATCCCACGGCGGCGGCCAGCGCCGCCCCGCCGGCGAGCACGGGTGTCAGCGGGTTCGCCAGCTCCTCGACGAACGCCGAGAGCAACGTGGTGCGCGGTGCCGCGCCCGTCCCCTTCGGGCCCCGGGCCCGGGCCGCGGCCTCCTCCGGGGAGAGCCCGTCGACGCCGGTGCGCAGCCGCTCCAGGACCCGGTGCGGCGGCATCAGATGCCATGGGACGGTCTCCGCGGACGGACTGACGGGGCGTGAGCACAGCTGCCGGGCGCGCCAGACGCCCAGACAGAAGGCGATGCCCCCGGCGGTGTTGCACGCCGCCTGCCCGCGCGAGCACGCCTCCTGGGCCGGTGCACGCATCGCGGCGACCGCGCCGATGCCGCTGCCGCTCGCGGCCAGCAACGCGCTGTCGTGGTCGACCTGGCGGGCCACGCCGACGCCCGCCAGGATCAGCGCGACCGAGTCCAGATCACTGCCCACCAGCAGGTGGGCCCCCCAGGGCGGTGGCTGCCCTTCCGGGTGGACCCCGATGCCGCAGTCGGACGCTCCCAGCGCGCGGCGGTTCCCCGACACGAGCAGCACCACGGCGCCGTCCGCCTGCAGCGCGCGCACCGAGGCCACCAGCCGGCCCCCCGTGGGCACCATCGCGTCGACGAAGCCGAGCTGCGGGTCGGGCCGGTCACCGGCGAGGACCACGCGGATCCCCGAGCGGCGGGCCGCCGCCGCGAGGGCCTGGGCGCCCGGGAGGGTGTGCATCGCCACCCCCGCCACGGCCACCAGGCGCCGCCGGAAGGCGAGGCCCAGCACCCGTTCGCTGCCGCGCCGCCGCAGCCGGTCCGCCGCGCCGCGCCCGGTGCGGCCGGTGAGGTCCAGGTCCTCCAACGGGCCGAGCGTCCAGCCCTCGCCGTCGTGCCGGACCCGGGCGGGCGCAGCCGGGTCGAACAGGGCGAAGAGCGGGTCGGAGACCTGGTCGGGCCGGCTGTCGCCGAGCAGCGTCAGGTCGGTCAGTTCGTACCTGCCGCTGCGCAGCGCCTCCGCGTCCAGGATCACGGTGTCCACCTGGCCCAGGCGTCGCAGCGCGCTGCGGTCCATGGCCACCGTGCCGCGCAGCGCGAGGAACCGGCCGAGGCTGGTGGCGAATCCCTCCCGTCCGGCCTCGGGTGCCTTCGGCATACCGGCCAACGCGACCGCCAGCGCGCGTCGTGGTCCCGCCTGGGGGACGGCCAGGGCGCCGACGGCGGCGCCGGCCCGCACGGCCCGTTCGGCGTAACGCGCCGTCACGTCCTGGTGCGCCCGCGGGCGTTCCACCACGATCGGCTCGGCCCGGGCGTCCTGCGGCCCCCGCACCAGCCGCGGCTCTGCCTCCACCCACGCATCGAGGGCCGCGTTCGCCTCGCGCCACTGCGCGATGCGCTGCGCGGCGTCGAGCACCAGTCCTCCCCCGCGTGTGGCCACGCCCTGGACGATCGCATTGAGCATCGGCACCACGGAAGCGGGACGCTCGTGGTCCGTGCGGTCCGAAGGCGCCGGCCCGCGCAGCCAGGGCCGGAACTGGACGGCGGTGGCCAGTGCTCCCACCTCCGCCGGCAGCGGCGTCCACGGCGACAGCCGCGTGGCCACCGTGAGGAACAGCCCCGCGACGTCCGCCGCCAACACCGGAAGCGTCGGCCGTCTGCGCGGCGCCTCGCAGGGATGATGCGGCTCCGGGCACCATGCGTCGTACGGGCCCTGCCCGCCCTCCGCGGTGGCGGCGGCCCCGTGGGCCTCCACGTGGGCGATGATCCGGACCAGTTCCTGCAGCGGTGGCGGCGGCGAGGCCAGTTCGACGACGACCCGCTCCGCCGGGGCGTTCACCCGTGCCCACAGCACGCCGGGATGCTCCTCCAGCTCCCGCTCCAAGGTGCGGATCACCCATGTCCCGCGGGGGCCCTGCACCCCTCGCACCTCGATGTGGCAGCGCCCCGGTCGCGACCACACGTCGCGCCGGCGAAGTCCGAACAGCGTGGCCGCCACGTCCGCGGCGCCGTGCACTCCCGCGCTCACGCCGCCCGCCAGGCCCCCGGCCAGTGACCCCAGCAGGGGCAGGCGTGCCACTGACATGTGCGACATCCGCCTGCCACCTCCCGAGCAGCCGATCCCTCGTCCGGATCCGATCATGACCCGGCGCGACCGCTCCCGCCCGGCGGGCTGATCCGAACGGCTTCCCGGCTCGCCGCCTCCCCGCGCCGCGGGTAGCGTCTGCCGTGCCGGGGGGCGAAGTCCGGGACCCAGGAACGGATGTGAACCGTGACCACGCCGAAGACCGCCGGGAAACGTACGGGTACGAGGGGTACGAAGGTGTCACGCCCCGCCGCCTCCACGACGCGCACCGGGCAGCGAGCCGGACGCGGGCCGGCCGTGAAGAGCCCGCCGAAGAGCCCGACGACGAGCCCGACGAAGGGCCCGACGAAGCGCGCCACGAAGAGCTCGACGACGAGCCCGACGAAGCGCGCGACGACGAAGCCGTCGAAAAAGGCGTCGAAGAGGGCGTCGAAGAAGCCTGTGACGAGGCCGACGGCGAAACCCGTGGGCAGGCCCGCGGGCGAACCGGCCGCCGGCAGGCAGCCGGCCGCCGTGTCCGGTGCGCGCACGATCACCCTCACCGTGCCGGGGCTCGGCCGGACCACCACGCACCTCGTCGGCGCGGTGGCCGCCGCCCGCCGCGCACTGCCCGCCGAACGCGGCCTGCCCCTGTACGCCGGCCTCGGCGTGCTGGCCGTCGCGGGTGCCCTCGAGTGGCCGGTGGCCCTGGGCTTCGGCATCGGCTACGCCGCGCTCCGGCGGGGCGGCTCACCGGCACCGCCCTCGGCCTCCTCCTGACACCCTGTGGGAACGTCAGGGCGAAAGTCACAATTATGTATCGGACATATCGCGCTTCAATCTTCACACGAGGCACACACGTTGGCTAGGTTGACCGGCGGGCAGCACGACTCGCTCCGGCGAACCTCGCCGGGTCGCGCGGCCTCCGCCGATCCGTGGCACCCGAACTGCCCGGCAGAGCAAGGCCGTTGGGCACACCTCCGGCACCGTCTGCCCGTGCCCGGCAGCCGACCCGGTAGGCGGAGCACGGAAGGAGCACGTTCCCATGGCGCCGGAGCAGACCCCGCGCTCGGACGGACCGAGTCGCGCCGAGGTCCGGCAGCGGATCCACTCCCTCTACGACCAGGCCGAGACCGCCACCGGGAACTACAACGCGACCCGCGCGATGACGGCCGGGACGCGGGGGCGCGTCAACCCTGTGCCCGGCGGAGGACGCAGGGGTACCGATCCCACCCTCGACAGCGTCGCCCGGCAGTGGTTCGACGTGGCGCGCTCCACCCTGGGCCCGACGGTTCCCGCGGTGCTGCCCGCGGACAGGATGCCCGGCCGCCCGGCAGCCCGGCCGGCGAGCCCGGCGGATGCCAGGCCCGCGAGCCCGGCGAAGCGTCCGGGGGGCGACCTGACCGGCCGTGAGCTGGAGGCGGCCGGACGGCCCGCCCTGGAGCTGACCGGCGGGACGGCCACCGGGGCGGCCGCCGCGCCCCGGGCCGAGCTGACCGCCCGGCCCCTGGCCGCGTTGCCCGCCGCCGCGCCCGAGAGACGGCCGGAGGCCCCCAAGGCCCTGCCCGCGCCGCCCGCCGCTCCCCCCGCCGCCGCGCGGCCCTCGCCCGTGCGGACGCTGAAGGAGCAGAACCAGCGCAAGCTGTTCGCGGCTCGCGAGGTGCTGGCCGGGCACGCCGCGCAGCGCAGCACACCGCTCGCGGCCGTCGAGGCTCCGCAGGCGGCGTGGTGGCCGCAGCCGCCCGCCCCCGTCGGCACCGAGCCGGCGGGCATGTCCGCAGGCACCGGCGGTCCCGTCGCCGTCGCGGCTCCCCCCGCCGCCGATGCGTACGCCGCCGGTGCGTACGCCGGCGAGAGCGTCCCCCGCACCGATGCCTTCACCGACACCGGCTCACTCGTCGGCCTCGCCCCACTCCTCGACACCGCATCACTCACCGGCGCCGGACCCGCGATCCACCCCGCGCCGCTCACCGGCACCGGATCCCCGATCGACACCGCACCGTTCTCGGGCACCGCCTCTCCAGCAGGCACCGCCCCCCTGGCAGGCGCCGCACCACTCGTCGGCACTCAGGCGTTCACCGACCCCGGTCCCTTCGCCTCCGGTCCCTTCACTTCTGGTCCCTTCACCTCCGGCCCCTTCACCTCCGGCCCCTTCACCTCCGGCCCCGCCCACCCGCCCGCCACCGTCGGCATCCCCGCCCCCGGGTACGACACGAAGGCCGCGAAGGCGCTCGCCTTCGCTCGTGCGCAGATCGGCAGGCCGTGCGTCTGGGGCGCGAGCGGACCCGAGTCGTACGACGCCTCCGGGCTCGTCCAGGCCGCCTGGCGGGCCGCGGGAGTCACCCTCCCGCGCTCCGCGCAGGACCAGGCAGCCGTCGGCGTGGCCGTCCCGCCGACCGCTCTGCAACCCGGTGACCTGGTCTTCTTCCAGGACGACGCCGGCCGGGCCGGCCACGTGGGGCTCTGCGTCGGCAACGGCATGATGATCCACGCTCCGGGTCCCGGGGCGTTCATACGCGAGGAGCCGGTCTTCCACCCCGGAACTCCGGTGGTCCACGGGGCCGTACGGCCGGCCTGAGCCCTGGCCGTCGCTCGGGTCGCACCGGCCGCATCGCCACCCGGCCGCGGCGCAGGTGCCGCGGCCGGGCGACGAACCCGCCGGCCGAACCGGCCGGCGGGGCCTTCCCCCGGCGGGTCAGGCGTTGGGGTCGAAGGTGACGCCGGACGGTTGGGCCTTCGCGAGATGGGAGGCGAAGGCGCCGTCCTTCAGGCCGAAGTGGGCGCTGCCGAAATCGGCCTGGCTCAGCTTGTCGCGCAGCCCCGGCGGGTAGCCGTTCCAGCCGACCAGGGCGGGGAACTGCCAGGTGTGGTGGTGGTTCTCGGGCGGTTCGTCGTTGCCGTTCGCGGGACGGAAGCAGTGGGTGCTGATGCCGTCCTTGTGGTAGACGATCTTGGGATGGGTGCCGTCCCAGCGGATCTGGTCACGGCCGTAGACGTGGAAGTCGCCGTGGGCGGACGTGGAGACGTAGCGGGCCTCGTTGTTCTGCACCCACACGACCACGTGCTCCCAGTCGTGCCGGTGTCCGCCGAGGCCGCTGCCGGCGACCGCCTGGTCCTTCTCGAAGTACAGACCGTAGATGACGGCGCACCAGCCGTTGTTGCAGGTGTAACGGGAGTACCCGTTGGTGTTGTCGAGGTCCGAGGCGTCATGGCACGAACCGTTGAGCGCCCCGCTCGGCTTGAGGCCGCCGTTGAGGGTTCCGTCGGGACCGATGGCGGGTGTGGAGTAGCAGCCGTCGGTGTCGTAGTCGTAGGCCGGCTGGAACGTCTGCTCCAGGCCGTCGGCGTTGGCGGGCAGCGCCTTCGGCGGATCCGCGAGCGCGACGCCGGGGAGGGCGACCACGAGCGCGACGGCGCCGCCGACGACGAGCGACGCCCTGCGGAAGCGCGAGGCCTTGTTCACTGTCACTGCGTCCTCCAGATGGACCGCGGTGGGGGGCGGGCATGCGGCATTGGCATGCCCGGAACAATCTCGCGGACATCCGGTCGACGCGGCAAGCGTCGGTGTACGCCCCCTCCTTCCGCCCCGCGCGGCAGGCGCCCTCGGCCAGTGCCGGGGCGCTAGGTGTATTGCCCTGTGAGGTTGGGAACGCGGCTGGCGGGTGGCTGGCCTTTCAGCGCGGTGTGTCCGCGGTGGTGATTGTAGGTGTGCAGCC
>NZ_JBIAFD010000021.1:0-122688 GCF_042869095.1 Streptomyces sp. NPDC007264
ACGCCCGGTTACATTCCGAACCCGGAAGCTAAGCCTTACAGCGCCGATGGTACTGCAGGGGGGACCCTGTGGGAGAGTAGGACACCGCCGAACAAATTGTGAGAGCTGGTCCCTGAACTTCGGTTCGGGGACCAGCTTTTTTGTGTTGCCCGTCACTTTGCGTTCACTTTGCCGGATCAACATCCGAGCCATGGGTACAGCTGGAATGCTCGCGGCTGCGGGCGTGGGCAACGGCGACGAGGTCATCGTGCCGGCCTTCGGGAACATCGAGGTGGCGGAGGCCGTGACCCTGGTCGGGGCCACCCCGGTCTTCGCCGACATCGACCCCGCGACGTACTGCCTCGATCCCGCCGCCGTCCAGGCCGTGGTGACCCCGCACACCGCGGCGGTCGTGGTCGTGCACCGCTTCGGGCGCCCGGCCGACGTCGCGGGACTTCACGAGGTGGGACAGCGGCACGGGCTCCTGGTGCTGGAGCAGGGGGAGTCCGAGGCGCCGTACACCGAGGTGGCGCAGCGCCGGGAGCGGGCCGCCTATCTCGACCGGCGACTGCGGGGCGTGCGGACGCCCGAGAGCGCCGGTGGTCACACCTACCAGCAGTACGTCGTGCGTGTGCCCGGCAACGGGCGACCCGATCGGGACGCCTTCGCCCGGGCCGTGAGAGCCAGGGGAGTCGCGTGCGGGGTGCCGGTGAAGACCCCCGTGCACCGCATGCCGGGTCTTCGTCGTGACATGTGCCTGCCCGAGACGGAACGGGCCGCCGGCGAGACGCTCTCGCTGCCGGTGGACGCGTCGCTGACAAAGCGTGAAATGCATCGGATCGTCTCGGTGTGCAACGCGCTGGGCGGACTGCTGCAGCCCGCCTTCTGAGGCGTCGCCCGCGGTTGGGAACATACGTCTGTTCGGGGTATGATCTCTCCCGTTGCCACCGGGGAAATCCCGAAAAGGCGACAGGCCCCTATAGCTCAGTCGGCAGAGCGTCTCCATGGTAAGGAGAAGGTCAACGGTTCGATTCCGTTTGGGGGCTCCGACAGAAATGGCCTCGTCCGACTGGGCGAGGCCATTGTGCGTGTGCAGGACCCGGGCCGGGGCCCGGGTCCTGGCTGTTCTCAGTCCTTCGGAAGGCCGGGAACGCGCATCGCGAGAATCGCCATGTCGTCCGACGGGGCGTCCGAGGCGAAGCGCTCCACCGCACGCATGATGCGGGCCGCCACCGCCCCCGCCGTGAGACCCGTACAGGTCGTCAGGACGTCCGCGAGTCCGTCGTCGCCCAGCATGCGCGTGCCCTCCCGGCGTTCGGTGACGCCGTCCGTGACACACAGCAGGACGTCCCCCGGATCCAGCGTCACCGTCTGCTCGTACAGCTCGAGGTCCTCCATGACACCGAGGAGCGGCTGCGGTTCGGCGGCCGGCTCCACCGTGCCGTCCTGCCGCAGCCGCAACGGCAGCGGATGGCCCGCGCAGACCACCTTCAGGAGTGCGCTGCCGTCCTCCTGCGGCCACAACTCGCCGTAGAGCAGCGTCAGGAAGCGGCTGCGGGCGCCCTCGTCGAGGATGGCGGAGTTGAGGCGCTCCAGGACCGCTGGGCCGCCGAACCCCTCTCGGGCCAGCAGACGCAGGGCGTGTCGGGCCAGGCCCGTGACGGCGGCCGCCTCCGGGCCCGTACCGCAGACGTCGCCGATGGCGAAGCCGTAGGCGCCGTCCCGGATCGGGAAGAGGTCGTAGAAGTCGCCGCCGACCTCGTTGCCCTCGCCGGCCGCGCGGTAGATGACCTCCACCTCGACCCCGTCGACGCGCGGCAGCTCGGGGGGCAGCAGGCTGCGCTGGAGGGACTGGCTGATGGCCGTGCGCTCCGAGTACAGCCGGGCGTTGTCCAGCGCCAGGGCGGCCCGGCGGCTCAAGTCCTCGGCGAGCTCCAGTATTTCCTGCCGGAAGTGCTCGTCGGTCGGCTTGCCCAGCGTCAGCATGCCGATGACGCGGTTGCGTGCGACGAGGGGCAGGACGACCGTTTCGCCGCCCACCGCCGAGGCCGTCGACAGCGTCGTGCCGATGCCGGAGCTGACCGTCGTGGGCTCGCCCAGGCCCAGGCTGCGCATGGAGGTGCGGAGGGCCGCCCGGTGCCCGGCCTCCGCGGGCGCGGTCCACACCCGGGCGCCCGGCGTGGGGATCGGCTCCGGCGGCGGAATCTTGGCCAGGAGGGCCTTGAGGCCGTCGATGCGCTCCTCGTCCTCGTGCAGGACGTACGAGAGGTAGGGCTCGGACGCCTGGTCGGCGATGGTGTAGACCGCGCACCAGGTGGCCAGGGTCGGGATCGTCATCTGGGCCATGAGCGCCAACGTCTGGTCGCGGTCCAGGGTGCCCGCGAGGAGGTCGGAGGCCTCGACGAGGAAGCTCAGGGACCCGCGGCGCAGCCGCTCCAGCTCGCCCAGCCGCGCCGATTCCACGGCGAGGGCGATGCGGTCGGCCGCGAACTGGAGGCGCAGGGCCTCCTCGTTGGAGTACCGGGTGGGCCCCTCGGCGGCCACGCCGAGGGAGCCGGTGAGACGCCCCTCCACCTTCAGCGGCACCGTCACCACCGAGCGCATGCCCGTGCCGGCCAGCAGGGGGACGGCACCCGGAACAGCCGTCAGGTCGTCGTGGACGGCCGGCATGCGGGCCGAACCGTAGCGGCCGGGGCCGGCCTCGACCGGGACGCGGGCGAAGCGCTGGCGGGCGGAGGGCAGGCCGGTGGAGGCGCGTACCTCCAGCTCCGTCTCGTCGTCGGTGGCCAGGAGGAGGAAGGCGGCATCGCCGTCGAGCATGTCGCGGGCGCGTTCCACCGTGCGCTGCAGCAGGCCGTCGAGGTCGTCCGGCGCGGGGGAGCCGATGAAGACCTCGAAGGGGTCCGTGGCCTGGCCGTCCGAGGCGGTCGCCGCGTCGGGAGCGGGTCCACGCAACGGGGTCTGCAGGACGGCGCGTTCGTGGTCGCGTACGAGCAGGCAGACCGTGGACGGTTCGCCGTCCGTGTCCCGTACGCGCAGATGCGACGCGTAGACGGGGATGACCCGGCCGTCGGCGCCGCGGATGCCGTAACTGCCCTCCCAGCGCGAGAGCTGGAGCGCCTCGGCGACGCCGGTGCCGGTGCCGGGGGTGTGCGGCCAGGCCGCGAGGTCGGTGAGCGGCTTGCCGGTGACCTGCTCGGCCGCGTACCCGAACAGGTCCTCCGCGTCCTCGTTCCAGGCGGTGAGGGAGCCGGCGCGGTCGATCTGGAGGACCGCGACGCGCACCCGGCCGTCGGCGAGCGGGAGCAGGTCGGCGGGGAGCGAGGGACCGGCCGCGCGCGTGCCCACCGGCCGTTCGGGGAGGTGGAGCTGGAACCAGACCTGCTTGTGCGTGGGTGTGTACTCGACACCCCAGCGGCCGGCCAGGGCGGCGCACAGCTGCAGCCCGCGGCCGCCCTCGCGGTCGGGACTGCCCATGTTGACGGCGGTCGCCTGCAGCGGGATCTCGCGTTCCGGGTACCGGTCGGCCACCTCGATGCGGACGCCGTCGTCACTGCGCAGGCACAGGACGTCCGCGGAGGTGCCCGCGTGGACGACGGCATTGGTGACCAACTCGCTGGTGAGCACCACCGCGTCGTCGACGATGTCGGCGAAGCCCCAGCCCTGGAGCGTGTCGCGGACGAACGAGCGGGCGGTCGCGACCGATCGTCCGACGGGCTCGAAGCTGGCGGCCGCGCGCGCGGTGATCACAGAACTCCTCGTCCGGTTCTCGACGTGCAGGGCTCCCGTGCCGGCCTGTTCCTGCCGAGGCAGCTGCTGGTCTCCTGTCTGCCGGGGATCCTGGGGTGGTCCCCCGGGACGCAGTCCGGTGGTCATGGTGCGGTGCCCCTCCGATGCCTGCCCGCTCGTGCTCGTGCCACCGCCCAGACCGGTCGGACCGGTGCGGCTGGACAGCCGCATGCAAGGTTACTTACCTTCGCGGTCCATGCGGATGCCAGTCGCCTGTGTTTACGTCCGTAGGGTGTGCGGAGCGTGTGCGAAGCTGCCGAACTGTTATGGCCTGGTTCGGGCATGGTGAAACACTGGGCAAGCTTGAGGTGTGGGTTCCGGGCGGGCCGAGTGTCTTCGGCCGGGCCGGGCAGGAGCACGTGCGTGGGGCCTGGTACATGTGGGCGGCGCTATGCGCCGGTAACCGGTGTGGCGAGCGGTAACCCTGAGCACAGCAGTGATGGTCGACCCCTGCGGGAGGGACACAGTGGAGTCTGGCGCAGCGACGCGGGCCGCGAAGACGCGCGCAAAAGGCGGACAGTCCCTGAGCAACCAGCGCAAACCACGCAATGGAACCACCGCGGTGGACACGGCGGCCCTCAACCGACTGCTGGCGGCCCTGGTCTCGATGCGGGACGGCAATTTCCGGAAGCGGCTGACGGTCTCCGGCGACGGAGTGATGGCCGAGATCGCCGCCGTCTTCAACGAGGTGGCCGACCGGAATCTGCACCTGACCGGCGAGCTGGCGCGGGTGCGGCGCATGGTGGGGCGCGAGGGCAAGCTCACCGAGCGGCTGGAGACGGGGGCCAGCGAGGGCTCCTGGGCGGCCGCCATCGACGCCTCCAACGCCCTCGTGGACGATCTCGTACGCCCCGTCTCCGAGGTCGGCCGGGTGCTGACCGCGGTGGCCGAGGGCGATCTCTCGCCGCGCATGGAGCTGCGGACGGCGGGGCCGGACGGGACCGGGCATCCGCTGCGCGGCGAGTTCCTGAAGGTCGCCCGCACCGTCAACAACCTTGTCGACCAGCTGTCGACCTTCACCGACGAGGTCACCCGGGTGGCCAGCGAGGTGGGCACCGAGGGCAAGCTGGGCGGGCAGGCGCGGGTGCGGGGGATGTCCGGTTCGTGGAAGGACCTCACGGACTCCGTCAACACGATGGCGTACCGGCTGACCGCGCAGGTGCGGGACATCGCCCTGGTGACGACGGCCGTCGCGAAGGGCGACCTGTCGCGGAAGGTCACGGTCCACGTGGCCGGCGAGATGCTGGAGCTGAAGAACACCGTCAACACGATGGTGGACCAGCTGTCCTCGTTCTCCTCCGAGGTGACGCGGGTCGCGCGCGAGGTGGGCACCGAGGGCGAGCTGGGCGGGCAGGCACAGGTGCCCGGCGTGGCCGGCGTGTGGAAGGACCTCACCGACTCGGTGAACCTGATGGCGGGCAATCTGACCGCCCAGGTGCGCGGGATCGCCCAGGTGACGACCGCGGTCGCCAACGGCGACCTGTCGCAGAAGGTGACCGTCTCCGCGCGTGGCGAGGTCGCCCAGCTCGCGGACACGATCAACCAGATGACCGAGACGCTGCGCACTTTCGCGGACGAGGTCACCCGCGTCGCCAACGAGGTCGGTGCCGAGGGCCGGCTCGGCGGCCAGGCCAATGTGCCGGGTGCGGCGGGGACGTGGAAGGACCTCACCGATTCGGTGAACACGGTCTTCCGGAATCTGACCACTCAGGTGCGGGACATCGCCGCCGTGACGACGGCCGTGGCCAGCGGCGATCTGTCGCAGAAGGTCACCGTCGACGTGGCCGGCGAGATGCTGGAGCTGAAGAACACCGTCAACGGGATGGTGGACCAGCTGTCCGCCTTCGGTTCCGAGGTCACCAGGGTCGCCCGGGAGATCGGCGTCGAGGGCGAGCTGGGCGGCCAGGCGCAGGTGCCGGGCGCCGCCGGCACGTGGAAGGACCTCACCGACTCGGTCAACACCGCCTTCCGCAACCTCACCGGGCAGGTGCGCAACATCGCCCAGGTGACGACGGCGGTGGCCAACGGCGATCTGTCGCAGAAGGTCACCGTGGACGTCTCCGGCGAGATGCTCCAGCTGAAGAACACCGTGAACACGATGGTGGACCAGCTCTCGGCGTTCGCCGACCAGGTCACACGCATGGCCCGGGACGTCGGCACGGAGGGCCGCCTGGGCGGCCAGGCCGTGGTGCCGGGCGTCAGCGGCACCTGGAAGGAGCTCACCGACTCCGTCAACTTCATGGCCGGCAACCTCACCTCCCAGGTGCGGCAGATCGCCCAGGTGACGACGGCGGTGGCCCGCGGCGACCTGTCGCAGAAGATCGACGTGGACGCGCGCGGCGAGATCCTGGAGCTGAAGAACACCGTCAACAACCTGGTGGACCAGCTCTCCGCGTTCGCCGAGCAGGTGACGCGGGTGGCCCGCGAGGTGGGCACGGAGGGCCGGCTCGGCGGTCAGGCGCAGGTGCCCGGCGTCGCCGGCGTGTGGCGCGATCTGACCGACTCCGTCAACGGCATGGCGGGCAACCTCACCACCCAGGTGCGCAACATCGCCCAGGTGGCGACCGCGGTGGCCCGCGGCGACCTGTCGCAGAAGATCGACGTGGACGCGCGCGGCGAGATCCTGGAGCTGAAGAACACCATCAACACGATGGTCGACCAGCTCTCGAACTTCGCCGAGCAGGTCACCCGGGTGGCCCGCGAGGTGGGCACCGAGGGCATCCTCGGCGGCCAGGCCGAGGTCCAGGGCGTCTCGGGCACCTGGAAGGACCTCACCCAGTCCGTGAACTTCATGGCGAACAACCTGACCATCCAGGTACGCAACATCGCCGAGGTCACGACCGCCGTCGCCAAGGGCGACCTCTCCAAGAAGATCACCGTCGACGCCAAGGGCGAGATCCTCGAACTCGTCACCACCGTCAACACGATGGTCGACCAGCTCTCCTCCTTCGCCGAGCAGGTGACGCGGGTGGCCCGCGAGGTGGGCACCGAGGGCATCCTCGGCGGTCAGGCGCACGTGCCGGGTGTCACGGGCATCTGGGAGGACCTCAGCGACAACGTCAACCTGATGGCGAACAACCTGACCATGCAGGTGCGCAACATCTCCCAGGTCGCGGCGGCCGTCGCCAACGGCGACCTGACGCGGACGGTGACGATCGAGGCGCGCGGCGAGGTCGCCCAGCTCGCCGACACCTTCAACACCATGGTGAAGACGCTGAGCTCGTTCGCCGACCAGGTCACCAAGGTGGCCCGCGAGGTGGGCACGGACGGCATCCTCGGCGGCCAGGCGCACGTACCGGGTGTGGCCGGCACCTGGAAGGACCTCACCGAGTCCGTGAACCAGATGGCGTCCAACCTCACCGGACAGGTGCGCAACATCGCCATGGTGACCACCGCCATCGCCAAGGGTGATCTGACCAAGAAGATCGACATCGACGCGCGCGGCGAGATCCTGGAGCTCAAGACCACCATCAACACGATGGTGGACCAGCTCTCCTCCTTCGCCGAGGAGGTCACCCGGGTGGCCCGCGAGGTGGGCACGGAGGGTCAGCTCGGCGGCCAGGCGCGGGTGCGGGACGTCGACGGCACCTGGCGCGACCTGACCGAGTCCGTGAACGAGATGGCCGGGAACCTGACCCGGCAGGTGCGCGCCATCGCGCGCGTGGCGACCGCGGTGACCCGCGGCGATCTCAACCTGAAGATCGACGTGGACGCCTCCGGCGAGATCCAGGAGCTCCAGGACTACATCAACAAGATGATCGCCAACCTGCGCGACACCACGATCGCCAACAAGGAGCAGGACTGGCTCAAGGGCAACCTGGCCCGCATCTCCGCGCTGATGCAGGGCCGCCGCGACCTGGCGGACGTGGCCTCGCTGATCATGAGCGAGCTGACGCCCGTGGTCTCCGCCCAGCACGGCGCCTTCTTCCTCGCCATGCCGCTCGTCGACGGCAAGGACATGGGCGCGGACACGGCAGACGCGTACGAGCTGCGCATGCTGGGGTCCTACGGCTACTCCATGGGCTCCATGCCGACGTCGTTCCGGCCGGGCGAGGCCCTGATCGGCACCGCCGCCCAGGAGAAGCGCACCATCCTGGTGGAGAACGCGCCGAGCGGCTACCTGAAGATCTCCTCCGGGCTCGGGGAGGCGCCGCCCGCCCAGGTGATCGTCCTTCCGGTGCTCTTCGAGGGGAAGGTGCTCGGCGTCATCGAGCTGGCGTCCTTCACCCCGTTCACGCAGATCCAGAAGGACTTCCTCAACCAGATCGCCGAGATGATCGCGACGAGCGTCAACACCATCTCCGTCAACACCAAGACGGAGGTGCTGCTGAAGCAGTCGCAGGAACTGACCGAGCAACTCAGGCTCAGGTCGGAGGAGCTGGAGCAGCGGCAGAAGGCCCTGCAGGCGTCCAACGCCGAACTGGAGGAGAAGGCCGAGCTGCTGGCCCAGCAGAACCGCGACATCGAGGTCAAGAACACCGAGATCGAGGAGGCCCGGCAGGTCCTGGAGGAGCGCGCCGAGCAGCTCGCGGTCTCCATGCGCTACAAGAGCGAGTTCCTGGCCAACATGTCGCACGAGCTGCGCACCCCGCTCAACTCGCTGCTGATCCTGGCCAAGCTGCTCGCCGACAACGCGGAGGGGAACCTCTCCCCGAAGCAGGTGGAGTTCGCCGAGACGATCCACGGCGCCGGCTCCGACCTGCTGCAGCTGATCAACGACATCCTCGACCTGTCGAAGGTCGAGGCGGGCAAGATGGACGTCTCCCCGACACGCATCGCACTCGTCCAGCTCGTCGACTACGTGGAAGCCACCTTCCGGCCGCTGACCGCGGAGAAGGGCCTGGACTTCTCCGTACGGGTCTCGCCGGAACTCCCCGCCACGCTGCACACCGACGAGCAGCGCCTCCTGCAGGTGCTGCGCAACCTGCTGTCCAACGCGGTGAAGTTCACCGACACCGGGGCCGTCGAGCTGGTCATCCGGCCCGCCGGCAGCGACGTCCCGGTGGCGATCAAGGAACAGCTGCTGGAGACCGGATCGCTGCGGGACCCGGACGCGGAGATGATCGCGTTCTCCGTGGCCGACACGGGCATCGGCATCGCGGCCAGCAAGATGCGGGTGATCTTCGAGGCGTTCAAGCAGGCCGACGGCACCACGAGCCGCAAGTACGGCGGCACGGGCCTCGGGCTGTCCATCTCGCGGGAGATCGCACGGCTGCTCGGCGGCGAGATCCACGCGCAGAGCGAGCCCGGACGTGGCTCGACGTTCACCCTGTACCTGCCGCTGCACCCGAGCGAGCTGCCGCCGCAGGGCTACGCGCAGCTCGCGCCCCCTCTGGAGGCCGACGAACTGCTCGCGTCCGAGGCGGAGCTGTCCGCGTCCGGCATCGAGACCCCGGCCGAGGTGAAGTCGTACCACGAGACCCAGAACGGGCCCGCGGCGCTCTTCAGGCGCCGTCGCAGGGCGGCCTCCTCGGGCGCCCCGCGGGGCGCCGGCACGGGCATCGGCACCGGCACCGGCGCGGGCCACGAGCAGTGGGTCGGCGAGCAGCAGCAGGCGGTCCAGTCGCGGCGGGGCGCCCGCTTCGACAGCGAGAAGGTGCTGATCGTCGACGACGACATCCGCAACGTCTTCGCGCTCACCAGCGTCCTGGAGCAGCACGGCCTGTCGGTGCTGTACGCGGAGAACGGGCGTGAGGGCATCGAGGTCCTGGAACAGCACGACGACGTCGCGGTCGTCCTGATGGACATCATGATGCCGGAGATGGACGGGTACGCCACGACCACGGCGATCCGGCGGATGCCGCAGTTCGCCGGGCTGCCGATCATCGCGCTCACGGCGAAGGCGATGAAGGGCGACCGGGAGAAGGCCATCGAGTCGGGCGCCTCCGACTACGTGACCAAGCCGGTCGACCCCGACCATCTGCTGTCCGTGATGGAAAAGTGGATGCGCGAGCAGTGACGAGGGTCCTCAATGTTCACATGGAGTGCCTGACGGAGCGTGGTGGGAGCGGTGTACAAGTGGGGTGTGCGGGGAACCTTCTGGTCTCCCGCCGCGTTTCTGCTATGTGCACAGTGACATCGCGGTGACAGGGTGTGGCGACGGGCGGGGTGCGGCTACGATGACCGGCACGAGGACGGGCGGCGCAAGGGAGTCGTCCCCTGGGGCGGTGCCGGGTGGCGCCATCCCGAGTCCTGTGGACAGGGGAGGCCCCAAGCCGGGGCGAGGAGGGCGGGCCATGGTGCAGAAGGCCAAGATCCTCCTGGTCGATGACCGGCCGGAGAATCTGCTGGCGCTGGAGGCCATCCTCTCCGCGCTCGATCAGACGCTGGTCAGGGCATCGTCCGGGGAGGAGGCGCTCAAAGCGCTGCTGACGGACGACTTCGCGGTGATTCTGCTGGACGTCCAGATGCCGGGCATGGACGGTTTCGAGACCGCCGCGCACATCAAGCGGCGCGAGCGGACCCGCGACATTCCGATCATCTTCCTGACCGCCATCAACCACGGCCCGCACCACACCTTCCGGGGATACGCGGCCGGCGCGGTGGACTACATCTCCAAGCCCTTCGACCCGTGGGTGCTGCGCGCCAAGGTCTCGGTGTTCGTCGAGCTCTACATGAAGAACTGCCAACTGCGCGAGCAGGCGGCGCTCCTTCGGCTGCAGTTGGAGGGCGGCAAGTCCGCGGGCGGCGAGAACAAGGAGGCGGCCGGGCTCCTGGCCGAGCTCTCCGCACGGCTCGCGGCGGTCGAGGAGCAGGCCGAGGCGCTGTCCAAGCAGCTCGACGACGACTCCGCGGACGCGGCGGCGGTGGCGACCGCGGCCCACCTCGAGCGCAAACTGACGGGCCTGCGCAGGGCGCTGGACGCTCTGGAGCCGGGCGCGGGAAGCGGGAGCCCGCCGGTGGCGTCGCAGAACTGACGGATCGCAGGGCCACGCGGGCGGTGGGTCCTGCCGCCCGTCGGCCCGTCGGGCGGGCGCGGCAGCTCCATTGAGGGCACGTCACTTTCGTGCCTCCTGTGGGGCGACACGAACGGGTGAAACAGTGGGCACGCGTGTCCACCGTCGTCTCCACCGGTAACCTCACACCCATGGCCCCACGTCCCGCAGCCAAGAAGTCGCCGGCGAAGAAGGCGGCCGCTCCGAAGAAGGCTCCGGCGAAGAAGGCCCCCGCGAAGAAAGCCGCCGCGAGGAAGGCGCCCGCCAAGAAGGCCGCGGCGAAGAAGCCCGTCCCCGCGCCGGCGCCCTCTCCGACCGCGGGCGTGTACCGACTCGTACGCGCCCTCTGGCTCGGCGTCGCGCACGCCGTCGGAGCCATGCTGCGCGGCATCGGGCGGGGCGCGAAGGGGCTCGACCCGGCGCATCGCAAGGACGGGCTCGCGCTCCTGCTGCTCGGTCTCTCGCTGGTCGTCGCCGCGGGGACCTGGGCCAATCTGCGCGGTCCCGTCGGCGACCTCGTCGAGATGCTGGTGACGGGAGCCTTCGGTCGCCTGGACCTGCTCGTGCCGATCCTGCTCGGCGCGATCGCCGTGCGCCTCATCCTGCATCCGGAGCGGCCCGACGCCAACGGACGCATCGTCATCGGGCTGTCCGCGCTCGTCATCGGCGTGCTCGGCCAGGTGCACATCGCCTGCGGCGGCCCGGCGCGCAGCGACGGCATGCAGGCGATAAGGGACGCCGGCGGGCTCATCGGCTGGGGTGCGGCGACCCCGCTGACGTACACCATGGGGGACGTCCTCGCCGTACCGCTGCTCGCGCTGCTCACGTTCTTCGGCCTGCTCGTGGTCACCGCCACGCCCGTCACCGCCATCCCGCAGCGGCTGCGGCTGCTCGGCGTGCGGCTCGGGATCCTGCACGACATCGAGGACGACGTCCGCGCCGACGACGACGAGCGGTACGAGGAGCAGTGGCGCGAGGCGCTGCCCCGCTCCCGGTGGCGCGGTCCCGCACCCGAGACGTACGACCCGGAGGGAGCCGAGCGGGAGGCCCTCTCCAGGCGGCGCAGCCGTCCGCGGCGCCCGGCCGCGCAGCAGCCCGCCATGGGGCGGCAGATGGACGCCGTGGATGTCGCGGCGGCCGCCGCTGCCGCCCTCGACGGCGCCGTCCTGCACGGCATGCCGCCGTCCCCGATCGTCGCCGACCTCACCCAGGGGGTCAGCGTGGGCGACCGCGTGGAGACGACGCCGACGCCCGTGCCGGCCGCGCGTCCCCAGCCGGAGAAGCTGCCGGCCGCGTCGGCGGTGCCCGACCTGACGAAGGACGCCCCGAAGGAGCCCCGCGCCCTTCCGCCGCGGGCCGAGCAGCTCCAGCTCTCCGGCGACATCACCTACGCGCTGCCCTCCCTGGACCTGCTGGAGCGCGGCGGGCCGGGCAAGGCGCGCAGCGCGGCCAACGACGCGGTCGTCGCCTCGCTCACGAACGTCTTCACCGAGTTCAAGGTGGACGCGGCCGTCACCGGCTTCACCCGGGGCCCGACGGTCACCCGCTACGAGGTCGAGCTGGGCCCCGCCGTCAAGGTGGAGCGGATCACCGCGCTCACCAAGAACATCGCCTACGCGGTCGCCAGCCCCGACGTCCGGATCATCAGTCCCATCCCCGGCAAGTCCGCGGTCGGCATCGAGATCCCGAACACGGACCGCGAGATGGTCAACCTCGGTGACGTGCTCCGCCTGGCGGCGGCCGCCGAGGACGACCACCCGATGCTGGTCGCACTCGGCAAGGACGTCGAGGGCGGCTATGTGATGGCGAACATGGCGAAGATGCCGCACGTGCTCGTGGCCGGCGCCACGGGCTCCGGCAAGTCGTCGTGCATCAACTGCCTGATCACCTCGGTCATGATGCGGGCGACACCCGAGGACGTGCGCATGGTCCTGGTCGACCCCAAGCGCGTCGAGCTGACCGCGTACGAGGGCATCCCGCACCTGATCACGCCCATCATCACCAACCCGAAACGGGCCGCCGAGGCGCTGCAGTGGGTCGTACGGGAGATGGACCTGCGCTACGACGACCTGGCGGCCTACGGCTTCCGGCACATCGACGACTTCAACGAGGCCATCAGGAAGGGCAAGGTCAAGCCGCCCGAGGGCGGCGAGCGCGAGCTGCAGCCGTACCCGTACCTGCTGGTGATCGTCGACGAGCTCGCCGACCTGATGATGGTCGCGCCGCGCGACGTCGAGGACGCGATCGTGCGCATCACCCAGCTCGCGCGGGCGGCCGGCATCCACCTGGTGCTCGCCACGCAACGGCCGTCCGTGGACGTCGTCACCGGCCTGATCAAGGCGAACGTCCCCTCCCGCCTCGCCTTCGCCACCTCGTCCCTGGCCGACTCGCGGGTCATCCTCGACCAGCCCGGTGCCGAGAAGCTGATCGGCAAGGGTGACGGGCTCTTCCTGCCGATGGGTGCGAACAAGCCGGTGCGCCTGCAGGGCGCGTTCGTCACCGAGGACGAGATCGCGGCCGTCGTCCGGCACTGCAAGGACCAGATGACGCCGGTCTTCCGGGACGACGTCACCGTCGGCTCCAAGCAGAAGAAGGAGATCGACGAGGACATCGGCGACGACCTCGACCTGTTGTGCCAGGCGGCCGAACTGGTCGTCTCCACGCAGTTCGGCTCCACCTCGATGCTCCAGCGGAAACTGCGCGTCGGGTTCGCCAAGGCGGGCCGGCTGATGGACCTCATGGAGTCACGGAACATCGTCGGCCCCAGTGAGGGCTCCAAGGCGCGTGACGTCCTGGTGAAGCCCGACGAACTGGACGGTGTGCTCGCCCTGATCCGGGGGGAGTCGGAACAGTAGAGGAATCCGGACGGCCGGGCACCGTCCGGGGAGTGGGCGGCTGGTCCGTTCGGACGCGTCCGTACGGGCCCCGCCGCACCCGGACGCCTGACCGTGACCCACTCGTAAGTGATCCGTGAGCAACCGTTTCCCTTTGTCGCACGTCAAGTTGGGGGAAGCATCAGATATATGTCCCAGCATCAGGATGACCGGCCATTCTGATGGCCTACAAAGTCCTACCGCCGGGTTGCCCCACCCTTTCGTACCACCCCTAGACTGAACGTCCAGCACAGGTGGCTACACGCTCGAAAGGCGCCCCCCGTGTCCATCGGCAACTCCCCTGACGGCAACTCCCCTGAGGACGCACGTCCGTTCGAAGAAAACCATGATGGCGCCGGTGCGTCGGATCGGCCCACCGTCGGCCGCGCCCTCCAGCAGGCGCGCATCGCGGCCGGGCTGACCGTCGACGACGTCAGCAACGCCACCCGGGTCCGTATCGCCATCGTGCACGCGATCGAACGCGACGACTTCGCCCCCTGCGGCGGCGACGTCTACGCCCGCGGTCACCTGCGCACGCTCGCGCGCGCGGTGCACCTCGATCCGGCCCCGCTGCTGGAGCAGTACGCCGCCGAGCACGGCGGAGGGCTCGCCCCCACCCCGGCGACCCCGATCTTCGAGGCGGAACGTATCCGCCCCGAGCGGCGCGGGCCGAACTGGACCGCGGCCATGGTCGCGGCGATCGTCGTGGTGATCGGGTTCGTCGGGTTCACCCTCGTCGACGGGGGGAGCGACGGCGGGGGCGGCACGAAGACCGAGGTCGCCAAGGGCTCCACGCCGACCGCCGGCGCCTCCGCCTCACCCAAGCCCAAGGGCAGCAAGCCCGCCGCCCCCAAGCCCGAACCGTCCGACAGCGCCATCGCGGCCGCGCCCCGGGACAAGGTCACCGTCCAGGTGAGCGCCACCGACGGCCGCAGCTGGATCTCCGCCAAGGACCACAACGGCCGCACCCTCTTCGACGGGCTGCTCGAGCAGGGCGACTCGCAGACCTTCCAGGACAAGGAGAAGATCGACCTCGTCCTCGGCGACGCGGGTGCCATCGAGCTGTACGTCAACGGCAAGAAGATCCAGGACGACTTCCAGCCCGGCCAGGTCGAGCGCCTGACCTACACGAAGGGCGACCCCGTCGCCGGCTGACGGACGCCCGCGGCACCCGGAGGTGCCCAAGCGGTACTCGAGGGGCAGGGACACACGGGGTTGGCCAAGATCGGCCAACCCCGTCGACGTGGGCCGTCAGCGGGACGAAGTAGTCTTGAGCCCATGCCTGAACGCCGTACCGTCGCACTCGTCACCCTTGGCTGCGCCCGTAACGAGGTGGACTCGGAGGAGCTCGCAGGCCGTTTGGAGGCGGACGGCTGGCAGCTCGTGGAGGACGCCGCGGAAGCGGACGTCGCCGTCGTGAACACGTGCGGCTTCGTCGAGGCCGCGAAGAAGGACTCGGTCGACGCCCTGCTCGAGGCCAACGATCTCAAGGATCACGGCAGAACCCAGGCCGTCGTGGCGGTGGGCTGCATGGCCGAGCGGTACGGCAAGGAACTCGCCGAGGCCCTCCCGGAGGCGGACGGCGTCCTCGGCTTCGACGACTACGCGGACATCTCCGACCGCCTCCGTACCATCCTGTCCGGCGGTGTCCACGCCTCCCACACCCCGCGCGACCGGCGCAAGCTGCTGCCGATCAGCCCGGTGGAGCGGCAGTCCGTCTCCGGCGTGGCCCTCCCGGGGCACGGCACGCCCTCCGACCTCCCGGAAGGCGTGGCTCCGCGGTCCGGCCCCCGTGCGCCCCTGCGCCGCCGGCTCGACGGCTCACCCGTCGCCTCGGTGAAGCTGGCCTCCGGCTGCGACCGGCGGTGCTCCTTCTGCGCCATCCCGTCTTTCCGCGGCTCCTTCGTCTCGCGCCGCCCGAGCGACGTGCTGAACGAGACACGGTGGCTGGCCGAGCAGGGCGTCAAGGAGATCATGCTGGTCTCCGAGAACAACACCTCGTACGGCAAGGACCTGGGCGACATCCGCCTCCTGGAGTCGCTGCTGCCCGACCTCTGCGAGGTGGACGGCATCGAGCGTGTCCGCGTCAGCTATCTGCAGCCCGCCGAGATGCGCCCCGGGCTCATCGACGTGCTGACCTCCACTCCGAAGGTCGCGCCCTACTTCGACCTGTCCTTCCAGCACTCCGCCCCCGGCGTGCTGCGTGCGATGCGGCGCTTCGGCGACACCGACCGCTTCCTGGAGCTGCTGGGCACCATCCGGGGCAGGGCCCCGCAGGCCGGCGTGCGCTCCAACTTCATCGTGGGCTTCCCGGGCGAGACCGAGGCCGACCTGGCCGAACTGGAGCGCTTCCTGAACAGTGCCCGGCTGGACGCGATCGGCGTCTTCGGCTACTCCGACGAGGAGGGCACGGAGGCGGCGACGTACGACGGCAAGCTCGACGAGGACATCGTCGCCGAGCGGCTGGCCCGCGTCTCACGGCTCGCCGAGCAGCTGGTGTCGCAGCGCGCCGAGGAGCGTGTCGGGGAGACCGTGCACGTGCTCGTGGAGTCCCTGGACGACGAGGAGGGCGCCTGCGGCCGCGCCGCCCACCAGGCGCCCGAGACGGACGGCCAGGTGCTGTTCACCCTGACGGAAGGGCTCGCCGTCGGCCGCGTGGTCGAAGCGAAGGTGGTCGGTACGGAGGGTGTCGACCTGGTCGCCGAACCCCTCACGGGTTCGCTCGGGTGCGCTGAGGAGGCGGGCAGATGACCGGAATCCCGGCATCCGCGGCGGGCGGCTCCTCCGGCGCTCGGGGAGCGGCGTCCGCGGCGGGCGCCGCCGCCCAGGGTTCGGCCGCCGAGGGTGGCTCCGGCGCCGCGGACACAGCGTGGGCCGACGAGGGCGCACGGGCGTCGCGGGGCGGCAAGCTGACGGCCGCCGCGGTCAACCAGGCCAGCGTCTGGAACGTGGCCAACCTCCTGACGATGCTGCGCCTGCTCCTGGTGCCGGGCTTCGTCGCGCTGATGCTGGCGGACGGCGGATACGACCCGGCGTGGCGCTCGCTCGCCTGGGCCGCCTTCGCCATCGCCATGATCACCGACCTGTTCGACGGCCATCTGGCGCGCACCTACGACCTCGTCACCGACTTCGGGAAGATCGCCGACCCCATCGCCGACAAGGCGATCATGGGCGCGGCGCTGATCTGCCTGTCCTCGCTCGGTGACCTGCCCTGGTGGGTGACGGTGGTGATCCTGGGCCGGGAGCTCGGCATCACCCTGCTGCGCTTCCTGGTGATCCGTTACGGCGTGATCCCGGCCAGCCGCGGCGGCAAGCTGAAGACGCTGACGCAGGGCGTGGCCGTCGGCATGTACGTCCTGGCGCTGACGGGGTGGCTTGCGACGCTGCGCTTCTGGGTGATGGGTGTGGCACTCGTCCTGACGGTTGTCAGCGGGCTCGACTATGTGAGACAGGCCATTGTGCTGCGCAGGCGTGGAATCATCGAGCGCCGAGCCGCTGCGGAGGAGGCGGAAGGGTGAATTCCGTGGCCGCCGACGTGCTGCGACTACTGACGGTGAGGGGGGAGACGCTCGCCGTCGCCGAGTCGCTGACCGGTGGCCTGGTGGCCGCGGAGATCACGGCGGTGCCCGGCGCCTCCAAGGTCTTCCGCGGCTCCGTCACCGCGTACGCCACCGAGCTGAAGCGGGACGTCCTCGGCGTCGACGGTGCCCTGCTGGCCGCACGCGGCGCGGTGGATCCGCAGGTCGCGGCCCAGATGGCGGCCGGCGTGCGCACGGCGCTCGGCGCGGACTGGGGGCTCGCGACGACCGGCGTCGCCGGGCCCGAGCCGCAGGACGGCCAGCCGGTCGGCACCGTCTTCGTGGCCGTCGACGGGCCGTTCGAAGAAGGTTCCGGCGAACACACTGGCGGAAAAGTGGCCTCCCTGCGGTTGAACGGCGACCGCGCGGAAATCCGTATGGAGAGTGTACGGAGCGTACTCGAACTGCTCCTGAGGGAGCTTACGGGCGAACAGACCGGGAATGAGCGGGCACAGGATACGGAACAGAACGGGGGGACTTGATGTTTGCAGCCCTTAGTGAACACGACAGCGCTCCCCGCACGGCCGCGGCGCAAGGCGGTACGGTGGGGCGTGAAGGATGCGGTTTCGCGGTCCGAGGAGGGAGCCACCGATGATTCTGCTCCGTCGCCTGCTGGGTGACGTGCTGCGTCGGCAGCGCCAGCGCCAGGGCCGTACTCTGCGCGAAGTCTCCTCGACCGCCCGGGTTTCGCTCGGCTATCTCTCCGAGGTGGAGCGGGGGCAGAAGGAGGCGTCCTCCGAGCTGCTCTCCGCGATCTGCGACGCGCTGGACGTACGGATGTCCGAGCTCATGCGGGAAGTGAGCGACGAGCTCGCGCTCGCCGAGCTGGCACGGTCTGCGGCAGCCACCGAGCCGGTGCCCGCACCGGTGCGTCGCCCCATGCTCAATTCCGTGTCCGTCACCGGTGTCCCACCGGAGCGGGTCACGATCAAGGCGCCCGCCGAGGCAGTGGACGTGGTAGCCGCCTGACGTGTGCGAGAGCCCCGGCCGGGGCCGCTCCTGGAATGCCGGAGCGGCGCGCGGCCGGGGCTCTCGTGCGTCCGGGGTCCGGGCGCACGCGGCCATGCGTGATCAGCGCGGTCGGCGGGACGCCCGCGCCTGCGTGCGTAGTGCGGGCGGCAGGGTGCCTGCGCGACTGCCTGAGGGGGCCGTCGCCCGTTTGCCGCGCCCATCCGGGGCCGTCATGGTGGTAGGGCGGGGGCTCGGGGTCGTACGAGCGATTGCGGAGGAGCCGATGTACGTCGTGAAGAGCCCCTTGGCCGACACGGACCTCAAGACGGTCTCCGAGGCGTTGCAGGGCGCCCTGCTGGACCTGGTGGACCTCGCGCTCGTGGCGAAGCAGGTGCACTGGAACGTCATCGGGCCCCGCTTCCGCTCCATCCACCTCCAGCTCGACGAGGTCGTCGAGACCGCGCGCGGGCACTCCGACACGGTGGCGGAACGGGCCTCGGCGCTGGGCGTCCCGCCGGACGCGCGCGCCGCGACGGTCGCCCAGGGCAGCGGCATAGGCTCCGTGCCCCAGGGATGGGTCAAGGACACGGACGCGGTGGGCACGCTGGTGTCGGCGCTGGGCTCGGTGATCGCACGCATGCGGGAGCGGGTGGCGGCGACCGCCGAGGCGGATCCGGTGAGCCAGGACATCCTCCTCGGCATCACCGCGGACCTGGAGAAGCACCACTGGATGTTCCAGGCGGAGAACGGCTGAGTGCAGGGCGCCATGAGGGGCCCCGGTGCGCCGGTGACCGGGCGCGGCCGGGGGCCCGAGAGGGTGTGCGCGGGGTGCGCCGTGTGCGGCGGATGCCGTGAGCATGCGCTGGTGCCGGTGCGCCTGTGTGCCGCTGGTGCGCCCTCCCCGCTGGTGACGGTGCGGTCTAGGGTCTGGTTCCTCGGGTTGGAGGTGACGGCCATGGCGGGGCGCGCGGCGCGCTGGGGGATGGCGCTGGCGCTGGGGGCGCTGTGGTGGTGGGGGGTGCTCCGGCTCGTGCTGGCACCCGATGCGGGGGTGCTGGAGGGTGCGGTCGCGACCGGGGGGTGGGGACTGAGCCTGTTGCCGGTGCACTGTGTGCCGAAGACCCGGGCCGTGGGGGCGGCCGGGTCGGACCGGTGGGGGCGGTCCTGGCATCGGTGGCGAGCCGCGAGGGGGCGCGAAAGGGGAGCGCACCCGGGGTGAGGGCGGGGCCGAAGGGGGAGAAGCGGGCGGGGCCGGCGTACACGGCGTCCAGGGGTGTTCAGGGGACCCCTGGGGGCGGGAGGCCGCCCCGGCCGCGAACGGCTCCGCGGGCGGCGCCGGGTGTCGGCGCCGCACCACCTCGTGGCCGGCCCCGGGACCTCGTCGTGACCGTGCTGCGCCGGGAAGGTCACCAGGGCATCGAAACGCCGCCGTTCGGGCGGAGGATCTGACCGGTGGTGAAGGACGCGGCGTCGGACGCCAGGTGCAGCACGGCATGGGCGACGTCCTCCGGTTCACCGACCCGGCCCAGCGGTGACAGCCGGGCCATGAACGCCTCCGTCTGCGCCTGCCGGGGACCGTGGTGGTCGGTCATCGGCGTCCGGGTCCAGCCGGGTGCCACCGCGTTGACCCGGATGCCGTGCGGCCCCATCTCGGTCGCCAGGGTCTTGGTCAGCTGCACCACGGCCGCCTTGGCCGCGCCGTAGCAGAGCAGGCCCGGGCCGCCGGTGTCGACGGCGCCGGACGCCATCGTCACGATGCTGCCGCGCGTTCCGTCCTCGATCATGCGGCGGGCCGCCTCCTGGCAGGCGTGGAGCACCCCCTTGAAGTTGACGGCCAGCACCCGGTCCAGGTCCTCGTCCCGGGTCTCCAGGACGGGGCTGCTGTGCATGATTCCGGCCACGGCCGCCATCACGTCGAGGCGCCCGCAGGTCTCGACCGCCTGCCCGACCTGCGCCCGATCGGTCACGTCGAGGTGGTGGGTGTGCGCCGTTCCGCCCCGGTCCTCGATCAGGGTCGCCGTCGCGTGCAGCCCCTGGGCGTCGATGTCCGCGCAGTGCACGATCGCGCCCGCCTCCGCGAACAGCACGGCCGAGGCGCGGCCTATGCCGCCGGCGGCGCCGGTGACGAATGCGGTGCGTCCGGTGAGGTCGTACGCCGTGACGGGCATGACAGCGACGGTACGAGTGTTTCTGACGGGTCGTCAATCAGTCGTGCGGCGGCGGACGCCCCGGAGGTCCGCCCTGCCCGGTGCCGGAGCCGGGCCCTGCTGGCAGAACGGACACCAGTAGGTGGGGCGCTCGCGGGCGCCGTCACCCTGGTCGGCGGCCCGGACCGGGGTGCCGCAGCGCAGACAGGGGCGCGGCGCGCGGCCGTACACGAAGAGGTTCTGCTCGCGCCGTCCCGTGGTGTTGCGGTCCGGGCGGTCGCGGTTCGCCTCCAGGAGCCGTTTGGCGAGAGCGGGGAGCCGGGCGGCGTGCCCGTCGGGCAGGGCGCCGACGGGCAGCCACGGGGTCACCCGCAGCAGGAAGCACAGCTCGCTCTTGTAGACATTGCCGATGCCCGCCAGGTTCCGCTGGTCGAGGAGGGCCTGGCCGAGGGGCCGGGCCGGGTCGCGCAAGAGGTTCTCCAGCGCGGTGCCCGGGTTCCAGTCGGGACCCAGCAGGTCGGGGCCGAGGTGGCCCACGGCGCGGTGCTCGTCGGCGGTGCGGAGCAGTTCCAGGACGGGCAGGCGGTAGCCGACGGCCGTGCGGTCGTCGGTGCCGAGGATCGCCCGGATCTGGTGGCCCGGACCACCGCTCCAGCGCTGACCCTGGGCGTAGATCTTCCACGCGCCGTCCATCTTGAGGTGCGAGTGCAGTGTGAGCCCGCCCTCGACACGGGTGAGGAGGTGCTTGCCGCGCGGCGTCACGTCCAGCACGGTGCGACCGGTGAGGTCGGCCGTGGCGTAGGCCGGCACCCGGAGATCGGAGCAAGTCAGCACCTCGCCCGCGAGCGCCCGGTGCAGACGCTTCGCGGCTTGGTGGACGGTGTCGCCTTCAGGCATGCGTCAAGGGTGACACGCCCGGGTGCCGGGGCGAGAGAGCTCAGGCGCGGATGCGCAGGCCCCGCGGGGTCGCGATGAAGCCCGCTCCCTCCAGGAGGATGCCGAACGGGGACGACAGGGCCGGGGCGCCGTTGACGCGCTCCACCGTGATCGTGCCGAGGGAACCCGCCCGGGCGGCCGCACCCAGGGCGTCGGCGGCCGCGCGCAGGCGGTCGTCCTCCACCGGTGCGGCCTGCGGGTCGGACGGCCAGGCCAGGAGTGTCTTGCCGCCGCGCTCCATGTAGAGCGTCAGCTCGCCGTCGACCAGGACCACCAGGGAGCCCGCCTTCCGCCCGGGCTTGTGCCCGGCGCCCGTGGGGGGCTCGGGCCACGGGAGCGCCGAGCCGTATGCGTTCGCCGGGTCGGCGGCCGCCAGGACCACGGCCCGTGAGGGGCCGCCGGAGCGGGTCCGATGCGGTGGCGGGCCCCCTCGGTGGGAGGGTCCCGGGCCGGGTCCCCGGACGGAGAGACCAGAACCGGACCGCGGGCCTCCGAAACCGGCGGCGGACAGCGCGTCCGGCAGGGCCCGGCCCGTGTCGAAGGCATCGGCCGCACCGGCGCCGAACGGGTCGTCCTCGTCTTCCGGGCCGTCGAACGCGTCGTACCCGGTGCCCGGGGTCCCGGTCGGCCCGAACGGGTGCCCCTGGTCGCCGGCGAAGGCGCTCGCAGCGGTGCTCCCGGCGCCGGGCCCCGCACCGGGCCCCGCACCGGGCCCCGCACCGGGCCCGGGCGGTGGCCCGCCCCGCTCCCGTGCGTTCGCCACGGCGCGCAACCGGTCCACCGCGCCGTCCATCGCGAACTGTGCCGCGCCCAGCCCCTCGACCACATAGCCGCGCCGGGCCTGACCGCTCTCCTCGAAGACGGAGAGGATGCGGTACGTGGCCGAGAAACCGCCCTCCACGCCCTCCGTGGCCACCGCGCCCCGGGTCACCACCCCGTGCCGGTCCAGCAGCGTCCGGGCCACGGCGTGGGCGCGCACCGTGGGATCGCTCTCGCGGACGGGCAGCAGCGACCAGCGGCCCGCCACTGTGGGCGGCCCCGTACGGGACTGGGGGCGGGCGGCGGCCGTCAGGGATCCGTACCGCCCGCGCGGGACGGCGCGCTTGGCGCGGTGTGCCGTCGAGCCCGCGGTACGGCCCGAGCCGAGCAGGGACCGCATCGGTGCGAGCGTGTCGTTCGTCAGCCGCCCCGACCAGGCGAGGTCCCAGACCGCGTCGGCCAGCTGGAGGTCGGTGACGTCCGGGTGAGTCGTGGCGCGGACCTGGTCGGCGATCTGGCGGAAGAACAGGCCGTACCCGCCCGAGAGGGCGTCCAGGACCGACTGGTGCAGTGCCGTGGGCTCCAGGGGGTGCGGCGCGGACAGGAGCAGGGGGGCCGCGTCCGCCAGGTAGAGGGAGACCCAGCCGTCCTTGCCGGGCAGCGCGCCCGCGCCCGCCCACACCACCTCGCCGGCGGCCGTGAGCTCGTCCAGCATCGCGGGCGTGTAGTTCGAGACGCGGGCGGGCAGGACGAGCTTCTCCAGCGCGGACGCGGGCACGGACGCGCCCTGCAGCTGTTCGACGGCGCGCACCAGGCCGTCGACGCCCCTGAGCCCGTGACCGTTGCCGACGTGCTGCCACTGGGGCAGGAACTGCGCCAGCGCGGCCGGCGGGACCGGCTCCAGCTCGTGCCGCAGCGCTGCCAGCGACCGGCGGCGCAGTCTGCGCAGCACCGCCGCGTCGCACCACTCCTGACCGATGCCCGCCGGATGGAACTCCCCCTGGACGATCCGGCCGGACGCCGCAAGCCGTTGCAGGGCGCCCTCGGTGACGGCCACGCCGAGCCCGAACCGCGCGGCCGCGGTCACCGACGTGAACGGGCCGTGCGTGCGTGCGTACCGCGCGAGGAGGTCGCCCAGCGGGTCCTTGACCGGCTCGGTGAAGGCCTCCGGGACGCCCACCGGCAGCGCCGTGCCGAGCGCGTCGCGCAGCCGGCCCGCATCCTCGACCGCGGCCCAGTGATCGGCACCGGCGACACGGACGGTGATCGCACGGCGCGCGGCGGCCAGCTCCCGCGCCCAGTGCGGCTCGGCCCCCCGCTCCGCCAGCTCGGCGTCGGTGAGCGGGCCCAGCAGGCGCAGCACGTCCGCGACCCCCTCCACGTCCTTGACGCGCCGGTCCTCGGCGAGCCACTGCAGCTCCCGCTCCAGCTCGGTCAGGACCTCGGCGTCGAGCAGCTCGCGCAGCTCGGCCTGGCCCAGCAGCTCGGCCAGCAGCCGGGAGTCCAGGGACAGCGCGGCGGCGCGCCGCTCGGCGAGCGGTGAGTCCCCCTCGTAGAGGAACTGCGCGACGTAACCGAACAGGAGCGAGCGGGCGAACGGGGAGGGCTCCGGGGTGGTGACCTCGACGAGCCGCACCTTCCGGGACTCGACGTCGCCCATCAGCTCGGCGAGCCCCGGGACGTCGAACACGTCCTGAAGGCATTCCCGGACGGCCTCCAGGACGATCGGGAACGAGCCGAACTCGCTCGCCACCTGCAGCAGCTGCGCCGCGCGCTGACGCTGCTGCCACAACGGGGTGCGCTTGCCGGGGTTGCGGCGCGGCAGCAGCAGCGCGCGCGCCGCGCACTCGCGGAACCGGGACGCGAACAGTGCCGAGCCGCCGACCTGGTCGGTGACGATCTGGTCGACCTCGCCCTTGTCGAAGACGACGTCCGCCGCGCCGACGGGCGCCTGCTCGGCGCCTGCCGCCGCGCCCGCGCAGGCGCCCGCCGCCGGCTCCTGGTCGAGCAGGTCCAGGCCCATCAGATCGGCGTCGGGCAGGCGCAGCACGATGCCGTCGTCGGCGTGCATGACCTGGGCGTCCATGCCGTACCGCTCCGCGAGCCGCGCGCCCAGCGCGAGCGCCCACGGGGCGTGCACCTGGGCACCGAACGGGGAGTGCACCACGACCCGCCAGTCGCCCAGCTCGTCGCGGAAGCGCTCGACCACGATGGTGCGGTCGTCCGGGACGTGGCCGCACGCCTCGCGCTGTTCGTCCAGGTACGACAGGACATTGTCCGCGGCCCAGGCGTCCAGCCCCGCCGCCAGCAGTCTCAGCCGCGCGTCCTGCCGCGCCAGCGATCCCATCTCGCGCAGGAACGCGCCCACCGCGCGCCCCAGCTCCAGCGGGCGGCCCAGCTGGTCCCCCTTCCAGAAGGGCAGCCGGCCGGGCACACCGGGCGCGGGGGAGACCAGGACGCGGTCCCGCGTGATGTCCTCGATCCGCCAGGAGCTCGTGCCGAGCGTGAACACGTCCCCCACCCGGGACTCGTAGACCATCTCCTCGTCCAGCTCGCCGACCCGACCGCCGCCCTTCTTGGGGTCGGCCCCGGCGAGGAAGACTCCGAAGAGCCCGCGGTCGGGGATCGTGCCCCCGGAGGTGACGGCGAGGCGCTGGGCGCCGGGGCGGCCGGTGATCGTGCCCGCGACCCGGTCCCACACCACGCGCGGGCGCAGCTCCGCGAAGGCGTCGGAGGGGTAGCGGCCGGCGAGCATGTCCAGCACCGCCGTGAACGCCGACTCCGGAAGCGAGGCGAAGGGCGCCGCCCGCCGGACCGTGGCGAGGAGGTCGTCGAACTGCCAGCTGTCGAGCGCCGTCATGGCGACGAGCTGCTGGGCCAGCACGTCCAGCGGATTGGCCGGGACCTTCAGCGACTCGATGGCGCCCGTGCGCATCCGCTCGGTGACCACGGCGGCCTGCACGAGGTCGCCCCGGTACTTGGGGAAGACGACGCCCGTGGAGACCGCGCCGACCTGGTGTCCCGCACGGCCCACGCGCTGCAGCCCGGAGGCCACGGACGGCGGCGACTCGACCTGGACGACGAGGTCCACCGCGCCCATGTCGATGCCCAGCTCGAGGCTGGAGGTGGCGACCACGGCGGGCAGCCGGCCCGCCTTGAGGTCCTCCTCCACCAGGGCGCGCTGCTCCTTGGACACCGAACCGTGGTGGGCCCGGGCGAGCACCTGGGGCGCCCCCCGGGCCGCGCCCGAGCCGCCCATCAGCTCCGCGGGAGCGTGGTGTTCCTCCAGCGTCTCGCCGGTCGCCCGCTCGTACGCGATCTCGTTGAGCCGATTGCACAGCCGCTCCGCGAGACGGCGCGAGTTGGCGAACACGATCGTGGAACGGTGGGCCTGCACCAGGTCGGCGATCCGCTCCTCGACGTGCGGCCAGATGGACGGGCGCTCCGTGCCCTCGGTGCCGTCGGCGACCGGGGAGCCGCCCAGTTCGCCGAGGTCCTCCACGGGGACGACGACGGAGAGGTCGAACTCCTTGCCGGACGCGGGCTGGACGATCTCCGCCTTGCGGCGCGGGGAGAGGAAGCGGGCGACCTCGTCCACCGGGCGCACGGTGGCGGACAGGCCGATACGGCGCGCGGGCTTCGGCAGCAGCTCGTCCAAGCGCTCCAGGGAGAGCGCCAGATGCGCGCCACGCTTGGTGCCCGCCACCGCGTGCACCTCGTCGAGGATCACCGTCTCCACGCCCGTCAGCGCGTCGCGTGTGGCCGACGTCAGCATCAGGAACAGCGATTCCGGGGTGGTGATGAGGATGTCCGGCGGGCGTGTCGCCAGGGCGCGGCGCTCGGCGGGCGGGGTGTCGCCGGAGCGGATGCCCACCTTCACCTCCGGCTCGGGCAGGCCGAGCCGGACCGACTCGTGGCGGATGCCGGTGAGCGGACTGCGCAGGTTCCGCTCCACGTCGACCGCGAGGGCCTTCAGCGGGGACACGTACAGCACCCGGCAGCGCTTCCTGGGGTCGGTCGGTGGCGGGGTGGACGCCAGCTGGTCGAGCGCGGCGAGGAACGCGGCCAGTGTCTTGCCCGAGCCGGTCGGGGCGACCACGAGCACGTCCGAGCCCTCGGCGATGGCGCGCCACGCCCCGGCCTGGGCCGCGGTGGGCGCGGAGAACGCCCCCGTGAACCAGCCGCGGGTCGCGGGCGAGAAGCCGTCGAGGGCCGGATGTGCGGAGCTGACCATGCGTCCATCCTGCACCCGTCCACTGACAATGCCCCCGACCAGGGCGGACGCCCGGCGCCGGTACGGCGGGCGCGCTCGGGCCGGCCCGGACGTCGGTCAGAATGGGGCCATGGTGGGTTCCGGGGAGCGGGCACGGCACTGGCGGTACGAGGAACTGCCCGGCGTCGATCTGCTGCGCGCCCGGTACATCCGCAAGACCTTCGTGCGGCACACCCACGAGAACTTCGTGATCGCGGCCATCGCCGACGGCGTCGAGGTCTTCCACCACGGCGGTGCCGACCGGTACGCGGGCCCCGGCGCCCTGGCGCTGGTCAACCCCGACACCCCGCACACGGGCCGGGCCGGCGGACCCGAGGGCTGGCGCTACGGAGCCGTCTACCCCTCCCCGGAGCTGGTGGCCGAGATCGCCGCCGAGACCACGGCCATCCGCGGCACCCCCGGCTTCGCCGCGCCCGTGTTCGAGGACCCGTACGCCGTGGGCCTGGTCCACGAGGTGCTCCGGGCCGCGGACGAGGGCAACGCGCTGGCCGCCGACACCGTGCTGCGGGTCGCCGTGACCCGGCTGCTGCGGCTCAACGGCGCGCCGATGCCGCAGCGGGCCGTGCGTACGGCCGGTGCCCGCACGGCCGCACGCGCGCGTGCCGTGCTCGAGGGGCGCATGGCCGACCCTCCGACACTGGAACGGCTCGCCGCGGAGCTCGGCACCAGCCCCTTCGCGCTGCTGCGTGCCTTCCGCGAGACCTACGGCATGCCCCCGCACACCTGGCTGACCGACGCCCGCGTCCGGCGCGCCCGGCGCCTCCTGGACGCCGGCACCGCACCCGCCGAGGCGGCCGTCGCGGTCGGTTTCACCGACCAGCCGCACCTCAACCGCCACTTCACCCGCATCGTGGGCGTGCCGCCCGGGGCGTACCGGCGCGAGCGCCTGGGCGACGGTCCCCGTGCTCTGCGGCGCAAGAACGTACAAGACCCGCAGGCGCGGCCGCCCGTACCGTCCGGGGCGTGGCAGAACAGACCGCACTCGCGGACATACGCAGGGACGACGGCGGAAGGCCGGACGCCGCCGTCGTCCGGGACGCCCTCGGAGTCGGGGTCGCCGTGGGGCTGTCCGGCGTCGCCTTCGGGGTGACCTCGGCCGGCAGCGGGCTCACCCTCCTGCAGACCTGCGCGCTCAGCCTCCTGGTGTTCACCGGGGCCTCACAGTTCGCCCTGGTGGGTGCCCTCGCGGCCGGAGGCAATCCGTTCACCGCGGCCGCGGGCGCCTTCTTCCTGGGCGTGCGGAACACGTTCTACGGACTGCGGCTGTCACAGATGCTGGCCCTCCCCCGCGCGGTGCGGCCCCTGGCCGCGCAGTGGGTCATCGACGAGACCGCCGCCGTCGCGCTCGCCCAGCCCACGCGGCGGAGCGTCCGCATCGGT
Organism: Streptomyces sp. NPDC007264; assembly: GCF_042869095.1. Lineage (NCBI taxonomy): Bacteria > Bacillati > Actinomycetota > Actinomycetes > Kitasatosporales > Streptomycetaceae > Streptomyces > Streptomyces sp. NPDC007264. The sequence goes on from NZ_JBIAFD010000021.1 coordinate 27,601, forward strand.
TTCACCGTCACCGGGTTCTCGCTCTACGTGCTGTGGAACCTGACCACGCTCCTGGGGGCCGTCGGCGACACCGACGCCTGGGGTCTGGACGCCGCGGGCCCCGCGGTGTTCCTGGCGCTGCTCGCGCCGATGCTGAAGACCGCCACGGAGCGCGCCGCGGCGGGCGCCGCCGTGGCGCTGGGGCTCGGCCTGCTGCCGGTCCTGCCGGCCGGAGTGCCCGTCCTGGTGGCGGCGCTGGCGGCCCCGGCCGTGCTCTGGGCGGAGGGCCGGCGGAGGGGACCGGACGGCCGGGGCCACGGCACGGGCACGGCCGCGGGCGGCACCCAGGAGGAGCGTTGAACACCGGGGGAGGACAGGTGGACATCTGGATCGCGATCGGCGTCACCGCGGCCGGCTGCTACGCCGTGAAGCTCATCGGTCTGCTGGTGCCCGCCCGGGTCCTGGAGCGGCCGCGCGTCCAGCGGCTCGCGGCGCTGCTGCCGGTGGCGCTCCTGGCCGCCCTCACGGCCCAGCAGACCTTCGCCGACGGCCGCGCCCTGGTGCTGGACGCCCGGGCCGCGGGACTCGCTGCGGCCACCGTCGCGCTGCTCCTGCGCGCTCCCTTCCTGCTGGTCGTCGCCGCGGCCGTGGCGGTGACGGCCGGGGTGCGTGCGATGGCGGGCTGAGCGCCGGGCCGGCCGGTACCGGTGGTCCCGGGCCGGATGCCGACGGGGACCACCGGCGCGTGTGAGCCGCGCGGGGCCGTCGGGTCAGCCGATGGCCCTTCCGTACGCCCGGAGCGTGCGCAGCGCCTCGATGGTCACGACAGGGCGGCACTCCAGGGCCGTGCCCGGGGCCCACTGGCGCCAGTTGACGGGCCAGCCCCCGTCCTCGCGCTGTTCGGCCGTGAGGAAGTCCAGGGCCCGCGCCATCTCCTCCTCGGTGAACCACGCACGCGCGAGGGATTCGGGCGTGGGCGCGAAGTGGTACGGGAAGTGGTGCTCGCCCGGCGCGTACCCGGGCGCGACCGGAAACGCCTCGGGGCGGTCCGGATCCAGGACGGCGAGCCGCTGTTCGCGCACCAGGCGGCCGAGCCGGGCGGCGGCCGCCTCCGCACGGGGACGGTCGGGCACCGAGTCCAGGAACGCCACGGCCGCCTCGATCTCGTACGGGTGCGACGTCTCCAGGGACTCGACCGCCTGCCAGCAGAAGTCCGTGGCCCGGAACAGCCACGCGTGCCACACCTCGTTGCGGTGCAGCAGGCCCACCACGGGCCCGGTCGCGAGGAGGTCGCTCGGCGGATCGTCGACGATCGGCACGAAGGGGGCCGCCGGGTAGCCGCGCTGGCTGGGACGGATCGCCGGCAGGGCGCCGTCCGGCGTCGACACGGCGGTCAGGTAGCGGCACACGCGTTCCACCCGCTGTCCGCCGCAGCGCCCGATCGAGTCCAGCACGCGCAGTGCGTGCGCGGCGTGCAGGGGCTGGCTGACCGGGCCGCGCAGATCGGGTTCGAGGGCGTGACCGTACCCCTCGTCCGCGGTGCGGTAGGCGGCCAGCGCGGCCTCGACGGGGTCGGCGCCGCCGCCCAGGAAGTGGTAGGCGAAGCGGTGTTGTTCGAGCACACGTGCGGTGAGCCAGACGAACTGCTCGGCGCGGGAGAGCGGGGAGCGCGCGGGGGGCGCGGCGGGGAGTGGGGGTGCTCCGGATTCGGCCATGGATCAGACCGTAGGACGAAAAGGCTTCCCGGCAAGCGGTACCGCCTCGGGCCCACTCTCAGGGGCGGGATACTGGGGTCATGCGGTTGACGGTCTTCTGGCAGCGGATGGCGGATCACTTCGGTGAGGCGTACGCCGACACCTTCGCGCGCGATCACGTGATGGCGGAGCTCGGCGGGCGCACGGTGCGTGAGGCGCTGGCCGCCGGCTGGGAGGCCAAGGACGTGTGGCGCGCGGTGTGCACGGCCGTGGACGTTCCGCAGGAGAAGCGCTGAAGAGCCGAGAAGATCCCCAGGCGCTCCCGGATGCCGTCGACGTGGGTGAGACTTGCCCCGTGGCCCCGACAGACGAGACCTCGCAGGTCCCCCGGCAGGAATCGCCGCCCGGCACGACACCGCCCGCCCGCCCTCCGGCGGACGCGCGCGCCGCGGCGGGCGCCCGCATGCCGCGCTGGCTGCCGCGCGCCATGGTGCTGGCCCTCGCCCTCATCGCCGCGTTCCAGCTGGGCAGCTGGGCGTTCCACCAGCTCACGGGCCTGCTGATCAACGTCCTCATCGCGTTCTTCCTGGCCCTGGCCATCGAGCCCGCGGTGAGCTGGATGGCCGCCCGGGGCATGCGCCGCGGGCTGGCCACCTTCCTGGTCTTCCTCGGCCTGATGATCGTCGTCGCCGGGTTCGTCACGCTGCTCGGCTCGATGCTCGCGGGCCAGATCATCAAGATGGTCGAGGGCTTCCCGGACTATCTCGACTCCGTCATCAACGGGATCAACACGACGTTCCACACCGAACTCAGACGGGTGGACGTGCAGGACAGCCTGATCCACTCCGACTGGCTCAAGAAGTACGTCCAGAACAGCGCCACCGGTGTCCTGGACGTCTCCGCGCAGGTGCTGGGCGGCCTCTTCCGGCTGCTGACGGTCGCGCTGTTCTCGTTCTACTTCGCCGCCGACGGGCCGCGGCTGCGGCGGGCGCTGTGCTCCGTACTGCCGCCCGCCCGCCAGAGCGAGGTGCTGCGCGCCTGGGAGATCGCCGTGGACAAGACGGGCGGCTACCTCTACTCGCGCGGACTGATGGCGCTGATCTCCGGCGTGGCGCACTACGTCCTGCTGGCGTCGCTGGACATCCCGTACGCGCCCGTGCTCGCCGTCTGGGTCGGCCTGGTCTCGCAGTTCATCCCCACCATCGGGACCTACCTGGCGGGCGCGCTGCCCATGCTGATCGCCTTCACCGTGGCGCCCTGGTACGCGGTGTGGGTGCTCGTCTTCGTCGTGATCTACCAGCAGTTCGAGAACTACATGCTGCAGCCCAAGCTGACCGCGCGGTCCGTGGACATCCATCCCGCGGTCGCCTTCGGGTCGGTCATCGCGGGCACGGCCCTCCTCGGGGCGGTCGGCGCGCTGGTCGCGATCCCCGCGGTCGCCACCCTTCAGGCGTTCCTGGGGGCGTACGTGAAGCGGTACGACGTCACGGACGACCCCCGTGTCCACGGGCACCGGACGGGCACCCCCGGAAGGCTCACCGCGCGCCTGCGGCGGCTGTTTCCCGGCTGAGGCGGCGTCCGGGAGCCTCCCTCACCAGGTGAGGGCCGCCAGGATCGCGGCGCCGACCACGGCGGCCGCGTAGCCGCCGACCGCCCCGTACACGATCCGCTGCTTCGTGGCGTCGCTCCAGGAGGTGCGCGCCAGCAGCCAGGCCAGGGCGGGCAGCACGAGCACGGCGTGCAGACTCACCCCGTGCAGCGGCTTGAGCGGCGCCGTGGAGTGGTACGCCGCCTGCTGGTGCCCGGCGCGGGAGAGCAGGACCCCGCGTGCGATCATCGCGGCCCCCGACAGCAGCCCGACGAGCAGGATCGCGAATCCGGAGCGCACGGCGGGCGCCATGCCCGGGGGCCCGTCGGGCCGGTGCCGGAAGGCGGCGGCGGCGAACGCCGAGAGCACGACGACCAGGACACCGCCGCCCAGCGCCAGGGTCATCGCGACCGCGGTGTCGAAGGGCGTCCCCGTGTTGAGGTGCGAGGGCACATGGCGCCACGCCTGGAGGGTGATCCCGGCAACCTCCACGACGCAGTCGGCGGCGAACACGACGAGCAGGACGGTCCGTGCCCGCGCGCCGACGCGCAGGTACGACGTCACCCAGGCGACCGCGCTCAGCGTCAGCCCGAAGGAGAGCCCGAAGGTGACGGGCTTGCGCCAGGACACCGGGCCGTTCCAGGGGCCGCCGTCGACGACGAAGACGATCAGATGCAGCAGCCCGGACAGGACCAGGAGGGCGCCGGTCGCGTGGCAGAGCCGCTCGACGGCGCGCGCCCGGGGCCTCCTGCCCGTCGGGCTGAGCGGAGGCCGTTCCGAGGTGACGGAGGCGGGGGACCCGTCCATCAGGCCCTCGCCCTCTGCCGCAGCGGGGCAGCGCCCACGGCGGCGGCCGGCCCGGCCGGGCCGGCGCGTCCGGCGACGGGCGGGACGACGGGCGGCGGGAGCCGGCCGCCGGTGTCCGGCGTCACCGGCTCCGGTACGGGCGGGTGGTCGGCGTCGGTGTCGGTGTCGGCGGGGGCGGGCGCACGGCCGGTCCGGGTGGTCGTCTCGTGATCCATGGGGCCAAGCCTCGCGAGAGCGGCCCGTGCGGTCGTCCTCCGGCCGAAGACACCGCTCGTACACCGCGGGGAGTAGTCCCTCGCGCGAGCCGTCACGGATCGCGAACGCCGCGACCGCGCTCACGGCGCCGGCGCGCTTGACATAAAAATCGAACATCCATTCTTATGGAAGCTCCGGCGAGGCCAAGGGTGGGGATTTCGACACGTTTTCGCGGACAAGTGCCCAAGTTGTCCACAGGCCGGACGGGCGTCGGGGCGCATTGTCAGTGGCAGGCGTTAGCGTCTTTGACGTGAAGCGATCGACTCAAGCAAACCGGGTGGAACCCATGGCAGGAACCGACCGCGAGAAGGCCCTCGACGCCGCCCTCGCACAGATTGAACGGCAGTTCGGCAAGGGCGCGGTCATGCGCATGGGCGAGCGGTCGAGGGAGCCCATCGAGGTCATCCCGACCGGGTCGACCGCGCTCGACGTGGCTCTCGGCGTCGGCGGCCTGCCGCGCGGCCGTGTCGTGGAGATCTACGGCCCGGAGTCCTCCGGCAAGACGACCCTGACCCTGCACGCCGTGGCCAACGCGCAGAAGGCCGGCGGCCAGGTGGCCTTCGTGGACGCCGAGCACGCCCTCGACCCCGAGTACGCGCGCAAGCTGGGCGTCGACATCGACAACCTGATCCTCTCCCAGCCCGACAACGGCGAGCAGGCCCTGGAGATCGTGGACATGCTGGTCCGCTCCGGTGCCCTCGACCTCATCGTCATCGACTCCGTCGCCGCGCTCGTCCCGCGCGCGGAGATCGAGGGCGAGATGGGCGACAGCCACGTCGGTCTGCAGGCCCGCCTGATGAGCCAGGCCCTCCGGAAGATCACCAGCGCGCTCAACCAGTCGAAGACCACGGCGATCTTCATCAACCAGCTCCGCGAGAAGATCGGTGTGATGTTCGGCTCGCCGGAGACCACGACCGGTGGCCGGGCGCTGAAGTTCTACGCCTCGGTGCGCATCGACATCCGCCGCATCGAGACCCTGAAGGACGGCACGGAGGCGGTCGGCAACCGCACCCGCTGCAAGGTCGTCAAGAACAAGGTCGCGCCGCCCTTCAAGCAGGCCGAGTTCGACATCCTCTACGGGCAGGGCATCAGCCGTGAGGGCGGCCTGATCGACATGGGCGTCGAGCACGGCTTCGTCCGCAAGGCCGGCGCCTGGTACACGTACGAGGGCGACCAGCTCGGCCAGGGCAAGGAGAACGCGCGCAACTTCCTGAAGGACAACCCCGACCTGGCCAACGAGATCGAGAAGAAGATCAAGGAGAAGCTGGGCGTCGGCGTGCGTCCCGAGGAGCCCGCCGCCGAGCCGGGTGCGGACGCGGCGAGCGCGGCGCCCGCGGCCGGAGAGGCCGCAAAGACGGTGTCCGCCCCGGCGGCCAAGACGGCCAGGTCCAAGGCGCCGTCGGCCAAGAGCTAGCCCATGGCACGACGAACCGACTGGGCGGAGTACATCCACCCCGCGGTCCCGCAGGAGCAGGGCGGTGGGGAGGCCGGGGGGTCCGTCGGGGACGGCGACGGGGGCGCGTACGAGGAGGGCACGTCGCGGGGCGACGGCCGTGCACGCGGGGGACGCGGACGAGGGCGGCGGCGCGGGGTCGGGGGACCGGCCGGCGGCCCACAGGATGGAGGTTCCTCTTTCTCGTCGAGGGCCGAGAAGGGTGAACCCCCAGGGGACCCGGCTGAGCGGGCGCGGGCGATCTGTCTGCGCCTGCTCACCGGGACCCCGCGCACGCGGAGACAACTGGCGGACGCCCTGCGCAAGCATGAGGTCCCCGAGGACGTGGCGGACGAGGTGCTGTCGCGGTTCGAGGAGGTCGGCCTGATCGACGACGGCGCGTTCGCGGACGCCTGGGTGGAGTCCCGGCACCACGGCCGGGGCCTGGCCCGCCGCGCGCTCGCGCGGGAGCTGAGGACGAAAGGCGTGGATTCCGCGCTCATCGACGAGGCGGTGGGGCAGCTCGACGCGGAGCAGGAGGAGGCCACGGCGCGCGAACTCGTGGCCCGCAAGCTGCACGCCACGCGAGGTCTCGACCGCGACAGACGAGTGCGGCGCCTCGCGGGGATGCTCGCCCGCAAGGGCTACTCCGAGGGCTTGGCACTCAGGGTGGTCCGCCAGGCGCTGGAGGCCGAGGGCGAGGACACGGAAGGGCTGGACGAGGGGGGCTTCTGAAGCGGCGGGGTTGCCCCGGCGTGCTCCGGTTGAACGCGGGCCCTGGACACGGTGGACGCGCGGGGGCGCCGATCGCGTTCAGGGCTCGGCTGCTTCACGGGCGGCGGCATAAAGCCTTTGCATCTGGACGAGCGGTGGACAAGGGGTATTTCTTCCCACGCCGTCGGTTGTTTCTGCCTCTTGTCGGGCGGAATGGCAGGGGCCGACCCTTGAACGAGGAGGTGCCGGTGCTTTCTGTGCCGGTGCCCCCATCGGGAATGGTCCAGCCCACTCCGAGGCTTGAGGTGAGGAAACATGAGCAAGAGGCTCTTCCGGAGCGTAGGTGTCGCAGTGGCAGCCTCCTCCTTGGTCGCCGGGGCACTGGGAATATCCGCCACGTCCGCTTCAGCCTCACCGCAGAAGCCCGAACTGACACCGAGTCTGCTCCGCTGCTACCGGACCTATCACGATCCGCGGGTGATCATCTGTTACCGGATCCACCACAGGCGCCATTACATAGACGGTCGGTTCATTTATGTTCCGGTCGTCATTCGGGTGGTCACGCCCCGGTATTACCCCCGGCCTTTCTTCGTGAACAACCTGCCGGGCATCAATGTGATTCAGCGCCAGGAGCGGCTGCGGCTGCAGCAGCTGACCCCGCAGCAACAGCAGCAGCAACAGCAGCAGGAACAGCAACAGCAGATGCCCGAGCGGCAGCAACAGCAGCAGGAACAGCAACAGCAACAGCAACAGCAGATGCCCGAGCAACAGCAGCAGGAACAGCAACAGCAGATGCCCGAGCAGCAACAGCAGATGCCCGAGCAGCAGCAACAGCAGCTACAGCAGCAGCCCGAGCAGCAACAGCCCGAGCAACAGATGGAGCCCCAGCAGACCGAGCAGCAGCCGGAGCAGCAGATGCCCGAGCAGCAGATGGAGCCTCAGCAGACCTCGCCGGACGTCGGCGCCGGCATGGAGTAAGCAGGGGCCCTACAGCGTCACCGGCAGCCCCGCCGCTCTCCATGCCTGGAAGCCGCCCACCAGGTCCGTGGCCCGGCGCAGGCCCAGCGTCCGCAGGGAGGCGGCGGCCAGGCTGGAGGCATAGCCCTCGTTGCAGACGACGACCACCCGCAGGTCGTGGCTCGTGGCCTCGGGGACCCGGTGGCTGCCCCGGGGGTCGAGGCGCCACTCCAACTCGTTGCGCTCGATGACGAGGGCCCCCGGGATCAGTCCGTCACGGTCGCGCAGGGCCGCATACCGGATGTCCACGAGCAGGGCCTCGCCCGCCCGCGCGGCCTCGTAGGCCTCCGCGGCCCCCACCCGGTCGAGGCCCTCGCGGACTCGCTCCAGCAACTCGTCGATGCCCAGGGGGCCTTCGGGGGTGGACGCCACTGCCGGTCCGCCGGGTCCGGGCATGCTCCTCAGCCCGCGTTCGCGGCGGCCTGCGCCTTCGCCGGGCCGCCCAGCGCCGCCTCCGCCGCCTCGTACAGCTCGGCCGGGCGCACCCCGCTCAGCGCCGTGACCAGGTGACCGTCCGGGCGGATCAGCAGCACGGTGTGGGCGGCCGCGCCGGGGTAGCCCTCGGCGACCAGCAGTTCGGCGGTGTGCGGCAGGGCCGTCACCGCCGCCGCCAGCCTGGGCATGATTCCGGCCGACACCCAGTGCTTGCGCTCCCAGACGCCGGTGCCGGGCGCGATCAGCACCACCAGCAGCGCTCCACGCCCCAGCCGGTCCCGCAGCCGTACGAAGGAGCCGTCCTCCGCCGTCACCCGTACGTCCACGACCTGCGCTCCGGGCTCGGTGTCCACCGGCGTCGTGGACCCGCCGCCCGGGGGCATGAGCGGTGAGCCGGCGTACGACCCCGGTGTGCCCAGCGCGCCGCGCCCCAAGTGGCCGTCCGCGAGGAGCGCGTCATGGCCACGAGCGGATCCCGGCACGTACGCCCGCAGTCCCCCCGCGCCACGCAGCAGCGGCAGCGCCTGGTCGGCGGCGCGCAGCCGGGCCGCGACCACCGCGCGGCGCTCCGCCTGGTAGCTGTCGAGCAGTGCCTCGCGCGGCCCGTGGTGCCAGGCCAGCGCCAGTTTCCAGGCGAGGTTGTCGACGTCCCTGAGGCCCTCGTCCAGGCCCTGTGTGCCGAGTGCGCCGAGCAGATGCGCGGCGTCCCCGGCGAGGAAGACACGGTCGGCGCGCCAGCGGCGGGCGAGCCGGTGATGCACGATGTGGACGCCGGTGTCGAGCAGGTCGTAGGCGGGGGTGGTGCCTCCGTTCCAGCCCGTGAGGGTCTCCCGGACCAGGGTCACCAGCAGTTCCGGTGTGACCAGGTCCTTGCCGGGCGGCAGCAGCCAGTCCAGGCGCCACACACCGTCGGGCAGGGGACGGGCCGTCACCTCCCCGCCCGAGGGGCCCGAGGTCCGCCACGGCGGCATGCGATGCAGCAGCGCCTCGCCGGTCCACGGCAGTTCGGTGCGCAGGGCCGCCACGGCATGGCGTTCCACGGCCGTGCGGCCCGGGAAGCGGATGTCGACCAGCTTGCGCACGGTCGAGCGCGGGCCGTCGCAGCCGACCAGGAAACTGCCGCGCCACCACGTGCCCCGGGGGCCGCGTGTGTGCGCGGTGACGCCCGACGGATCCTGCTCGAGGGAGTCCAGCCGGCTCTCCGCGGCGAGCCTGACCAGCCGTTGGCCGGCGATGGCGTGGCGCAGGGCGCCGGTGAGCACGTGCTGGGCGATGTGCAGCGGGGCCGGCCCGCCGGAGGCGCCGGGCTCCGTGTCCGCCGCCCTCGGGCCCTCGGCACCCCGTGCCGGGGCACCGCCGTGTCCGCTTGCGAATCCGCCGCCGTAGCCACCCGTGTACCCGCCGCCGGGCTCGTCGCCGGCGCCGGCCGGCTCGAAGGCGACCTCCCGCATCACCTGCTTGCGCCGCATCGACCGCCATCCGCTCCAGCGCAGTCCGGCGGCGGCGAGCGGCATGCCGGTCAGCCGTTCCATCAGCGCGGTGGTCTCCTCGCGCAGCACGACGGTGCGCGCGGCGCGATGCTCGTCGTTGCCCGAACCCTCGTCGAGGACCACGGACGGGACCTCCTGGCGCGCGAGCGCGAGCGCGAGCGCGAGTCCGACCGGCCCCGCTCCGACGATGATCACCGGATCCACGGCGTGGCGCCCCCTGCCCTGAGCGGTGTGCTGGGAGACGTACGGAAACGGGCAGTCGGAGCGAGGTGCACGATCACAGAACGTATGCAACCCACTGCCGGTGCTTGCGTCAAGCGACGAGGGGCAGTGGCGATCATGCCACTGCCCCTCGTGGAGCAGGAGGAACGGGATCCCTCACACGGTCAGGGAGGCCGCGGTTCCGGTCGACTCCGTCCCGGCGACCGCCGCCGGGGGCAGCACCGCCCCCGACGACCTCTTGCCGCGCCGCAGCCGCTTCTCCAGCCAGCCGGCGAACGTCGTCAGGGAGAAGTTGATGACGATGTAGACGAGCGCCACGATCGTGAAGCTGGCGATGGTGTTGGCGCCGTAGTACGAGCTCATCGGCGAGACGGAGGCCAGCAACTCGGGGAAGGTGAGGACCGCGCCGCCCAGCGCCGTGTCCTTGACGATGACCACGAGCTGGCTGACGATCGCCGGCAGCATCGCGGTGACCGCCTGAGGCAGCAGGATGAACCGCATCACCTGGTTCTTGCGCAGACCTGTCGCCAGGGCGGCCTCGGACTGGCCCTTCGGCAGCGAGAGGATGCCCGCCCGCACGATCTCGGCGAGCACCGAGGCGTTGTACAGGACGAGTCCGGTGATCACGGCGTACAGCGGGCGGTCGTCCGAGCCGACGTTCGTGTACTGGGCGAACAGGGCGAGGCCGAAGATCATCAGGACCAGCACGGGGATGGCCCGGAAGAACTCCACCACGATCGTGACCGGTACGCGCACCCAGGCGTGGTCGGAGAGGCGGGCGATGCCCAGCACCGCACCGAGCGGAAGCGCGATGGCCATCGACAGGGCCGCCGCCTCCAGGGTGTTGCGCAGACCCGGCCAGATGTACGTCGACCACGCCTCCGTGCCGCCGAGGAACGGCTTCCACTTGTCCCAGGCGAGCTGCCCCTTGTCCTCGAGGCTGCTGAACACCCACCACAGGAGCGCGACCGTGCCGAGCAGGAACAGCACCGTGTAGAGGACGTTGCGCCGCCTGGCCCGGGGGCCCTGGGCGTCGTACAGGACGGAACTCATCGCTTCACCGCCACCTTCTTGCCCACCCAGCCGAGGATCAGGCCGGTCGGCAGGGTCAGACACACGAATCCGAAGGCGATCACCGCGGAGATCAGCAGCAGCTGGGCCTCGTTCTCGATCATTTCCTTCATCAGCAGGGCCGCTTCCGTGACGCCGATGGCGGCCGCGACCGTGGTGTTCTTCGTCAGCGCGATCAGTACGTTCGCGAGCGGGCCCACGACCGAGCGGAACGCCTGCGGCAGCACCACCAGCGTGAGCACCTGGGTGAAGCCGAGCCCGAGCGCGCGGGCCGCCTCCGCCTGCCCGACGGGCACCGTGTTGATGCCTGCCCGCAGCGCCTCGCACACGAACGCCGAGGTGTAGGCGACCAGCCCGAGCGCGGCGAGCTTGAAGTTGAGGGCCGCGAAGTCGGTCGAGCCGCTGCCGACGCCCAGGGTCTGGTTGAGCCCGAGCGAGGTGAACAGGATGATCACGGTCAGCGGGACGTTCCGCACGATGTTCACGTAGGCGGCCCCGAAACCGCGCATCAGCGGCACCGGACCGACCCGCATGGCGGCCAGGAGGGTGCCCCAGATCAGGGAGCCGATCGCGGAGAGGACGGTGAGCTGCACCGTCGTCCAGAACGCTCCCAGCAGGTCGTAGCGATCAAGAAAGTCGAACATGAGGTCCCGCGCTCCCGCGTGTCGGACAGGCCGGAGAGCGCCGCCTTCGAGGACGGCGCTCCCACCGGGCCCTGTTTACTGGACGATGTTGCCGATCTTCGGCGCGGGCTCGTTCTTGTAGTTCGCGGGACCGAAGTTCTTCTCCACGGCCTGCTTCCACGAACCGTCCGAGACCATCTTCTCCAGGGCGCTGTTGATCTTCGCCTTGAGGTCGCTGCCCTTCTTGACGCCGATGCCGTAGTTCTCGTTGGTCATCTTGAAGCCGCCGAGCTTGAACTTGCCCTTGAAGGCGGCCTGCGAGGCGTAACCGGCGAGGATCGAGTCGTCGGTCGTCAGGGCGTCGACGGCACCGCTCTGCAGGCCCGTCAGGCAAGCCGAGTACGTGGGGTACTGCAGGAGGTTGGCCTTCGGGGCGAGCTTGTCGTGGACGTTCTGCGCAGAGGTCGAGCCCGTCACCGAACACAGCTTCTTCGAGTTCAGGTCCGAGGGCGACTTGATGGCGGTGTCGGCGGCGCGCAGCAGCACGTCCTGGTGGGCGAGCAGGTACGGGCCGGCGAAGTCGACCTTCTGCTGGCGCTCCGAAGTGATCGAGTACGACGCGGCGATGAAGTCGACGTCGCCGCGCTGCAGCATGGTCTCGCGGTCGGCGCTCTTCGACTCCTTCCACTCGATCTGGTCCGCGTCGTAGCCGAGCTGCTTGGCGATGTACGTGGCGACGTCCACGTCGAAGCCGGCGTATCCCTGCGGCGTCTTCTGACCGATGCCGGGCTGGTCGAACTTGATGCCGACCTTGATCGTCTTGCCGCCGCCGTTCCCGGAGGACGAACCGCCGTCGCTCTTGTTGTCGGAGCCGCAGGCCGTGGCGGCGGTGGCGAGGGCGAGCACGGCGGCCGTGGCCGCGGTGATCTTGCGGAGCTTCATGGTGAACATCCTTTGCCTGGTGAGGAGCTACGGGCCGGGGAGCCGGAAGGCGGCCGGGGCCCGGAAGGAGGGGCGTTTGCGACTGTCCGTGGCGGGGTGCGGACCGTCGGTCACGAGCGACGGGTGGCGCGGCCCGGTGGGCGGTGCGCGGTGCGGTGCGGTGCGGGTGGCGCGAGCCGTGGGGCGCGCCAGGGTCGAGGAGCGGAAGGGCTCAGTGGTGCAGGATCTTCGACAGGAAGTCCTTGGCGCGGTCGCTGCGCGGGTTGCTGAAGAACTGCTCCGGAGCGGCCTCTTCGAGGATGCGGCCGTCGGCCATGAACACCACCCGGTTGGCGGCGGACCGGGCGAAGCCCATCTCATGGGTGACGACGACCATGGTCATGCCGTCCCGGGCGAGCTGCTGCATGACCTCGAGGACCTCGTTGATCATCTCGGGGTCCAGGGCCGAGGTCGGCTCGTCGAAGAGCATCACCTTGGGGTTCATCGCCAGCGCGCGGGCGATCGCGACGCGCTGCTGCTGGCCACCGGAGAGCTGGGCGGGGTACTTGTCCGCCTGGGTGCCGACGCCCACCCGGTCGAGCAGTCCGCGCGCCTTCTCCTCGGCCTCCCGCTTGTCCGTCCGGCGGACCTTGACCTGTCCCAGCATCACGTTCTCGAGCACCGTCTTGTGCGCGAAGAGGTTGAAGGACTGGAAGACCATGCCGACGTCGGCGCGCAGCCGGGCCAGCGCCTTGCCCTCCTCGGGCAGTGGCCTGCCGTCGATGAGGATCTCGCCCGAGTCGATGGTCTCCAGGCGGTTGATGGTGCGGCACAGCGTGGACTTCCCCGACCCCGAGGGGCCGATGACCACGACGACCTCACCGCGGGCGATGGTCAGATCGATGTCCTGGAGCACGTGCAACGCGCCGAAGTGCTTGTTGACGCTCTTCAGGACGACCAGTTCGTCGGTCGTGGCCACCGAGTCCTTGGCCACCGATACTTCGGTCATTGCTGACTGGCTCCGTCCTCACTCGGTTTCGGAGGACAGTAGTTTCGGCGTACGACCAGCGTCATTACATCTGAGGGAGATCTGAGCATCACAATCCGGTAGCAGCCGGGCACCGGTCGTAGCGGCCCCGGGCCGGGAGCGTACCGGCTGGGTAACGGAAGCCGTCCGCAACCCGAACCCTCTTGACGTCGTCCTTGTTCATCGGCGTGACTTCTACGGGCTGGAAGGCGCAGGAACGGGTAGGACCGAGGAACCGGAGGGGGCCGGCATGAGACTGCTTCTCGTCGAGGACGACAATCATGTCGCGGCCGCCCTGTCCGCCGTGCTGGCCCGGCACGGCTTCGACGTCACCCATGCCCGCAGCGGCGAGGAGGCCCTTCAGGCGCTCGTCCCCGAGGGCTCCGGCTTCGGTGTCGTCCTGCTCGACCTGGGCCTGCCCGACCAGGACGGCTACGAGGTCTGCGGCAAGATCCGCAAGCGCACCAGCACCCCCGTGATCATGGTCACCGCGCGTTCCGACGTGCGCTCCCGTATCCACGGCCTCAACCTCGGCGCCGACGACTACGTCGTCAAGCCGTACGACACCGGGGAACTGCTCGCCCGCATCCACGCCGTCAGCCGGCGCACCCCGCACCCGGACGACACCGGTGCCGCCGAGACCGTGCTGCGCCTCGGCTCCGTACACATCGAACTGCCCACCCGCAGGGTCAGCGTGGACGGCGCGGTGATCCAGCTGACCCGCAAGGAGTTCGATCTGCTGGCTCTGCTGGCCCAGCGCCCCGGCGTGGTGTTCCGCCGCGAGCAGATCATCAGCGAGGTGTGGCGCACCAGCTGGGAGGGGACCGGGCGCACCCTGGAGGTGCACGTCGCCTCCCTGCGCTCCAAGCTGCGCATGCCCGCGCTGATCGAGACCGTGCGAGGCGTCGGCTACCGGCTCGTCGCCCCTGCCGCCTAGCGGGTCACGGGTGCGCGCACGTCTGCTTCCGCTGCTCATCGTCCTGATGGCGGCCGTGCTGCTCGCCCTCGGACTGCCGCTGGCGGTGAGCCTCGCGGCCGCCGAGCAGCAGCGGGTCGTCGTCGACCGCATCGACGACACCGCGCGCTTCGCCGCCCTCGCGCAGTTCGTCACCGACCGGCCCAGCGGCTCCCGGACGGGTGAACGGGACGAGCGCGGCGAGACCCTCCGCAAGGAGCTCGCCATGTACTACGGCGTGTACGGCATCCGGGCCGGCGTCTTCTACCGCGACGACACGCCCATGGCCAACGCGCCCGAGAACTGGTACCTGCCCGAAGAGGGCGAGGGCCGCGACGCGTTCAACGAGGCGTTGCTGGGGCGCCGCAGCCACGACCCCGAACAGGTGTGGCCCTGGCAGCGCGACCGGCTCGTGGTCGCCTCCCCGGTCATCCGCGACGGCGACGTCGTCGCCGTCGTCGTGACCGACTCGCCCACCGGGCAGATGCGCTCGAAGACCCTGCGGGGCTGGCTGCTGATCGGAGCCGGCGAGATCGCCGCGATGCTGCTCGCCGTCGGTGCGGCGCTGCGCCTGACCGGCTGGGTGCTCAGGCCCGTACGCATCCTGGACGCGACGACCCACGACATCGCGACCGGGCGCCTCAAGTCCCGTGTCGCGGCCGCCGGCGGGCCACCGGAACTCAGGCGCCTGGCCCGCTCGTTCAACGAGATGGCGGACAACGTCGAGAGCGTTCTGGAGCAGCAGCGCGCCTTCGTCGCCGACGCCTCCCACCAGCTGCGCAATCCGCTCTCCGCGCTGCTGTTGCGCATCGAGCTGCTCGCCCTGGAACTGCCCGAGGGCAACGAGGAGATCGCCTCGGTCCGCACCGAGGGCAAGCGCCTGGCCCAGGTCCTCGACGACCTGCTCGACCTGGCGCTCGCCGAGCACGCCGACGCGGACCTCCGGATCACCGACATCGGTGCGCTGGCCGCCGAGCGGGTCGCGGCCTGGAGCCCGGCCGCGGAGGCCAAGGGCGTACGGCTCACGGGGAACTGCCCGGCCACCACCGCCTGGGCCGACCCCGTCACCCTGTCCAGCGCGCTGGACGCGGTCATCGACAACGCGGTGAAGTTCACGCCCACGGGCGAGAGCGTCGCAGTCGAGGTGGCGGCGGCAGGGGAGAGCGCCACGGTCGTGGTCACCGACGGCGGCCCGGGAGTGAGCGACGAGGAACTGGCGCGTGTCGGCGACCGCTTCTGGCGCAGTGCCGCACACCAGAACATCAAGGGCTCGGGGCTCGGGCTGTCCATCTCGCGCACCCTGCTGGAGGCGGGCGGCGGATCGATCGCGTACGGGCACCACGAGCCGCACGGGCTGAGGGTGACGGTCACGCTCCCGCGGACCGCGACGCACGGATCTACGGCTTGACCGATCTACGGCTTGACCGACCGGTAGTACCGCCGTGCGCCCTCGTGCAGTTCCAGCGGATCCGTGTAGAGCGCGGTGCGCAGGTCGACCAGTTGGGCCGCGTGCACCTGGGCCCCGATGCCGTCGCGGCTGTCGATCACCGTGCGGGTGAGTTTCTCGGTGAGGTCCGCGTTCATGTCCTCGCGGGTCATCAGCAGGTTGGCCACCGCCACGGTCTGCACGGAGGAGCCGTGCTCGGCCTGCGGGTAGGCGTCGGCCGGCATCACCGCGGCCCGGTAGTAGCGGGAGGCGCCCCCCTGCGCGTGCAGCTTCGCCACCAGGTCGCTGCCGATCGGCACCAGGCGGATCGGGAAGCGTTTCGACAGTTCGGTGACCGCGCCGGTGGGCAGCCCGCCCGACCAGAAGAACGCGTCGATCCGACGGCCCTCCATCAGTCCGGGCACGGCTCCGATGCCGTCGGACACCGGCGTGACGTCCTGGTGCGGGTCCAGCCCGGCCGCCATGAGCACGTGCTCCGCGATCAGCCGTACCCCCGAGCCGCCCGGCCCGATGGCGACCTTGCGGCCCCTGAGGTCCGCCACGGACTGCACGGGGGACGAGCGCGGCACCACCAGGTGCACATAGTCGTCGTACAGCCGTGCGCAGCCGCGCAGCCGGTCGGCGCCCGGCTTGTGCTCCAGCTTGTACGCCTCCACGGCGTCGGCCGCCGCGATCGTGAAGTCCGCCTTCCCCGTGGCCACCCGCCGCACGTTCTCCTGCGACCCGTCGCTGTTCAGCAGCCGTACGTCCAGCCTGGGCATGTCCTTGGCGATGGCGCCCTGCAGGAGGGTGCCGTACTTCTGGTAGACGCCGCTCGGGGAGCCGGTGCTGAAGGTGACCGTGCCGCGCGGGGACCCCTCGTCGAGCGGCAGCAGCCACCACAGCAGCAGCCCGACGACCGCGCACGCGGCCGCCGAGCCCAGCAGCGCGCGGCGCCGGCCGGTACGGAGGAGTGCCTGGACCATGCGTGCGATCCTGCCAGGCGGCGCGCGTCGCTGACCAGGGCGGGGGGCACAGGAGGACGACGAGAGGACGACGAGAGCACGACGGGGGGATGGGGGCGGGTGGCGGTAGGGTCACCGGATGCCCCTGATGCACCCCTCTCCTGCGTCGCTGGTCCGTGCATTCCACCTCGCCTTCGGACTCGACGTCCGGACCGTGCCGACGGAGGTCTCCCCGGAGCTGGCCGCGCACCGCGGCGAGTTGCTCGCCGAGGAGGCGGCGGAGGTCGCCGAGGTGTCGGTCACCGGCCCGCTCGACCGGCTGGCGCACGAGCTCGCGGACGTCGTGTACGTGGCGTACGGCACCGCCCTCGTGCACGGCATCGACCTGGACGCGGTGATCGCCGAGATCCACCGCGCCAACATGACCAAGATCGGCCCCGACGGCACGGTCGCCCGCCGGCCCGACGGCAAGATCCTCAAGGGCGACCACTACCGTGCCCCGGACGTCTCGGCGATCCTGCGCCGCCAGGGCTGGAGGCCGCCGGCCGCGTAGGGGACCGGACGGCTGGTGCTGTGGCCGGGAAGGTCTGCCGGAAGCTCGCGGCGTCCAGTGCGTGCAGTTGCAGGGCGGAGGAGGGCGCCGACGCGGGGCGTCGGCAACCGACGACAACCCCGCAGATGTGCGTGCCGGACCCCGTGACGCCGGGGTGATCCGAACGACAGGGCCTCGCCCCGCGGCGCCCCGCCGCTCAGGGGCTGGCGCTGTCGAAGCCGTACGTCAGGGGCTCGCTGTGGGCGCCGAGCTGGCGCCGGTAGACGTACAGGGCCTCGACCCGGACACCGTCCGCCGGGGCGTCCACCCGGCAGGGATAGGTGACCTGCAGCACCGCGGGCCGGCCCGCGACCTGCGTGCGCAGACCGTCGGCCGGTCCTCCGGCGAGCACCGCGGTCTCCCACTTCGTGGCGACATGAAGATCCATGTCGGTACTTTAGAGTTGCGCAATCCGCGAACCGTTGTGAGCTGCGCCACGTCGCCCCGGCGCACCGGGAGCCCGGCGCGGACTCGATCGTTCAGGGTCGACGGAGGGGGCGAACGTGAGCCGACGTGAGGTCCCGATCGATCCGACGGCCCGGCCGGTCGAACGCTTCGCCCGGGAGTCGCGGGCACCCGGCGGCCCCGTCGGTGCGCCGGGACACCGTCAACTGGCGGCACGGGTGGCGATCTTGCTGTGGGTCAGGGGGTTCCCGCGACCGCCTACCCTTGACCCATGACCAGCAGCAGCGACCGGAGCCCGGCAGTGGACGTCGAAGCACCCAAGAGCTACGAGATCCGCACCTACGGGTGTCAGATGAACGTCCACGACTCCGAGCGATTGGCGGGGCTGCTCGAAGGGGCCGGATACGTGCGGGCGCCCGAGGGGGCGGACGGTGACGCGGACGTCGTCGTCTTCAACACCTGCGCCGTCCGGGAGAACGCCGACAACCGGCTCTACGGCAACCTCGGCCGCCTCGCGCCGCAGAAGGCCCGGCGGCCGGGCATGCAGATCGCCGTCGGCGGCTGTCTGGCGCAGAAGGACCGGGAGACCATCGTGAAGAAGGCGCCCTGGGTGGACGTCGTCTTCGGTACCCACAACATCGGCAAGCTCCCCGTCCTGCTCGAACGCGCCCGCGTCCAGGAGGAGGCGCAGGTCGAGATCGCCGAATCGCTCGAGGCGTTCCCCTCGACCCTGCCGACGCGGCGCGAGAGCGCGTACGCGGCCTGGGTGTCGATCTCCGTCGGCTGCAACAACACCTGCACCTTCTGCATCGTCCCGGCCCTGCGCGGCAAGGAGAAGGACCGCCGCCCCGGGGACATCCTCGCCGAGGTCGAGGCCCTGGTCGCCGAGGGCGTCTCCGAGATCACCCTGCTCGGGCAGAACGTCAACGCGTACGGCTCCGACATCGGCGACCGCGAGGCGTTCAGCAAGCTGCTGCGTGCCTGCGGGGCGATCGAGGGCCTGGAGCGCGTGCGGTTCACCTCGCCGCACCCGCGCGACTTCACCGACGACGTCATCGCGGCCATGGCGGAGACGCCGAACGTGATGCCGCAGCTGCACATGCCGCTGCAGTCCGGCTCGGACACGGTCCTGAAGGCGATGCGCCGCTCCTACCGCCAGGAGCGCTACCTGGGGATCATCGAGAAGGTGCGGGCCGCCATCCCGCACGCCGCGATCACCACCGACATCATCGTCGGCTTCCCCGGGGAGACCGAGGAGGACTTCGAGCAGACGCTGCACGTGGTGCGCGAGGCGCGGTTCGCGCAGGCGTTCACCTTCCAGTACTCCAAGCGGCCGGGCACGCCGGCCGCCACCATGGACGGCCAGATCCCCAAGGAGGTCGTCCAGGCGCGCTACGAGCGGCTCGTCGCCCTCCAGGAGGAGATCTCCTGGGAGGAGAACAAGAAGCAGGTCGGCCGCACCCTGGAGCTGATGGTCGCCGAGGGCGAGGGCCGCAAGGACGGCGCCACCCACCGCCTGTCGGGCCGCGCCCCCGACAACCGCCTGGTGCACTTCACCAAGCCGGACGAGGAGGTCCGCCCGGGGGACGTGGTCACGGTCGAGGTCACGTATGCCGCCCCGCACCACCTGCTCGCCGAGGGCCCCGTCCTGGAGGTGCGCCGGACGCGTGCCGGCGACGCCTGGGCGAAGCGGAACGCCGAGGAGGCCGCGAAGCCGGCCGGTGTCATGCTCGGGCTGCCCGGGATCGGGGCCCCCGAACCGCTGCCGGCGGCCACCGCCGGGGCGTGCGGCTGCGACTGACACGCCACCTCACGCTCATCGACTCGCTCATCGACCTCACGGACGTGACGATCGAGGATCGAGGATCGAGGAGTGACGTGGGCGTCCTGGCGTACCCTGCCGCCGCCCGACGGGATTACGCTGCGGATCATGCTTGTCGCCGCCGCTGTCTGTCCCTGTCCGCCGCTGCTGGTTCCCGAGGTCGCCGCCGGCGCCGCGCCCGAGCTGGACGGCGCCCGCGCCGCCTGCGCCGACGCCCTGGGCGTGCTCGCCGCCGCACGGCCCGACCGGCTGGTCGTCGTCGGTCCCGTCGAGGGGAGCGCGCCGCGCCGGTACCCGGAGGGGACCGCGGGGTCGTTCCGCGGCTTCGGCGTGGACCGCGGCGTACGGCTGGGCGCGCGTCCGGGTGGCCCGGCGGCGGCGCGGGACGAGCTGCCGCCGTCGCTGGCCGTCGCCGCGTGGCTGCTGGAGCGGACGGGCTGGGCCGATGCGCCCGTCGAAGGGCTCGGGGTCCCGGAGTCCCTGCCTTCGGAGCGCTGCGCCGAGGCGGGAGCGGACCTTGCCGGGCGGGACGAACGGGTGGCGCTGCTGGTCATGGGGGACGCCAGCGCGTGCCGCACGCTGAAGGCGCCCGGTTACCTGGACGAGCGCGCGGCCGGGTTCGACGCCCAGGTCGCGCGGGCGCTGGGGGCGGCGGACGTGGCGGCCCTGAAGGCGCTGGACGCGTCCTTGGCCCACGAGCTGAAGGCCGGCGGCCGTGCGCCCTGGCAGGTCCTCGCCGGGGCGGCCGGCGGCGCGGGCCTGTCGGGTTCGCTCCTGTACGACGACGCGCCGTACGGGGTCGGCTACCTGGTGGCGGCCTGGTCGTAGCCGACCGGAGGCGGGGCTGCCCGACCCGCCACGCCCCCGTGGCGGACCCGGGCGCCGTCCGTCACCGCATCGTGGCGCACCCACCGCATGGCGGCGTGCGCCCCTGGACACCCCACTCCGCCTCACCGCCCACGGCGACGGCCGGGAGGCCCTGTGCCCCGCGGCCGTCCGCCGATGTGTCCTTCCGTCCGGAACGCGGTCAGGACTGAACGCGGTCAGGACGGAACGCGGTCAGGACGAGGGCGGCCGGGTGCCGCCCGGCGGCGTCTCCCCGCCGGCCGTCGTGCCGGTGTCCCGGTGCCCGAGGCGCTCCACCGCGTGCTTCGCCTTGTCGGCGCCCGTGTGGATCTTCTCGCTGTACTTGCCCTTGGTCTTCTCGTCGACCAGCTTCGCGGCCTTGTCCAGGCCCCGCTCCACCTTGCCCCCGTGCTGGTCCGCGAGGTGTGCGGCCTTCTCCCTGGCGGGGGAGAGCTTGGCTTTCATCCTGTCCATGAGGCCCATGGGTGCACCTTTCCTGGCGACTGCCGTCATGTGCGGGCGCTCTCGTCGGCCTCGCTGTCGGCGACATCCTTGGCGGACTGCTGCTTGGGGATCCCGATGCCCTCGTCGGCGGTGGGCCGTGCGGTCTCCTCGTCCGCGGGCCGCGACCCGGGCTCGGCCTGCGCCGTACCCGCGGCGGCCGCGTCCGTGGCCTCCGCCGTCGCGGTGGCCGTCGGCTGCGGCATCTCCGCCTCGGGGGACCGCGCCTCCTGCGCCTCCTCGGTTGTCTTCGACCGCCGGAAAAGCCGTGCAAAAACGCCCATATCAACTCCATACGTTACTCGTGCGGGCGAAATACCGCGTGGTTCGGAGTGTCCGTTTGCGTCGTCCGAGTCACCCGTTCTCGAACCGGCGGCCGGAACCTCGCATCTGGCAACGACCTCACGGGCGGGGCGTCACGTAACTCGTTCGAGGTCGGGCCGAGAGGTTTGCGAGACTGTTGCGGTGAGTAGTGCAGCCCCCGCGCCGCGGGTCATCGCCGTCGTCGGGCCGACCGCGGCCGGAAAGTCCGATCTGGGCGTGTTCCTGGCGCAGCGTCTAGGCGGTGAGGTCGTCAACGCCGATTCCATGCAGCTCTACCGGGGGATGGACATCGGCACCGCCAAGCTGACGCTCGAGGAGCGCGGCGGGATCCCGCACCACCTGCTCGACATCTGGGACGTGACGGTCACCGCGTCCGTCGCCGAGTATCAGCGGCTGGCCCGCGCCCGCATCGACGCGCTGCTCGCCGAGGGCCGCTGGCCCGTGCTCGTGGGCGGTTCGGGGCTGTACGTGCGCGGCGCGGTCGACAACCTGGAGTTCCCCGGCACCGACCCCGAGGTGCGCGCCCGGCTCGAGGAGGAACTCGCGGTGCGCGGCTCCGGAGCGCTGCACACCCGTCTGGCCGCCGCCGACCCGGAGGCCGCGCACGCCATCCTGCCCAGCAACGGCCGCCGCATCGTGCGCGCTCTGGAGGTCATCGAGATCACCGGGAAGCCCTTCACCGCCAACCTCCCGGGACACGACTCGGTCTACGACACCCTCCAGATCGGCGTCGACGTGGCGCGCCCCGAACTCGACGAGCGCATCGCCCGCCGGGTCGACCGGATGTGGGAGGCGGGGCTCGTCGACGAGGTGCGCGCGCTGGAGGCGCAGGGCCTGCGTCAGGGGCGTACGGCGTCGCGTGCGCTCGGGTACCAGCAGGTCCTCGGGGCGCTCGCGCGGCAGTGCACGATGGAGGAGGCGCGCGCCGAGACCGTACGCGCCACCAAGCGCTTCGCGCGCCGTCAGGATTCGTGGTTCCGGCGCGACCCGCGAGTGCACTGGCTCAGCGGTGCGGCGGCGGACCGCACGGAACTTCCGCGTCTCGCACTGGCGTTGGTCGAACGACCGGTTACAGCCTGATCACGTGATGGCATCGGGACGCCCCGCCCGCCGTCGGGGCATCCGGTGGCATGCCATCATCGTGCTTCGATCGACCAAGTGGAGTCCGAGTTGGGAGGGCGCGTGGCGATGGAGGCCGGCCCTCGCGACACCGCACACGGCGCGGTGCACGACACCGCGGAGGACGGGGACCACACGCTCAGTTCCGACGGTCCCGACGACGAGCCGCCCGGCGGTGTGACCGCGGACGGACCCGAGGCGGACGAGCTGTCCGGCGGGCCGGAGGTCGAGGTGGAGCTGCGCCCGCAGCGCCGGCTGCGCATCTGGCAGCTGGCCCCCATCGTGGCGCTGGCGGCGGGCGGCTCGCTGATGTTCGCCTTCCCGCTGGCCTTCGAGTTCGGCGACGGCGGTGCCGTGGTCGCCATGCTCGGCCTGCTGATCTGCTCCTGCGCGGCCGGCTGGGGCATGATGGCCGCCCGCCGCGTCGGCCACACCTGGCCGGGCCTGCCGCAGCGAGGCTCCGGGCGGCGCCCGGACTGGCGCGTCGTCGCCGGATACGCCGTGGTGGTCGCCGCGGTGGTCGTGCTGGCCGTGTGGCGCGTCGCCCGGCTGCGCTGAGAGCGGAGGGACCAGCCCCCTCGGGCCCGGGCGCGGGCTTTGTACATGTGCTCCGAGCCCGGAGCGCGCACTCCGTCGTGCGCCGGGCGGGTGCCGGACCGCGCGCCGTCCCGGCCCTGGTCCGCGGGACGGACCGTTCGGGCGGAGTGCCGCGCCGACCCCGTACGATCGAGGAATGAGCACGCGGATCGCCTTCCTCAAGGGTCACGGCACCGAGAACGACTTCGTGATCGTCCCGGACCCGGAGAACGCCGTCGACCTCCCCCCGGCCGCCGTCGCCGCCCTGTGCGACCGCCGCGCGGGCATCGGCGGCGACGGTCTGCTGCACGTCGTGCGCTCCGCCGCGCATCCCGAGGCCCGCGGGATGGCCGGCGAGGCCGAATGGTTCATGGACTACCGCAACGCGGACGGCTCGGTCGCGGAGATGTGCGGCAACGGCGTACGCGTGTTCGCGCGCTACCTCCAGCGTGCCGGGTACGCGGCCGAGGGGGACCTCGCGATCGCCACGCGCGGCGGCGTGAAGACAGCGCACATCGCGAAGAACGGCGACATCACCGTCGGCATGGGCAGGGCGCTCCTCCCCGAAGGGGACGTCACGGTCGGGGTCGGCGAGCGCAACTGGCCCGCGCGCAACGTCAACATGGGCAATCCGCACGCCGTCGCCTTCGTCGACGACCTGGCGCACGCGGGCGATCTGCTGGCTCCGCCCCCGTTCACCCCGGCCGCGGCCTACCCGGACGGGGTGAACGTCGAGTTCGTCGTCGACCGCGGCCCCCGGCACCTCGCGATGCGCGTCCACGAGCGCGGCGCCGGCGAGACCCGCTCGTGCGGCACGGGCGCGTGCGCGGTGGCCGTCGCCGCGGCCCGCCGTGACGGCGCCGACCCGGCCGTGACGGGCGCACCGGCGACGTACACCGTCGATGTCCCCGGCGGCACCCTGGTGATCACCGAGCTCCCGGACGGCCGGATCGAGATGACCGGCCCGGCGGTGATCGTCGCCGAGGGCGAGATCGACGCCCGGTGGCTGGAGTCGGCCGTCCGCTGACCCGCCGGGCTCGCGAACAGGGGCCTCGAAAAGGCCCCTTGGGGGCGAACGGGCGGCGCGCCGAGGCACGGTGTGGCATACGACATCCCCACTCCCCGGCGCCTGGTGGCCGGAAAACGCAGTCGGCCGAACCGCCGTCCGCTCTCATATCGGAGCCCAGTTCGCCATCGATGCTCCGATCCGCAGCCCAGGAAGCGTGAGAAGGCTTGAATCCACGGCCCTGACCCGTGCCCATGGCTGGAAACCGTAAACCTTCGGACCTTCGCTCGAATGGGTGATCCGTTTCACGCTCGGCGAGAGCCGGTCAGACGCGTGTGGTGGGCTCGGTAGCATCAAGCACCGGCCCGGACGGGGGATCGCTGCCTTCCCCTGCGCCGCGTATGCCATGGGGCACCCGTCCGCCGGTCCACGCAGCCGGAGGTGCCCAATGAGTGCGGAGGCCAGCAACCCTGCCACCCCCGCCCCCGCGACGCCCGGGGCGCCCCGCAGGAAGAGCCGTCCCCGGATCGACCTGCGCAGGCTGGGCCGTGCCGCGCTGCTCGGATCCGCCACCCGCGACCGGCTGCCCGACGCCATCGGCCACGTCGCCGAGGCCCACCGCGCCCACCACCCCGACGCCGACCTCGAACTCCTGCGACGTGCCTACCTGTTGGCCGAGTCCTCGCACCGCGGGCAGATGCGCAAGAGCGGTGAGCCGTACATCACCCACCCCCTCGCCGTGACTCTCATCCTCGCCGAACTCGGCGCGGAGACCACGACGTTGACCGCCAGCCTGCTGCACGACACGGTCGAGGACACCGAAGTGACGCTCGATCAGGTACGGGAGGAGTTCGGCGAGGAGGTGCGCTACCTCGTCGACGGCGTCACCAAACTGGAGAAGGTCGACTACGGCGCCGCCGCCGAACCCGAGACGTTCCGCAAGATGCTCGTCGCCACCGGCAACGACGTCCGGGTGATGTCGATCAAACTCGCCGACCGGCTGCACAACATGCGCACGCTGGGCGTGATGCGCCCCGAGAAGCAGGAACGCATCGCCAAGGTCACCAGGGACGTGCTCATCCCGCTCGCCGAACGGCTCGGCGTCCAGGCGCTGAAGACCGAACTCGAGGACCTCGTCTTCGCGATCCTGCACCCCGAGGAGTACGAGCACACCAGAGAGCTGATCGCCGAGAACGCGGCGCACGGCGACGACCCGCTCGCCGACATGGCCGACCAGGTGCGCACGGTCCTGCGCGGGTCCGGGATCCAGGCGGAAGTCCTCATCAGGCCACGGCACTTCGTCTCCGTCCACCGGATCTCCCGCAAACGGGGCCGGCTGCGCGGCGCCGACTTCGGACGCCTCCTGGTGCTCGTGAACGAGGACGCCGACTGCTACGGGGTGCTCGGTGAACTGCACACCTGCATGACGCCGGTGGTCTCGGAGTTCAAGGACTTCATCGCCGTCCCCAAGTTCAACCTGTACCAGTCGCTGCACACCGCGGTCGCGCGCAAGGACGGTGAGGTCGCCGAAGTCCTCATCCGCACCCACCAGATGCACAAGGTCGCCGAGGCCGGCGTGATCGCACTCGGCAACCCGTACGCTCCCGCGCCCGAGGACCCGGCCGACGGCGAGCGCGTCGACCCCACCCGCCCCGGCTGGCTCTCCCGGCTCCTGGAGTGGCAGGAGGCGGCCCCCGACACCGACATCTTCTGGTCGACGCTGCGCGAGGACCTCGCCCAGGACCGGGAGATCACCGTGTTCCGCCCCGACGGCGGTGCGCTGGGCCTCCCGGAGGGTGCGAGCTGCGTGGACGCCGCCTACGCGCAGTACGGAGAGGACGCCCACGCGTGCATCGGCGCCCGCGTGAACGGCCGGCTGGCGACGCTGAGCACGGTCCTGAGGGACGGCGACACCGTGGAGCTCCTCATGGGCCAGGATCCGGCCTCGGAACCCTCCAGGGAGTGGCTGGAGCACGCGCACACCCCCGCAGCGCGCATCGCCATCCAGCGCCGGCTGGCGGCGCATCCGGCGCACGGCGACCCGTCCGGCGGTGCGCCGGAGCCGGGCACCCGGCGTCCGGGCGCCGCGGCGCCCGCCGACGGCGCCGCCACGCCCGGGCCCGCCGCCCGCCCGCCGGCGCTGCCCGCTCGGCCCACCGGGGAGGCGCCCGGCGACCGGGCCGCCAACGCCGTCGTGGACCTGCCCGGCGCCTCCGTACGCCTCGCGGGCTGCTGCACGCCCGTGCCGCCCGACGAGGTCACCGGCTTTGCGGTGCGCGGGGGTGTGGTGACCGTCCACCGTGTCGAATGCGCCGGCGTGGCGCGTATGAAGAGCGCCGGGCGCGCCGAGGTCGGTGTGCGCTGGGGCGACACCACCGAGTGCCGGGTCACCCTCGTGGCCGAGTCCTTCGGGCGCCCCCACCTCCTCGCGGACCTCACCGAGGCCATCGCCCTGGAAGGCGTCGCGATCGTCTCCGCCACGGTGGAACCGCCCAGCCAGCAGCGCGTGCGGCACACCTACACGCTCCAACTCCCGGACGCCGCGCGCCTCCCGGCCCTGATGCGGGCGATGCGCAACGTGCCCGGCGTCTACGACGTGAGCCGGGCCCAGCACTCCGCGGCGGCCGCCCACTAGTGCCCCAACAGGCAACGTTCGCCCCGTCGCGACGCCCGGCACGCACTCTCGCCGCACCGGGCACAAGCCCACGTACATCCAGTTCGAGGGCTTGCACCCGGCACACCGAGAGCACGCACCGGACGCCGCTCCTTGACGGGCAAACGTTGCCTGCCGGGGCACTAGGCAGTCACATTCGCGTCGTCCGCGCGGAGGGCGGGCCGTGCGGCGTAGGTCGTTGCGGCAGTTCTCGCCGCCCCGCCCGGTCGCCGCTGTGCTGTCAGTCGAGCAGGACGCCGGGGTTGAGGACGTGGTGGGGGTCCAGGGCGTTCTTGGCGGCGCGCAGTGCCAGCGCGAAGGGTTCCGGGCGCTGGAGGTCGTAGCCGGGGCGGTGGTCGCGGCCGACGGCGTGGTGGTGGGTGATGGTGGCGCGGTGGCGGTGCAGGACGTCGGTCGCGGCGGCTTTGATGTCGTCCCAGACCTCGACCTCGTCGCCGGGCCGGCCGGCGAGGGCCACGGTGAAGTAGGGGGCGGCGCCGTCGGGGTAGACGTGGGTGAGGCGGCAGTTGATGGTGGCCGGGTGCCCGGTGGCCTTCGCGGCGGCGGCCCCGACCTCGGTGCGCACGGCGTCGATCAGGCCGGGAATCCTCTCCCAGGTGGCGGCGGTCTCGAAGGTTTCGACGACGGCGCCCATGCGGGCCAGGCCGTCGCGCTGGTAGGGCATGCGCAGGAACGCCGAGCGCCAGGCGCTCACGGCCGCGTCGGCCGGGGCGTCGCGGTCTGCCGCAGGTGTCTCGCCGCGGCCGCCGTGGGCGCGGGCCAGGTCCACGGCGGCCGTGAGGCGGTTGTCGACGGGGGTGGTGGCGGACTCGAAGCCGAGGACCAGGACGGTGGAGCCGTCGTGGGAGGCACCGGACAGCAGCGCCTCGCCGGGGTCGAGCAGGCGGCAGTTGGCCGGGGCGAGGTCGGACTGGGCGATGGCCCGTACGGCGTCCAGCGCGCGGTGGAAGTCGGCGAAGGTCACGGACGCGGAGGCTTTGTGGCGGGGGCGTTCCTGCACGCGCATCCACGCCTCGGTGATGACGCCGAGCGTGCCCTCGGAGCCGAGGAAGAGCCGGTCGGGTGACGGTCCGGCGCCGGACGCGGGCAGCCGCCAGGAGTCGTTGGCGCCGGCGGGCGTGATCACGCGCAGCGACTGGACGAAGTCGTCGATGTGGGTGTGGACGGTGGCGTAGTGGCCGCCGGCCCGGGTGGCGAGCCAGCCGCCGAGGGTGGAGAACTCGAAGCTCTGCGGGAAGTGCCGCAGGGTCAGGCCGTGGGGCCGCAACTGGTCTTCCAGCACGGGGCCGAGGGCTCCGGCCTGGATGCGGGCCGAGCGGCTGGTGGCGTCGATCTCCAGGACGCGGTCCATCGCGGTCAGGTCGAGCGAGAGTACTGCGGGGTGGGTGTCGCCGCGGTACTCCACGCCGCCGACCACCGAGGAACCGCCGCCGAAGGGGATGACGGCCACGCCGTGCTCGCCGGCCCAGTCCAGCAGGTCGGCCACGTCCTGGTCGCCGGTCGGGTGGGCGACGAGGTCGGGGATCCGGCCGGGCCGGCCACGCAGGGCCCGCATGACGTCGCGGTACGCCTTGCCCATGGCGTGGGCGGCGCGCGCCTGCGGGTCGGCGGTGACCAGGTGCGCCAGGGAGGACGGGGGCGTCGCGTCGGGGCGGCCGATGGGCAGGTCGGCGATGCGGGGTATCGGCAGCGGGCGGGCCAGGGTGCCCGGCAGCAGGGCGCCCAGCGCGGCGCATTCGGCGTCGTCGGGGTGGGCGTCGGCGTAGCCCCAGCCCCACCAGGAGCGGGTGCGGGAGGTACGGGGGTCGGTCGCGGCGGCAGGCATGGGTGCGCTCCAGCGGGGTCCAAGGAATTTACCCGACGGTAAATTACTCTAGGGTAATATCGAGTCCATGACAACGCCCCGTTCCAAGGCCGGCACCAAGGGCGTACCGAGGGCCGCACGCGAACAACAGGTCCTGGCCGCGGCCACCCGGGAGTTCGGCCGCCACGGCTACGAGGCCACCACCGTGGCCGCCATCGCCACCCGCGTCGGCGTCACCAAACCGCTCCTGCACCACTACTTCGGCAGCAAGCAGGAGCTCTACCTCGCCTGCCTCGAGCCCGTGGGCGACCGGCTGCTGGCCGCCATCCGCACCGCCATGGCCGACCACGCCACCGGCGCACCGCCCACACCCCTGCGCGTGCTGCACGCCCTGTTCACCGCCCTCGACGGCCGGCGCGAGGCATGGTTCGTCCTCTACGACCCCACGCTTCCGCCCGACAGCGAAGCCGGCCACCGCGCGGCCTACTACCGCAATGCCATCGACGACCTGGCCGCGACCGGCAGCGCCGACCTCCTGCACACCGCCGGAACCAGCGACCCGCTCGACGCCGACGCCCTCAAACACGCATGGCGTGGCCTGTGCACCGCCCTGGTCCGCTGGTGGATCAACCACCCCGACGAGTCACCCGACGCCATGACCCGGCGCTGCGCCCGTCTGACCAGAGCCAGCCGGACCATCCTCGCCGCCGACGACGACACCCCGTGAGGCGGACGACGCCCCACACCCTCGCCGTCAAGAACTCGCGACCGTCACGAGGCAGGCAGGCGGGCCCGGCATCGTGCGCCGTGTCGAAGCCGGTGCGCCGGGTACTCGCAGCCCGTACGGGCGCCGCTCATTGCGCCGCGTGGCGAACCGACCTCGGCAGGTAGACGGTATGGCAATGACGCAGAACGCGGACGACGCAGCTGTGGGCGCGAGTGGGCGCGTACCCGATCTGCGGGTGGCCAAGAACCACCTGGAGCATCCCTCACCACGCGGCGTCCGGGACCAGGAACAGAACCTGCCGCGCGACCGCAACCAGGCGATCCTGGAGGCGGCGAAACAGGTCGGCACCCTCCTGAAGCGGAAGGGGCACGCCTTCGCGCTGGCCGGCAGTGTCGCCGTCTACGCCCACGGCGGAAGCGAGAACCTCCAGCAC
Source organism: Streptomyces sp. NPDC007264 (assembly GCF_042869095.1). Taxonomy (NCBI): domain Bacteria; kingdom Bacillati; phylum Actinomycetota; class Actinomycetes; order Kitasatosporales; family Streptomycetaceae; genus Streptomyces; species Streptomyces sp. NPDC007264. The sequence continues at coordinate 57,051 of NZ_JBIAFD010000021.1, forward strand.
GACGCGGACTTCTGCGTCAGACCCGACGACGTGGAAGCGGTCGCGGCCACGCTGCGGGAGGCCGGACTGGAGGTGCACACGCCGCCGGAGGACTGGCTGCTGAAGGCCAAGTGCTTCGGCCAGGACATCGACATCATCTTCACCCTCGCGCACCGGCCCGTGACCACGGCCATGCTGGAGCGGGCGGTGGAACTGCCGGTCGACTCGGTGCGCATGCCGGTCCTGGTGCCGACCGACCTCATGGAGAGCCTGCTCGCGGCCTTCTCGGAGCACTACTGCGACTTCGGCGCGGTCCTGCCCATCGCGCGTTCCCTGCGCGAGAAGATCGACTGGGAGCGGGTGCGACGCGCCACCGGGGAGGCGCCGATGCCCGCCGCCTTCCTGTTCCTCCTGGAGCGCCTGAACGTCATCCCCCCGCGGCAGCCGTGCCCCGCGCAGCAGGAGCAGCCATGAGCGAGCACGGCGCGGAGCATCCGGGCGGTGCTCCGGCCGCCTGGCACACCGACTACCGCATCGCCCATCTCCAGGACCGGCTGGCCGTCGGCGACCTCGCCGAGCTGGGCGTCCGCATCGAGGCACGCGGCGACGCGGTGATGCTGACCGGCACCGTGCCCTCCGCGCAGTGCCGGGAGGACGTGCTGCGCATCGTCCACGAGGAGCTGAGCGGGCTCGCCGTCCACAGCGACCTCGTGGTCGCGGAGACCTCGTCCCCCGACCACGCGGAGGAGGTGACATGATCCGGGTCGCGGCCGTCGGGGACATCCACATGGGACCCGACAACCAGGGTCTGCTCCGGCCGGCGTTCGAGACGCTGCCGGAGTGCGCGGACATCCTGCTCCTGGCCGGCGACCTCACCCGGCACGGCACGCCCGGGGAGGCCCGTGTGGTGGCCAAGGAGGTCCAGGGGCTGGGCGTGCCGGTCGTCGCGGTCCTGGGCAACCACGATCATCACGCCGAGTGCCCCGAGGAGGTCACGGCGGTCCTCGAGGACGCCGGTGTCCGCGTGCTCGAAGGGCAGGCGACGGTCGTGGAGGGCAACGGCGCGCGCATCGGCGTCGCCGGCACGAAGGGGTTCGGAGGCGGCTTCGTGGGCCGCAGCGCGGGCGAGTTCGGCGAACCGCTCATGAAGGAGTTCGTCCGCTGCTCCCGGCGCTGCGCGGACGGCCTGCGGACGTCCCTGGACGAGCTGGCGCGCAACGGCTGCGACGTGCGCATCGCCCTGACCCACTTCTCACCGGTGCCGGAGACGCTGGCCGGCGAGCCGCTGGAGATCTACCCCTTCCTCGGCAGCTACCTGCTGGCGGAGGCCATCGACACCTCCGGTGCCGACCTCGCCGTCCACGGGCACGCCCACGCCGGCACGGAGCACGGCATGACGAGCGGCGGCGTCAGGGTGCGCAACGTGGCCCAGCCGGTCATCCGGCGGGCGTTCAACGTGTACCACCTGCACATCCGCGAACCGGCCGCGACCGGCGCGGCGGGCAACGGCTCCGGCTGAACGCGGGCTGGAACGCGCGGGGCCGCCGCGGCCGACCGCTGCCCTGACCGCTCGGCCCCCCGCTCGGGCCCACCGCTCAGGTCGGCTCCTGCCGCGAACACACCGGGTCGGCTCCCGCCTGCCCCGGGTCGGCTCCCGTCGGACACCCCGCGCCCGCCCGGACACGCCCAAGGCCCCGGCCCGCCCGTCACGGACGGGCCGGGACGCCTGCCCGGGGAGGACGAGGGGCGGGACCGCGGCCCACGGCGCCCGTCCCCCCGACCCGGCCCGACCCGCCCCGACCCGCCCCGACCCGGCCCGACCCGGCCCGGCCCGACCCGGCCCGGCCCGACACGGCCCGACACGGCCCGGCTCAGCCAGGCGTGATGCGGCCGCGCCAGGACCCGGACTCGCCCCCGCGGTGCTCGATGAACTCCTTGAAGCGCCGCATGTCCCCCTTGATGCGCCGGTCGACCATCCCCAGCATGTCCGCGGTCTTCTCCATCACCCCGCTCGGCTCGACGTCCATCACGAGTTCGACCCTGGTGTGCCGGTCGTCCACCCGCTGGAAGCGGACCATGCCCTTCTGCCGGGTGTCGCCGCTGGTGGTGCGCCAGGTGATCCGCTCATCGGGGAGCTGGTCGACGATCTCGGTGTCGAACTCCCGGCGTACACCGCCCAGCTTGGTGGTCCAGTGGTTGTGCCGGTCGTCGAGCTGCCTGACCTCCTCGACGCCCTCCATGAAGTTCGGGAACTCCTCGAACTGCGTCCACTGGTTGTACGCGGTGCGGACCGGGACCTCGACCTCGACCGATTCCTTGACGGTGCTCATCTCTGCGCCTCCTTGTCACTGACCGACTGCGGACGGCCGGTTCTGCCGTGCAGATCCGGCACCCCGCGCCGAGTACCCGGCAATCACCCGCTTACGGCCGTGCGGCGGCGACCCCGTTCGGGTGGGACCGGCGCGCGCCGTCACCGCGCGGCCCGGACGCGCTGGTAGCCGTGGTCCATGCCGCACAGCCTCCGCTCCGTCATCCCGCGTGCCCGCCGTACCTCCGTCCCCGTCGTCCCGCGTGCCTGGCGTGCCTGCGTCGTCCCGCGTTCCCGGCGCGCCCGGGCCGCCGTGCTCGCCTCCGCCGTCTCCGGCTGCCTCGTGGCCGCCGGCGCCCCGGCGCCCGCCGTGCCCCTGGGCGTCGGCGACCGGCTCTACCCGGCGCTCGGCAACCCCGGGTACGACGTCCGCTCGTACGACCTGTCCTTCACCTATCCGGGTGACAACAGTGAGCCGCTCACCGCGGTCACCACGATCCGTGCGCGCACCACCGAGCGGCTGGAGCGCGTCAACCTGGACTTCGCGCACGGCACGGTGCAGTCCGTCGCCGTCAACGGGGCGCCCGCGGACTTCGCCACCGCGGGCGAGGACCTGGTGATCACCCCGGTCACCCCGGTCCCCAAGAGGAGCACCCTGCGGATCACGGTGCGGCACACCAGCGATCCCGCGTCCCCGGACGGCCGTGACGGCGGCTGGGTGCGGACCGACGACGGGCTCGCGATGGCCAACCAGGCCGACGCCGCCCATCTCGTCTTCCCGTGCAACGACCACCCGTCCGACAAGGCGATGTTCACCATCCACGTGACCGCGCCGGACGGCTACACGGCCGTCGCCAACGGCCTGCCGGCGGGCAGCGTACGGACCGGCCGGACCACCACGTGGACCTACCGCACCGCACACCCCATGGCCACCGAGCTCACCCAGGTCTCCCTCGGCCGCACCACCGTGCTGCACCGCTCAGGACCCCACGGGCTGGCCCTCCGCGACGTCGTGCCCGCCGCGGACCAGACGGTTCTGCGGCCGTGGCTGGAGAAGACCCCCGCGCAGATCGCCTGGCTGGAGAAGAAGCTCGGACCGTATCCCTTCGAGACCTACGGACTGCTGATCGCGTCGGCGCAGACCGGCTTCGAACTCGAGACGCAGACGCTCTCCCTCTTCGAGAAGGGGCTGTTCACGGAGCCCGCGTACCCGCCGTGGTACGTCGAGTCGGTCATGGTGCACGAGCTGTCCCACCAGTGGCTCGGGGACAGCGTCACCCCCCGCACGTGGTCCGACCTGTGGCTGAACGAGGGACACGCCACCTGGTACGAGGCCCTGTACGCGGAGGAGACCGCCGGCAGGTCCCTGGAGGCGCGGATGAAGGCGGCATACAGCCTCTCGGACCAGTGGCGCGCCGACGGGGGCCCGCCGGCCGCCCCCAGGGCGCCGCGGCGCGGCCAGAAGATCGGCATCTTCCGTGCGAGCGTCTACGACGGTGCCGCGCTCGCGCTGTACGCGCTGCGCCAGGAGATCGGACGTCCCGCCTTCGAGCGACTGGAACGGCTCTGGGTGAGCCGGTACCGCGACCGCACGGTGACCACGGCGGACTTCGAACGCCTCGCGTCCGCCGTCGCGGGACGCGATCTGGGCGGGTTCCTCCGCGGCTGGCTCCACGGGGAGCGGACCCCGCCGATGCCGGGACACCCGGACTGGAGGAGCGGCCCCGTCCAGGCCGCCGGAGCGGCGCGACAAGTCGGATGACGAGACGGGGCGTGCCGTGCGACCATCGTCAGGTCCGCGGCGCGGCCCCCAGGGCGGGTGACCGGGAATCCCCCGGGGTATCCCAGCGTTGTGACCGGTGACGAGTACTGGGCCGTGAAGGGCCCGCGCTCCGTCGCCGCCATCAAGATCCCCATCGACGTAAGGACCCAATGACCTCCTCTTCTTCCCCTTCCCAGGACACCAAGCGCGTTGCGCACGCCTACCCCGAAGGTCTTCGGGCCGATGCCCTGATGGAAGAGGACGTCGCCTGGAGCCACGAGATCGACGGAGAGCGGGACGGCGACCAGTTCGACCGCTCCGACCGCGCGGCCCTGCGCCGTGTGGTGGGGCTCTCCACCGAGCTCGAGGACGTCACCGAGGTCGAGTACCGGCAGCTGCGCCTGGAGCGCGTCGTGCTCGTCGGGGTGTGGACCTCGGGGACCGCGCGGGACGCGGACAACTCGCTCGCCGAGCTGGCAGCGCTCGCGGAGACCGCGGGCGCGCTCGTGCTCGACGGCGTGATCCAGCGCCGCAACGAACCGGACGCGGCGACCTACATCGGCTCCGGCAAGGCCGCCGAGCTGCGGGACATCGTCCTGGAGACGGGCGCCGACACCGTCGTCTGCGACGGCGAGCTCAGCCCGGGCCAGCTGATCCACCTCGAGGACGTCGTCAAGGTCAAGGTCATCGACCGTACGGCCCTGATCCTCGACATCTTCGCCCAGCACGCCAAGTCCCGCGAGGGCAAGGCGCAGGTCGCGCTCGCGCAGATGCAGTACATGCTGCCGAGGCTGCGAGGCTGGGGTCAGTCGCTGTCCCGGCAGATGGGCGGCGGCAGCGGCGGCCTGGCCACCCGCGGTCCCGGTGAGACCAAGATCGAGACGGACCGGCGGCGGATCCGCGAGAAGATGGCGCGCATGCGCCGGGAGATCGCGCAGATGAGGACCGGCCGCGAGATCAAGCGCCAGGAGCGCAGGCGCCACAAGGTGCCCTCGGTCGCCATCGCCGGGTACACCAACGCGGGTAAGTCCTCCCTCCTCAACCGCCTCACGGGCGCCGGCGTCCTGGTCGAGAACGCGCTGTTCGCGACCCTGGACCCGACCGTGCGCCGGGCCGAGACCCCGAGCGGGCGGCTGTACACGCTGGCCGACACGGTCGGTTTCGTCCGGCACCTGCCGCACCACCTGGTCGAGGCGTTCCGCTCCACGATGGAGGAGGTCGGCGACGCCGACCTCATCCTGCACGTCGTGGACGGCTCGCACCCGGCGCCGGAGGAGCAGCTGGCCGCCGTGCGCGAAGTGATCAGGGACGTCGGCGCCACCGACGTGCCCGAGATCGTCGTGATCAACAAGGCGGACGCGGCCGACCCGCTGACGCTCCAGCGGCTGCTGCGGGTCGAGAAGCGCTCCATCGCCGTCTCCGCCCGCACCGGCCGGGGCATCGAGGAACTGCGGGCGCTCATCGACGCCGAGCTGCCCAGGCCGTCCGTCGAGATCGAGGCGCTCGTGCCGTACACGCACGGCAGGCTGGTGGCGCGGACCCACTCCGAGGGCGAGGTGATCTCCGAGGAGCACACCCCGGAGGGCACCCTGCTCAAGGCACGGGTGCACGAGGAACTGGCGGCGGAGCTGGCGCCGTACATGCCGGCCTCCGCGTTCTGACCCACGGCCGCGGCCCACGGCCACGGCCCACGGCGGAAGGGCCCGCTCCCCGAGACAGGGAGCGGGCCCTTCCGCCGTACGTGCCGCCGCGGCGGGGCCGCCCGGGCGAGGTGGCACGGGTACGGCGCAGCCGGTGCGTCGGCCGGCGGCGGAACGGACGCCCGGCGCGCCGACGCGCCGGGCGTGCGAGCCGGAGGCCGACGGGTCACTGACCGCCGTACTGGCGGCTCATGTTCTGGTACAGCGCCTCGGCCTCCTGGCCCAGCTGCGGTCCCGCGAGCCAGGTGTTGTCGGACGGGCCGATCGAGGTGTTCGAGACGAGTTCCGTCTTGCCGTCGACCACCCGGAACCAGCCGCCGCCGGAGGAGCCGCCGGTCATCGTGCAGCCGATGCGGTACATCGTCGGCAGGCCCGGGGACAGCGACAGACGGCCGGGCCGGTCGATGCACTTGAACATCTTCTGGCCGTCGTAGGGCGGAGCCGCCGGATAGCCCCAGGCACCCATCTTCCCGACCTCCGTCGCGGACGGGGCGGAGAAGTCCACGTCGAGGGCGGCGCCGACCGTCTCCTCCAGGGACTTGGTGCCGGACTCGGGCTTCACATGCAGGATCGAGTAGTCGTACGGGGCGCCGGCGCCGCCGGACTCCGAACCGCCCTGGATCCACTCGTTGGTGGTGGAGGCCCAGTCCGCCCACCACTGGCCGTACGGCGCGATCTCGGACGCGGCGGCGTCGGTCAGCTCGGAGGCGGGCCTGCCCTGGTCGTTGTAGGCGGGCACGAACGCGATGTTGCGGTACCAGCCTCCGCCGCCGCCCGCGTGCACGCAGTGGCCCGCGGTCCACACGAGGTTCGACCTGCCGGGATGGTTCACGTCCTTGACGACCGTGCCCGAGCAGACCATCGAGCCCTCGGGGGAGTCGAAGAAGACCTTGCCCACCGGGGCCGCGTGGTCGTGGTACGGGGTCTTCTCGGCCGCGGCCTGCACCGGCGCCGGATCCGGGTCACTCACACCCTGGTCGGCCGACGCGTCCTTCGCCGAGATCGTCTTGTCCGGGTCCTTGGCGGACTTCATCCGCTCGGGCTTCCACAGCCCCTTGATGACCGGGTTGACGAAGTCCTTGGCGGCGCTGAGCCACTTGTCCTTGTCCCAGTCCTTCCAGCCGCCGTTCGCCCACTGGTCGACGTCGATCCCGTGCTTCTTGAGCTTGTCGGCTATGTCGCCGGGAACATGGAGCTTGTCCTGGCCCGACGACGACTGCGAGGCGGTCGAGCCGGGCTTGTCGCCCGCGGCCGTGTCGTCGCCGTTGCAGGCGGTGGCGGTCAGCGCCAGCGCCGCGACGGTGGCGGCGAGAACGGTCCGCCTCGCGCGCCGGAGCGCGAAGGGCGTGGATTGGGAACGCATGCTGCTGTGACCCCCGTGAAAACGTGGTGATGTCCTGTCAGGTGCCGGCGGCGGACGCCGGATGCGGGGCCCGCCCGCAGGCGAGACCCCACTATGCCCGTGCGAAGGGGGACGAACGGCGGGGAGGCGGTGAAGATTCCCGTGAGCCGCCGCGCCGCCGGACGTCCCCGTCCGTCAGGCGCGACGCGTCACTGCGTCGCGAACTTCTTGCTGACCGACTGGTAGACGCCCTTGGCCACCGCTCCCAGCCGCGGGCCGGCCAGCCAGCCCGACGTCACCGGGCCGATCGAGGTGTTGGAGACCAGCGTCGGCTTGCCGTCCGAGCCCGTCTCCACCCAGCCGCCGCCGGAGGAACCGCCCGTCATGGTGCAGCCGATGCGGTACATCGTCGGGTCCGTCTTCGCGAGCGAGAGCCGGCCCGGCTTGTCCTGGCACTGGTACAGCTGCTGGCCGTCGTACGGGGCCGCAGCCGGGTAGCCGATCGCCTTCATGCTGTCGACCTTGGGCACGGCGGGCGCGTCGAAGCCGACGGGAAGGGCCGAACCGACGGTCTCCTCCAGGGACTTGCCGCCGTTGCCCTTCTCCGGAGTCACATGGATGACGGCGAAGTCGTAGGACGCGCCCTGGCCGCCCGTCTCCCCGCCCTGCTCGATCCACTGGTCCGAGGTCTGCGCCCAGTCGCCCCACCAGACGCCGTACGGTGCGAGCTGCTGCTTCGTCGCGTTCTGCAGCTCGGCCGCCGTCTTCCCGGCGTTGTTGTACGCCGGCACGAACGCGATGTTGCGGTACCAGCCGCCCTCCTTGCCCGCGTGCACGCAGTGGCCCGCGGTCCACACCAGGTTGGACTTGCCGGGGTGGGCCGGGTCCTCGACCACGGTCGCCGAACAGACCATGGTGCCGCCGGGAGCGTCGAAGAACACCTTGCCGGCCGTGGGCGCGCTGTCGTGGTACGCGGCCGGCACCGCCTGTGCCTTCACCGGCGCCGGAGTCGGGTCCGTGACGCCCTGGTCGCCCGAGAGGTCGTTGTCGTCGACCCCCTTGTCGGGGTCATTGGCGTCGCGCATCCGGCCCGGGTCCCACAGACCCTTGATGATGGGATTGACGAATTCGTCGGCCTCGCGCAGCCAGTCGTCCTTGTTCCAGTTCTTCCAGGCGCCGTTCTTCCACTTGTCGATGTCGATCCCGTGCTCCTTGAGCTTCCGGCGGATGTCGTCCGGGATCTTGATCTTGTCGTCGCCGGCCGAGGGCGCCGACGCGCTCGTCCGGTCGCTCGCCTTGGTGTCCCCGCCCGGGCCGCACGCCGTCGCGGTCAGTGCCAGCGCCGCGGCGAGGCCGAGTGCCGCCGGAACGGGGGAGATCGCGCGGCGCGCGCCTCTTCCTCGGGCGGCGGCGAAGAGCGGGCGTATGGGTCGCATGGTGTGAACTCCCCCTGGGACGGACCTGTGTGGAGGCGGCGGTGCACGGCCGTCGAGACGTGTGTGTGATCACCGCTTCCACCGAACGGCACCACACACTATGCGGTCGCTGTGGGGGAGTTCCGACGGAACGGCAACGGTTCCGTCACGGCACTGACCACCGGTGCACCTCTGCCGGGGCGGCGACGTCTTCCCCGTCCACGGTCCCCGTCTCCGGTCCCGCCCCCGTCCCGGACCGGCGGGCGGTGATCTCGCCTTCACCCGCTTCCCCGGGGCGTCCGCGTCGTTGGTACGTACGGGCGACCTGCCGTCGGTGCTCAGGCCCTCGCCCATAGCCTCTGGACAGCGGGAGGAACGGACGTCGTGGCCGTGACGGAGACTGCGGTGGTGCCGCTGGACGGCGAGCCGGAAGGGCGCGGGGGAGCGGAGGGGGAGCGCTCGGCCGGTGGGGCGGCGGGCGGAACCGCGGGAGGGCCTGACCCGCACGAGGGCATTCTGCGGCGGCAGTCGGCGCGCGAGTCCGCCGCGCGCACCTATGCGCGCGCCCTGCCGATCGTGCCGGTGCGGGCCCGCGGGCTCACCGTGGAGGGCGCGGACGGGCGCCGCTATCTCGACTGCCTCTCCGGCGCGGGCGCCCTGGCCCTCGGCCACAACCACCCGGTCGTCCTGGAAGCGATCCGGAAGGTCCTCGACTCCGGTGCGCCGCTGCACGTCCTGGACCTGGCCACGCCGGTCAAGGACGCCTTCACCACCGAACTGTTCCGCACCCTCCCGCCCGGCCTCGCCGACCGCGCACGCGTGCAGTTCTGCGGGCCGGCCGGCACGGACGCCGTCGAGGCGGCGCTCAAGCTGGTACGGGCGGCGACCGGCCGGACCGGGCTCCTCGCCTTCACCGGCGCCTACCACGGGATGACCGCGGGTGCGCTCGAGGTGTCCGGAGGCGCGACCGACGTCCGCGTGACCCGCCTGCCGTATCCGCAGGACTACCGCTGCCCGTTCGGCGTCGGGGGCGACCGCGGCGCCGAACTCGCGGCCCGCTGGACCGAGTCCCTCCTCGACGACGACAGGTCCGGTGTCCCCCGGCCCGCCGGCATGATCCTCGAACCCGTCCAGGGGGAGGGCGGGGTCCATCCCGCGCCGGACGCGTGGATGCGCCGTATGCGGAGCATCACCGAGACCCGGTCGATCCCGTTGGTCGTGGACGAGGTGCAGACCGGGGTGGGCCGCACCGGGCGCTTCTGGGCGGTCGAGCACAGCGGTGTGGTGCCCGATGTGATGGTCCTCTCCAAGGCGATCGGTGGCAGCATGCCGCTCGCCGTCGTGGTGTACCGCGACGATCTCGACGTCTGGAGCCCCGGCGCGCACGCCGGCACGTTCCGCGGGAACCAGCTCGCCATGGCCGCCGGCACCGCGACCCTCGCCTATGTGCGGGAGAACCGCCTGGTCGAGCGCGCGGCCGCGCTCGGCACTCGCATACTGGACCAACTGCGCAGGCTGGCCGAGGAGTTCCCGTGCATCGGGGACGTACGCGGCCGGGGGCTGATGCTCGGTGTCGAGCTGGTGGACCCGGAGGCCGTGCCCGGGCGGGCGCCCCTGGACCCCTCGACCGCCGTTCCCCCGGGGGACGGGTCCGGGTCCTGCCCCGCCGCGCCCGCACTGGCCGCCGCCGTCCAGCGGGAGTGCCTGCGGCGCGGCCTGATCGTGGAACTCGGCGGACGGCAGGCGAGCGTGATCCGGCTGCTGCCGCCGCTGACGATCAGTGACGAGCAGACGAACGCGGTACTGGACCGGCTCGCCGACGCGGTGGCGGCGGCGGCCCGGGGGCCCGTCCGCCGCTGAGACCGCCCCGCCCCGCCCTCCGGCCGCCCGCGAGCACGACGCCACCGAGCCCCCGGCCGGGTGCCCCGCCGCACCCGGCGGAACACGCCGGGCGAGCCGGATCGACCTCCCGAGGAACACCCTTGAACGCCACCCCCACCCCCGACCACGAGTCCCGCGCCCCCCAGCGGGAGACCGTCGCGCTCCCGCGGCAGACGACGGCACCACCGGAAGGGGGAGCGCCGCACGAGGAGCACACGCCGCAAGCCCAGCACGCGCCCCACGTGGAGCACACGCCGCAAGCCCGGCACGCGCCCCACGGCACCCTCGCCGACCCCCTGGACCACCCGGACCCGTACGCGGCGGCGGAGGCCGCCACCGTGGAGAATCTGCTGCGCTGCTGGGTCCGCGAGAACGACCTGCCCGCTCCCGCCGACGGCACGCTGTGCGTCCCGCTCCCCGCCAGCGGCACGGCCCTTCTCGCACCGGTCCGCCACTGGTCACCGGCCGGCTGGCACCGATTCGGCCCGCCGCACCTGGCCGACGCACCGGGGTCGGCCCCGCCGGCGGACGCCGTGACCGTGGCCGCCCTGCTGGCGCGCGAGGTGACGGGAACCCACCCTCCGCAGCAGCTCGCGACGGACGGTGCGCGAGGCTCGACGGCAGATGCCGCCCCGGGGCGCGGCGCCGGCCTGGTGGGCCGGGTCGCGGACTCCGTGCTGCGCACCGCCACCTTCATCGCGGAACGCCGCGCGCACCCCGCCGACGAGGGAACGGACCTCTTCCTGAGCGCCGAGCAGACGCTGCTGCTCGGGCACCCGCTGCACCCCACGGCGAAGAGCCGCGAGGGCCTCTCCGACTCCGAGACCCGGCTCTACTCGCCCGAAGTGCGCGGTTGCTTCCCGCTGCACTGGCTGGCGGTCGCGCCCTCCGTCCTCGCCGCCGACTCGGCGTGGACGGAAGGGGGCCGGCCCGTGGCGGCCGACCGGCTGACCGCACGGCTCGTCGGCCCCGGCCTGCCGCTGCCCCGGGGCTTCGCCGCCCTGCCGCTGCACCCCTGGCAGGCGCGCGAGGTCAGGCACCGCCCCGAGGCCGCGGCCCTGCTGGACGCCGGACTGCTGCGGGACCTCGGCCCGCACGGCGAGCGCTGGTACCCCACATCCTCCGTCCGCACCGTGCGCCGCCCGGAAGCCCCCGTGATGCTCAAGCTGTCGCTGGGCCTGCGCATCACCAACTCCCGCCGGGAGAACCTCCGCAAGGAACTCCACCGGGGCGTCGAGGTGCACCGCCTGCTGCGCAGCGGCCTCGGCCGGCAGTGGCAGTCCGCTCACCCCCGCTTCGACATCGTGCGCGACCCCGCCTGGGTCGCCGTCGACGACCGGGACGGCAGGCCCGTACCCGGGCTGGATGTCGTGATCCGCCACAACCCGTTCGCGCCGTCCGACGACGCCTGCTGCGTCGCCGGGCTCGTCTCGCTCCGGCCCTGCGCGCCGGCGGCCGGGGAAGGGCGGCCCGTGCTGCGCTCCCGGCTCGCCGAGATCATCACCCGTCTCGCCCGGCACACCGGCCACTCGTGCGGCGCCGTCGCCACCGAGTGGTTCCTGCGCTTTCTCGAACGGGTGGTGCGCCCGGTGCTCTGGCTGGACGGCGAGGCCGGTGTCGCCCTGGAGGCACACCAGCAGAACACCGTGGTCCTGCTGGACCGCGAGGGCTGGCCCGTGGGCGGCCGCTACCGGGACAACCAGGGGTACTACTTCCGTGAGTCCCGCCGCGCCGAACTCGACGCCCGGCTGCCCGGCATCGGGGAGCACAGCGACACGTTCGTCTCCGACGAGGTCACCGACGAGCGCTTCGCCTACTACCTCGGCATCAACAACGTGCTCGGCCTCATCGGCGCGTTCGGCTCCCAGGGCCTCGCCGACGAGCGGCTGTTGCTCGCCGCGTTCCGGGGCTTCCTCGCCGACACCGCCATCGGGCCCGACCGACTGCGCACACCGCTGCCCGCCCGCCTGCTCGACTCTCCCGTCCTGCGCTGCAAGGCCAACCTCCTCACCCGAGTGCACGACCTCGACGAACTCGTCGGCCCGGTCGACACCCAGTCCGTCTACGTCAGCATCACCAATCCCTTCCGTTCCTGAAGAACCCTTCCGAGAGGAGCGTCGCCGTGCCTCCCACCGATGCGAGCGCCGACACCACCTCCGCCCCCGGCCCCGGCCGTGGTGGTGGCCCCGACGTCGAGGACACCCTCGACCTGCGGCTGCCCGACCGGTTCATGGCGCTCCGCCCGGACGGCGCAGCGGGCCGGACCGGGGCGGACGACGCCGCACCGGCCGCAGCGGCCGCCCACGGGGACGCCGGCCTCCTCGACCACGTCGCAGACTGGGGCACCACCCCCACCCCCGCGGGCGGCCTCCACCTCGTCCCCGTGCACCCGGACCGTGATCTCCCTCTGATCACCCGCTGGATGAACGACCCGGCCGTCGCGGCCTTCTGGGACCTGGCGGGAGACGCGTCGGTGACCGAGCGGCACCTGCGGGCCCAACTCACCGGTGACGGACGCAGCGTCCCCTGCCTCGGCCTGCTGGACGGCACCCCCATGAGCTACTGGGAGATCTACCGCGCCGACCTCGACCCGCTGGCCCGCCACTATCCCGCCCGTCCCCACGACACCGGGATCCACCTCCTCATCGGCGGTGTCACCGACCGCGGGCGCGGCCTCGGCGCCACACTGCTGCGTGCCGTCGCCGACCTCGTCCTCGACCGGCGCCCCTGCTGTGCGCGTGTCGTCGCGGAACCCGACCTTCGCAACACCCCTTCCGTCGCCGCCTTCCTGGGCGCCGGCTTCCGGTACTCCGCCGAGGTCGACCTGCCCGGCAAGCGGGCCGCCCTCATGGTCCGGGACCGGAGCCTGCGCCATCTGCTGTAGATCCATCACTCTCCGTAACGAAACCGGCCGGCGCGCCGGTTCCCGGCCGAGGAGTCACCGTCACCCATTCGCCCGTTCGTGCCGCCCCGCGCCGCCGGTCCCGCTCGGCCTCCCCGGCGCACGCGACCGTGCCCGCTCCCGCACCACCCCGTGAGCGCGTCGGGCGTGACCGGTTCGATCCCCCGTTGTCACTGACGAGCCGTAGGGTGGTCGCGCTATGACGAAGCCCTCACTCCCCGAACTCCTGCATGCCGCCGTCGCAGCCGTCGGCGGCGCGGAGCGCCCCGGCCAGGTGTCCATGGCCCAAGCCGTCGCGGAGGCCATCGACGACGGTTCCCATCTGCTCGTCCAGGCCGGCACCGGCACCGGAAAGTCGCTGGGCTATCTGGTCCCCGCGCTCGCGCACGGCCAGCCCGTCGTCGTGGCGACCGCCACCCTGGCGCTGCAGCGCCAGCTCGTGGAGCGGGACCTGCCGCGCACGGTCGAGGCACTGCACCCGCTGCTGCGCCGCCGACCGGAGTTCGCGATGCTGAAGGGCCGCTCGAACTACCTGTGCCTGCACCGCCTGCACGAAGGCGTGCCGCAGGACGAGGAGGACGGGCTCTTCGACCAGTTCGAGGCCGCCGCGCCCACCAGCAAGCTGGGCCAGGACCTGCTGCGGCTGCGCGACTGGTCCCAGGACACGGAGACCGGCGACCGGGACGACCTCACACCCGGCGTCTCCGACCGCGCCTGGGCCCAGGTGTCGGTGTCGTCCCGGGAGTGCCTGGGCGCCTCGAAGTGCGCGTACGGCGCCGAGTGCTTCGCCGAGACGGCCCGCGAGCGGGCCAAGCTCGCCGAGGTCGTCGTCACTAACCACGCGCTGCTCGCGATCGACGCCATCGAGGGTGCGCCGGTCCTCCCGCAGCACGAGGTGCTGATCGTCGACGAGGCCCATGAGCTGGTCTCCCGGGTCACCGGCGTGGCCACCGGGGAGCTCACCCCCGGCCAGGTCAACCGGGCGGTGCGCCGCGCGGCGAAACTCGTCAACGAGAAGGCCGCCGACCAGCTCCAGACGGCGGCCGAGGGCTTCGAGCGGCTGATGGAGCTGGCCCTGCCCGGCCGCCTGGAGGAGATCCCGGAGGACCTGGCGTACGCCCTCATGGCGTTGCGTGACGCCGCCCGCACGGTGATCTCAGCGCTCGGCACCACCCGCGACAAGACGGTCCAGGACGAGGACGCCGTCCGCAAGCAGGCGCTGGCCTCGGTGGAGAGCGTCCACGACGTGGCGGAGCGCATCACCGACGGCTCCGAGTGGGACGTCGTCTGGTACGAGCGGCACGACCGCTTCGGCGCGTCCCTGCGCGTCGCCCCGATGTCGGTGTCGGGGCTCCTCAGGGAGAAGCTCTTCACGGACCGCTCGGTGGTCCTCACCTCGGCCACGCTGAAACTGGGCGGCGACTTCAACGGCGTCGGCGCGTCCCTCGGCCTCGCCCCCGAGGGCACGGAGGGCGAGGACGTCCCGCAGTGGAAGGGCGTCGACGTCGGCTCGCCGTTCGACTATCCCAAGCAAGGGATCCTGTACGTGGCGAAGCATCTGTCGCGCCCCGCGCGTGACGGCGACCGCGCGGACATGCTGGACGAGCTGACGGAGCTGATCCAGGCGGCCGGCGGTCGCACGCTGGGCCTCTTCTCGTCGATGCGGGCCGCCCAGCTCGCCGCCGAGGAACTGCGCACCCGCATCCCCGAGTTCTCGATCCTCCTGCAGGGCGAGGAGACGCTGGGGGAGCTGATCAAGAACTTCGCCGCCGACCCGAGGACCTGCCTGTTCGGCACGCTCTCCCTCTGGCAGGGCGTCGACGTGCCCGGCCCCAGCTGCCAGCTGGTCGTCATGGACAAGATCCCCTTCCCGCGCCCCGACGACCCGCTGATGAGCGCTCGCCAGAAGGCCGTCGAGGACGCCGGGGGCAACGGCTTCATGGCCGTCGCCGCGACGCACGCCGCGCTTCTGATGGCGCAGGGCGCCGGCCGCCTGGTCCGGGCGTCGGAGGACCGGGGTGTGGTCGCCGTACTGGACCAGCGGCTTGCGACGGCCCGGTACGGCAGCTATCTGAAGGCGTCACTGCCCGACTTCTGGTACACCACGGACCGCAACCAGGTGCGGAGGTCGCTGTCCGCGATCGATGCGGCGGCCAAGGCCGCCGAGGCCGACGAAGCCTGACGACCGGCTCCCGGGTTCTCCCGGGCAGCCGGCCGTCGCACCACGACGACCCCTGGACAGCATGGGGCCCCGGAACCGGCGCAGGGGTCCCGGGGCCCGGATCAGGGGCGGGCGTCGCACGGCCCCGCCCGCCGCGGCGGGTCACACCCGTCGCAGCACCGCCACCACCTTGCCGAGGATCGTTGCCTCGTCGCCGGGGATCGGCTGGTACGCGGAGTTGTGCGGCAGCAACCAGACGTGGCCGTCCTCGCGCTTGAAGCGCTTGACCGTGGCCTCGCCGTCGAGCATGGCGGCGACGATGTCCCCGTTCTCGGCGACGGGCTGGCGGCGGACCGTGACCCAGTCGCCGTCGCAGATCGCGGCCTCGATCATGGAGTCGCCGACGACCTTCAGGACGAAGAGCTCACCGTCGCCGACGAGCTGCCGGGGGAGCGGGAAGACGTCCTCGACCGACTCCTCGGCGAGGATGGGGCCACCGGCCGCGATGCGGCCGACGAGCGGGACGTACGACGCGGCGGGCTTGCCCGCGGTGTCGGTGGGCTGCACGGAGGAGGACTGGTCCGAGCCCCGCACCTCGTACGCACGGGGCCGGTGCGGGTCGCGGCGCAGGAAGCCCTTGCGCTCCAGGGCCATCAGCTGGTGCGCCACGGAGGACGTGCTGGAGAGGCCCACGGCCTGGCCGATCTCCCGCATGGACGGTGGGTAGCCGCGCCGCTGCACAGAGTCCCGGATGACCTCGATCACCCGGCGCTGCCGGTCGGTCAGCCCGGAACTGTCCGCCCGGATGCCTGGAGGTCGGCCGGGCAGCGACCTCTTGGGCCCCGCGGGGTTCGTGGCTTCGTTCATGGCATGCACCGGCTCGAGTCGGCCCTGGGAGCGGTCCTGGGCAGTGATGGTGGCACTGTCTGCGGTGGTGGTCACGTCGGCCCCTCTCGATGGTCTCCCGTGCAGCACAACGGTAGTTGCTTTCGAAAGGTTGCGCCAAACACACGTTCGAGTGAAAATTCGCGAATTATCTGACGCGATCGTGTGTCCAGGTGTATTGGCGTGCGTCGCCGTCGGCGGGCGAAGGTGCTCGTTGCTGTACTCTGCACCGCCGGGGTGATGGCCTTGTGGGCCGCCGTGTCCGGCGACCAGTCTGCCATCCGACGCCCCGCCGGCCGGGTACCGGCCCTCGTCCTCATGTGGTGTCCATCGGATCCGCGCTTGACCCGATCGGGTGTGTCCGCGCGGCACGTGCCAATCCGCCCGACGTGGGCGTGTCGTCGGCGAATGTACGGGCCAATCGCTAGATGTAGTGGTTGGATGGCGGTAGCGGCCCAGAAGTTGTGGTCCCCCTGACTTTCGCGGTCCCGGCGATCGCCTATGCTTGGGGCTGCTTCGAGGGGCCCGTGTGGCCCACGAGGTCAATGAGTCGTGCTGAAAAGGAGGGTTGGAGCCATGCACTGCCCCTTCTGCAGGCATCCCGACAGCCGCGTCGTCGACAGTCGTACGACCGACGACGGCACGTCCATCCGCAGGCGCCGTCAGTGCCCCGACTGCTCCCGTCGTTTCACGACCGTGGAGACGTGCTCGCTGATGGTCGTCAAGCGGTCCGGGGTCACCGAACCGTTCAGCCGCACCAAGATCATCAATGGTGTGCGCAAGGCGTGCCAGGGGCGGCCCGTCACCGAGGACGCACTCGCCCAGCTCGGCCAGCGGGTCGAGGAGGCGGTGCGGGCCACCGGGAGCGCCGAGCTGACCACCCACGACGTGGGGCTGGCCATACTCGGCCCCCTTCAGGAACTCGACCTCGTCGCCTACCTGCGGTTCGCGTCCGTGTACCGGGCGTTCGACTCGCTGGAGGACTTCGAGGCCGCCATCGCGGAACTCAGGGAACACCAGGGGGAGCGTCCGGCCGCGGGCGGCGGCGAGCACGAGAACGCCGCCGCGGAGCGCCGGGAAGCCGATCGCGGGTCCGGAGGGACGGCCGACGTCCCCGTTCCCGCCACCGCTGCCGACTGACGGGACGGCCGGCCCGGGCCGGCCTCGTCGGCGGCGCACCACAGACCCGTCACGCGCGCTCCCGCACGACGCGCGTGGCGAGCGGACACACAACACCGTGCCACGGGAAGAAAAGGGCACTTCAGGGCGTTTTCGCCCGATACAGGGAGGCGGCATGACAGAGACGGCGAGCGGTCCGGCACGAGGTTCCCGAGCGAAGGGCACCAAGGCCAAGGGGCTGCGCATCGAGCGCATCCACACGACCCCCGGCGTGCACCCGTACGACGAGGTCGAGTGGGCGCGCCGTGACGTCGTCATGACCAACTGGCGCGACGGCTCGGTCAACTTCGAGCAGCGTGGCGTCGAGTTCCCCGAGTTCTGGTCGGTGAACGCGGTCAACATCGTCACCAGCAAGTACTTCCGGGGTGCCGTCGGCACCCCGCAGCGCGAGACCAGCCTCAAGCAGCTGATCGACCGCATCGTGAAGACGTACCGGAAGGCCGGCGAGGACTACAAGTACTTCACCTCCCCCGCCGACGCGGAGATCTTCGAGCACGAACTGGCGTACGCCCTCCTGCACCAGGTCTTCAGCTTCAACAGCCCCGTCTGGTTCAACGTCGGCACCCCGCAGCCCCAGCAGGTCTCCGCCTGCTTCATCCTTTCCGTCGACGACTCCATGGAGTCGATCCTCGACTGGTACAAGGAAGAGGGCATGATCTTCAAGGGCGGCTCCGGAGCCGGCCTGAACCTCTCCCGCATCCGCTCCTCCAAGGAACTGCTCTCCTCCGGCGGCAACGCCTCCGGCCCCGTCTCCTTCATGCGCGGCGCCGACGCCTCGGCCGGAACGATCAAGTCGGGCGGCGCCACCCGCCGCGCCGCCAAGATGGTCATCCTGGACGTCGACCACCCGGACGTCGAGGACTTCATCGAGACCAAGGTCAAGGAGGAGGAGAAGATCCGCGCCCTGCGCGACGCGGGCTTCGACATGGACCTGGGCGGCGACGACATCACCTCCGTCCAGTACCAGAACGCCAACAACTCGGTCCGCGTCAACGACACCTTCATGAAGGCGGTCGAGAACGGCGGGAACTTCGGCCTGCGCGCCCGCATGACCGGTGACGTCATCGAGGAGGTCGACGCCAAGGCGCTCTTCCGCAAGATGGCCGAGGCCGCCTGGGCCTGCGCCGACCCCGGCATCCAGTACGACGACACCATCAACCACTGGCACACGTGCCCGGAGTCCGGCCGCATCAACGGCTCGAACCCCTGCAGCGAGTACATGCACCTGGACAACACGTCCTGCAACCTCGCCTCGCTGAACCTGATGAAGTTCCTGAAGGACGACGGCAAGGGCAACCAGTCCTTCGACGTCGAGCGCTTCGCCAAGGTCGTCGAGCTGGTCATCACCGCGATGGACATCTCGATCTGCTTCGCGGACTTCCCGACGCAGAAGATCGGCGAGAACACCCGCGCCTTCCGCCAGCTCGGCATCGGCTACGCCAACCTCGGCGCCCTGCTGATGGCGACCGGCCACGCGTACGACTCCGACGGCGGCCGGGCCCTGGCCGGTGCCATCACCTCCCTGATGACCGGCACGGCGTACAAGCGCTCCGCCGAACTGGCCGCGGTCGTCGGCCCGTACGACGGCTATGCCCGCAACGAGCAGCCGCACCTGCGCGTCATGAAGCAGCACGCCGACGCCAACGCCCGGGCCGTGCGCATGGACGACCTGGACACCCCGGTGTGGGCGGCCGCCACCGAGGCATGGCAGGACGTGCTCCGCGCCGGCGAGAAGAACGGCTTCCGCAACTCCCAGGCGTCCGTCCTCGCGCCGACCGGCACCATCGGTCTGGCCATGGGCTGTGACACCACCGGCGTCGAACCGGACCTCGCCCTGGTCAAGTTCAAGAAGCTGGTCGGCGGCGGCTCGATGCAGATCGTCAACGGCACCGTGCCGCAGGCACTGCGCCGCCTCGGCTATCAGGAGGAGCAGATCGAGGCGATCGTCGCCCACATCGCCGAGCACGGCAATGTGATCGACGCGCCGGGCCTCAAGCACCAGCACTACGAGGTCTTCGACTGTGCCATGGGCGAGCGCGCCATCTCCCCGATGGGCCACGTCCGCATGATGGCCGCGATCCAGCCGTGGATCTCCGGCGCCATCTCCAAGACGGTCAACATGCCGGAGTCGGCGACCGTCGAGGAGGTCGAGGAGATCTACTTCCAGGCCTGGAAGTTGGGCATCAAGGCGCTCGCGATCTACCGCGACAACTGCAAGGTCGGCCAGCCGCTCTCCGCCAAGAAGAAGGAGCCGGCCGAGAAGCAGGCGGAGGTGGCGGCCCCGGCGGCCAAGGCCGAGAAGGTCGAGAAGGTCGTCGAGTACCGCCCGGTCCGCAAGCGCCTCCCGAAGGGCCGTCCCGGCATCACCACGTCGTTCACCGTCGGCGGCGCCGAGGGCTACATGACCGCCAACTCCTACCCGGACGACGGACTCGGCGAGGTCTTCCTCAAGATGTCCAAGCAGGGTTCGACCCTCGCGGGCATGATGGACGCCTTCTCGATCGCCGTCTCGGTGGGCCTGCAGTACGGCGTGCCGCTGGAGACGTACGTCTCGAAGTTCACCAACATGCGCTTCGAGCCGGCCGGTATGACGGACGACCCGGACGTGCGGATGGCGCAGTCGATCGTCGACTACATCTTCCGCCGGCTGGCGCTGGACTTCCTGCCGTTCGAGACGCGCTCCGCGCTCGGCATCCACTCCGCCGACGAGCGCCAGCGCCACCTGGAGACCGGGTCCTACGAGCCGGCCGACGACGAGGTCGACGTGGAGGGCCTGGCCCAGTCGGCCCCGCGCGCCCAGGAGCTGAAGGCGATCGCCACCCCCAAGGCCGACACCGCGGCGGCCAAGCCGGCCCCGCAGCAGGCGCACACCAGCGCCGAACTGGTGGAGATGCAGATGGGCATCCAGGCGGACGCCCCGCTGTGCTTCTCCTGCGGCACCAAGATGCAGCGAGCGGGTTCCTGCTACATCTGCGAGGGCTGCGGCTCGACCAGCGGCTGCAGCTGACCCGGGCCCCTGGAGGGCGGCGCGGCCATCGGCCGTGCCGCCCTTCGGCGGTGCGTCCCTGCCGGGAGCCCGCGTCTGCGGTGGTCTCCCCGGGGGCGTTCAGGCGTCCTGCGGGCTGCCCATGACGCGGACGAAGCCGGCCGGGTCGGTGTCATAGCCGTGGATGCCCGGTCGGTACGCCCACTCGCCCGAGGCGTCGCGCACGAACTCGGCCACGGTCGCCGCCGTCGCGCCCAGCACGCCGCCGAAGTCGTCCTCGGCCAGGACCGTGTAGCCCTCGCGCAGGCGCAGTCCCGGGTTCAGCACACCGACGAAGGTCCTGCGGCCGGTGCGCTGCTGGATGACGACGCCGGCCACCACGCGCGCGTACCGCCTGTCGAGCCGGTGGAGTTCGAGCGTCATGACCTCGTCCCAGCCGAACCCCTTGCCGTCCACGCTGTCGCGGTTGAGGTTGATGGTGCCGTCGGGGGAGCGGTTGTCGAAGTGCACGAGATAGGCCGGATCCCCGTACGGATCCTCCGCCAGATAGGTCGCGGCCACGATGTCGAGATCGGTGGGCGGCTGCCCGGCCGGACTGGGATCCCATTTCACCGCCAGTTCCACCTTGCGCACGCCCTTGTTGAGACCGCTCACCCCGTCCCCTCCCCGTAGTCAAGTGGCCCTCTGTACGAACTCCGGTGTCGGGAGAGCCAGTTGTCCATTGTGCCTCGTACGCGGGGGTGCTCGCCCGGGTGTACTCCACCGGAGCGTGACCAACGCCACGCACGGGGGCCTTACGATGGCGCGGTGCTGGTCAAGTGGATTCGCTGCACCGTGGTGGACCGCCGCGGTTTCGAGCGGGGGCAGCGAAAGTGGGCGGGGCTTCTGGGGGAGCCGGGCTTCCGGGGACAGGGCGGGGGCTGGAGCCGGGCGAGGCCCGGTGTGGCGCACATCTTCGCGTTCTGGGAGAGCCGTGCGTTCTACGACTCGTTCATGGCGCGTTCCCACGACCGGCTGGCCGCGTCGCAGTCGGGCACCTTCAAGGGCCGGCAGGTCAGGCTCTTCGACCACCGGTTCGACGTGAAGACGGGATTCGAGCCCCGGTTCACGGACGCCGACCTGGTGCGCGTCGCGCACTGCCGGGTCCATGAGGAGCGGGCCGAGCACTTCGCCCTGATGCAGGAGAAGGTCTGGAACCCGGCCATGGCCGGCTCACCGGGCATGATCCGCGGACTGTTCGGCGAGGCGCCGGGTCATGAGTTCATGATCCTCTCGATGTGGCAGTCGGCCGCCGAGCACGGCAAGTACCGCGAGGAGCGGGTGGAGCGCCTGGCACTGAGGGCGCAGACGGAGGCGGACGTCGCGGCGCTCACGGGCGACATCGTGGATCTGGAGCCCGGCTGGACCGTGTGAGTTTGGAAACCGGATGGAGTCGGTGAGGGTGGTTCGAGTGTGACCTGCGCCGTATGGGCGGCTCTCGAGTGCTCGTTCGGGCGTCACCCGATCTAGGGTTTCGGCATGGCACGACCACGGCGCATCGTCCTTGTCCGGCACGGCGAGTCGGTGGGCAATGCCGATGACTCCGTGTACGAACGCGAGCCGGACCACGCCCTGCCGCTCACCGAGAGGGGATGGCGGCAGGCGGAGGAGACGGGAAAACGACTGCGGGAGATCTTCGGCCGGGAGCGCGTCAGCGTGTACGTCTCCCCCTACCGCCGTACCCATGAGACGCTCCACGCCTTTCACCTGGACCCCGGGCGCGTCCGGGTCCGGGAGGAGCCCCGGCTGCGCGAGCAGGACTGGGGCAACTGGCAGGACCGCGACGACGTACAGCTCCAGAAGGCGTACCGGGACGCGTACGGACACTTCTTCTACCGCTTCGCCCAGGGCGAGTCCGGCGCCGACGTGTACGACCGGGTCGGCGGCTTCCTGGAGAGCCTGTTCCGGAGCTTCGAGGCCCCGGACCACCCGCCGAACGTGCTCCTGGTGACCCACGGCCTGGCCATGCGGCTGTTCTGCATGCGCTGGTTCCACTGGACCGTCGCGGAGTTCGAATCGCTCTCGAACCCGGGGAACGGCGAGACGCGCATGCTCGTCCTCGGGGACGACGGCAAGTACACCCTCGACCGGCCGTTCGACCGCTGGCGCGACCCGGAGCCCTACTGGATCACCGGATAGGGCGGCAGGGCGATGGGCCGGCGTTTTGTCCTCCGCCGGGCGACCGGAGCGCGCCCCGGCCGGCCTGCGCGGGCCGACGGTGGGGTACGCGCTCCGCGCACGGTCCCTCGCGGCTGGTAGCCATGCGCTGCTCACGCGCCGCGAGCTGCCGCCGTACCCCCTGCGGTGGGCATCGTGCCGCGGGGCGGCCGCGTCGGTGCCTTGGCGTCGCGCTCAGGGCGCGCCCAGGGCGCGCTTCGAGCGGTCCCGAGCGGTCTTCGGGCGCTCTCTCCGGGTCGGCGGCGGTTCGCCTGCCTCCGGCCGCAGGACCGGAGGCAGGGGAGGGGCGGGATGCTCAGCCGCCGGCCGGTCCCGCCGTGCCGGACAGCGCCTCCAGGTCGCTCTTGCGGACGCGGATGACCACCGCGGCCGTGACCAGGGCCAGTGCGGCCATCGCGGCGGCCGGTACGAACGCCGTCGAGATGCCCTGGGCGAGGACCTCGTGGCCCCAGGGGGCCGGCATCTGGTGGGTCCTGGCGAACTCCGCCTTCTGCTCGGCCGTACCGCTCGCCAGGAACCGCGGTATCTGCTTGTCGGCCTCGTCCCGGCTGGCCGTTCCGAAGACGGTGGTCAGGATGGACAGGCCCAGCGATCCGCCCACCTGCTGCGTGGTGTTCAGCAGACCCGACGCCGCACCCGCCTCGTGCTGGGCGACGCCGGAGACCGCGGTGAGCGTGAGCGTCACGAAGTTCAGGCCCATGCCGAAGCCGAACAGGAGCATCGGGCCGAGCACTCCTCCGGCGTAGGAACTGCCGGGATCGATGAGCGTCAGCCAGCCGAGTCCGAGCACGACGAGCGTCGTCCCGACCAGCATGAACGGCTTGGGGCCGAGGACCGGCAGGAACCGCTGGGAAAGCCCGGCGCCGGTCACGATCGCGACCGTCACCGGAAGGAAGGCCACGCCGGCCGAGATCGGGCTGTAGCCGAGCACGTTCTGCACGAAGAGCACGATGTAGAAGAACATGCCGAACATCGCCGCGGCCAGGCTCAGCATGATCACGTACGTGCCGGACCGGTTGCGGTCGGTGAACATGCGCAGCGGCGTGATCGGCTCCCTGGCCCGCGTCTCGATGAGGGCGAAGGCCAGCAGCAGCACCACGGCCGCCCCGAAGGACCCGATGGCGAGGCTGTCCCGCCAGCCCTCCTCGGCGGCGCGGATGAAGCCGTACACCAGGGACGCCATGCCGGTCGTCGAGGTGAGCGCGCCCGCGATGTCGAAGCGTCCGGGGTGGCGTTCCGACTCGTTGATGTACCGGGGTGCGAGCACGGCGATCAGCACACCGATGGGTACGTTGACGAAGAGGACCCAGCGCCAGTCGAGCCACTCCGTGAGCATGCCGCCGGCCAGCAGGCCGACCGCGCCGCCACCGGCCGAGACGGCCGCGAAGACTCCGAAGGCCCGGTTGCGCTCCGGGCCTTCGGAGAAGGTGGTGGTGATGAGTGCCAGCGAGGTGGGTGACGCGATCGCGCCACCCATGCCCTGCAGGGCGCGTGCGGCGAGCAACTGCCAGGGTTCCTGGGCCAGTCCGCCGAGCAGCGAGGCGAAGGTGAACAGCAGGATGCCCGTCATGAAGACCCGGCGCCGGCCGAGGATGTCACCGGCCCGGCCGCCGAGGAGCAGCAGGCCGCCGAAGGTGAGGGTGTACGCGCTGACCACCCATGTCAGGTCGGTCGTGCTGAACTTCAGCGCGTCTTGAATGTGCGGGAGGGCGATGTTCACAATCGTCGCGTCGAGTACCACCATGAGTTGGCAGGCCGCGATGACGGTGAGCGCGATGCCGGGATGCCCCTCCCGGCGGGCGGCTCCTGGCTTCTGTTCCTGGATCAACGGAGAGGTTGTCACTATGGGTCCCCCACAAGTGTGTTAGTGAACGCTCGCGTTCACTGTCACGTCGAACGGTAGTGAGTCCCCTTCAGTGAACGCAAGCGTTCACTGACTTCATTGCCGTGCGGCACCGCTCGACCGCTCACCGCCTTACCCGAACCCCCCGCCTCCCCATGCCCAACGGAGATACACAGATGGGTACTTCGTCCCCGACGGCCCCCTCCGCTCAGTCGGCTTCCCTGCGCCGGCGTGGTGCCGTGCTCGAGCGAGCGATCCTCGATGCCGCGCTGGAGCAGCTCAGTACGGTCGGCTGGAACGGCCTCACGATGGAGGGCGTCGCCGCCGGCGCCCAGACCGGCAAGGCCGCGGTCTACCGTCGCTGGCAGTCCAAAGAGGATCTTGTCGTGGACGCGCTGCGGGCCGGTCTGCCGCGCTTCGACGAGGCGCCCGACCTCGGGAGTGTGCGGGAGGACCTTCTCGCGCTGTGCCGGCGGGCGCGCGACGCCATGTACTCGCGCCCCGGGTTCGCGCTGCGCTCGGTGATTCACGAATGCGACACCATGCAGGCCGAGCGCTTCCACGGTGTGATCTACCAGAGGGTCGTGGAGCCCACCATAAAGCTGCTGCGCGAGGTCATCGACCGTGGAATCCTGCGGGGAGAGGTGCGCCGCGACGCTGCCAACGGATATGTCTACGACGCCGTCCCGGCCATGATGATGTACCGCTCGAAGATGTGCGGGAGTGAATGGAGCGACCGGGACATCGAGGAGATGGTCGACCAGTTGATGACCCCGCTGCTCCGGCCGTAGCGGGGCCGTGGCGGGGTCGCGGCGGGGCCCGCCCGGGAGTGGACGGCGGTGCCGCCCCGGCCCGGGAACGGGGCGGCATCGGGGCAACCCGTCGCCCGGGGAAACCGGGGTGTCGCACGGTGATCCCGGCGGCGTACGCTAGGGGCGCCATGCCGTACGAACCCCCTACCCACACCGTCGAGCGCTCCCTTCGCGCAACGACCGGAGCGAAGGTCGTCGCCGGCGTCGACGAGGTGGGACGCGGCGCGTGGGCCGGCCCCGTCACCGTCTGCGCGGCGGTCACGGGCCTGCGCCGACCGCCCGAGGGCCTCACCGACTCCAAGCTGCTCACCGTCAAGCGGCGCACCGAGCTCGCCGGGGAGCTGGAGGCGTGGGTGACGGCCTACCGGCTCGGTCATGCCTCCCCCGAGGAGATCGACGACCTCGGGATGACGGCCGCGCTGCGGCTCGCGGCGGTACGCGCCCTGGAGGCGCTGCCCGTCCGGCCCGACGCGATCATCCTCGACGGGAAGCACGACTACCTGGGGACGCCCTGGAAGGTCCGTACGGTGATCAAAGGCGACCGGTCGTGCGTGGTGGTCGCGGCGGCCTCGGTGATCGCCAAGGTTCACCGCGACAAAATGATGGCCGAACTGGGCATCGACCATGCAGACTTCGGTTTTGCGGCCAACGCCGGGTATCCGTCACCCGTCCACAAGGCCGCACTGGAGGAGCGGGGCCCCACCCCGTACCACCGTTTGTCGTGGGCGTATCTTGATGCGCTGCCCCAGTGGCGGCACCTCAAGAAGGTCCGCAACCGGGCGGACGGAAGCGTGCCGGAAATCGAGGGCCAGCTCGGCTTCGACTTCTGACCCGTTCCGCTCGCACTCATGTGCCACCCGCCGACGCGAGTCGCACCGGCGTTTGATAGATATCAGCTCATGCCTCTCATTCCCGAGGAGCCTCAGATTCACGAGAGTGCCCAGGGTCCCCGCGCCACCCCGGCCAGCGGCCGTACCGCGCCGACCCCCCGTCCCGTACCCGGGCCCCGCCCCGCGGCCCCGGCGCGCCCCGGCCGTCCGGGCCCCCGGCCGGTGCCGGCTCAGCGCACCACGCGCGAACCGGCCACGCCCGAGCCCGGCCCGTCCACTCCCTCCGCGACCCCGCAGATCCAGCTGATCCCGGCCTCGGCCGAGGGTGCCCTGGACGCCGCCGAGGAAGCCGTCGACCTGCTGCTGGAGTCCGGCCGTGGCCCGGGCGACGTGCTGGTGATCACCACCGGCGCGCCGCACCCGTGGGCCGCGCACGAACTGTCCTTCGGCGAGGCCGCCTACTGGGCGCAGCACGACGCCGGCGACGACGTCTTCTACGCCGATGCCTCCGTCGTGTCCCGCGCCACCGCCCGCTCGGTGGTCGTGGTCGCCGTCAACGGCGGCGCGGACACCACCGTCGCCACCGCGCTTCCGCTGGCGCTCGCCAGGGCGGGTGCCCTGCTGATCGTGTGCGGCGACCCCGAGCAGATCAACTCGGTGCTGGGCGCGGGCGTCTGAGCGAACCGGAGCCGGTCCGGTTCGCTCCCGCTCGGCCGTCCGCCGCGCCGAAGGCCCTGGCCGGACGTCCGGCCGGGCACTGACCGGGTCGGCGGTGCCGTGTCGTCGGTACCGGTACGGCGGTCGCTTCCGCATGCCCTCCCACGAGGCGCCCGGCCCGGTTCCGCTGCCTCGGGGCGGGCGAGACGCGGCAGCGTGGCCTCCGGACCCGGCCGTCCGCGAACGCACGGCGCCCGACCGGGAGCGGCAGGCGCCGACCGGCACAGTGCCCGCGCCGTGTTCCCCGGGGCCCTGCCCCCGCCGCGCGGCGCCGCCCCGGAGCCCGGTCGCACCTCACACCGCCGAATCGCCGCCTCACACGACTCGACGGCGCCGCGCCGCCGAGGACGCCGAGCGGGCGAAGCCGCCGAGCGGGCGAGGCCGCCGCACCGCTCAGCGGGCGGCGGCTCGGCGCAGTACGTCGGAGGCCACGCCCCCGGTGCGCGGCTGTGGCGGCGGAGCGGCCGCCAGGCCGAACGCCTCAGGTGGTGACTCCGCGTTGGGGCGGCGTCCGCCCCGGCCCTCGCCGAGCACCTGCCAGCCGTCACGTGTCAGCGTGATGTACGCGCCGCAGCGCAGCCCGTGCAGGGTGCACGCATCACGCAGGCCCCACATCCACGCCCCGTCCTCCTCCGTCCACCGCGTGTCACCCTCTCGGCAGTAGAGCAGCACGGCCGTCCGCACCGGGGTGCGGCGCCGCAGGTCGTGCGGGATGACCCGGCGCAGCTGGGCGAGCAGCGCGTTGCGCAGCACCCAGCCGTCCGCCGGCGCCGGACGCCGGGTGAACGAGGCGCTCGCCCGCAGCCGTTCGTCCGGATCCAGGACGGCCACGACGGCCGTGGAGGGCCGCGGCCGGTGCCTGGAGTGCAGTCCGCTCACGATGTCGCGGGGATTGCGCAGCAGGGGGATTCCCGCGGCGGCCCATTCCGCGGGTTCGAGCATCCGGGCCACGGGATTGGCTGACACGGCGGACGGTCCGGCGGAAGCCGACATGGATGCCGCCGAGGACGGAGCGAATCCGAAGGTCACGATCCTCCCTTCGGCTACGCGCCCACTGTGCGGGCGAGGGTCGGACTTGGGGGAGCCCACGCCGCAGAGAGCCCTACCGGATCACGGCCGAGCCGCGCGGGGAGCGGACCTCAATTGTTCCCGCCGAACCGGAATGCGGCAACGAGCAATTGGCGCCGCCGACCGGTTCCTGGTGATGCGGGGCCTATGTCCCCTGCCGTCTCCGCCCGGAAGTGTTCCCCGGGGACGAACAGGTCACGCCTGCCGAGCCGCGCCGCACGAGGGCTGCCCGGCGCGGCGTCCGTGCCGAGTCGTGCCACGGGGCGAGCGGCCGCCCACGAGGCGGCGGGGCGGCCGAACCGGAGCCGGAAGCGCCGGGAACCCCGGCCGGACCCGCCCGCGGACCGATCGTGAGCCGGTCGGCACGCTGGGTGAACTGGCCGAGTGCCCCCGCCATCGGGTTGCATGGGGGCATGGACCATCTGGAGCTGCGCGCCGAAGCCGACGCCGTCCTCGCCGAGCTCGTCGGCGCCCCGGCGGGTTCGGCGCGGCTGCGGGAGGACCAGTGGCAGGCCGTGGCGGCCCTGGTCGAAGAACGCCGGCGCGCGCTGGTGGTGCAGCGCACCGGCTGGGGCAAGTCGGCGGTGTACTTCGTCGCCACGGCCCTGCTGCGCCGACGTGGGGCGGGCCCCACGGTGATCGTCTCGCCGCTGTTGGCGCTGATGCGCAACCAGGTGGAGTCGGCCGCGCGGGCCGGCATCCGGGCCCGCACCATCAACTCGGCCAATCCGGAGGAGTGGGACGCCATCCACGAGGAGGTCGAGCGCGGTGGGACCGACGTTCTCCTCGTCAGTCCGGAGCGCCTCAACTCCGTGGGCTTTCGCGAGCTGATACTGCCCAGGCTCGTGGCCACGACCGGTCTGCTGGTGGTCGACGAGGCCCACTGCATCTCCGACTGGGGCCACGACTTCCGCCCCGACTACCGCCGGCTGCGGGCGATGCTCACCGAACTCGCCCCCGGCGTGCCGGTGCTGGCCACCACCGCGACCGCCAACGCGCGGGTCACGGCGGATGTGGCCGAGCAGCTGGGCACCGGCGCCGGTGAGGCCCTTGTGCTGCGCGGCCCGCTGGAGCGCGAGAGCCTGCGGCTGGGCGTGGTCCGGCTGCCGGACGCCGCGCACCGTCTGGCATGGCTCGCCGGGCACCTGGACGAGCTCTCGGGCTCCGGGATCATCTACACCCTCACCGTCGCCGCCGCGGAGGAGACCACTGCCTTTCTGCGGCAGCGAGGCTTCCAGGTGGCCTCCTACACGGGACGCACGGAGAACGCCGACCGGCTGCAGGCCGAGGTCGACCTCCAGGAGAACCGGGTCAAGGCGCTGGTCGCGACTTCGGCGTTGGGGATGGGCTTCGACAAGCCGGACCTGGGCTTCGTGGTTCATCTCGGCTCTCCCTCCACGCCGATCGCCTACTACCAGCAGGTGGGCCGTGCGGGCCGCGGTGTCGAGCACGCCGATGTGCTGCTGCTGCCGGGCAAGGAGGACGAGGCGATCTGGCAGTACTTCGCCGAGAGCGCCTTCCCGCCCGAGGAGCAGGTCCGGCAGACCCTCGCGGCCCTCGCCGCCGCCGGGCGGCCGCTGTCCGTGCCGGCCCTGGAGGCGGCGGTGGATCTGCGGCGCAGCCGACTGGAGATGATGCTGAAGGTGCTCGACGTGGACGGGGCCGTCGCACGGGTGAAGGGCGGCTGGACGGCCACCGGCGAGCAGTGGGCGTACGACGTCGAGCGGTACGCCCGGGTCGCCCGGCAGCGGGCGGCCGAGCAGCAGGCCATGCGTGACTACGTGAGCACCTCCCGGTGCCGGATGGAGTTCCTGCGCCGGCAGCTGGACGACGAGGGGGCGGCCCCCTGCGGCCGTTGCGACAACTGCGCGGGAGCGTGGGCCGACCCCTCCGTGTCGGCGGAGACGCTGTCCGGGGCGGCCAAGGAACTGGATCGCCCGGGGGTGGAGGTCCAGCCGCGCCGTATGTGGCCGACCGGGCTGTCCGCACTGGGCATCGACCTCGGGGGGCGTATCCCGGCCGGCGAGCAGTGCTCCACCGGACGGGCCCTGGGACGGCTCTCGGACATCGGCTGGGGGAATCGGCTGCGCCCGCTGCTGGCCGAGCAAGCGCCCGACGGACCGGTCCCCGACGACGTCCTGCGGGCCGCGGTGGGGGTCCTCGCCGATTGGGCGCGCTCTGCGGAGGGCTGGGCGTCGAACGCCCCGGACGCACCTGCCCGGCCGGTAGGAGTCGTTGCCGTGCCCTCCCGGGCCCGCCCGCAGCTGGTCGGCTCCCTGGCCCGCGGAATCGCGGACGTCGGCCGCCTCCCCTACCTGGGCACCCTGACGTACACCGGGCCGAGCGGCGCTCACCCGGCGCGCCGCAGCAACTCCGCCCAGCGGCTCAAGGCACTGGTCGGCGCCCTGGCCGTCCCCGAGGAACTGGCCGGCGCCCTGAAGCGCTCCCCGGGTCCCGTCCTGCTCGTGGACGACTGCACCGACTCCGGCTGGACCCTCGCGGTTGCCGCCCGCCTGCTCCGCCGGGCAGGCAGCGGACAGGTGCTTCCCCTGGTCCTGGCCGCGGCGGGCTGAGCCGGCCTGCACACGCTGAGCCGGCCTGCACACGCTGAGCCGGCCTGCACGCGAGGCGGCCTGCACACGAGGCGGCCTGCACGCGAGGCGGCCGACGGGACACCGGCGCGGGAATCGGGTTCCCGGGGACGGGCGAGCACCCGGGGCGACGGGCGGCCGCAGGCTTCCGCCCGACGAGCAGGCCGGGGCCGGAGCCGGCGCAGGGGGGAGGGCGCCGGAAGGGGACGCCGCCCACTATGTTAGACACCCGGGGTATCCAGTTTTCAGGGTGGAGCCGAACCGATGCGCATCTCCGAACTGAGCCGCCTCAGTGGCGTCTCCGTCACGACGATCAAGTACTACCTCCGTGAAGGTCTGCTCCCTCCCGGGCGGCAGACCGCGGCGACCCAGGCCGAGTACGACGAGCAGCACCTGCGCAGGCTCCGGCTGATCCGCGCGCTCGTCGGCGTGCGGGGCCTGCCCGTCAGCACCACCCGGGACGTGCTGAACGCCCTGGCGCAGCACATCAGTGACACCCACCGCGTCCTCGGCCTCGCCCTCGGTGCGATCCAGCTCTCGGAGGAGCCCGACGCCGGCTCGCCGGAGTCGGCCGTGGTCGACGCGCTCGTCGAGGAACTGGGCTGGCAGGTGCACCAGGAGGCACCGGCCAGGGCCGCCCTCGCCAGGACCCTCACCTCCCTGAGCACGCTCGGTACCCCGCTGGACCGGCAGATGCTGCTGCCGTACGCGCGCCTGGCCGAGCAGACAGCGGTCCTCGACCTCGACCAGCTCGACGGGATCGGGGACCCGCTGGAGCTGGCGGAGCGCGCGCTGCTGCTGACCGTTCTCATGGAGCCCGCGCTGCTGGCGCTGCGTCGGATGGCCCAGGAGAACGAGTCGGCGCGCCGGCACGGCGAGCCCTGAAACACCCCGCGGGGCAGCCGGGCCGCCCGCCGCTGCCGGCCGGGTCCGCCCGGCAGCCGTGCGGCCCGCCGCCGGGACCGGGACGGGCGGCACGCGCACGGAGCTGACGTGTCAGGCGTTGTCAGGGCGAGGGCCGGGGGACCGGCCGCCTCACTAGGGTGGCGGGCGCGGACGTGGCCGACGCGTCGGGCCCTGTTCGCCGCAGGGCGTGCCGTGGCGCTGAGCCTCTTGGATGAGGGGGGCGGGCACATGCGACGGACCGACCCGCACAAGTTCGGCGATGCGTCGGCCACGCCCCGCCATCGGGCGCGAGGAGTCATCCGTCATGCCGAAAGGGAACAGCCATGAGCACTGCCCCGAACGTCCCGACCACCGCACTCGTCACCGGCGCGTCCTCCGGGCTGGGGACGGAGTTCGCCTCCCAACTCGCCGCCCGGGGCCATGACCTGGTCCTGGTGGCCCGCTCCCGTGACCGGCTCGAGGCGATCGCCGAGGAACTGACCGCGGTCCACGGCGTCAAGGCCCACGTGGTGGTGCAGGACCTCTCGGAACCCCACGCGGGCCGGAAGGTGGCGCGGGAACTCGCCGACCGGTCGCTGCACGTCGACCTGCTGGTGAACAACGCCGGGTTCGGCACCGTCGGCCGCTTCGAGGAGATCGCCCCGGAACGCGACCACGACCTGCTGATGGTGAACGTCGTCGCACTCGTCGACCTCACCCACGCGCTGCTGCCCGGCATGACGGAGCGGGGATCCGGCGCGGTTCTCAACGTGGGGTCGACGGCCGGATACCAGCCCAGCCCGTATCTCTCGGTCTACAGCGCCTCGAAGACGTTCGTGCTCAACTTCTCGCTCGCGCTGCGCCAGGAGTACCGGCGCCGCGGCATCCGTGTCACCGCCCTGTGCCCGGGCCCCGTCGAGACGAAGTTCTTCGAGGTGATCGGCACCCGCAACGCCGCCGTCGCCGGCAGCTTCACCACGCCCGGCCCCGTCGTCCGGACGGCGCTGAAGGCCCTCGACCGGGACCGCGCGTACGTCACGCCGGGTCTCGGCAACGCGATCACGGCGCATCTGAACCCGCGGCGCCCGCGCAACCTGGTGGCCTGGGTCGGCGAGCGCATCTGCCGCAAGGCCCTGCGGCCGGAGGCGGGCTCCGCGGTCCCCGCCGCCCACGGCGCGGCGAGCTGAGCCGTCGACGCGGGTGTCCCGCCGAGGTCGGCCGGCCCCGGCGGGCGAGGAGGCCCCGGCGGACGCGGAGGCTCCGGCGGGCGGGGAGGCTCCGGCGGACGGGGAGGCCGGTCAGCGCAAGCGGTCCGGTGAGAGGAAGTCCAAGGGGGTCTTCGGGGCCCGGTTCTGGACGAGGTCCGCGAGGGCCTCGCCGATGCCGGGAGCGTGGGCGAGGCCGTGGGCGTTGTCGCCGGCCGCGACGATCACGCGCGGATCGCCGCCCGGACGGCCCAGCACGAACAGCCCGTCGGGGGTGTGCGTCTGCGTACTCACCGCCACCCGGGCGGGGAGCGGTGCCAGCCCCGGCACCTTGGCCGGCAGCAGCCGCGTCAGGTCCGACCAGTCGTCGGGGGTGACCGAGCGGTCGAGGTCCTCCGGGTCGATCGGCTTGGCCGCCGTCCCGCCGTCGTGCAGGCCGAGACGGACGTCGTGCCCGCCCTCCGCGCCGTGACCCCACAGGACGCGGCCGTCCTCCAGCTCGCGCAGGACCGCCGGGAAGCTCTCCAGGTCGAAGCCGCTGTCCGGTTCGAGCGGACGGAACCGGCAGACGGGCGTGCGGACGGTCCGCAGCGGCAGCCCGGAGAGCAGCGTCGGCAGCCACGCGCCCGCCGTCAGCACCACCTGACGCGCCGTCACCGAGCGCTGGACGGTGTGCAGACGGACCCCGCCCGACATCGGCTCGACGAGGGTGACCCGGGAGTCGGCGTACACCCGTGCGCCCGCCCTCTCCGCCAGGGCGACCGCGGTCCGCACCGCGCGCTCCGGACGGACGATGCCCGCGGACGGCTCCCACACGCCCACGTGATGGGCGGGTACGCCGGTGTGCCGCGGGAACCGGAAGCGCAGCGCGGTGGCCGTGAACGTACGGATCGGGACACCCTGCGCGCGGGCCGCGCGGAGCGTGCCGCCCGCCAGCCGCCCGTTCTCGGGCCCGATCACAAGGCTGCCGGAGGCCACGAACGGGCTCTCCCGCCGGGTGTCCGCCAACTGCGCCCACAGCTCCCTCGATCTGCGGGCCAGCGGGGCCAGCCCGGGGTGTTCCGGGCAGGTGAGGCGGGCCATGGGGGAGCCGCCGTGCGACGATCCGAGCGCATGGCCCGGCGTGAACCGTTCGACCCCGATGACGTCGACGCCCCGGGACGCCAACTGCCACAGGGCCGCGGCGCCCCACGCGCCCAGTCCCACCACCACGGTCTCGGCATCCCAACGCGTCATGCGGTCGGCTCCCTGCCTCTCGTGACATCGCCGGGGCACAGCCGACCACGGGCGGGTGCGCGCAGGCATGAGTAACCGTCACTCACCTGGCACGGCCGTTCGCCCTCTCGAAGGCTGCGGCCGGTGCCGGCCGGCACCGGCCGCAGCTCTGATTTGGAGTACCTGAGTACTCATGCGCCCGGGCTGCCGCACGTGATCACCTCGGTGGGCGGTGCTTGCCGGCCGCGACGACTGTTGGAGGTTTCGATGCAGTTCCGGGTACTGGGGCCCCCTGGGATCTACGACGATGTCA
Source organism: Streptomyces sp. NPDC007264 (assembly GCF_042869095.1). Lineage (NCBI taxonomy): Bacteria > Bacillati > Actinomycetota > Actinomycetes > Kitasatosporales > Streptomycetaceae > Streptomyces > Streptomyces sp. NPDC007264. The sequence continues at coordinate 91,247 of NZ_JBIAFD010000021.1, forward strand.
CACAGCGGAGCGTGCAGCTGACCAGCCCCAAGCAGCGGGTGCTGCTCGGGGCGCTGCTGGTTCGCCTGGGGACGCCGGTGCCGACCGACGAGCTGATCTACGAACTGTGGGGAAGCCGCACACCGGACAAGGCGGGCAACGCGTTGCAGGCGCACGTCTCACGGCTGCGTCAGCAACTGATCGAGGTGGAGCCCTCGCGGGCCAACACCCCGCGCCTGGTCGTCCGTGGCCCAGGTTATGTGCTTCAGGCCCGGCCCGACGAACTCGACAGTGTGCAGTTCCGGCTCCAGGTGACCAGGGCGAGGCGCCTGGTGGGGTCCGACCCGCAGTCCGCGGCGCTGCTGCTGCGCAAGGCCCTCGGCCTGTGGCGCGGACCGGCGCTGGACGGTGGTGCCCACGGACCGCTCTGCTCCGCCGCGGCCGAGCGCCTGGAGGAGGAGCGGCTGCTGGCCCTGGAGGACCTCTGCGACGCCTCACTGCGTCTCGGGCAGCACCGCCAGGTCGTGCACCAGCTCGAGGAACTGGTCGTCGCCCATCCCTTCCGCCAGCGCTTCCGCGACCAGCTGGTCGTCTCGCTGCAGCGCTGCGGACGCCAGAGCGAGGCGCGCGCGGTACGCGAAGCGGTGCGCCGGCCCTCGGCGGCGGAACCCGGCTCGCCGGGCCGGGCGGGCAATGTGCGGATACTGCGCGATCCGTGCGGTGTCCGACCGGCGACGCTCGACCAGCCGGTCGTGGAGCGTACCGCCGAACGGCCGGGCGACGCGGATCTCGTCGACGGCCCCCGCACGCAGGGTCACGAACTGCTCCGGCTCCGCGGCCGGGTCGAGGAACTGATGTCGCAGCAGCATGCCCTCCGCCTGGAGCTGGAGCGGCTGATGGCCCTGGTGGAGGAGAGGGTCCCGGCCCGCCGCAGGGATTCCGCGTGATCGCGGGCACCGGTCACCGGCGTTCCGTCGAGGGCCGACGGCGGGAATTCGACCACGTGTTCCGGTTATTTCGAATATCCCGACTTTTCCTGGAGGAGACGTTCATGCATGTCATGCACAACACCTGCACGGGTGCCGCCGCCCCCGAGCAGGTATGGAAGATGCTCGTCGATTGCGAGGCGTTCCCCGACTTCCTGGACGGCGTCAACGAGGTGACGATCCTGGACGAGGACGGCGATCGCCGCATCAGCAGCTGGGTCGTCGAGCTCAGGGGCTCGGAGATGGAGTGGGAGCAGGAGGACCACCTCGACCACGAGAAGCGGCGCTGGGATTTCCGGCAGACCGAGGGCGACCTCACCCATTACGCGGGCCACTGGCAGGTCGTCGAAGACGTCGAGGGCGTCGCCCTGGAACTCGAGGTCGAATTCGATGTCGGGCTGCCGATGCTGGCCGACATGATCCACCCGGTCGTGGCGAAGGCCCTGGAGGGCTATCAGCGGGGAATCATCGGTCAGAGCGCGTAGGAGACGAGGACCATGACAGAGCCGCATGTCATCGATGCCAAGGAAACCTTCCGCCGGGTGAAGCGACATTTCTCCCCCGCGCTTGCCGTGGCCGGCCGGTTCACCGGTCAGGGAGCCGTCGAGGTCTCGGCCGATGGCTGCCGGGTGACCCTCTCGGACGGCCGGACCCTCCTGGACTTCGGCTCCTACGCGGTCGCGCTGCTCGGGCACGGCAACCCGGCGATCGTCGAGGCGGTCCGTGCCCAACTGGACGTGATGCCCACCTCCACGCGCACGGTGCAGAGCTCCGTCACGCCGCTCGCCGCGGAGCGCCTGACCGAGTACGTCGGCGGTGGGCTCGGCCGCGTCTACTTCGGGTGCGGCGGCGCCGATGCCGTCGAGGCGTCCGTCAAGCTCGCCCGCATGGCCACCGGCCGCACCACCGTCGTCGCCGTCGACGGCGCCTTCCACGGGAAGTCCCTGGGTGCCCTGGCGCTGACCGACAACCCCCGTTTCAGGTCGGGCCTCGAGCCGTTGCTCCAGGGTGTCGTACGGGTGTCCGCCGACGACCCCGAGGCGGTTGCGAAGGCGGTGCGCGAGCACGAGGTCGCGGCCGTCGTCTTCGAGCCCGTCCAGGCCGAGAACGGTGTGCGGATCCTGGACGGGACGATCCTTGCGCAGTGGTGCCGGGACGCCCACGCACAGGGCGCGTTCGTCGTCTCCGACGAGATCCAGGTCGGTCTGCGGCGCTGCGGCGTCCGGTCCATGGCGGTGGCCGCCGGGCTCGACGTGGACTGCGTCCTGCTCGGCAAGCCGTTGGGCGGCGGCGTGCTGCCGGTCTCGGCCGCGGTGGGCAACGACCGGCTCTTCGCCCCCCTGCTGGCCGACCCGATGGTGCATACCGCCACCTTCAGCGGCCACCCCCTGAGCACCGCGGTGATCCCCGTGGCGCTCGACCTCATCGAGCGGCACGCCGAGCAGGGCGAGCGGGTCGAGGCCGCGATGCGGGAGGGACTGGCCGGCCTTCGCAGGCAGTACCCCGACATCGTGGTCGAGACCCGCGGACGCGGGCTGCTGTGGGGCATCGACTACCGCTCGCCGGAGCTGGCCGGCGATGTACTGACCGGGCTCGCGCAGCGCGGCATGGTCGTCTCGCCCTGCCTGAGCCGCCCCGCCACCATTCGCCTGCTCCCTCCGATCGTCGCCACCGACGCCGACGTCAAAGAGGCGATGACCCTGCTCACCGATGCGACAGCCGGGGCCGCTGCCGACGCGTAGCGCATCGGCAGCGGCCCGCGGACCGACCCCGGAAACGGAATGTCCCCGGAAGGACCATGGATAACTGATGACTTCGACGATACCCACAGAAGTCGCCGACGAGTTCGCCGCCGATGTCGTGCTGGCCGACGACATCACCGGCTTCCCGGCCCCCGACCCGCAGACGGTGTCCGAGGTGTTCCTCACCGGCGCGACCGGGTTTCTCGGGGCGTTCCTGCTCAGGGACCTGCTGCAGCGAGGACTCGTCGTGCACTGCCTGGTCCGCGGCGCGGACACCGACACGGCCCTGGAGCGGCTCAAGGCCAACCTTCGGGCCTACGAGCTGCTCGACGGCCTCGACCTGGACCGGGTGCACCTGCACATCGGCGATGTCACCCGGCCACGGCTCGGCATGGCGAAGGAGGCGTACACCGAACTGGCCGGGCGGGTCGGCGCGATCTACCACTCCGCCGCCAAGGTCAACTTCCTCACCATCTACAAGTGGCTGCGGAAGTCGACCGTGGAGGCGACCCACGAGATCCTGCGGTTCGCCTGCGCGGCGCAGGCCACGCTGCACCACGTCTCGACCACGGGCGTGTTCGAGCCAGGGACGGGTGCGCCGCGCGGGGAGCTCGACCCGACCGGGCCGCCCGAGGCGCTGTCGCTGGGCTACACCAAGAGCAAGTGGGTCGCCGAGCAACTGGTGCTCGAGGCGTCCCGCAGGGGCGTGCCCGTGACGATCCACCGCCCCGGCCAGGTGTGGGGCGACTCGCACACCGGCGCGTGCCAGCCGAACGACTTCGTGTGGCGGTTCATCAAGGGCTCCATCCAGACGGGCCTTTACCCCCGCAAGTTCCGGCTGTCGATGAACATGGTGCCGGTGGACTACGTCAGCGCTGTGATCGTCGCCGCCTCCCGGCACCCGGAGGGGACCGGCGGGATCTACCACGAGGTGAGTCCCGCCACGCTGGGCTCCGAGGAGATCCTGAGGCTGCTGCGCGCCGCCGGCTACGAGCTCAAGGAGGTCGGCATCCTCAAGTGGATGAAGGCCATCGCGGCGGACCTCACCAACTCCATGGCTCCCTTGCTGAGCATCCTCGTGGAGTCGGAGAAGGTGGAGGTCGCCGAGTTCTCCGACGAGGTCACGCGCGATCTGCTGAAGGGCTCGGGGCTCGGCTGCCCCGACATCGACGAGAAGGTCTTCGGCGGGTACGTCGGATACTTCGTACGGCACGGCGTCCTGCCGGCTCCGCCGGCGTGAGGCGCGGCGCACGGGTGTGACGACATCGGCGGTGTCCCGCGGAACAGTCCCGCAGGGCACCGCTGCCGCGCGCCGGCCGGATCTTCCGCACCGGTCCGGCGGCCGACGACGAGGAGGCGCCTGCCGGGGCCGTGGCCCCGGCAGGCACCGTCGGACGCTCCCGGTCACAGCACTAGGCCCTGTCGTTTGGGATCATCCCGGCGTCGCGGGGTCCGGCACGCACATCTGCGGCGTTGTCGTCGGTTGCCGACGCGCCGCGTCGGCGCCCTCCTCCGCCTTGCAGCTGCACGCACCGGACCCCGCTCGGGTCGGCCGGAAGGCGCCGGGACCCACAGCCGGCCTGATCCGAACGACAGGGCCTAGGCGACGTGCCCCGAGCCCGTCGCGCCGAGGAGCCGCAGTGGTGCCATGCGGTTCGCCTCCTGCGGCCGCCCGAGGAGCTTGTCCAGGCCGCGTCTCAGTTCGTTGCGCGCCGTGATGCCGAGCTTGTGGTAGATGCGGTGCAGATGGTTCTCGACGGTGCGCACCGAGACCACCAGGCGGTCCGCGATGTCGCGGTTGGACATCCCGGTCGCCGCGAGCGCGGCGACCTCCCGCTCCCGGGGCGTGAGGGAGGCGGAGTCTCGTTCCTCCCGCCCGTCCGCGTCCGTCCACGGGGGGAGGGGCACGCCGCCGTCCCGCAGCAGCTCCCGGCAGGCCGCCCAGGCCTGCCGGGAACTGCGGTACTGGCCCGAGGCCCGGAACGCCTGTGCGGCCTGGGCCGCGGCCTCGCTCGCGAGCGGCAGCGCACCCATCTCGCCGAGTCGCCCGGACACCTCCATCAGCGCGGCGCCGCTGCCGTCCGCGAGGGCCTCGATGTAATCGGCGAACAGCCGGATCAGGCCGCCGGCGGCGCGGGCCGCGGGCAGCAGGGCCCGGTGGGGGAACCGGACCGCGGCGCCGTCCGTGACGCGGGCCGCCAGCAGCAGCGCCGTGGTCGCCCTGACCGTGCGGCCGGCCGCACCCGCCCGTTCGGCCAGGTCCACGGCTTGGGCGGCGGCACCGCCGTAGTCCCCGGTGTGAGCGAGGACCAGCGCGCTCTCGTACGCGATCTCGTCCTCGGTGATCGGGGTCGCCAGGACGTCGCCGCGCAGCGAGCGGACCTCGACCAGGGTGCGCAGGGCCTCGGCGTGGCTGCCCGACTCGGCGAGCGCACCGGCCAGTTGGGCGAGCGGCCAGGCACCGGTGACCGGGTACTCGTGGGCCGTCTCGGAGGTGATCGCCCCCCGGAGCAGTGCCACGGCCTGCTGGGGCTGCCCCAGCAGCCGCAGGAGCCGGCAGCGGTCGAGCAGCGCCTGGAGGAGGACCGGGCGGCCGTGTCCGGGATCGTAGCGGTGGACCGCGTCGAGTGCCTCGGCCGCGCCCTTGAGATGGCCGAGGAGGGAGGAGCAACGCGCGGAGACGGTGTTGGCGAGCATGAGGGCGTCGACGTCCCAGTCGTCGGAGGCGTCCCGGTAGCGGTCCAGCAGCTCCAACGCGCCCGTGAGGTCTCCCAGCTCGGTGCGGGCGAAGGCCACCGTGGGGACCACCGTCTGGGCGAGGGGAAGGTCCGGGGCCTCCTTGCCGAGCACCATCTCGCCGAGGGCGACCGCTTCGTGGAGCCGGTCCGACATCACGGCGATCAGGACGCGGGTCCCGTGCAGCATCCCGGCCTGCTCGGCGCCGACCGCCGAGATCGTGCGGTCCAGCAGATCGCCGGCCTCCCGCACCCGCCTGAGGCTCCACGCCATGTTGGTCACGCGGGTGTGCACCGCGGCGACGTACTCGGCCAGCGGCACCTCCACACCGGAGTCCAGCGCCGGGGCCAGCACCGCCTCGGCCTCCGCGGAGCGGTCCTGGCCGACCAGTACCTGGCCGAGCAGCAGGGCCGCCCGGACGTGGTCCGTGGCACGGCCGGGATCCTTCGCCGCTACGCGCGTCACCATGCGGCGCAGATCCGCTCCGTACGCGGTGGAGTCAGGCACGGGACCGCGCAGCGCAGGGGCGTCCCGGTCCGAAGGCGTCTCCTGGAGGGCGAGCAGGCACATGCGCTCCGCGAGCGGGAACTTCCGGCGCCGGAGGGCGACATGGGCCGCGGTGAGCAGTTGCTCCGGATCGGGGACGAGACCTGCGTCCATGCGCAGCGAGACGATGCGCAGGACGTCGTCCTCCCGGCGCGCCCCGGTGCCTTCGAGGGCGTCGGCGACCTCACGGCGCAGCCGCTGCGCGGTGAGGCCGGACATGAGGGACGCCACCACCACACGGCTGAGCGGCACGGACAGCCGCAGCCGGACGCGCGAACGGCAGCGTTCGACGCTGACGATACGGCGCAGGTCGAGCGACTCCGCAGCCTTGGACAGCCCCGCCGCGGCGACGATCTCGGCCTCCAGCGGTTCGGCGACGGCGAGCATGTGGACCAGTTCCAGCTCGTCGTGGCTGAGGTCGCGCAGTCCCACGCGGATGACGTCCGAGAGCCGCTTGCCGGGACGTTCGGTCAGACCGGGCCAGCGCCAGGCGCCGTCGACGCAGCGCAGCGAACCGTCCTCCAGGGCGTGTTCGACGAGTTCGCGCAGCATCAGCGCGTTGCCGTGCGTGGCCGCCCACAGCCGTTCCAGGGTGGCGGTGTCGGTGTGGCCGCCCAGCCGGGCCCGGAGCACGGTGCCCATCGCGGTGCTGTCGAAGGGCGCGACCTCGATGCGTTCGACCAGCCGTTCCACCCAGAGCTTGTCCACGCCGGCCGGCGCGGGCACGTCCTGACGGGCGGCGGCGATGACGACGAGGCGCCCCGCCGCGACCAGTCGGTGCAGCCGGACGCCGGACGCCGCATCGAGCAGATGGGCGTCGTCGACACCGACGAGGGGCGGGTCACCGGCGGTGCCGTCCGGAGTGGACGGCTGGAGGGCCTCCAGGCACTCGGCCAGGGTGCCGAACCCGCGCGTCCGGGCCCCGCTGCTCCAACCGGCTCCGCCCACGCACAGGACCGTACGGCCCTCGTCGGCCGCCTGCCGCAGAGCGGCGGACAGGAGGAGGCTCTTGCCGACTCCGGGAGCGCCTACGAGGAGCGCTCCGCCGCGTCGTGCGACAGCGTTCCCGAGGGCGTGGAGCTCAGCTTCTCGTGCAGTTATCGGCCAGTCGAAAGAATCGCTAGTTGACATCTTTTCATGCCCCCGCGGTCGAATGATCTGAGCCATCTTGCGATGTATGTCCGAGTTGCGCCAGCTCGTATTTCGCTTTAAATTTGAACGTTCAAATAGCTAACGAAAGAAAGCGTTTCCTGCTGACTCTCGGAGCTTCTTCGGTGATTGACGTCCTAATCAAACGAGGCAGGTTCGAGCCAGGTATTCCCGGATGATGGACAGTATAGACCGGCAGGTCGGAAGTTGAGCTGTCACGTATACAACAAAATATTCAACACATCTAATTCCCTGGTCAGAGCGGGTGTCTGGAAGGTCTACCGAATGGTAACCGGCAACTTGGACCGGCACATCTGACACCGCTTCCGGTACCGTTCCGAAAGAGGGAGCGACATCGGTTTCCCCGTTTTTCAAGCTCGCTCAGCGGACCCCACGGAAGGCCCGTGGGGTCGCGTTTCCACCGACGGTGGAGCCGAGTATGAAAAATTCAGGTCGCGTCAGGATTTCTGCCCTGCCAGATTCCAGTTCCGAGCCCGGCTGCGCTGCGTCCAGAACGATGCGTATCGGCCATCCGCGGCGACGAGTTCGGCGTGCGTACCGCGCTCCACGATCCGGCCCCCGTCGAGGAACAGGATCTGGTCCGCGCCGGCAACGGTCTGCAGCCGGTGGGCGATGACCAGGATCGTGCGGCCGGCGGTCAGTGCGCTCAGCGCTTCCTGCACCGCCTGTTCGTTCTCCGGGTCGAGCGACGCGGTGGCCTCGTCGAGCAGCACGATCGGGGCGTCCTTGAGGATCGCCCGGGCGATCGACACCCGCTGCCGCTCGCCGCCGGACAGGAGGGCGCCGCCCTCACCGACCCGGGCGTTCCAGCCGTCGGGCAGCCGGTGCACGATCTCCTCGACCCGGGCCAGCCGCGCGGCGTCGCGCACCTCGGCGTCGGTGGCGGTGGGACGCCCGACACGGATGTTGTCCAGGACGGTGCCCTCGAAGAGGTAGACATCCTGGAACACCACGGAGACACGGGACATGAGGACCTCCGGCTCGATCTCCCGGACGTCCACCCCGCCGACGCGCACCGCTCCGGAGTCCACGTCCCAGAAGCGGGGGACGAGCTTGCTCACCGTGGTCTTGCCGGACCCGGACGGACCGACCAGCGCGGTCGTCGTGCCCTCGGCCAGGGTCAGGGACACACCCGAGAGGACCGGCTTGCCGTCGTAACCGAAGCAGACGTCCTCGAACTCGACGGAGTTGCCGTCGGGGACCCGCGGGTCGTCCGGCTGCGGCAGCGTGGGCTGCTCCAGCAGGTCGGCCACCTGGGCCAGGGCGGAGCGGGCCGTGGTCAGCGTGGAGCCGAGCACCGCGGTCTCCGCGATCGGCTCGGTGAACCGCACCGCGAGGACCAGCAGGGCCAGCAGCCTGGCCACGTCCAGACCGCCGTCCAGCGCCAGATACGTGCCGGTCACCAGGACGACGGTGAAGGCGGCCTGGACCACCAGCGCGAAGCCGACCAGTCCGGGCACCCCGGTGACCAGCACCCGGCGGGACGCCTCGGTCTGGGTGCGCAGCGCGTCGTCGAGCCGGGTGCCGGAGCGGGCATCGCCCCGGCCGAACACCCGCAGCACCGGCTGAAGCTGGGCGAACTCCACCACCAGTCCGCCGGTCACGGCACGGGCCGCGGTGCGGGCTTCGTCGGCCTGCCGGCTCAGCGACGTGCTCCACCGGTGGACCAGGACGATCACCGGAACGGTCAGCGTGGCCGCGAGGGCCAGCCGCCAGTCGAACACGTACATGAGGGCGACCACGGTCGCCGGTGTGACGAAGCTGGTCACCAGGGGGCGCAGGAGATGGGCCGGTACACCCATGATGTCCATCACGTTCTTCGTGACGAGCTGGCCGAGCTGCCCGACGCGCTCCGGAGCGAACCAGCCCAGCGGGAGCTCGGCCACCCGGTCGCCGATGCGGTGGCGCAGGCCCTTCGAGAGCGTGGCACCCGCCTGGAACCCGGTGAGCAGGCTCCAGCAGTACGCCGCGCAGTAGAGGACCGACACCCCGAGCAGCGCCCACAGCCACGGCCAGACCTCCGTCGGGTCGGAGCCGAACAGCGCCTCGAGCACCGGGACCAGCAGGGCGAAGGCGATGCCCTGCAGCACCGCGCCCACCACCAGGGCGACGAGCATGCGCCGCACCGGGCGTGCATGCTCGGGGCCCACCACATCGACGAGTTGGCGGATCATCGGCTCGTTCCTCCCGCCGTGGAGGCGTGCGCGGCCGGTGCGACGGGGCCCGGGCCGGGGGGCCGCCACCGGGCCGTGCGTTCATGGGCGTGCCACATCCGGGCGTACCTGCCGCCCGCCGCGACGAGCTCGGCGTGCCGGCCCCGCTCGACGATCCGTCCTTCCTCCAGCACCACGATCTGGTCGGCGCCGACGACGCTGGAGAGCCGGTGGGCGATCATCAGCACGATCTTGCCCCTGGTCAGCGCCGACAACGCGTCCTGCACGGCGGCCTCGGAGTGGGGGTCGGCGTGCGCGGCGGCCTCGTCGAGGACGATCACCGGGGTGTCGGCGAGCAGCGCCCGCGCGACGGAGACGCGCTGCGCCTGGCCGCCGGACAGCCGCGCATCGTCGCCGATCACCGAGTCGTAGCCGCGCGGCAGCGCCTCGATCACGTCGTCGACGCGGGCCGCACGGGCGGCGGCGCGCACCTCGTCCATGTCGGCGTCCGGCCGCGCCATGCGGATGTTGGCGGCCACCGTGTCCTGGGTCAGGCGGACGTCCTGGAAGACGAACGCGACCCGGCTGTAGAGGTCTTCGAGCGCCATGTCCCTGATGTCGACGCCGCCGATGCTGATCGTGCCGCCGGTGACCTCCCAGAACCTCGGCAGCAGCGCGGCCAGCGTGCTCTTGCCGGAACCCGACGGGCCGACCAGCGCGGTGACCGTGCCGGGCGCCAGTTCCAGGTCCGCACCGGCCACGGCCTCGTGCCGGCCGTCGTGGGAGAAGCGGACGCCCCGGTAGACGACTCGGTTGTCCGACGGGGTCCGGGGCGCATCCGGAACGGGGAGGCCCCGGGTGCCGAGGATCCCGGCGACGCGCTCCGCCGCGCCCCGGGCGATGCGCAGCTCGTAACTGGCGTAGAACAGCGACAGGATCGGCGCGGTCAGGCCGATCCCGAGCAGCGCGAACGGCAGCAGGTCCACGGCGTCGAGCCGGCCCTGCGTCACGAACAGCGCGCCACCGGTGAGCGTGGTCACCAGGACCACGATCGGGGACAGGACGACCTCGGCCGCGGCCTTGGAGTACAGGGTGGAGCGCACCCAGTTCAGGAAGAACGCCGAGAAACCGTCGGCCGCCTCGGCGAACTCGCGGTGCGCGCGATGGGCCTGGCCGAAGGTCTTGACGACCGCGATGCCCTGCACGAACTCGACGGCACTGCCGTTGATGCGGCCCATCGCCCGGTCGTACTCGGGCAGGTTCCTGGCCATTCCGGCCATCGTGGCGCTGTAGAGCGTCAGCCCGATGACCAGGGGGGCGACCACCACCAGGGTCATCCGCCAGTCGACCCAGAACAGATACGCCAGTGAGGTGGCCGGAACGACGGTCGCCGTGGTGATGTCGAGCAGCGAGTGGGCGATCAGATGGTGCATCGCGTCGACGTCGTCCTGCACGGCCTGCTTGACCTGGCCGGAGTTGCGGGACGAGAACCAGCCCAGCGGCACCCGGCCGAGGCGGTCGACCAACGAGCGGCGGATGTGGAACTGCAGGGCGTTGTCGGCGAGGTGGGAGATCCCGCCCGCCACGAGCGCGACGATCAGCCTGACCAGCAGCGCCCCGGCGCCGATCGCGGTGACGGTCCAGGCCTCGCGGGTGCGGTCGGGGGTGTCGTCGAGCAGGACCCTGCCCAGCTCGGAGACGGCGATGAAGGGCACCACGCCGGCGGCCGCCGAGACGGCCTGAGCGGCGATCGCCCAGCGCAGCTTTGCCTTGATCGGATCGAGGATCGCGCCGAGCGCGGCCTTTCCCGCGGCCATGCGGGCCTCCAAGCGCTGTGGTTGGACAGCTGTTAGACGATGTCCAACAGGGGACGACTGTACCCGCCCCCCGTTGTTTCGCGTCAAGCACGACGACGGGGGTGGGACGGCGGAGAGGGCGAGCGTCGCGCGCCGAAGTGCCCTGGACGGCAGGGCACTTCGGCGCGCCGGAGGGTCACCCGGCGACGGGGACCGGTTCCTTCGCGTCCGGAGCCTCGTCGGACTCCTTGATGCCGTACCTGGTGTAGAACCTGGCCAGCGGGCCGGGGGCCCACCAGGCGCCCCTGCCCATGAGCTTCATCACGGCGGGCACGAGCAGGATGCGGACGACACCGACGTCCACCAGGATCGCGAACACCATGCCGACGCCGAACAGTTTCATCATGAGCACACCGCTGGTCGCCATCGCCGCGAGCGGCACGCACATCAGCAGCGCGGCGTTCACGATCAGGCGGCCGATCCTCTGGAGCCCGGACGCCACGGCGGCGGTGCTGTCGTCCAGCGCGTCGTACTGCTCCCGGATCCGGGAGACGAGGAACACCTCGTAGTCCATGGAGAGACCGAAGATCAGCGCGAACAGCATGATCGGCATGTTGGGCTCGATGTTGCCCGTCGAGTCGAAGCCGATCAGGCCCTCGAGGTGGCCCTCCTGGAAGATCCACACCAGGACACCGAACGTCGCCGACAGCGACAGCAGGTTCATGAGGATCGCCTTCAGTGGCAGCAGCACCGAGCCGAACGCCAGGAACAGCAGGAGGTACGTCGCCACGGCCATGTACAGCAGCATCCACGGCAGCGTCCGCCCGAGCGCGTCGAGGGTGTCGTCGAAGACCGCCGTCTCACCGCCGAAGTACGCCTCGGCGCCGACCGGTGGCGGCACCTGCTTCAGCCGGTTCACCAGGTCACGCGCCTCGGTGGAGACCGCGGCGCCGTCGAAGGTGACCGACACCCGCGCGGTCGTGCCGGTGGCGCCGGTGATCCGCGCACCGGTCGCACCCTCGGTCCCGCCCAGCCGCTTGGCGTAGGCCTGGAGCGCGGCGCCCTGCTCCCGTGAGGTGGCGTCCGACGCCAGCACCAGCAGCGAGTCGATGGACTTGACCGCGTCGCTGTCGAAGTCGTGGTCCAGGGTGTTCTGGACCTGGCGGCCCTCGGCGCTGTTGGGCAGCTGCCGGGCGTCGCTGATGCCGAACTCGACGTGCCGGAAGGGTGCGGCGAGCGCCAGCAGCACGGCCAGCGTGCCCACCGCCACGATCGCCGGGCGCCGCATGAGGCCCTGCGCGAGGCGGTACCAGGCGCCCCGGCCCTCCTGGCCCGCCGCCTTCTTCCGGCGGCGCAGGGACAGGGCGTTGACCTTCGCGCCGAGCACGGCCAGGGCCGCGGGCAGGGCGATCAGCGAGAACAAGACCGACAGCACCACCGCGGCCACGCCGCCGTACGCCATGGACTTCAGGAAGCCGAAGGGGAAGAAGGTCATGCCCGCCAGGGCGACCGCGACGGTGATGCCCGAGACCACGACCGTACGGCCTGCGGTCGCGACCGTGCGGACCAGCGCGTCCTCGCCGCTGTGCCCGTGCTCCAGCTCCTCGCGGTAGCGGCTCACGATCAGCAGGCCGTAGTCGATGGCGACCGCGAGACCCAGGATCGAGACGAGGCTCATGGCGAACACGGACACGTCCGTGAGCTGCGCGATGATCCGCAGCACCGCCATGGAGCCAAGGATGGCGAGGCCGCCGACCAGCAGCGGGAGACCGGCCGCGGCCAGACCGCCGAAGACGATCACCAACAGCACGAAGAGGACCGGGAAGGACAGGCCCTCCGCCGCTCCCAGGTCCTTGCCGATCTCGTCACTCGCCTGGTGTCCCGTGGGCACCGCACCGCCGCGCAGGCTCTCCAGCCCGGGCGCCGCGAGCTTGTCCTTGATCGCCTTGTACGACTCCTCCTTGGCGTTGTCGTCGCCGCCCCGGAGGTTGATCGCCACATAGGTGGCGTGCCGGTCGTGGCTGACCTGTGCCGGCATCCCGGTCATCCAGAAGGTGGAGTACCCGGTGACCGCCGACTTCGGCAGCCCCTGCACCGTCTTGGTGACGGCCTGCTGGAAGGACGGGTCGTCGACCGTGCGGTCCGCGTCGCGGTAGACGACCACGGCGTCGGGAGCCCGCTGCGGGAAGGCCCGCTCGGCCAGCTGGGCGGCCCTGCGGCTGTCCGACCCGGGATCCGCGAACCCGCCGGGCTTCATGTCGCCGAAGACGCCGACGCCGTAGGCGCCGGACAGGATGGCGAACAACAACGTCAGGACCAGGAGGGGTTTGCGCCTGTGGAACAGGAGTCGCCCCAGCGCCTCGAACATGGCTCTCCCTACGAGGTAGTTGGCGAGCGCCGCAGGCCTGCCAGGGTCCGGCGCCGCAGCAACGGTAACAGTGTTTTCGTTGCGTACTCCAGGGCTCTTGCTCACTGTCTAACCGGATGTACTCGCGGTAACCTGCCGTGACCTGTGACTTCTACTAAAAAAACTCTCCTCCAAAGGGTTGCGCTCCGGGTCGTAAGGGGTCTGACGTCAGGCTGACAACCCGTCAAGGGGCATTGGTAACGGCGTTGTAATACCTTGGGCGGATGGCCAGGCTCAAGACACATGACGAAGCACTCCGACTGCGGCTCATCAACCGCGCGGCCGCCACGGTCTTCGACCGCGGCACGGCGGCGCTGAGTCTGCGGCAGCTCGCGGCGGACGTGAAGACCTCGACCACGGCGGTCTACTCGCTGTTCGGCAACAAGGCCGGCCTGCTGGCGAGCCTCTACGAGCAGGCCGCGCGGCTCTTCGTGGTGCGGCTGGCCGCCGTTCGCCCGACGGACGATCCGGCGAACGACGTGATCCGCCTCGGCCTCGCCTATCGCGAATACGCGCTCGCGAACCCTCACCTCTACGCGATTCTCTTCTCGGAGAGCCCCGCCCGGTTCGAGCCGGCGCCGGAGGGACAGCGCCAGATGCTCGAGATGTACCAACCGCTCGTCGACGCGGTGCGCCGGGGGCAGCAGGCCGGACAGTTCACCACCCAACTCGAAGCCGAGGTCGTGGCGTTCGCCTGCTGGGCCACCGCCCATGGGCTGGTGTCCCTGGAGCTGTCCGGCAACGGGCCGCCCAGCCTGTCGATCGCCGACTCCTACGAGCGGATGCTGTGCGCCGCGGTGGCGGGGTGGCGGGCCGCGGAAGAGGCGGAAGAGGCGGAAGAGGCGGGAGACGGTTCACGGTCGTGAGACAGGCCCGGAGCGGTGTGCTCCGGGCCCGCTGCCGTCGTGCCGGGGAGAGGCCGCCGTCGTCCCGGGGAGAGAGGACCGGCGCCCGGTGCGGGGGGTGCGGCGGGTGCGCGGGCCCGCATCACCTCGGCGCGCCCGGCGGCGCGCATCACCTCGGCGTCAGCGCGCCCGCGGCCGCCGCCAGCCCCGCCTCCTCGTCGCGGCCCGCGAGCGGGCCCGTCGCGTACACGCCCGGCCGCTCCGCGGCGACCAGGCTCGTCAGCATCCGCCCGGCACCCACCTCCACGAAGGTCCGCGCACCGGCGGCGTGCAGAGCCGCGAGGGCCGTGCGGAACTCGACGGGGGTCACCAGGTGCAGGGCGAGCAGGCCGGCGAGGTCGTCCCCGTCGCGGTAGTAGCGCCCGAGGATGGGCGAGTACACCGGTACGGTCGTCGGGCGCTGCGGGAACCCGGCGACGCGCTCGGCCAGTTCACGGCGCGCCTCGTCCAGCAGCGGATTGTGGAAGGGATGCGGGGAGTGCAGCCCCGTCGCCGTGATGCCGAGCCGCCGGGCGATCGCCGTGGCCGTACCGAGCGCTTCCGCGGGGCCGGAGACGACCGTCTGGTCGGCGGAGTTGTCGACGGCCACCACGAGGGCGGGGTGGCCGATCAGGGCCACGAGCCGCTCGGCACGCTCCCGGTCGCAGCGCAGGGCGAGCAGCGAACCCCCGCTGCGGTCGTGGGCGCGCACCGCGGAGATCCGCTCGCACAGCACCGCGGTCGCGTCCGCCAGGTCGTAGGCGCCCGCGCAGGTCAGCGCGGCCACCTCGCCCAGACTGTGCCCCAGGTGGATCGAAGGGCGCGCGCCACGTTCGGTGAGCAGCCGGTACGTGGCCACCGAGGTGGAGAAGACGGCGAGCTGAAGGATGTCCGAAGCCTGCGCGAGGAGGGTCGCCGGACTCGGCGGCGAGGGCCGGAACAGCACCGAGGACACCTCCTGGCCGAGCCGCTCCTTCGTGACCGCGTCCACCACCTCGAAGGTGCTCCGCACGGCGTCCGTGCCGCGCTCCCAGAGCCCCGCGAGGGCGCCGGGACGGTAGGCGCCCTGCCCCGGGAACAGGGCGACGGTCAGATCCAGGTCTCGGTTCATGGCGACTCCCGTCGTCGTCGGAGGCCCGATGCGGCGATCGGCTCGGTCGGGCCGGTCGGATCGTCAGGACCCCTGGCGCCCACGCCTGCCGGCCGTCCCCGACGGCGTGGGCGGGGGCGGGGGCGCGCCAGGGGGTCGGGCGGAGCGACCCACCAGGGGGCCGTCGTACGAGGCCGTTGCGGCCCGGCACGGTGATGGCCCGGCACGGTGATGCGGGCGGCGGCAGGGCGCAGCAGAACCCGTCGAGTTCCCGGCGTTGGTCCTCCCGGCGAGCGGCCGCCCGCGCCGTGCCGTCAGACGAAGGCGTCCACCGCCGGTTCGGGCGGCAGCCGCAGCTCTGTCACCGCAGGGACTCCCCGGCGCCCGGCAGACGTGCGGCGTCGAGGAGTTCGGCGAGCTGGAAGGCGAGGTCGAGGGACTGCTCGCGGTTCAACCGGGGATCGCACACCGACCGGTAGCGTGTGGGCAGGTCGGCGAAGCCGAGGCCGGCGCCGCCGCCGACGCACTCCGTCACGTCGTCACCGGTCAGTTCCAGGTGCACCCCGCCCGGGTGGGCGCCCAGCCCGTGCAGCACCTCGAAGAATCCCGTCAGCTCGTCGAGGACGTCGTCGAACCGGCGGGTCTTGTGCCCGGACGGCGCGCTCACCGTGTTGCCGTGCATGGGGTCGGACACCCAGGCGACGGACCGCCCCTCCGCCATGACCCGCTCGACCAGGCCGGGCAGCACCCTCCGCACGGTCCCGGCGCCCATCCGGACCACCAGCGTCAGCCGGCCCGGCTCGCCCCCCGGCGACAACCGGTCGATCAGGCGCAGCAGTTCGTCCTCCTCGACGGTCGGACCGATCTTGACGGCGATCGGATTGCTGATCCGGGAGAAGTACTCCACGTGCGCCCCGTCCAGGCGCCGGGTGCGCTCGCCGATCCACAGCAGGTGCCCGGAGGTGGCGTAGGGCCGGCCGGTGGCCGCCTCGACACGGGTCAGCGCCGACTCGTAGTCCAGCAGCAGCCCCTCGTGGGACATGAACAGCTCGTCCGGCGTGTGCCAGCCGTCGCCGGTGCCGGTGAAGCCTCCGGCCTGCTCGATCTCCTTGGTGAGCGACTCGTAGCGGGCTCGCTCCGGTGAGGCGGCGGTGAACTGCCGCAGGGCCTCGAGCGCGTGCCCGGGCCCGGAGTGCTCGTCGGCGCCGAAGGCCCGCACGAGGTTCAAGGTGGCGGCGGACTTGTCGTAGACGCGGACCAGCCGCTGCGGGTCGGGGATGCGGGCGGCCGCCGTGAAGGCGTGCCCGTTCACCGCGTCGCCCCGGTACACCGGCAGTTCGACGCCCCGCCTGGTCTCGGTCGCCGCCGAGCGCGGTTTGGCGTACTGCCCGGCCATGCGGGCGAGCGTCACCACGGGCAGCGACATCACGTATCCGAAGACGGTGGCCAGTTGCTGGAGGGTGCTCGCGGTACGGCCGATGGACATGGCGTTGACGGCGTCCAGGGCCTCGGCGCAGTCGCCGCCCTGGACCAGGAACGCCTCGCCGCGCGCGACCGCGGCCAGTCGGGTCTTCAGCAGGTCGCACTCGCGTGGCGTGACCAGCGGCAGGCTCGACGCGAGGGCGGTGACCGCGGCGTCGAGCGCGCCGGAATCCGGCCACGCCGGCTGCTGCCCGGCCGGGAGCGAGCGCCAAGTGGTGTGCACCGCGTGCGCGGTGGCTGGATCGAGCAGGGAAGTCACGCAGTCAGCTCCGCTCGGTGAGGCACAGGTGCCAGTGCATGGGTGACCAGGTCGTTCAGAATGTCCGCGCCGCGGAGGGTCATCACCGACGCGGGGTGGAACTGCACGGAGGCGAAGCCAGGTCCGCGCAGCCCGTGTACCTCGCCCGTCCCCTGGTCGCGGGCGACCTCGACCAGCTCCGGGCACAGCGGGCTGTCCAGCGGCGCGCCGTCGCTGTACGCGGCGAAGGTGTTGTAGAAGTAGACCTGTTCCGGGGTGCCGAACAGGTCGACGGTGCGCCGCACCCCCTGGTTCGGGAAGCCCAGCCTTCGCAGTTCGAGCCCGAGCAGCGAGCCGAGCACCTGGTGGCTCAGGCACACCGCCACGAAGGGGATCCGCAGGTCGAGCAGCCGGGCGGTGACCGCGCGCAGATGGGCGATCTTGGGATGGCTCACGTCGCGGGGGTCACCGGGGCCCGGGCCGAGCAGGACCAGGTCGTACCCGGTCGGGCGGTACGGCTCGTCGTAGCGGCGGATCGTCACGTCGTAGCCGAGGCTGCGCAGTTGCAGTGCGCCCATCGCGGGGAACGTGTCCTCCGCATCGATGATCAGCGCTGTGCCGCTGATCGCCGGCCGCACCGGTTGCGACGCGAGCCAGAACTCCGACAGCGGAGTGTTGCGCGAGGCGAGCGCCGCCCGGATCTGCGGATGCCGCTCCAGGCCGGCCGGGCGGCGCGGCTCGGCGACCCGGTGCAGGGCGTCGAGCAGGCCCGCTGCCTTCGCCCTGGTCTCCGCGGCCTCCTTGGCGGGGTCGGAATCACGCACCAGCGTGGCGCCGACGCCGATCCGGACCCGGCCGGCCGCGTCGACGTCCGCCGTCCTGATCATGACGGCCGAGTCCATGCGTCGCCGTCCGGCGGCATCGCGGCCGATCAGGGCCGCCACGCCCGAGTAGTAACCCCGGCCGCTCGGCTCGAACTTGGCGATCACCTGGCAGGCGCTCTGCACCGGGCTGCCGGTCACCGTCGGGGCGAGCAGGGTCTCCCGCAGGATCTCGCGGGCGTCCCGGGCGCTGTGGCCGACGATGCGGTACTCGGTGTGGGCGAGGTGGGCCATCTCCTTCAGGTGCGGCCCGACCACGTGTGCGTCGTCGCACACGCGGCTCATCATCTTCAGCTCCTCGTCGAGCACCATGTACAGCTCGTTGGTCTCCTTGCCGTCGGCGAGGAAGTCCAGCACGGACGCCACGGTCGGGCCGCCGGCCGGATAGCGGTAGGTGCCGCTGATCGGGGTCATCACGGCGACGCCGTCGTCGAGACTGACATGGCGTTCCGGGCTGGCGCCGATGAAGGTGCGCTCACCGGTGTGGATCAGGAACGTCCAGTACGCGCCGGGCTCGCCGCGCAGCAGCCGCCCCCAGAAGGCGAGCGCCGTACGCGTCGACCAGCCGGGGATCTCGGTGACGAAGGTGCGCTTGAGGACGAAGTTGGCGCCGGAGCCATGGCCGATCTCCTCGTCGAGCACACGGCGCACGAGGTCGCCGTACTCCTCGTCGTCGAGGTCGAAGCGGCCTTCGTCGGTGTGGACGGGCCAGGCCAGGACGGTGTCGAGCACGTCGTCGACGGGGAGCAGCGCCTGGTCGCGCACGGGCATCGCGAGAACCGGTTCGCCGTCGTCGTGGTGGTCGTAGCCCCGCTCGCCGATCACCCGGTAGGGCAGGACGGCGAGCACCTCGTGGGTGCCGGGCTCCCCGGAGTCGGGGAGCGGCAGGTCCGCCGTTCCCGCGACGGTGCCGAACTCGCCCAGCAGCAGGTCGACATGGCCGGCGCCGCCGCTCTCGGGCCGGTGGAGCAACGCGAACGGGCGCCCGCCCCCGGCCAGTTCCTCCAGGGAGATCATGAAAGGTCTCCTACGGACGCGGGGGCGGCCGCGGACAGCGCCTGGAGCACCGCCGCGGCCGGCAGGATCATGGCGCACCGGGACGCCGCGTACTCGAGCGCCATGCGGTGGAACTCCGGCGTGAAGTCGGCGATCGCGTCGGCGACCACGAAGGGCTCGATGTCGTGCGCGAAGGCGTCGCAGGCGGTGAGCAGGATGCCGACGTGGGCATAGACCCCGCAGATGATCAGCTGGTCGCGGCCCTGCTCACGGAGCGTCTCGAGCAGCGGGGTGCGGTGGAAGGCGCTGGCCCGCCACTTGGTCAGGACGGTGTCGTGCTCGCCGGGTGCGAGGACTTCGGGGATGCCCCGGTCCTCGGGAGCCGCCGACATGCCGGGGCCCCAGAAGGCCGCGAGCAGACCGCGCTGCCGGGGCGTCATGTCGCCGGGCTGGGCCGAGTAGACGACCGGCACCCCGAGGTCGGCGCAGCGCTCGCGCAGCGCCCGCACATGGGAGAGCAGATCGGTGCGCGGCTGGGCACCGGCCGCGAACGGGGCGAGGAAGTAGTGCTGCATGTCGTGCACCAGCAGCATCGCACGCCGTGGATCGACGCCCCAGGAGACCGTGTTGGGCGGCAGCTCTGAGGGCCGTGGCATCGGGTACGGGTCGATCGGTGCGATCGCCACGTCGGGTTCCTTCCTGGTCGGATGACGGCTGACGGCGGGGCTCCGTGGCCCCGGGGTGCCGACGGCGCACGTCGGGGTGCGCCCGGGACCGAGGCGGATTCGGTCCCGGGCGCGTCTCGGGCCGGACCGGGGAGGGGTCCGGGACGTCAGGGCCGGTGGTCGGCCGGCCCCGAGGCGCGGGTGGTCGGGTCTCGGGAGGGTCCCGCCGGTGCGGGACGGTGCACGGGTCAGGCGCCCAGCGCCGCGCCGCCGTCCACGGTCAGGTCCTGCATGGTGATGTGGGCGGACCGCTCGGAGAGCAGGAAGAGGACCGCGTCGGCGATGTGGGCCGGCTCGGCGATCCGGCCCAGCGGAATGCCGACCCGGTAGGCATCCGGCATCCCCTCCACGGAGACGCGCTCGGCCGCGTCGCCCTGCAACGCGGTCAGCATCGGCGTGCGGGTCGAGCCGGGCGCCACGACGTTGCAGCGGATGCCGTGGCGGGCGACCTCGAGGCCGAGGCACTTGGTGAACATCGCGGAGGCCGCCTTGGACGCCGCGTACGCCGCCATCGAGGTCCGGGGGGTGAGGGCCGCGTTGGACGCGATGGTCACGATCGAGCCCCGCCCGCGCGGAATCATCATCCGGGTCACCGCCCGGCTCGCGTGGAACACCCCGCTCGTGTTGACCGCGAACGTGACGTCCCACTCCTCGTCGGTGAGTTCGCTCGCCAGGCCGCTGCGCAGGACCCCGGCGGCGTTGACGAGGTAGGCGATCGGCCCGAGTTCCGCCTCGGCCTTCGCGACCGCGGTGTCCACGTCCACGCTGTCCGTGACGTCCGCGGCCACCGCCAGCACGCCCCCGCCGAAGCCGTCCAGCTCAGCCGCCAGCTCCCACAGCGCCATGACGTCCCGGTCCAGCAGCGCCACCGGGACACCGGCGGCCGCCAGGGCCCGGGCGATCTCGGCCCCGATGCCGCCCGCCGCCCCGGTCACCACCGCGACGCCCGACCAGTCCGCGCCGGGTGCCCCCGTCGCCGTTCGGACCTTCTCCGCGCTCATCGGGCCACCTGCCCGAGTACCCGGTCGACCGCTTCGGCGGGCACGCGCAGGGCCCGGATCGTGAAGCCGCGCAGCGCCTGCAGATAGCGGTCCCGCAGCGCCGTCTCGTCGACCTCGACGCCGCGGCCGCCTGCCACCAGGGTGCGGCCCCCGACGATCACCGTGTCCACGTCGGCGGAGCCGGCCAGCCACAGGAAGCTCTCCAGCGGCCGTGGATTGAGCAGATAACGCCAGTCGTCGGCCCGGACGAGCAGAAGGTCGGCCTGCTTGCCCGGCTCCAGGGTGCCGACGGCGTCGTCCCAGTGCAGCCCCTTGGCAGCGATCCGGGTGGCCATCGCGAGCGCGTCGGTGGGCAGCACCTCGGTCTGGTCGGCGCTCATCTCGTTGTACATCTGCCAGGCCGCGCGCATCGTCTCGGCGATGCCCGCACCCGGCAGCGCGGCCGCGTCGGTCGACAGCGACACGTCCAGCCCCGCCCGGCGCAGCGCCGGCACCACCCCGGTCTCGGTCAGCGAGGACTCGCCCGAGGGACCGTACTTGCCGGGGGAGTGGCTGATGTGCGCCCGCGCGGCGAGCATCAGCTTCTGCTCGTGCTCGTCGAGGAACGCGCCGTGGCCGGCCATCAGCCGGTCGTCCAGCAGGCCGAACTCGGCGAGGCGGCGCAGCCCGGTCTCCCCGTGGTACGTCCGCATCAGGTCGGCCTCGTTGCGCAGCGCACCCACGTGCGTCGCGAACGGCAGGTCGTGCCGGGTGACCAGGTCGGCCATTCCGCGCGCCAGTTCGTCGGTCATGTTGGTGACGTACGAGATGTTCGGACGGCATCGGATGCGGCCCGTGGTGTCCGCGGCGACCGCACCGAGCAGCGACTCGAAGCCGGCGAGGACCGCGTCGGCGTCCCGGGTGCGCAGGATCCGCGACCGGTCGGGAGGGCAGACCGCGTCGCTCGCCCAGGTGCTCGCCGAGAAGCGGATGCCGAGACGGCGGGCCGCGGCCACCATGGAGTGCGGACGGTTGAGGGAGCCCATGTCGCCCAGCGTCGTCACCCCGCCGCGCAACTGGATCCACATCGAGTACTCGGCGATGGCCTGGGCCTCTTCCGGCGCCAGGGCCTCGATCAGGCCGTCGAAGCGGTCGAACGTGGCGGAGATCTCGTGCATGTCACCGCCGCCGCCCATGAACCCGACCTGGTCCTCGCGGTCGGAGGCCGGCCTGAGCGCACCGCGCAGGGTGAAGCCCATCGCGAACATCTCGTGCCAGTGGGCGTTCACGAAGCCGGGCAGGACCATCATCCGGCTCGCGTCCACCGTCCGCAGCTCCGACCTGTCGGCCGCGTCCAGCGCCGCCACCGCCTGCTCGACCTCGGCCACCGGGCCCACCGCGGCGACCTTGTCGTCCACGATCAGGACGGCGCCCCGGGCGTGCACGGCGTTCTGCGCGTCAGCGGTGTAGACGGTGCCGCCGGTGATCAGCCGGGCCGCCATCACGCCACCCCCGGCTCGGTCGGCACGGACGCCGCCAGTGACTGGAGGTGGGCGAGCCAGCCGTTCAGCGTGGGCGCGGCGACCAGGGCGTCGAAGTCCACCGGGATGCGCGCCTTGCGCCAGCGGCCGACCAGCCGCATGATCTCCAGCGAACTCAGACCGAGCAGCACCAGGTTGGCGTCCGCGTCGATCCCGGAGGGCTCGATGCCCAGCACGGGCGCGACGAGGGCGCGCAGCTCGCGTTCGGTCGGGGGCATAGGAGTGTCCACGTCAGCCTTCCTGCTCGGACGCGGCGTGTGCGGCCAGCGCCTTCTTGTCGACTTTGCCGAGAGGGGTCAGGGGGAGTTCGGGCACGTAGCGCACGACGTCGGGGAGCTTGTAGTCGGCGACGCCCTGCGCGTGCACGGACCGCTTGAGCTCGGCCGGCGGGACCTCGGGTCCGTCGGCGACCAGGTAGGCGCAGATCCGTTCGCCCAGGAAGTCGTCGGGCACGCCGATCACGGCCGCCGCGGCGACGGCCGGGTGGGCGAGCAGCAGGTCCTCGACCTCGCCCGCGGCGATCTTGTCACCGCCGCGGATGATCGTCTCCTTGATGCGGCCCTCGATGACCAGGTCCCCGTCCTCGGTGAGCCGTGCCAGGTCGCCGGTGCGGTAGAAGCCGTCGTCGGTGAACGCACGCCGGTTGTAGTCGGGCACCCGGTAGTAGCCGCGCAGGGTGTACGGGCCGCGAGTGATCAGCTCGCCGATCTCGCCCCGGGGCAGCGGCCTGCCGTCCTCGTCGACGATGAGGAGCTCGTCGGCGTCGGAGATCGGCTTGCCCTGTGTGGTGAGCACCGACTCGGCCGGATCGTCCGGCCTGCTGAAGGTGAGCAGCCCCTCGGCCATGCCGAACACCTGCTGGAGCCTGGCGCCCAGCGTGGGCTGGATGCGTTCGGCGATCTCGCGCGTCATCCGCGCCCCGCCCACCTGCACCAGCCGCAGGCTGGACAGGTCCTGCTCGGCCCATTCGGCCGCCTCCAGCCACAACGTCATGACGGAGGGCACCACCGCGGTGACGGTGGCCCCGTAACGCTCGACGAGCGGGAAGCAGTCCACCGGGTTGGGCGTGTCGGCGAGGACCACCGTGCCGCCGGTCCGGAGGGTGCCGATCAGACCGGGGCAGCCGAAGGCGAAGTTGAACTCGATGGGCAGGACGGCGAGATACACGTCGTCCTCGGTCAGCTCGCACACCTGGGCCGCGCGGTCCGACATGTAGACGTAGGCGTCGTGGGTCCGCGGGATCAGCTTCGGCAGGGACGTGGTCCCGCCGGACAGGAGGAAGAACGCCACGTCGGCCGCGTCGGGCTCGGGCAGCGGCTGCGGGTCGGCGACGGCCGACTCCAGCTCGTCGACCGACACGAATCCCTCGGTCCTCGCGCCCAGCACGAACAGCGACGTCAGGGTGGCGGTCTCGGACTGCACCTGCCGGGCCAGTTCGCGGTGGTCGTGGCCGCGGTGCGTCTCGGGCCCCACATAGCCGACCGCCCCGCTCAGCCGGACCAGGTGGACGAGTTCGGTGGCCCGGTGCGCCGGCAGCGAGAAGACCACCTTCGCACCGAGCCGCATCAGCCCGAACACGATCGCCACGAACTCCGGCACGTTGGGCAGCTGGACGACGACACGGTCGTCGGGGCGCAGGCCGTGCGCGGCGAAACCGGCCGCCAGCCGGTCGGCCCAACGGTCGAGTTCGGCGTAACTGATCCGCCGCTCACCGTGGACCAGCGCGGTGCTGCCGCCGTGCCGCCACGCGGCCTCCCGCAGCACCGTGCCCAGCGTCTCGCCGCGCCAGATGCCCTGTTCGCGGTAGCGGCGCGCGACGTCCTCGGGCCAGGGGGTGAATCCCTCGAGCATGCCCGCACTCCTACTCGGACTCGGTGGCGGACGGGGTGCCGCCGGCCTCGGGGGCGGCCTCCGTGATGCGGACGACGGCGGCGCCGGCCTCCATCCCGGTGCTCGCGCCGACCAGCAGGACGTGGTCGCCGGGCTGGACCTGCCCGGTGCGCCACACGTGCTCCAGACCCAGGAAGAGGTCGGCGGCACCGGTGTGCCCGATCGTGCTGACGTACTCCCAGACCGTCTTCTCCTCCGGCACGTCGAGCGGCAGAAGGAACATCGCCTCCAGGGCGGGCCGGCTGAAGCCGACGTGGCACACCTTGACGATCTGGTCCCACGTCACGTCGGCCTGCTTGAGGGTGCGTTCGGTGATCTCCGCGATCCGGTCCCCGAAGTTCTTGATGGGCGGGGCCTGGCCGGCCGCCCACTGCTCGCGTACCTTCTCGGCGCGTTCGGCGAAGTTCAGCCCCCGACCGCGGGTGACACCCGGCGGGAACAGTTCCTCGCCGGCGCGGTGCAGGATCTCCATGGAGGAGTCGGACAGTGAGTCCAGGGCGAGCAGCTCCGCGAAGCCGGAACGGCGCGAGAGCACCACGGCACTGCCCGCGTCGGCGAGCACGAACAGACCCGAGGCGCGCCAGCGTTCGACGCCGGGAGTGGAGTAGTTGTCGCCCGTGGTGATCAGGGCGGCGTCGTGCGTCGGGTCGGCGATCAGGCGGTTCGCGGCCATGGCCACGGAGACCAGCATGCCGAGGCAGCCCTGCTTGATCTCGACGGCGGGCACGGGCCGGTCGATCGTGTTGTTCAGCACGTAGTGCGCCGCAGACCAGCCGTCCGGGCCCTGGTGGTGGGTGTAACTGTGCAGCAGGATGCCGATGTCGTCCGCGCCGTGCCCGGAACCGGCGAGCGCGGCCCGCCCCGCCTCGATCGCCATCTGCGGGGCCGGCGTGGATGCGCTGACGGCGGCCGACCGCATGCCGGACGCCTGCCGGGCCTCCTCGTCGTACAGCCCCTCCGCGACCGCGCGCTCGGCCGGGAACAGGGGCGGCAGGTGGTTGCCGATCCCGGCGAGATACAGATTCGCAGTCCTCATCGAGCCGACTCCTTCGTGTCCTGAGATGTGTCCTGGTGCGTGCCCGGGGAATGCCGGGCAGGCCGGGTGAGGGGAATGCCCCGCGGGCGGAAGGGGGAGATGCGCCTGGGTCCTGTCGTCACATTCGCGTCGTCCGCCCGAAGGGCGGGCCGCGCGGCGTCGTGGGGGTCCCCCCGCTCGAGCGGAGCCGAGAGTGGGGGAGCGTGCTCTCGGCGTGCCGGGCCCTGACCCACGTACTGGATGTACTTGGGTCAGGGCCCGGTGCGGCGAGAGCGCGTGCATGGCGTCGCACGGCAGACGGGAATGTGACGACAGGGCCTAGGGGTGGTGCGGCCGCGGGGTCCGTGCGGGGTGGTGCAGCGGACGGGCGGATGGGCTGGCCGCAAGCACAGCACCGGGGCCGCCGGGCCTCATGAGTAGGCGGTACTCAACCGCCGAGGCCCGGGCGGCGCTCGACCGCCCCGGCCGTGAGGCCCCTTGCGCGGTGGCGGCCCCGGGGCCGTGCGCGGTACCCGGTGGCCGAATTGAGTGGCGACTACTCGCGTCGCCGCCGCCCCGCGGTGGTGTGCTGCTGCCGCAGCCGCCGCGTGGCATCGGTGCGCGGCCGGAGCGTCTCCGCAGCCGCGTGGCCCGCAGGACGCCGGCCGGTGCCCCGGGCGGACGTCGCCCGCCGGGGGCACCGGTGAGCGGTGGCACGCCAGGCTCCGAGGGCCCGGGCTGTTGCCTCGGAAAGGTCCCAGGACACACACGAGAGAGGTCCCCCATGTCGCGCTCGCGTCCGGAACCCGGTGACTGGTCCAGCCCCGCCGAACTGGCGGAAATACAGCGATCCCAGTTGCCGAGGGTGCTTGCGCAGGCTCTGCGCTCGCCGTTCTACGCGGCGCGCTACGCCGGCCGCCCCGCGCCGCGCACCGCCGACGACTTCGCCGGCGTCGAGCTGACCACCAAGCAGGACCTGCGCGACCGGTACCCGTTCGGGATGCTCGCGGTGGAGCGTGAGCGGCTCGCGACCTACCACGAGTCCAGCGGCACGGCGGGCGAGCCCACCGCCTCGTACTACACCGAGGAGGACTGGACCGATCTCGCCGAACGGTACGCCCGCAAGTGGGTGGGCATCCGTCCCTCCGACACCTTCCTGGTGCGCACCCCCTACGGCCTGGTCATCACCGGGCATCTCGCGCAGGCCGCCGGCCGGCTGTGCGGAGCCACGGTCGTCCCCGGCGACGCCCGTTCGCTCGCCACGCCGCTGTCCCGCATGGTGCGCGTCCTGAAGTCCCTCGACGTGACGCTCACCTGGTGCAACCCCACCGAGATCACGATGCTGGCGGCCGCCGCGAAGGCCGCGGGCCTGCGCCCCGATCGGGACTTCCCCGCCCTGCGTGCCATGTTCACCGCGGCGGAGCCGCTGACCGCGGTGCGCCGCAGGCGGCTGAGCGAGATCTGGGGCGGCATCCCGATCGTCGAGGAGTACGGCTCCACGGAAACCGGCACCATCGCCGGGCAGTGCCCCGAGGGCCGGCTGCACCTGTGGGCCGACCGCGCGATCTTCGAGGTGTACGACCCGACGACGGGCACCCTCTCCGAGGCGGGCCGCGGCCGCATGGTCGTGACCCCCCTGTACCGCGACGCGATGCCGCTGCTG
Organism: Streptomyces sp. NPDC007264; assembly: GCF_042869095.1. Lineage (NCBI taxonomy): Bacteria > Bacillati > Actinomycetota > Actinomycetes > Kitasatosporales > Streptomycetaceae > Streptomyces > Streptomyces sp. NPDC007264. The sequence continues at coordinate 118,147 of NZ_JBIAFD010000021.1, forward strand.
CGCTACAACCTCGCCGACGAGGTCGAGGTGTCCGCGGAGCCGTGCCCGTGCGGCTGGCTGCTGCCGACGGTGACGGTGCTCGGCAGGGCGGGCACCGCGTACACCGTGGGCTCCGCCACCGTGACGCAGGCACGGCTGGAGGAGCTGGTCTTCTCGCTGCCCGCCGCCTACGAGGTGATGTTCTGGCGGGCCATGGCCCACCCCGAGGCGCTGCGGCTGGAGTTCGAGGCACCGGAGGCGACGCGCGAACAGGCGGTCAAGGAACTGGGCGCCGCCGTCGAGCGCGAACTCGGCGTCCCGCACCGGATCACGGGGCTGCCCCCGGGCAGCCTGGTCCCGGTGGAGGCCCTCACCGCGCAGCGCGACATCCTCAAGGCCCGTTATCTGTTCGCGGAGGGCGAGGACTGGGACAAGGCGGTCATGTACTTCTGACGTCCCCTCGTACCGCACGGTCCCTCCCCGTGCGCACGCCCGTCATGAGCCTCGAGGGCGACCACGTCGGTTCCCGGAGAACCGGGCGTCGCCCCTGCGGCCGACCCCGTCACCACCCCACTGCGCGCACCGCTCTGCTACCAAGAGGAGACCAACGTGACCGGATACGACCGACACGCCTGCATCGAGGGACCCTTCGACCCCCTGGCCGTCGTCGCCGAGATCGCCGGCTCGGGCCTGTTCACCGATTACGTCGTCTACGAGCAGGAACAGCGGTGGTACGTCGCCGGCAACCCGGTCCATGAGGTGCGGGTCGAGGCCGACGTCGTCCGCACCACGGCCGGAGGGACCCGTACCTGGTCGGGAGCGCCCTGGGAGCCCATCCGTGCCGCGCTGCACGAGGCGCCGGTGTCCGACTGGCACGCCTACGGATGGCTGGCCTTCGAGCTGGCGAGCAGCGCCCGCCCCGACGGCCTGCTCGGCCACCTCATCGTTCCCGGAACCGAGTTGACGGTGACCGAGGCGGAAGTGAGCATCCGTACCCTCGACCCGGACTTCCCGGACCGCCTCCGCAAGGTGCTGGCCGGGACCCCGAAGGCCGCGCTCGCCCCCAAGCCGGTCGACATCCACGACCCCGGCGCCTACCAGAGCAACGTCGCCGACGCCGTGGCCGAGATCGGTCGCGGCAGGCTCGACAAGGTCATCCTCTCCCGGACCGTCCCCGTGCCGTTCCCCGTCGACATGCCGGCCACCTACGTCAGCGGACGGACCGCCAACACGCCTGCGCGGTCCTTCCTCCTGGACCTCGACGGCATCCAGGCCGCGGGCTTCAGCCCCGAATCCGTGGTCGAGGCCCCCGGGGACGGCACCGCCACCACTCAACCGCTGGCCGGAACCCGCGCCCTGACCGGAGAACCGGACACGGACGCCGCCCTGCGCACCGAACTGCATCGCGACCCCAAGGAGGTCTACGAGCACGCGACCTCCGTGAAGCTGGCCGTGCAGGAACTGTCCTCCGTGGGCAGGCCGGGCACCACACGCGTGGGAGAGTTCCTCGCGGTGAAGCAGCGAGGCAGCGTCCAGCACCTCGCCTCCCGTGTCACCACCGATCTCGCCGAGAGCAGCACCGCATGGGACGCGCTGGGCGCGGTCTTCCCGCCGGTCACCGCGTCGGGCATCCCCAAGCAGGCCGCCTACCGGCTGATTCGCGAACTGGAGCAGGAGCCGCGCGGTCTGTACGCGGGCTCCGTCCTGCGGGCCGGCGCTGACGGCTCGCTGGACTCGGCCCTGGTGCTGCGCGCCGTCTACCAGCAGGGCGGCCGGGCCTGGCTGCGCGCCGGCGCGGGCGTCGTCGGGGCCTCTCGGCCCGCCCGCGAGTACGAGGAGACCTGCGAGAAGCTCCGCAGCGTCTCCCCGTATCTCGTCCCGAAGCAGGACTGACCCCGCTCGACGGACGCGCGCCGCTCTGTGCGTTCGCCGGTCACTCCTTCAGCGGGATGTCAGCATGGCTTCCGCGCCGTCCAGGGAGCGTTCGAGGGTGAAGTGGAAGAACTCCGTCTCCTGGGCGGCGATGTCCCGGGGATCCGTGCCGCGGCCGCGGGCGACGGTGCCCGCGGCCGCGAGGCCGGGACGCGAGTCGTCCTCCGCGAACGCGGCCATCGCGCGACCCATGTCGGCGCGTGCCGTGGGGAAGCTGCCTCGGTCGTCCTCCACGGCGACCAGCGCGAAAGCGCTGTTGAACAGGAAGCGGTAGACCTCCGGCGCCTGTTCGCCGAATCCGGCCTTCATCAGCACCCTGATGCCCGCGTCGATGGTGGGCAACGCGGACGGCACGTTCGGCCCCACGACGCACAGCCGCCGGGCCACGCCCGGGTACTCACGCAGCACGGTGCGCCCTTCGCTCATCACGGAGCGGAACCAGTCGCGCCAGGGGACGTCGTCGCCGGGTACCGGTATGCGGGAGATCACCCGGTCGGTCACTCCCATGACCACCGCCTCGCGGTCCCCGACATGATGGGCGATCACCCCTGGCCAGACGTCCAGTCTGGTCGCGATCTGCCGGATGGACCAGCCGTCGAGCCCGCGCTCCCCGGTCAGCTCGACCGCGGCATCGATGATCTTGTCCGCCGTGATGGGCGGCAGACCCGCCGAGGCCCGTGACCGGCGGCGGGGTGCTGAGTCAGCCATGACGAAGACCTCACACAGAGGTGCTGTCGATGCAGCACTGTGACGCCCGGCGGATCGCTGGGCATGAGCAACCCTAACCTATTAGCCACTGTCTAAGAGTCTGGTGTACGCTCTTAGCCAGTGTCTAAGAGGGGTCCTGGAACCCCTCCGGGACCCCTTGCGCGCCTGTGCGCGGCACGCACCACGTACGCGCAGTCCCTCGGCCGCGTCCCTGCCGTCCCGTCCCCGTTCCCCACCGGCGTGGGTCCCTTGTCGGCCCGCGCCGATCCACCCCGAGAGGCTCCACGCCATGCGCAAATGGATGCCGCTGCTGGCCGTGTGCCTGGGCACCTTCATGCTGCTCATCGATGTGACCATCGTGAGCGTCGCCCTGCCCCGGATGGCCGACTCGCTCGACGCGTCCTTCTCCGCCCTGCAATGGGTCGTGGACGTCTACGTCCTCGTGCTCGCCTCACTGCTGATGGCGCTCGGCTCGCTGTCGGACCTGACCGGAACCCGGCGCGTCTACCTCACCGGGCTCACCGTCTTCGCGCTCGCCTCGCTCGCCTGCGGCCTGGCCGGCACCAGCGAGATGCTGATCGCCGCGCGCGGTGTGCAGGGCGTCGGGGCGGCCGCCATGTTCGCCACCAACACCGCGCTCCTGGCGGACCATTACGAGGGCCGCGACCGCGGTGTCGCCTTCGGCATGTGGGGCGCGGTCAACGGCGCCGCCGCAGCCGCGGGGCCGATCGTCGGCGGCCTGCTCACCGAGCACCTCGACTGGCGCTGGATCTTCCTGGTCAACCTGCCCGTGGCCGTCGTCGCCCTCGTCATCGGCGCCCGGCACCTGGGCGGCTCGGCCACCCGCGCCGACCGCCGCGTCGACCTGCCCGGCACGATCGGCTTCACACTCGTCGCCACCCTGCTCGTCTTCGGCCTGATCCGCGCGGGCGAGGAAGGCTGGGGTGCGAACGGCACCCTGGCCCTGTTCGGCGGTTCGGCGCTCGCGCTGGTGCTGTTCGTCCTCGTCGAGCGCCGTCGACGCGACCCGATGCTGGACCTGGGCCTGCTGCGCACGCCGTCCTTCGCCACCCTGATGGCCGGTGCCGTCGTCTTCAGCGCCGCCGCCTTCGCCAATCTGGTGTTCGTGTCCGTGTGGGCGCAGTCCGTGCTCGGCTTCGGCCCCGTCAAGGCCGGACTGATCCTCATGCCGTTCAGCGGCATGTCCTTCGTCGCCGCCGGACTCGCCGGCCGCTTCCTCGCCAGCGTCCCGCCGCAGTACCCGATCGGCGGCGGCCTCGTCCTGATCGGCGCGGGCTCGTTCCTGGAGATGTTCGTCACCGGCACCTCAGGATGGACGGCCCTGCTGGCCGGCTTCCTGGTGGCCGGCATGGGCGTCGGCGTCGCCTCGCCGATCCTCGCCTCGGCCGCTCTCGCGGCGGCTCCGGCCGACCGCGCGGGCATGGCGGGCGGTGCCGCCAACACCTTCCGGCAGCTCGGCTTCGCGCTCGGCATCCCGGCCGTCGGCACGATCCTGTCGGGGGTCGTCGCGACCGAACTGACCGGCAGCGCCCTGTTCGGCGACTCGGGTGCCTCGGCCGACCTGGTCACCGGAGGACAGTCGGCGGCCGTGCTCGCCGGGGTTCCCGAGCAGTCCCGTGCCGCCGCGCGACGGGTGGTCGAGGACGCCTATGCCGCGGGTCTCGACCGGGTGTTCCTGGTCGGCGGACTCGTCGCCGTGGTCGCCGGTGTCCTGGTGCTGCTCATGGTGCGCGGCTCCGCCGTGCAGCCGGATTCGGGGCACCGGCCCGGCCCCGCCGTCGAGGCGGCACCGGAAAGGCGGATCCGCGTATCCATTCAGAAGGAATGGGCCTGATCGGTGACGCTGGGTGGGGGTGCCTGGTCAGGGGAGCTGGGCGATGGGTGGCATCCAGAGGTTGCCGG
>NZ_JBIAFD010000022.1:0-120715 GCF_042869095.1 Streptomyces sp. NPDC007264
CGGCAACCTCTGGATGCCACCCATCGCCCAGCTCCCCTGACCAGGCACCCCCACCCAGCGTCACCGATCAGGCCCATTCCTTCTGAATGGATACGTCCAGTGAGGAGTCGGCGGTCGGTGAACAAGACACCACGGGCGGCGGCACGCTGCCCTAGTCATCTCCCGGCTTCCGGCCTCTTCTCGCCTCGGACTCCGTGACGAAGCCGTCGATGATCCATTGCCCGCAGTATCCGCTTACCAAGTCGTAGGTAACCGGGGTAGTCATCAGCCGCGCGGCGGAGGCCGCGCCGAGAGCTGCGGCGCGGGCGTCACCGGTGGCCCCGGACAGATCTCGCCATACGGTGGCCAGGGACATGGCGGCCTCGGCCAGCACCGGAGCACTGGTGTTGGTCTCGGGGCCGTCATCCAGATTCTGCAGCCCCTGGAGGTACGCGATGAAGCCTTCGGGGGTCCAGTCCTCCGGATGTCGGCGCAGCCATGCCAACGATGTGTCCAAGGGCAGCGGCTGAACCGTGTCCGGAGACGTGTCGCCGCCCGGAGCGACAGACGGGACGGCGGGCGGCATTTCCCTCTCTGCGTCGGCGCGGCTGGTGGTGACGGGATTCTTGTCCAGCACGGTGTAGAACAGCGTTCGCGTCGCTGCGCTGAGTTCCACATTGCTGTTCGTATATGGCTTGAGCGGATAGTCGAGCCCTCCGCCCACGGCATCCTGCACATACGCTTCGAAGCGGTTCACCGCATGGGTGCTCATGTTCGCTCGCGGGGCACCGGGATAGATCTGTGCGGCGTCGGCTGCCCGAACCGCGGCACGCCAGGCCAGATTGTTGATCTCGCCGAGAGACAGCGCCTCCGCGGCGCGTTCGGTAGCGTCGCGAAGCCGGACGAAATGAGTGTCCGGCACGGCAGGCAGATGCCGGACCTGGAGCTGGTAGTCGAAGTAGCGCATGGCTTCACGGGCGATGAGTTCCACCAGCACGCCGAGCAGTTCGTGCTGTCGCTCGAGCGTCATCCGGGCCGGGTTGAGGCGGTCGATCAGATGGGCGTCCAGGGCAGCCGCGCCCGTGCCCAGGCTGGATCCATAAGGCGAGTAGTGCGCAGCGCGCGTCGGATAGTACCGATCCGACAGCTCAGGCTGCCCAACCGCGTCCAGGTCACCGCCCGCTCTTGCGAGAGCCTCCTCGGCGGTCCGGGGTTCCTCCCAGGTGAAGGCGCCGGTGACGCTGTCGGGGTGGACGGCCAACAGCCCAGCCCGGACGGTCTCGGCCACCGCACCCGCCACCAGCTGCGGCTCCGGAAGAAGCGGTGCCTCCCACAGATCGACCGGACCCAGCGGGTTCGCGCTCGTCGCGTAGCGCAGCAGCGCCAGCGCAGTAAGTTCGGTGCGGACACCCGCATGTGGGATCGGCGCTTCCTGAAGATGGCGCACCGGATAGCGCTCCCGGATGGCCTCCCGTTGCTGAGCTGACCACTGGCGCTTGATGTCCTGCTCGGTTCGTGCGCGCTGTGCCTGCTCCTGCAAGGCCGTGCGTTCGGCAACATGTTCAGGGTCGTGCAGACGGCGCAGCGCGTCCTGCATGCGCGGAGTGCAGTCCACGCATCCAGGGTCGCCGCCTTCGAACAACTGCTGATAGGCCCACCGTGAGGTTAGAGTCAGTGGTCCCCCGCAGCGCCGGCAGGACCGATCGGGCAGGATCGCACGGACTCCTGCGGCTGCTGCGACGTGCGGCTTGCCCCAGCCATGGCCTTCCAAGCTCGCCGCTCTGAACCGCCAGGCGACGCAGGCTGAGTTCGGGTCCCGGCTGACGATCTCCCAGTAGCGCCGCCCCAGCGTGACCAGTTCCTCGGGTGCTTCGGGGACCGGCTCGATAACAGGCCGGGGGATCAGGGCCTGGGGCTCAGCCTCGTCATTCCGTTCGATTGATGTTGTGGCTTCGCCGTCCGTGGGCCGTGGCACCACGGAGGAAGTACAGGAAGCGCAGCGTCGCCCGGGAGACTGGAGCCGGGCCAGTTGACGACGGGTACGAACTGAGACGGGACGACCGCACTGGGAGCACGCCAACCGCAACGCCACGGCATAGGAGTTGGCCGAGACCGTTGCCGTCGTCGACGGGTCCGGTACCGCGTGCTTCCAGGCCCCGTCCGGGGCCAGTGCCCAGTAGGCCACGCACATCGAGCGCACCTCGGAGGAGGCATCGGCGGCGACGATCACCTTCAGGTGCGGGTCCTCCTCCGAGGGCTGCACCGTAACGAGGTCGGCCGCAATGTTCCGGTCAGCGGCTTGCTGCCGGGCACGTTCGCGTCGCCGGCGCCTTTCGCGTTTGCCCATGACGTGCCTCGCTGAGTCGTGCCGCGTGCCGTGCACCCTGGTGGTTCAGAGCAGAGGTGGCCCGTCCCGGTTGGAGCCGACCGCACCTCTCGGGAGAGTACGTCGCCCCGAGTGCGCCATCTGGGTGACGGATTCGTCGCTGTTGCGGCGTGCACAGCGCTATTGGAGAAGGGGGCATCGAGTAGTTCACCAGAATGTGGGACAGGTAGTGGTCGCCGTGCTTTACAGATAGCGGCCCTCCGCAGGGCCGCTATCGCCTGGGTAAGCAATAGCACCGTGACGCCGTATACCCCCGTTCGGGTGAGGAGATCCACCTGGTCGGGTGACATCCGGCACCAAGGTGCCGGTGCTCATCCATTCTGCAGAGAGCAGCCTGCTGTAGCGCTCGCTGCACGCACCTCTGGAGAACCCGTGTCCGACGAACCGGACTCGACCTTCCCCGATGCGGTCGAGGGAGTAGTCGAGCACCTCTTGCACGTCAGTTACGACGAGCGCACGGTGTTGCGGCTGAGAAGAACGGCGGACGACGATCCGGGCATCACTGTCGTCGGCAAGGCGCTCTTCGGCGTCCGGCCTGGGGAGTGCGTGCGGGTGAGAGGCAGATGGACTCAGCATCTCCGCTATGGCGGCCAGTTCCTGGCTGAGCGCTGCGATCGCACGATGCCCGCCGACGAACGGGCCATCCGGATGTATCTCGCATCGGGAATGATCAGGGGTATCGGGCCGGCACTCGCGGGGGCGATCGTGGACCGGTTCCGTGACCAGACCCTAAAGATCATTGACACCGAAGTGCAGCGCCTGCTGGAAGTCCACAACATCGGCGACATCCGGCTGGCCCGGATCACGGCAGCGTGGCAGGAACAAAAGTCCATCTCCGAGATCATGGTGTTCCTGCAGAGCTTGAACATCACTCCCGGGCTCGCGGTGAAGATCTGCACCGCATACGCCGACACGGACGACGACCCCATGCACATCGTCCGACGTACCCCTTACCGCCTGTGCCGCGATGTACGGGGCATCGGTTTTGACAAGGCCGACAAGATCGCCCTCGCCGTAGGGATCCCGAAGCACAGCGACGAGCGTCTGCAGGCAGCCCTCACGCACGAACTGGACCTCGCTGCAGGCCAGGCAGGCCATTGCCACCTGCCCGTACGCGTTCTGCTGTTCCGGACCCGCACTCTGCTGAAGGACGACGACCCAGCGACCGCTGAGATCCTGGACGACGTGGTCTTGCGCCACGCTTTGAAAGCACTGTGCGACCAGAGCGAGGTGATCATCGAGACTCTGCCGCTCCCCGCCAGGGACGGCACCGGAACACTGGTGGACACGGAGATCGCTGTACTCCCGCGCCTGCACCGCGATGAAACACAGCTCGCCCACCACGTACGGCGCCTGCTCAGGGCCCGCTCCCTGCTCGCCGAACTCGCCCCCTGGGCCGACCGATTGGCTGAACTGGCCACCAGCGAGACGGCCGGGCTGACCGAGGAACAACACCACGCGATCCTCACCGCCCTTACCAGTCCCGTGTCCATCCTCACCGGCGGTCCAGGCTGCGGGAAAACCCACACTTTGCGCACCCTGGTCGAGATCGCCGACGAAGCCCACGCACAGGTCGCGCTCGCTGCACCCACGGGAAAGGCCGCAAAGCGGCTGGAAGAGACCACAGGCCGGGACGCGATGACTGTCCACCGACTCATCCGCCCACCGGACGGCCATACTCTCTTCGATCACGCCAGCCCGCTCGACTCCGCCGATCTCATCGTGATCGACGAAGCATCCATGCTGGACACCAACCTCGCCCGCAAGCTCACCGCCGCGATCCGCGATGGCTGCCACCTGCTGCTGGTCGGCGATGTCGACCAGCTGCCCAGCGTCGGCCCCGGGCGGGTGCTGCGCGACCTCCTCGACGTCGACCACATTCCCCGCACACGACTGACCCGAGTCTTCCGCCAGCACGACGACAGCGCCGCAATCGTCCGCAACGCCCATCGCATTCTGCGCGGTGAGCTGCCCGAGGATGATCCGAAGGCTTTCTGGAACAGGCACGTTCCCGACCCGGAAGAAGTCGCCCAGCGCGTAGTGGACTTGGCCGCGGATCTCATGCCCCGCCACTTCGGCGTACTACCCACCGACATCCAGATCCTGTGCCCGGGCAAGAAGAACATCGCCGGCATGACCGACCTCAACTTGCGTCTCCAGCTTCGGCTAAACCCGCCTGCCGACGACAAGCCCCAGCACTACCACGACGGCAATGCCTTCCGGCTCGGCGACCGCGTCCAGCAGATCCGCAACAACCCACATCGAGGTGAGGCGGGCATCTTCAACGGCAGCAGCGGCACTATCACCGCCCTCGACCTGGAAGCCCACACGCTCACCGTCACGTTCGACGATGCCGAGGAGGCCACGTACCCGTTCGCTGAACTTGACGAGCTCATTCACGCCTACGCACTGACTGTCCACCGCTCACAAGGCAGCGAATACCCGTACGTGATCGTCCCGGTTATCAGGGAGACCGGAGATCTGCTCCTCCAGCGAAATCTGCTGTACACCGCGATCACTCGCGCCCGCCAAGGAGCCGTGATCATCGGACACGCCGAGGCAGTCGAGCGAGCGATCGCCAACAACCTCACCCTCCGGCGTAACACCGCCTTGACACATCGCATCACCGACACTCAGCCGACCGTGCCGGCACCACGACGGAATCCAGTCACCGGCCAGCTCGCCTGGGACTGAACGCCAGCGATGAAGTCCTCGGAGCAGCCCAAGCATGGATGATCGTCGAACTCCCCAGGTGCTCCGCCGAGGGACGAGCGGCCCGTTCCGCCCACCCGGACGCCAGGAACGGTTCGCACCTGTAAGCCTGCGCCGAACAGGCTGGTACCTAGATCGGAAACTCCCCTCGCCGGACTGCGGCTATGAAGTCCAGCCATGCGTCCGATCTGAAAACGATCACTGAGTCGTCAGGGTCTTTGGAGTCCCGGACAGGGGCCTGGCCCGGTGGGGGGGGGGGGGGTAAGTATTTCCAGGCAGGCGTTCTCGTTGCCGCTGTAGCTGCTCTTACGCCAGACGCGGATGATCGTTTCGTTCAAGGTTGCGTGTCCTCGCCGGAGATCGGAATCGTTCATGTGTGCTCTTCAGTGGTGGCCAATTCGTACACCTCGCGGCAGTTGAGTGTGCCGGGATGCTCGGGGCCCAGTACGCGGGTGCTGGCCGCGAGGGTGTGGGCCACCAGATCCCGTGCCTGTCGGCGGTGCCCGGCGCCGATGAGAATGCGGGCGAGCCGGGTCTGGATGGCCAGGGTGTGGGGGTGCTCCGGCCCGAGGATGCGTTCGCGGGCTTCTGCCACATTCCTGGCAATGTGCTCCGCCTCGGGCCAGTTGCCCTGGCGGAGGAGGATGCCGGCCAGGAGATCCTGGGCGTTCAGGGTTCGGGGGTGTTCTGGGCCCAGGACGTGTTCGCCGCCGCTGACTGTGGCACGGGCGAGGGTTTCGGCTTCGTCCAGCTGGTCGTTTCTGGAGAGCACCCAGGCCAGGGCGATCCTGCTCTGGAGGGTGTGCGGGTGCTTGGCGCCCAGGGCGCGTTCGCTGAGTGCGAGGTTGGGCCGGGCGAGGGCTTCGGCCTCCGCCCAGCGCCCCTGTTCGCCAATGGCGTCCGAGAGGCAGGCCCGGCTCTCCAGGGTGTCGGGGTGCTCTGGCCCCAGGACTCGGTGGCGTCCGTCTGCCGCATGCCGCATGTGCCGCTCGTCCTCGGCGAATCTGCCGAGTCCGTACAGTGCGAGGCCGAGGGCGTGGGCGCTGGCCAGGGTGTCGGGATGGTCGGCGCCGAGGAGGGTTTGGCGGGCGTCCAGGGTCTCCTGGTGGAGATCGGCGGCTTCGGCGAACCGGCCGACTCCCGTGAGGGCGCGGGCGAGTTCGTGTCGGTCGGCCAGCGCGTCGGGCGTCGCATCGTCCCGTGTGGCGGCGGCAGCCGCTTCGCCCAGAGCACGGGCGGTGGAGTAGTCGCCGCGGGCGTAGCTCTGGAGGCGCAGCCCGCGGACGACGGCTAGCGCGGGCGCCAACGCCCGGCTGCTCGTGCTGGCGGAGCGCCGCAGCAGTGCCGTCGAGTGTGGAGCGAACAGACGCAGGCTCTGGCTGTCGATGTACTGGTCGTCGCTCGTGGCCAGGAGCTGCGAGAGGAGTTCGGCTGCGGCAGTGAGCACGATGTCGCGTTGGTCGAGCGGAATCCGGGCGGCGACGGTGTCGAGGAGCAGGGCATGGGCCTGCACGGTACGTACGGTGGGTCGACCGGAGTCTCCGGGGACGTCCTGGAGAGAGATGAGTGACTGGGACTTCAGCCCCATGACGGCAGCGTTGGCCCGACTACCGGTCAGAGGAGGATCCGCCTGCGCGAGGGCCGTGGCGTTCAGACGGGACGGGGTGAGCAGGCCGACCGGCAGCGGATCGGGTGCGTAGCACGACAGCACCCGCAGCACCGTGGTCGCCTCGGGGAGGCCCTGCCGATGAAGGGCGTCCAGCGACAGTTGCCAGGTACTGCTGATCAAGCGGCGTAGATCGCGTTCGCCGGGCTCGGCGCCCAGGTCCAGAACGGTGCTCGGATCGTGCCGCAGGCGCTGGAGGTAGTCGCGGACGGTCACCGGTTCCAGGACCTGCTGGCCCAGATAGGTGCCGGCCAGCATCAGGGCGAGCGGGTGGCATCCCAGACTGTGCGCCAGTTGCTCCAGCGAGGCCAGGTCTGTGTCGCCGACCTGGAAGTCCAGCAGCACATCGACGGCGTCCGACACATCAAGTACGCCGAGGGAGTGCGACGCGGCACCGTGCCACAGCGGAGCGGCGCCGTGCCGGGTGGTGACGAGTACGGTCCCGCGTGGGCTGGAGCGCAGCCACCCGGGCTCCTGGAAGATGGCGGGCTCGTCGGCGTTGTCGAGAACGAGGAGCCAGCGTTCGGCCGAGCGGTCGAGGTAGTGCCAGACCAGGTCCGCCGCCGGGCGTCTGCCGGCTCGGGCGGCGTCGACCTCGTCCTGGGAAGCACCCCGGTCGGAGGCTACGGCGAGCATTCCGGCGCGGAACGAGGTGGTGCTGGAGGCGTTGACCCACAACCCGGTGATCCCGTGGCCGCCGACCGCCTCGTCGAACACGGTCAGTGCCACCGCGGTCTTCCCGCAGCCGGGCATGCCGTGCACGATGTGGATGCCTTGCGGCTCGGGCTCATAGCCCAGGATGGCGGCCAGGAGCGCGCGTCGGAGGTCTCGCCGGTCCCGGATCGGTGAGTGCATCCGGGCAGCCAAAGGGACGCGTACCGAGTCCGGCCCCGCCCATTGCTGATCCCCCAGGGCGCCGAGAGTCGCGGCAATGTGAGTGTGGTACTCGGTGATGTGCTGGTCACGCTCGGCGCGGAACAGCCGACCGTGATCGCTCACGGCGGTGCGCGGTACCGGCGCCTCGGGCGAGTTCGGTTCCACGCCCTCGGTCACCGTTCGGTGATGTGCTGGTCACGGCCGGCCTGGTAGACCCGGCCGCTGCCGGATACCTCGGCACGCATGTGGACCACCGGGGCCGGGATCTCCTGCCCGGCGGGAAGCAGCGCGCGAGACTCCTCCAGGACACGGAGCAGCTCCTGCGCGATGTCCGGATCGGCGATCAGCAGGCGGCGCAACCGCCCCTGCCACTCACCTGCCAGAGCCTGCTCGCCGAGTGTGTCGCCTTCCTGCCGAGCAGCCAGGATCTCCGCCCGGGTCACCTCCAGGTCGTTGCCGACTTCTTCGGCTTGGGCGGGGCGCACGCGGCGCCACATCGCGACGATGCCGTCGCGGGTGTGCTGCCAGACGTCGGTTGCCATCAGCGCCACGACGGTGGCGCTCGCGGTCTGTGCCATCACCGTCAACTGCGGATCCATGCTTCCCCCGAACCACCTGTACCTCGCATCTTCCCCATGATAGGCGGAAGTTGGCATGAACGGGCCGTGATCCGGCCGCAGCGCCGTACATGCGGCTGACCTCGTGCATGGGACGGCGCCTACGTGTCCAAGGGTGTAGTACGCGCTCGACAACTACCCTCTCGATTAGAGGCGTTGGTGGTGCGCGCCGTGCAGAGACACCCCAGGGAAGCAGTCACTCTCCGGTGGGGTGTACGGCGAGCAGTCTGTTTACGATGTCCTCGAATTCAGCGCCCAGGTCGCCAGGCAATTCGTGGAAGCCGATGCCGCTAAATTTCCGGAGGTCCGTGTGCTGGTGTGGCGAGGGGAACCCTTCGGGGCGACTCGGGGCAGCGTTCAGGAATCGTGTTGCTTCTTCCGATGTCACTTCAGCCGAGGGGCCGCTGCGTAGGACTACCAGCCGGGAGCCGTCCTGCGGTGTGAACAGGACGCGCGTTTCCCAGGAGCTCCAGGCCGACGCCACGGCGAAGCTAGGAGTCAGGACCAAGGCCGGGCCGCCGAGGATCCAACGGACGGTGGCGGTGCACCACTCGTTTTCGGCGACCTTGTAGGTCTGTATGTCTCGGACGGAGTCGAGGACGACGACCGGCGGTTCGGTCCAGCCGGCCAGCCACTCTTGCGCCAGGCGTTGGAGGTCTCCTGTGCGGAACGTGGACATCTCGTAAGGTGACCGCCCGAGGCGAGCCTGCATGTTGTCAAAGGCGCGGTCGCTGATGGTGGCGCAGACCTCCGAGGTTGCAAGCACTTGACGGATGCGCTCAACGGGGACGTCGGTTGGTTCCGCGATGCGGGAAACGACCGCGTCGACGTCGATGAGGTGGACGAACCGATCCTTCAGGCCGTCGAGGTCCTGGTCCATGGGGTATTCGTAGGCTGAGCCGTCGCCGAAGTCCTTGGTGTTGGCACTGACGAAGTAGACCGTCTCGGCGGGGTGAGCCTTGGCGTACTCGATCGCTGACAGCCAGACGGCGACGTCACGATAACCGCTCTTGGGACCGCGTCCGCCAGCCTTGTCCGCCTTGCTCGCGGGAGGCAGCGCGTTGGCTTCGCGGAGGGCTGCCTCGCGGAGCGCGGCATCACTGGTGGGGATCACGTTGACGATGCCACGATATGCCGCGCGCCAGTGTTCGCGGACCCTTTCGGGGTTGCGGGCGGTCATCATCCCGGGCAGCTCCCATGGGGTGGCTCGCTGCAGCGCTTCGAGAGCGCCGACGGCGGCTGCGTACTTGGTCATGTAGGTCACAGCATGCTGTGCTGCCAGCTCTTCCATGACGATCCAGGGAACAGCGACGTCCTCGATTCCGGACTCGCGGATCGTCCTGAGCAGTTCGGCGCTCGCGCTCTCAAGGCCGAGGCCGCGGATGATACAAGTGTCCAGAATGATCAAGATGCGCTCCATCCCCAGGTGTGATGAGCCACCCACTTTCCCAGTCGGAGCCGTACCGCGACCAGGCATTATCGTCGGGACAGGGAGGTACCTCATTGACGCACCCCCCCAGGAAGCTGGACGAGTCGGCGGGCTCGACTCGCTCAGTGCGCGGTCGCCGACCGCCTCACCTTCGGCGGCAACCTCATCCGGGCCGGAGCCGAGTCCTACCGCCCGGCCCTCCCCAGCCGCCGCACAGTACTCCGCCGGCTGAGTTGGGCCGCCGCCCCACAAGTCCTGGCGATCATGGAGGCACGCGTCCTCTTCGCTGAGAACCACGATCAGGACGACGACGTGGATGCAGGTGCCTTGCCGGTCATGCGTCACCATGCCGCGCTAGCCCGTGCTCTTCGTGGGCAGGCTGCTGGATGGCCTCCTCGTCGAACTGATCCAACTCGACTCGAAGACGCTCTGCCTCGGCCTCGGCTTTTCGCAACCGCCGCTCCAAAGTGGACCGCGATGGCGTAGGTGCGGCGCTCACCGACTTCGCCGGGTTTCGCTGCCGAGGGATGAGCCATCCGATTCGCTCGTAGGCCAAGATCCATCGTGCTTCTGTACAGGTGTAACACAGGGTTTCCGGTCGCGGTGTCGGCCAATTTTCTGTGAGCATTCGCCTGGTGTGCTCCCGATCCCGCTCGGTCTGCAGTTCCGGGTTTGCGAGCCACACACGCTCGAACTCGGCGGACATCTGCTGCACTCTTTCCGGGGCCGCCCGATGAGGCCCAGAGGCAGGCACCCAGTCGAGTTCCGGGGCGATGGCCTCGGAGAGGTGACCACAGGCCAGTGTCACTGTCCAGAATGCAGACGTATGTGGCTCGTCGTGACGGATCACCGACCACGCCTGAGGATCCATATAGTCGGGCGGCTCAACAGGATCGGCGGGAAAGCTCACCTCCTTGCGCTCTCCCCACTCGGCGATGTCGCGATACGGCTCGGGTGGTGAGTCGGCGTGCCTACAGATCATCTGCCCCATCGGAAGCGGCCAGTTGTGAATGGGTTCGTCCCACTGCATCTCGTGTGGCGGTACAC
Organism: Streptomyces sp. NPDC007264; assembly: GCF_042869095.1. NCBI lineage: Bacteria > Bacillati > Actinomycetota > Actinomycetes > Kitasatosporales > Streptomycetaceae > Streptomyces > Streptomyces sp. NPDC007264. Next base: position 10,713 of record NZ_JBIAFD010000022.1, read on the forward strand.
CGTCCTCGCGAGTGATGACCTCAGTGATACAGCCGCAATCAAGCTGGACACGCCATCGGAAGGCGCGTGACAGGTCCGGTATCAAGAACACCCAAAGTACTCGTGGGATGCGCTTGCGCATTTCGGCGGTCTCCGCCTCGCACTCCCGCAGCACCTCGTCGCGTGGTCTGGCCTTGCCGGGGAGCCGCTGCAACGCAGGAGGGCTCGTCGGCCTGTTCGGCAAGAGAAGAAGTCGATTGTTGGTCGAAGAGTCAGCCATGAACTGTCCTCGGTACCCAGTCGGTGCTGCCGTTCAGTGTTCAAAAGAGCAGGCCGTGAGCGACCGGTGGTGACGCTACAGATCCAGGGAGTGCGTCGCCAACGGCGTCTCGCCGGTTCACCCACAGGAGTGAACCCTCGCGGTGGATTGTCTTCTTGCGGAGCCCGCGAACTACCTCCAGCCGTAATTGTGTTCTTCCGGACCGTAAGGGCTCCAGCGTCCCAGATAGGGCTTCAGTTCACCCGTGCGAGCGGCGCGCATGACGAGGCCTACGTTTCGGCACGGAAGGCGATTCTCGCCGCGGAGTTCATGCCCTGGCTTCGCAGCGCTCTCGGGCGATGATCTGCAGGAGCCAGTCGAAGACGGCGTCGGGGTCGCCAGCCTCCTTGATGAGGTCGCCGACGGCGTCGAGGCATTCACCGACGGACGGGTCGGCGCTCTGCTTGGCGTCCTCGATGTCGACGAGTGCGCGGGCCACGGCTGCACTGTGGGGGGCGGTCGTCATGATGACCCCTCCGCCCGGGGAGAGGTCATCTGGGCGCGCATGGCGCGGAGTCCGTCCAGAAAGTCGGCGAGGTTGTCGATCACGGTGTCGAACTCGGCCGTGGTCAGGAGGACGCCGTCCCCGCTGGAGTTGAAGGACACGCACGGCGTCTCGTCGACGAGGTTCTCGTCCGACACGAGTTGCGCGGACAGCAGCTCGTCATAGTGGACGCGCATGCCTGCGGGGATGGGCAGTCGAAGCTCGGCACCGATGTGCTCGGTGAGGATCTCGCCGTCGTCGTAGCGGTGGCCGATGCAGACGCCTGGAGCGCACCACGAGTAATGACGGGGTTCGACGGGCGGGGCCGCGTCTTCCCCCAGGTGGGTGATGAGGCTGCGGACGACGTTCACGCGCACGTCGGGGTTCTGGCCGGCCGGGACGACGACGAGGCGGCGACCATCCCGCAGGGCGAGGTAGTGGGCGTAGAACTTGTCGCGGAGGTACTCGTCGAGGCTGGTGGTGTCCCACTCCACGAGTTGCAGGTTGTACTCGGTGGTCAGGGCATCGAGGGTGCTGCCGGGGTTGGGGACAGCGCCAGTCATCGTGGCGGTGGTCATGCGTGCACCTCGCCCTCGCTGCACTTCGTCAGGACGCGGCGGAGGGTGGCGGTTGGGACGAAGCCGGACCGGCCGCCGTGGGTGAGCCGGATTCGGCCCTCCACCTCCTCCAAACAGGCGGGCAGGCCGCCGATGACAGCCACCATGCGCAAAGGCTTGACAGAGACGAGTGAGCAGTAGTCGGAGGGCGTGGCGGGGACGTGCTGGTCACTCGGGTGCGATGTAGCCGTTGACACCTCGGGCTGTACTTTGGTGTTCACGCGTGTGTCCGTTCTGTCTATCCGGCGATAGGCATGTTGCGTGCCTGACGGGAGCGGTCGATGGAACCCCGGCTCGGCCCGGTGCGCGAAGACCGGATCAGGGTGATGGCTTCTGTCTTGTCCTCGCAGTCGCCCTAGTAAGAGTGATCCAGGGGCACACCCCTCCATCGAGGGACCGTGTCAACGTGAGCCAGGCAAACTTCGCCCCGAAGGAAACAGATCAGCTGCTTCAAGGCTGTTGGGAGGGGAAGCCGTGATGTCGGTCTCGGTATCTGCGCCGGCCCTCGTCGCCGCCCTCATCTCCGGCGGTGACGAAAGCACGGAGGGTGTCGTCCAGGTCCGGGACGTCCTCAGCCCCAGGCGAGTTGCCCGGTGGGTGTCTGATCGTGCGGGGTCGGCACAGCGGACGTCGCGTGGGTGATGCGGTGGCTCAGGGCCGTGTTGCGCCGGTGGGTGCGGCTGTTGGCGAGGGCTCGTTCGACGGCCCCGCTTCGGCCGATGAGCACCCTGGCGGGCGCAGGTGAAAGACGTCCTTGCCTGTGACGAGCGTTCCTGGCACCGGTACCACCGGTTCTGCGATGAGCGACAGCGTGGTCGGGCTCGCGCCTGGCTGGCCGAGGCGGGCTATCGCCCGAGTCGTCCTCGTACTGCGGCGGACGGTGCCATCTTGACCCGCGCAGGAGCAGGAGGAACTGGCCCTTGTATGGCTGTACCGCAGCCGAAGGCTCGCCGAATCCGTACGGTGCGGTACGAGGCCGAGAATGTGGGCGCCCGCCCGGGCGTCGCGATGGTCGCAGCCGACCATCGCCTGTACCTTCCGCGCCTGCCCGGAGTTGCAGTTCCGAGCCGCGCCTTGTTGACTGCCTACAGTCCGACCCTGCTCAGCCAAGAACCGCGCCCTGGGCTCCACTGGGTGGTCCCTGTTTTGCGCTCGTGACGGCAATGGGAGGCCAGGGGGAGGCCGGACGCCTTTGGACCAGATGGACACGACAGCACAGGCCGGAACGCCCCATGTGTTCTGATCAGCCAAAACCGGAACCAGCGGCACGAAGCGGCACCCCGTGGCACGATCGCTGGTGATCTCGTAATGCGTAGGTCTCGGGTTCGAATCCCGAAGGCGGCTCCGTCAACCCCAGGTCGGATAGTCACTGACCTGGGGTTTTGTCATTCAATGGATCCGGCGACGGCGACGGTGACGGCGTACGGTGGGCGCGGACCGTGCGGCTGTCCGCGGTCTCAGTTCTTGCCTCGTTCGAGGCTGCCGCCGACGGCACGGGGATACGGATCGGGCCGTTCAGGGCGGTTGCCCGGGACGGCGCGCGGGGCAGCGCGGCGAGCAGCCGGCCCCGGCCGATCCTGCCGGCGCCACGGCCACCGCTGTATCGCGCACACCCCCGGATGCCGTCACCAACCGGCCGACACCACAGGTCGGTTGACCCGATCGGCGGCCGCGACATCGTGGAAGATCCTGATTCATGGCACCTCCGTCGGCGTCGATCACGGAGCCGATCTGAGCTGTGTGATGATGCACGGAAGTTGACCGGCCCTGGGCAGGGACCGGGTAGGTGAGAAGGGCGGGGCCCATCGTGAGCAAGAGTGAGGAGTCCATACCGGACGAAGAGTGGGAGCGCTTCCTTCGTGAAGCCGAGGCGGGGGCCGAGGGCGCGCCCGAGGAGCCGTCGGCGCGGGCCCGGATGGTGGCGAGGCGGCTGCGGGAGGAGACCGCCCGACCGGAGCCGTGGCGGAGTCACCCACCGGCCCGGCGGCGAGGAGGCAAGGGCTGGTACGCGATCGGTCTGCTGGTTGCGGGCGCCTTGCTGGTCGTGGCACTCGATCCGGGGCGGGTGGTCGGATGGTTCGGAGGCGGAGACGGCGAGAACGCGCCGCTCGCCGTGGAGTCGGAACATCCGGATCAGCCGCCGCCCACGGAGGCGGCGGCCCGACGTCCGACCCTGGAGCAGCCGTTCAGGGGTTCGCCCGCGGCGCAGTGGGGTGACGGGGTGGCCGGGATCGGGCTGCCCGAGGCACGGGCGACCGGCTGGATGAGCAAGGGGAAGGTCGCGCAGGCGCTTGAGAAGACACGGGACTTCCTCGCCGCGTCCAATCTGGATCCCGGTGTGCTGCGCGGGGAGCGACCGAGGAAAGCGACCGCGTTGATCAATCCTCATCAGCAGGACGTCCAGGACTACCTGGCGGCCGCGTTCCGCGCGCCCAGCCGGAAGGACGATCCCCTGCTGCTGTTCAGCCGGTTCGAGAAGACGAAGGTCCGGCTTGTCGGGGATGTGGTCAAGACACGAGGGCGGATCACGTACCGAGAGGGCAAGCGCGGTGCGGTCGAGGTGACCACCGATGTCACGTACGTGTATCCGGTCGTGCGCGCTGCAGCGGGAAGCGACGAAGTCGCGCGCACCATCGTGCGCCGCGAGGTCGTGATGAGTTGGGACGACCCGGCGAAGGTCGTCGTCGAGCCGGGTACGTTCTCCCTCGTCTCCTACAAGGTGGACACCACCAACGGCGGCTGCGGTACCTTCACCGGCTACCTCACCCCCGAGTTCGGCGCAGAGCGCGCGGCCGCGCACCCGGGAGACGGACCCGAGGTCGACCCGTACGACCGGAGCACGTCGATGGAGACGCGCATGCGAGAGGCCGGCGACGCGGGGTGCGGGACCGCCACACGGTCATGAGCGGCAGCTGCTCTGCCGCGGTCGTCCGCGCGTCAGGCTCGTTCACTGGACCAGTTCGAAGTGCGGGTGGTTCGGGGAGGCTGGGCAGACGTGAAGCTGGAGGTTGTAGCCGCCGACGATGTCGATCAAGGTGAAGTTCCCGTCCTCGGCACCCAGGGGAGGCGGGGCCGGGGTCGTCCGTGCCTCCTCGGCGATCCACGTCCCGCTGCCGCCGTCCCATTCCGAGGAAGCGATGGTGAGGAGCGGGACCGCCTCGGTGCCGCACTCGGGACAGGAGCGGTCGACGGGGTCGGTGGGGTCCCAGCGGGTCCAGCCGCCGGTCTTCCAGCCGGGTGCGGTGGAGAGGTTGTTCAGGTAGAGCTCGCCCGGATCGTACGCGTACGCGTTGTACTGCGCGGGGTCGATCGTCCCCCAGCGGCTCATGTCGTCCAGCTGGTCCCGAAGTTCCTTGTCCAGCTCCCTGGGGTTGGGGTACTCGGTGACCTGCTCCGGTGAGAACAGGCACGGCTCCGGGAGGTAGTGCGCGGACTGGATGACCGGCGGCTCGGGCGGTGCTTCGAGTACGTCGGTGACGGTTGCGGAGGAACGCCAGAAGAGTGCCGTCTTGGGGTGTGCCATCGCGTGGTCGAAGGGGCACCACAGGACCTGGAGGAGGTCCGCGTCGGACGGGCACGGGAAGAAGACGTCGCGGGCGTAGAGCTGGGCGACAGGGAGGAGGGGGATCGGGCCGTCGAACCACGGGCGGCCCACCTTGAGCCGCTCCCAGTTCTCCCGTTCCTCGGGGGTGGCCTCGGGTGCCTCGGGGTCGAGGCGCAGCCGCTCGGCCGCTGCGGCGCGGTCGCGGCGCAGGAGCCGGACGTCGTCCGGGGAGTGGATCCGCAGCGACGCGTGCCTGTCGTGCGGCTCGTCGCAGTACGGCCACGGCTCGTCGGCGGGCCACAGGAGCGGCCCGCCGACGTGGCTGTCGTGCACGGTCGGTGACCCTGGCCGCGGGTGCAGCCGGGTTGCCGTCCGCGCCAGCGGGGCCAGTTGAGGGAAGAGTGCGGTGACGTCGAACGGCCGCGGCGGGGTGGTGAAACTCATGCTGGCTCCCGTTGGCGCGAACTGGTGTGCTCTGTGGATCAGTTACCGAGGTTGAGCGTCCCGGTGTTCTGCAGGGTGTTGGTGACGTAGACGTTAGGGAACAGTTCCTCGGTTGTCCCGTTCACCCGTTGGATGGTCGCGCTCATAGTGACGCCCAACGGGATGGTGCTGTTCGCGTCCTTGTAGACGGGCGTCACCTGGTAGAAGACCGCATCGTTCGCTCCGAAATCGGCGATGGGTCCCTTGATCAGGTCCTGCGTCATGGACTCGTACGTCCGCATACTGGGTGTGCCCGTGTTCATCCCGACCTGCCAGCAGGGGACGAGGTTGTACCGAGTGAGCTCACTCGTGCCCTGTCCGCCGAGGACGCGCCCGATGAGGTGACACCGGGCCAGCCCGTTGGTGACGCCGCTCGCTGTCTTGAACGCCTCCGCGTCCTTCCAGCCGGTGATGGGATCGCTGGTTCCGGTCCCGCCGCCGACGTTCCGCCCCAGGCATGCCTGTGCCTGGGTCGGCCGCAGTCCGGGCCCGCCCGACGGGTCGGTCTGGTTGATGAGCGGAACCGGCTCAGTGGTGTTCTTGAACCAGCCGTCGCGGTTGGGCAGCGCACCCGCCGGGGGCGGGTCGTTCAGGCAGCTGGCCTGCGGTCCGGTGTCCGGCGTCGAGACCGTCAGCTCGAACTGGTCGGCGTCGATCACCCGCTGGTCCTTGAAGCCGTCGGCGAGCTGCGTGTCGGCGAACTGCTTGTCGGCGGACGTGACATGGGCCTGCACGCAAGGTGAGGCGGGATCCAGGACGTGGCCGTCGTTCAGGACGTATGTGTCCCATTCGCCGTTACCGAGGTTGGGGATCACCTCGACGCACTGGCTGCCGGCGACGCCACCCTCCTTCGCCTCGCCGAAGGGGAAGTCACCGCAGGTGTCGGTGTCGACAAGGTCCGTCTGGGCCGTAAAGCCCGCGCAGGTGGCGGCGGTGCGGTTGGCCACACCGCTCGTCGACCGGGTCAGCGGGCTGCCCTGCTTCCCCCAGGCGCCGTTGAGGCTCTTCTGGGCCCAGCCGTAGGCGGAAACGGCGCCGCCCGGGTCGGACGCCGTCGCGCTCATCGGCACGACCGGCATGACGGAGGGGACGGCACAGCCCGCGGTCGACGAACCGCCGACCGCGTCGTCGCAGCGGATCTTGCGGGGGTTGTCCCACGAGGCGTTCGGATCGACGGCCGTGGCACCGGGGGAGGTCACATACAGCTTGTACGAGGTGGTGAACTCCACGTGGGTGTCCGGGGCGGGCGTCGAGGAGTAGGCGACGGTGCCGCTGACGGACTGACCCAGGGTCAGGTTGCCGCCGTACCAGGGCGCGGTCTTCGTCGCCGTGCAGCCGGTTCCGCAGGAGGCCCGGAACTTGGCGTTGAGGGCGGTGACGTCGCCGCTCGCGGCGGTCATCTTCACGGTGACCTGCTCGTTCCAGGTCGTGCCCGTCCTGGGCAGGGTCGCGCTGGTCGAGACCTCGAGGGTGCCGCGTCCGATCTCCTTGCCGTTGCCGTCACGCAGGATGTAGACGACGTTCACCCCGGTCACGCAGTACTCGAAGCGCTCGTAGGAGTAGGAGCCGGGGCTGGTGATGTCGCAGCTGCCGGCGGCCGCGACCGCGGCGAGGGCCCGCTGTGGTGTCGCCGCGCGCTCGGCCGGGGCAGGGCTGGTGCTCACACATGCCTCGGCGGCGCCCGCCCGGCGTTCCTTCGAGCCTGCCCGCGTGGGCTCACACCGCTCCCCGGACTTCGCCCGGAGAGCGCTGGTCCTGGTGAGGGGCGCGGTCGCCGGCAGATCCGCCGAATCGATCCTGCTCATGTGCCGCGGCGACCCTTCCGCCACCTGCTGCGCATGGCTCACGCCGGCCGTGGTGAGCCCCAGCGTCACCACGGTCAGCAGGGTCACTGCGGCCGATCCGGCACGTATTCGTCCAAGCCGTCCAGGTCGTCTCGTATGCGTGGTCGTCATACCTCTCCTCTTGGCCGGGGGACCGGTCAACTGCCGATGTCTCAAGGGACCTTGACCAGCTACGACGGCGGCACCACCCCGACGCGGAGCGCCGGGGTGGTGCCGCCGGAGCCGGTTACCGTGCCGCGTAGCCGAAGCGGTCGCCGGCTGCCGGGAGGCCGCCCGCGCCGGGCTGGTACGTGGTGACGGGGGCCACCGTGCCGCCTGCGGTGACGTTGGACAGCGGCAGGGCGTACAGGGTGCCGTAGGTGCTCGGGCCGAGGGGCATGCCGACGTACAGCCGGGTGCCGGTGTAGTGGATGCTCGTGCCGAGCTGCTGGTCGGCGCCGGGAGCCGTGGGGATGCCGTCGCCGTCGCCCGCCTCCAGCCAGCGGTCGTTCGCGCCGGGGGCGCCCAGCAGGGAGAAGGTGTGGACCGCGCCCGCGTTGTCCGCCGTGCCGAGGGCCTCGTTGGGGGTGCCCACGGCGAGCTTCATCGTGGCGGTGGTGCTCAGGGCCCGCGGGGCGGTGTTGATCGCGGTCAGGGCGACGCCCATGCGGTCCCCGGCCTCCGAGGTGCCGCTCACGTCGTCGTCGGCGGTGCCCTGGAAGATGCTGTGGAGCTGGGTGTAGGTGCCGGCGGCGGTGATGCGGAAGGTCAGGGCGGCACCGGCGTCGGCCTTGGCGACGCCGTCGATGTCCAGGTCCTCACCGGGGGCGCCGACCGCGAGGATCGAGTCGGTGGCACCGGCCGCGCCCGACGGGCGGTACGGCGCCAGGGCCAGCGAGTAGCCGAACTGGTCGCCCGGCTCTGCGCCGCCGGAGACGGTGTCGAGGTCCTGGTCGAGTCCGAACTTCGGGGTGGGCAGGCCCGCGGAGGTCAGGGTGTGGCTGAAGACCGCGAGGTTGCCCGCGCCCGCGTCGCCGTTGATGGTCTCGCCGGGCGCGCCGACGGCGAAGAAGTTGGCGTCGGCCGCGACCGAGCCGCCGAAGCCGTCGTTCGCCTCCGCGGCACCGGGCACGTCGGTGCTGTCCTGGTGGAGGATGATGTTGGTGCCGTCGTGGATGTAGAAGGCCGCACCGGCCTTCGCCAGGCCGCTGACGGTCTCGCCCGGGGCGCCGCTGACCACGAACGGCACGCCGGCGGCGGTGACGCCGGCCGCGACGGAGTCGCCGAACCGGTCGCCGGCCCGGGCGACCGCGGTGGCCAGGGAGCCGGTGCCGGAGCCCTCCTGGAAGTGGGTGTCCTTGACCGTGCCGGTGCCGAGGCCGCCGGGGGCGCCGTGCAGGACGTCGACCACGCCGACGTCGGCGGCGGTGCCGATGTCCTCGGACGGGGTGCCCACGACGAGGTCGGTGCAGCCGTCCTCGTCGTAGTCGACGGTGTCCAGGGACTCGCCGAACCAGTCGCTGGCCTCGGCGGAGCCGGGGACCCAGTCGAGGTTCTCGTTGATCTCGGCGGTGCCCTTGCCGCCGCCGTAGACGATCCGGACCAGGCCGGCCGCGCCGACGCCGCCGACGGTCGCCCGCGGGTCGGATATGGCGATGTCCTCGACGCCGTCGCAGTTGAAGTCGGTGACGCGGACCGCGCCGACGGTCGTGCTCACCCAGGAGGCGAGGTCGTCCACGCGGGTGACGACACCGCCGGTGCCGGTCACGCCGGCGTCGATGCCGTAGCAGCCGCCCTGGTAGGACTGGCTGGCGAGGGCGGCCAGTTGGGCGGTGCCGCTGCCGGTCCGGACCAGGGGGCCGCCGGTGTCGCCCATGCAGGCGGCCGTGCCGCCGGTGCCGGTGACCGAGGCGGTCGTGGCGGCGGCGGAGTCCACGGTGAAGGCGCCGGTGTGCAGGTTCAGCGGTGCCCATTCGCTCGCGGTGCGGCCGTAGCCGGCGAGGGTGAGGCTCTCGCCGGTGGTGGGCGCGGCGGTGGCCAGGGTGATCGGGGCGACGCCCGTGACCGGGCGGTTGAGGCGGGCCAGGACGGCGTCGCGGTCGGTGCGCGGGACCAGTTCGACGATCTCGCGGGCCGCGCCGGCGGTGCCGGTCAGGTCGGAGCGGCCGACGACCGCGGTGGTCTTCACGGCCGGCTTGCCCGCGGGCACGCTCAGGCTGGTGGCGGGGTCGGCGGCGAAGCAACTGGCCGCGGTCAGCAGCCACTCGGTGTCCACGAGAACGCCGGAGCAGCCGCGGTCGTGATCGCCGACGGTGATCTGCGCGGTGTAGGCGTAGGTGGTGTCGGCGGCGGCGACTGCGGGGCCGGTGACGGCGGTGGCGGGGGCGGCCGCGAGCACGGCGGAGCCGAGGGTCAGGGCGGCGGCCAGTGCGGCGAGGCGCACAGGTCTGGCGTAGGTCATGAAGTCGGTCCCCTGGTGGGTGGTGGCGGATCGGGCTGGGAGGGCTCGGTGGGGCGCTACTTGGAGGTCCGAAGCTCCAGGAGCGTCCATTCACGGGCCTGGTCGTCCGCGCTCTCGCCCACCGGGGTCCAGGCGTTCTTGGCGATGTCGTACGACTGCTCCTCGGTGCCGACCGTCATCTCCGCCTGGGTCGAGTAGTCGTTGCCGCGGATGAGGTAGACCGACGGCAGCTCCAGGGTCAGCCAGCCGGAGGTGCCCTTGACGTCGAAGCAGACCTTGCTCTTGTCCCGCGCCTGGACCTCCAACTGACCGGTGCCGGACGCGCAGTCGGCGAGCGTGATGTGGCCGTCGCCCCGCTTGAGCAGGATGTTCTTCTCGGCGAGGATCTTGTCCGCCTGCGGGTAGTCGAAGGTCTCGACGGCGTAACCGGGGGCGCTGCCCGCGACGGTCGTGGCAGGGCCGGCCTCGGCGGGGGATCCGCCGGGGATCCCGACCGCCAGGGCGGCCCACGCCAGGGCGCCGACCGCCGCCGTGCCCAGGGTGCGGGCCAGGAATCTATTACGCCGCGGCTGTGCCGCACATGTGGTACGCGACTTCATCACTTTCCTAAACTCGTTGCTTCCGAATCGATGTCAGTAACGTGCTTCAAGGCAAAGGTGAAGGAAATAGACAATGCCGCGAGTGCTTCCACATCGCTTTCCCCCCGCCTAGATGCCACCTCGCTTCCGCGGATTTGTCCACTCCTCCAACACCCATAAAACGGACGGCAGTTGGAGCTCCATCGTGACGCTCGCCACACCCCGGAAAGGTTGTACGACTTCCATAACGAAAAGGTAAAAAATGCCTGTGGCGCCGGGTCCTGGCTGCTTTTCTGATTCATGGCGGCGCATTGATTGCTCTGCGAACCTGCGTTTGTATGGTCACGTCATCGCGCAGCAACGCGTACGCCCGACCGGGGCCACACAGAAACCACGGGGACAAATCCATATGCAGACGATCTTCTGGAGCCGCAGACGAGTGCTCGGCTCGCTCGCCGCGGTGACGGCCGTCACCGCCGCGCCCCTGGCGTGGGCGCCCGTGGCCCGTGCGGCCGACGCGGCAACGACGACGACCGATCCGCTCGCGCTGCCGAACACCGACCGGGCGAAGGTGGTCAGGGCCTGGATGACGGGCGGGAAGGCCACCAAGGCGGCAGCGGCCGACGCGCTCTTCGGCACGGACGCCGACATCCAGACCTTCCTCGGCCAGACCCTGCCGAGGGTGACGACGGAGGACAACCGTGTCGCGATCGCCGGCTACCTCTCCCGCTCGGGCAAGGGCCTGCGCCGCGAGGCCGTCGCCGCTCTCGACAACGGCGACAGCGCCATCGCCGCCTTCCTCCAGGGCGGGTACGAGCCGGCCCTCCTGGAAGACCTTCAGGTGGCGACCGCCATCCTGTCGGCCACCGGCGGAAAGGCGCTGCGACGCAAGGCGTCCGCCGCCCTGGACACGGGCACGCGGGCGGCGCTGGAGTCCTTCCTGACGGAGGGCCAGTACACCGCCCGCCTGGAGGACTCGCGGGTTCAGGTCGCCGCCATGCTGGTCAACGCCGGGCCCGAGGTGCAGAAGTACGCGAACCGCGCCCTGGACGGCTCCGCGACGGACATCCAGTGGTTCCTCGACACCGGCCAGCACATCGCGCGCGCCCGCGACCAGGAGTCGGCGACCATCGAGGAACTCGTCGCGGTCGTCGACCGGGAGGGCAAGCGCGCCCAGGCCGAGACCGACCTGGCCGTCGAGGCGTCCGAGCGGGCCCAGGCCGCCGCGGCCGAGGCGAAGAAGGCGGCGGAGAAGGCCGCGGCCGAGGCCGAGGCCGCCAAGCAGGACGTGCAGAAGTCCGCCGCTGCCGCCCGCAAGGCGGCCAGCGCGGCCTCGGGTGCGGCGAACGCCGCCCGTATCGCCATCAACGCCTCCAACGCGGCGGTGAACGCCTCCCGCCGCGCCTCCTGGGCGGCCACCGCCGCCTCCCAGGCCGCGTCCGCCGCCGGAGGCGCGGCGTCCCGTGCCTACAACGCGGCCATCGCGGCCTCCAAGGACGCCGGCAAGACCCAGGCGGCCAAGGACGCGGCGGTCGCCGCCCGCAACTCCGCCGCGAAGGCGCGTTCCGCGGCCAAGGCCGCCGACTACGCGCGGGCCGCCTGCGCGCAGTCCGCCGGCGCCAGTGCCTCGGCCGCCTCCGCGGCCCGCAACTCCGCTGCCGCCGCCACCGCCTCCGCGCAGGCCGCGGCCGCGGCCGGGGTCGCCCAGTCGCAGGCCGCCGAGGCCAGGCGCCAGGCCGCCATCGCCACCGCGGCCGCCAACCGCGCCACCAACGCCGCCTCCACCGCCCAGACCCTCGCCAACACGGCGGCCTCGGCAGCGAGCGCCGCGCGGGATGCCGCCAACTCCGCCGCCGCCCACGCCGAGAAGGCGGCCGACGCCGTCGACGAGGCCGTGGCGAACGCGGGCAAGGCCATCGACTTCGCGAACAAGTCCACCGCCCACGCCGCCGAGGCCGTGAAGGCCGCCGACACCGCCACCAAGGCCGTGACGGACGCCATGGCGGTCGCCAAGGCGGCCCGGGACGCGGAGCTCGCGCGCCTGGAGCAGGAACGGCTCCAGGGCCTGGACGAGGCCCGGCTGCTGGCCGAGATCGAGGCGGAGGAAGTGGCCGAGTACGCGAACAAGCGGGCCCAGGCGGCGCAGACCGATCAGGCGATCAAGGACCTGATCAGCGCGGCCGAGAAGGCCCTGTTCACGGACGGCGACCTGTCGCTCGCCGCCACCCTGGGCCGCAAGGCCGCCACCGGGCTGCTCGACGCCAAGGGCGCGTGGACGCGGGAGGCCGCCCAGTTCGCGCTGTCCGGCAGCGACGACGACGTGTTCTCCTGGATCGACCTCGACCGGGGCGTCGCCCAGAACCAGGACGACCGGGAGACGGTCCTCTACATCGCGCAGGTATCCAACCCCGCCATCGCCGCGGCGGCGCACGCGGCTCTGGAGAGCACCAGCTCCACGGCGGTGGGCGACTTCCTGACCTCCGGGGTGATCCGGGCCTCGCAGGACGACAACCGGGTGCAGATCGGCCGCATCCTCGACCAGAAGCCCGGCAAGGCCGTCACCAAGGCGGCCAACGAGGCGCTGGACAAGAACACCCCGGAGGCGCTGCAGGACTTCTTCGACCGCACCTACCCCGCCGCCGTACGGGAGGACGACGCGGTCGAGACCGCGACCTCGGTGGCCAATGGAGGCGACTACACCGGGGCCTACGGGGACGTCGCCCTGGAGGGGCCGACGTGGATGCGCCGGAACTTCGTCCAGGTCGTGCAGTACACGGCGGCCCAGCTCGACCACGACTCCGCCACCCATGTCGCGGCGATCCAGGGGGCGATCGCCGCCGCGGCCAAGACCGCCTACACGGCGCAGCAGACCGCGGCACTGGCGTCGCAGGTGGCGGCGACCGCCCGCGACGCCGCCCAACAAGCCCAGGAGTGGGCCGACGCGGCCGTGGCCGCGGGGGTGAAGGCCGGCCAGTACGCCGACCAGGCCCGGCAGAACGCCGACGCGGCGGACAAGTCGGCCGCGGACGCGCAGGCCTCGGCGAACAAGGCGTCGGCCGCCGCGGCGACGGCGCGCAGCGCCTCCCGCGCGGCGAACTACTCCGCGAACAGGGCGATCGACGCGGCCCGTTCGGCCCTGAACTCCGCCTACAGCGCCCAGGCGTCCGCGGCCAGCGCCCGCCAGTCCGCGCTGGAAGCGGGCCGGGACGCGGCCACGGCGGCCACGGCGGCGAACCAGGCACGCGCCATCGCCGTCCAGAAGCGCCAGGACGAGGCTCGCGAGGCCGCACGTGAGGCGGCGGAGAAGGCGCAGAGGGACCGGGACAACGGCAGCAACCCGGCCGACAACGGGACCAACGACGACGTCAACAAGAACGGCAGCAGCGGCGACAACGACGCGTGGTACTCGGACGCCGGCTGGTGGGCCGACGCCTTCAACTACGTCAGCGTCGGCGCGGGATTCGTCTCCGCCGGCCTGGGGCTCGCCAGCCTCGTCTTCCCCCCGTTCGCCGTCGTCGGTGTCCCGGGCGCGGCGATCTTCGGCGGCATCGCGATGGGAGCCGGCGCGCTGAGCACCCTGTTCACCGGCATCGAATACGGCTTCACCAGCAGCGACTTCCTGTGGGCCGCGGGCGGCACCGCACTGAGCCTGGTCACCTACGGCCAGTCCAAGTGGATCACCCCGGTCGCCAAGAGGGTCGCTCCCGTGGTGAAGCAGGTCGCGGAGGAGGGCAAGGAACTCGTCTCCTCGATCACCAGCGGCCTGTCGTCGATGTTCTGACCACCGTCCCGCGAGCCGTCTCGGCGTCCCTGTCGCCGTGCCGCGCTCGCGCCGTGGGCGCCGCTCGCGTCGGCGGGGGGTTGTGGTGGGGGCGGTCGCTGACGTTCGGCGGCACTCGGTGCCGTCCGGCGCCCGTGACGACGGGCGGCTCGCCTCCGGAAAACCCTTCGATGAGGGGAACGGAGCGGGTCTCCACCGTGCAGGGGGGATTTTTCTGGAGGCACTCCTGGATCGAATCCGTCCGTGGAGGGGTTTTGGACGCCTGATGGGGGAGAACCCCTCTGCGGAGGATTTTTTCCGGCCGCAGAAGCGGTTACCTATTCACCGCGCTGGTTCGACTTTGGAAACGGGTCAAGATCAGCAATGAGAGGTGTTTCGAGGGGTGGCTCCCCTCCGTACCTCTAACGTGCAGGGGCCCCATCCGTCGAGGGTGGGGCCCCTTGCATGTCTGAATATCTGAGCCTTCACTCCTGCTGCATGGGCATATGCGATGTCGCCCGGCGCCTGGAAAGTTACATTCGTCCATTCCTGTAAGGCGCTGAAAACCATCAGGAGAGCGGAAGTTTGAGGTGCCTGTGGCCGGTGCCGTACGATTCGCCGTCAAGTCGACGGCGGGACACCAGCCATGTCCTGCGCGCTTTATCGACTTGCGCAGAAGTACCCGTTTCCGTGACGCGCGGTAGGGCTTCGGCCAAAGGTTGAAGTCCTACCGCCCTCACCCGCAAGGGAAGTCCAATGTTCGAGCGAAACCTCGCGGTCGTTCTGATCTTCGCGATCGTGCTGGCCGCCGCGTGCTATGCCATCTCTCAGTGCAAGAGCACGCCGGCGCGCGTCGTCGCCGTGATCGCGGCGCTCGCCACCTTGGTGGGCGCGCTGACGCCGGCCGTGAAGCTCCTGGTCGAGCAGCCGCAGGCCGGCTTACCAGGAGTGCAGGCGCCGGAAGCTCCGGCTCCTTCGGGGCGTGACCACGCCGGAGTCGTGTCGCCTGGAACGCACTCGGGGATCACGTCCGCTGCACAGTGGTTCGTGAAACCGCTGCCCTCTGTGGAGGGGAAGTGAACGATGGACGACACCATTACCGCCTTCGGCCAGGACGCCGAGTCGGAAGGCGGGCCGGCGTCCCGGCGTATCGGCCACGGGCATCGCCGGGCCGTCCAACAGCAGGTGCGGCGTTTCTTCGAGCTCTATCAGGTCTCTCGGGACGGTATGGCGGCTCTGGGGGAGAACTGCAGGCTGCGCAGGGGCGACCGGAACAAGCAGACATCGATCTCCTCGGGCCGGAGGCGTAGCAGCGCCGTTCTACTCGTATCGGGATGCGTCTCGGTGAGTACGGGTATAGGAGCACCTCGACTGTGGAAGGGGCCCGCGTTCTTCGGGAACTCCGATATTTGGCCTCATGGCTCGTACCACTGCGGCAAGAATCCCGTGATCGTCAGTCGCGGAAGTTTCGTGGCGCTCACCATCGACCCGATGAGACTGGCGCACCTCGCCGTCGAAGAACCGTCGGTGGCGCTCGCACTGGTCAGGATGGGAATGGAGCAGCACGCCATCATGGAACGGGTCTACTGCGGGAACGGTGACAGTCCCGTCGCTCGCGTCGCGGCTCTTTTCGAGTACCTGATGGAGAAGCGCAGCGTGCCCAAGATCATACGGGACGGCAAGGGGCAGCCCGTCGTCACCGTCTCGACCAGTACCACGGTGGACGGCCCGACCCAACTGGACGTCGCCGACGCCCTCGGACTCGGCCGGGCCACCGTGGAGAAGGCCATAGCCACCCTGCGTACGGAGGGCGCGCTGGTGGCTCCGGCCCGCGGTGCGCGCACGAACAGGCTCTACGAGATCCGCGACCGGTCCGTGCTCGGCGTGATGGCCCTCGGGCTCGATCCTTCCGTCGGACCGGCCGATCGCGACACGTGAGTTCCGGCGCCCTCCGGTGACCCGTCGCTCGAAGCGTCCCACCACCTCACGGCCTTCGTGCAGCGTGGGGTGGTGGGTGCGATCGACCTCTTCGTCGCCCGGATGCGGCACCCGGGCCGTGGGTCACAGGACGCCGCTCTCCCACCACCACGAGCCGGAGCCGTAGGAGGGGTACTGGACGCGGCTGTCGACGTGCTGCCACGAGTGCGTGTACGCCTCGAGGCCGGAGAAGCCGCAGGTCTCGGCGATCCTGTAGGTCTGCAGGGTGCTGTGTCCTGAGACCACGATGTCGGCGGCGACGCCGTAGACGTGCATGCTGTTGGAGGCGCCGCCCACCGAGGAGTTGTACGAGACGCTGCGGAAACCCGAGTTGATGGTGATCGCGCTGCCGCCGGCCTTCTTCCGCACCGCCTCCAGCTTGTACATCAGGCGGCGCACGTTCTCCTTGACCTCCGCGGAACCGACCTTGCCGCCACTGAATCCGGAGCCGTCGTGGGAGTGGAACTCGCTCCAGTCGAAGTGGGCGGTCGAACCGTCGCTGCTCTCCAGGCCGTTGAGCACGCTCTGGGTCTGCGGGCCGACGACGCCGTCAGCGGTCAGGCCGTAGGCGGACTGGAAGCGCCTGACCGCGGCGTCCGTGGCGGGGCCGAAGTCGCCGTCCCAGGCGACGTACGTCTGTTGCGCACCGGACGCGGCCCAGCCGCCGACGCGGATCTGCAACTCCACCACGTCCGAGCCGGAAACGCCCTGCTGCAGGGTGCGGCTCCAGCCGTAGGCGGAGGCTCTGCCCGCCGACCCGACGCTGGCGGCGGCGGCCAGGCCGAGCGCGGCCGTCACCCCTGCCGCGCCCCGGAACAGGCTGCGGCGGTCGATGCCTCGGGCGGGGTGTCGTGACGAGTTCATGGAATTCTCCTCTTCTGGCCGACAAGTGCCGGAAGGGTCGGCTGCTGCACGTGCTCGTCGATACGTGTGCTGGGGCCGGGTCGGGCCCGGCGGGCGGTGCCCCTTCTCCACGCGGGGAGGCCATCGCTCTCGGTGGCGTCCCGTTCCCGGTGGCCGTCTGCGGGATGCCGCCGACAGGCCCGGTGCGGCGGGGCCGCCATGGCGGTGCGCGGGTGTCGGAGGGGCGGTGCGAGGGCGGTGCGAAGCGTCGACTCCTCCGGTACCGGGACGGGTTGACGCGCGTAAACCGTAGAGGACGGGTTGGCATGTCCGCAACGATTCGGTGTGAGGTGGTGGCTCCGTCGCCGCGTCGGCGGCGCGCGGCAGGACCGCGGGCCGGAAACACGCCCTAGCGGTCGGACGGGTGCCGTCGTCCTGACGCCATGCGCTGCCGGACGGCCTCGTAGGTGAAGAGGGCGGCCGACACCCCGACATTGAGCGAGTCCACCTGGCCGAACATCGGGATCTTCGCCTTGGTGTGCCGGCCCGCGAGCCACCGGTCCGACAGGCCGTACTTCTCGCTGCCGACGAGGATCGCCGTGGGCCCGGTCATGTCGACGTCCGCCATCAGGACATCCGTGTCGGGGGTGGTGGCGACGACGTTCACCGAGTGCCGGGACAGCCAGTCCATGACGGTGTCGGAGCCGGCCGAGGCGATGGGGACGGCGAACACGGTGCCCTTGCTGGCCCGGATCACATTGGGGTTGCCCCAGTCGGTCACGGGGTTGGCCGAGATGACGGCGGTCACGCCGGCCGCGTCCGCGGTGCGGAGCATCGAGCCCAGGTTGCCGGGCTTCTCGACGCTCTCGCAGACGACGAAGAGCGCGTGGTCGTCGACCTCGATGCGGGAGAGATCGGTCTCGATGTCCGGTACGACGGCCAGCCAGCCGTCCGGGCCCTCGCGGTAGGCGGCCTTGTCGAACGCCTGCCGGCTGAGACTGAAGAGGGCCGCTCCGCGTTCCGCCGCACGGGCCACGACGTCCCGCGGGTCCGATCCGCCGGTCAGGGCGGGGCAGAGATACAACTCGCGGGGGCGGACGCCGGCCCGCAGGGCCAGATCGATTTCCTCGTACCCCT
Organism: Streptomyces sp. NPDC007264; assembly: GCF_042869095.1. Classification (NCBI taxonomy): domain Bacteria; kingdom Bacillati; phylum Actinomycetota; class Actinomycetes; order Kitasatosporales; family Streptomycetaceae; genus Streptomyces; species Streptomyces sp. NPDC007264. Next base: position 28,718 of record NZ_JBIAFD010000022.1, read on the forward strand.
CCACGAGGGTCACTCCGGAATTCTGCCTGTTCCGCCGGCGGCGGAGGGCGGCGAGCTCCTTCACATGAGGATTGCTCGGGCTGGAGATTTCCTTGGGTGAACCAACCCGCGGGATGGACGACATCGGCGGTGGGAATCACGGCGCCTTTCGGGCTCCGATCCTCCGCCCCCTTTCTCTGGTGCACTGCGCGCGGTCGTGGTCAGCGTACCCGACCCGTCGGGTGACCGCTTCACCCTCGTCAACGGGGCGCAGAGAGGCGGTGGTTGCACGGTCCGGCGGCCGTGCGGCCGACCGGGGGGAAACCGCCTGGGCGACGGAGGAAGGGCGTACGGGCATGGACATCGACGTGCTTCGATTCGTGGTACCGCAAGAATTCGGTAGAAGAGCGCCGATGCGCCGCCCGCCGTCCTTACGTTTTTCATCGCCGTACATCGTGTATTTCCCTGGAAGGGTGTACGGCATATTCGGTGATGCGGATCCACGGTATTCCGGTTCCGATTCGTGGCGCAGCGACGGGGCGGGAACGGGAGGGAAGAGGACGGTGGCATGCGCGGGGCAGTGACCGCGTGGGCCCGCGCGGTGCGGAAAAACATCCTGCGCACGGAGAACCAGAGGCTGCCAGGCGTCCTCTTGGTGAACGGCTAGCATCGCGTGCACTGTCGTCGGCCGGGATGGAGTGGTGTCGTGTCGCAGGCGCAGCAGGGGCGGGGCCCCCGGATCGCCGTCGCCGTCGTGACGATGGGCAATCGGCCCGCCGAGGTCGACGCCCTCCTCACGTCCGTGGCCAAACAGGACCTCGCGCCCGACCGCGTCGTCATCGTCGGCAACGGCTGCCCCCTGCCGGAGTTCGCCCGGCGCCTCGGCCTCCCCGGCGAGGTCACCTGCATCGAGGTGGACGAGAACCTCGGCTGCCCCGGCGGCCGCAATGTGGCCCTCGCCAGGCTGCGCGAGTTCGGGGACGTGGACGTCGTGGTGGAACTCGACGACGACGGGCTGCTCGTCGACGCCGATGTGCTGCGGCACGTCCGCGACCTGTACGCCGCGGACCCGCGGCTCGGCATCGTGGGGTTCCGCATCGCCGACGAGCACGGTGAGACCCAGCGGCGGCACGTGCCGCGGATCGGGGCCGCCGACCCGATGCGCGGCGGCCCGGTGACCGGTTTCCTCGGTGGCGGTCACGCGCTGTCGATGGCGATGCTCGCCGAGACCGGCGACTGGCCCGCCGAGTTCTTCTTCGCGCACGAGGAGACGGATCTCGCGTGGCGGGCCGCGGACGCCGGCTGGACCATCCTCTACGCACCCGAGCTGCTGCTCCAGCACCCGAAGACCTCGCCCGCCCGGCACGCCATCTACTACCGGGTCACGGCGCGCAACCGGGTGTGGCTCGTGCGCCGGCGGCTGCCCCTTCCGCTCGTCCCGGTGCACCTGGGGGTGTGGATCGCGGTCACCCTCCTGCGAACGCGGTCGGTGGGCGGGCTGAAGGCGTGGTTCGGCGGGTTCGTGGAGGGGCTGCGGACGTCGGGCGGCGAGCGCCGGCCCATGCGGTGGCGCACGGTGTGGCGGCTGACCAGGCTCGGCAGGCCCCCGGTCCTCTGACCCCGAGGCGTTCCGCGGTCCGCGGGTCGTTCACGAGCAGGCGCCGAGCAGGCGCCGAGCGTTCCCGCTCCGCCGGGAGCCCGGGTACGGCGAAGGGCCCGGTCGTTCACCTACGCCGACCGCTGTCGCCGGCCGCCGACCGTGCCCTTGCGTCTGACGTCAGCCCGGATCCGGCCACGGCGGCGACACTCCCCCGAGCTACGCGTGAACGCGCGCGCCGACGGGCCAGATCCGACGTGAGGATCACATCAGGTCAGGCCAACAGATCGCTAACATGTGGCCAACGACTCTCGGGAGACTCGTGGGCCGGTCGGCGGACGTCCGCCGTACGGCGGCGCGAGGCACGGCGACCGGGCCGTGCGGAAGGGCAGCGGGCGGCTATGCGGCACGGGCTGCGGTTCGGACTGCTGGGTCCACCTGCCGTGTACGACACCGACGGCGTGATCCGGCCGATCGGCGGCGGCAAGGTGCGGGCCCTGCTGGTCGCGCTGTTGCTCGAGCCGGGCCGGGTCGTCTCCGTCGACGTACTGATGGACGCGCTGTGGGGCGGGGCGCCGCCGGCCTCCGCACGGGCGTCGCTGCAGAACCACGTCACCCGGCTGCGCCGTCTGCTCGGCGACGACGGGTCCGAGCGGCTGCGCGCCGTGCCGCCCGGGTATCTGCTGCGCGTCGACGACGGCGAGTTGGACGTCCGCCTCTTCGAGGACCACGTCGCCGCGGCGCGCGCCGCGCACGCCGGCCGCGACTGGGAGCGCACCGTCCGCGAGGCGTCCGCCGCGCTCGCCCTGTGGCGCGGGGCGCCGCTCAGCGGCCTGCCGCCGGAGACCGGCCGGTACGCGCTGGTGCAGCGGCTGCAGGAGGCACGGCTGCTCCTCCTGGAGTGGCGCTACGACGCCGAACTGCAGGTCGGCGGCGCCCGGCTCGGCGGTCTGGCGCCGGAGCTGGCCGCGCTGGTCGCCGGGCACCCCCTGCGGGAGGGCTTCCACCGGCTGCTGATGCTGGTCCTGCACCGCACCGGACGCCCGGCCGAGGCCCTGGCCGTCCATCGTGACCTGCGTGAACGTCTCGTCGAGGAGCTCGGTGTGGAGCCCGGCGCCGCGGTGCGCGAGGCGCACCTGGCGATCCTGCGGGACGATGCGGCCGCATCCGGGGACGGCACGGGGGCGGGGGCGGCGCGTGGGCGCGTCCAGCAGGCGCGCGCCGGCGGTGGGGGTGCCGGTCGTGCGGGCGCCGAACGTGCGGGTGCCGGTCGTGCGGACGCCCACGCTCCGTATGTCAACGGCCCGTACGTCAACGGCCCGTACGTCAACGGCCCGTACGTCAACGGCCCGCGCGTCAACGGCCCGCGCGCCGACGGCCCGTACACCCTCGGCGGGTACGTCCACGGCAAAGACGCCGACCGCGAGACGGCCCACGCGACGGCGCACGCCACGGACCTCGGTCCGGCGGGCGTCCACGCCACGGGCCTCGATCCGGCAGGTGTCCACCCCCCGGCCCCCGACCGCAACGGCACCCCCACCTCCGCCTCCGCCCCGACCGCCCCCGGCACGGGAGCCCGCGCCGTATCGCCCGTAGACCCCGCATCGCCCGTAGACCCCGTAGGCCCCGTAGGCCCCGCAAGCGCGCCCACTGCGCCCACCGTCCCCCGCCCCGCCCAACTCCCCCCGCCGCCCGCACACTTCACGGGCCGTGCCGCCGTACGGGAGGAGCTTCTCCGGTATCTCGCCGCGCCGCGCGTCGCGCCCGCCGTGGCCGTGCTCAGCGGCATGGCGGGGGTCGGCAAGAGCGCCCTGGCCCTGTGCGCCGCACACCGGCTGCGGGAACGTTTCTCCGATGGTCAGCTCTACATCAACCTGCACGGTGCCACGCCCGGCATGACCCCGCTCACCCCCGAACAGGCACTCACGGCGCTGCTGCGCGACCTCGGTGCCGAACCGCGCCGCATCCCCCAGCCGCCGGACGAGGCCGCCGCACTGCTCCGCTCGCTGCTCGCCCCGACCCGCACGCTGATGGTGCTGGACGACGCCGCGAGCGCCGCGCAGGTGCGGCCGCTCCTGCCCGGCGGGCCCGGCTGTGCGGTGATCGTGACCAGCCGCTCCCCGCTCACCGCGCTCGACGGGGCCCACCGGGTCCCGCTCACCCCCCTGTCCGGCGAGGACAGCGCCGCCCTGCTGCGTGCCGTCTCCGGCCGGGACGGGCTGGACGCCGGGCACCCGCTCGTCGAGCTCACCGGGCGACTGCCGCTCGCCCTGCGCATCGTCGCCGCCCGGCTGGCCGCCCGGCGCGCCCTCACGCCTGACGTCCTGGCCGGTCAGCTGGCGGCCACCGAGGGCCGGTTGCACCACCTGGAGTACGACGACCTGAGCGTGCGCAGATCACTCGCCGTCGCCCACGACGCGCTGCGCGCCTCCGACCGCGAGGCCGACCGGGACGCGGCCCGCGCCCTCGGCCGCATCGGGGCGCTCGACCTCCCCGGCTACGGGGCACCGCTCCTCGCTCATCTCCTGGGCGTGGACGAACGCCGCGCCGAGGCCGCCCTCGACCGTCTCGTCGACGTCGCGCTCCTGGAGGAGACGGCGTACGGGCGGTACGCGCCGCACGACCTGGTACGGGACTTCGCCCGCGAGATCGCCGCGGCGGAGGCCGTCCCGGAGCGGGACTCCGGCGTCGCGGACCTCGCCCTGCGCTGGTACACGGCCGTGGCCGCCCGGGCGTACGAGGCGGTGACCGGGCCCGGTGCTGAGTGCGAGGACCGGCTCCGGGCCACCCCGTCGCAGCCGGAGACGCACGTCGCGGACGTGGCGGCGGCTCCCGCCTTCGGCTCCGAACAGGCCGCCGCGGACTGGATCGCCGCCGAACTGGAGAACATCGTCGCGCTGGGGGAGCGCCACGCGGGCTCCTCCCGGCATGTGCCCCTGCTCGTGCGCCTGCTCGCCAGCCATCTCCAGCGCGCCGGCCGTGTCGCCGAGTTGGAGGTGCTCCTGCCCGCCGCCCTGGAGGGGGCGCGCCGCCTGGCGGACGCGCCCGCGCAGGCGTACGCGCTGCTGGACCTGGCCGGGCTGCACTTCATGAAGGGCCGCGGCAACGACGCGCTCGCCCTGCTCGACGAGGCGCTGGAGATCTGGCGGCGCCTGGAGAGCCTCTCGTGCCTGTGCCGCGGACTGAACAACCGCGGGCTGCTGCTGGAAAGACTCGGCAGGTACGAGGAGTCCGGCGCGGCGCTGCGGCAGTGCCTCGAGTACACGCGCGTCCTGAACGATCCGATGCAGGAGGCCATCACCTACAGCAATCTCGGCAACCTGTACGAGCACACGGACCCGCGGGCCGCCATCGACCACCACCGCCGCAGCCTGGAGATCGGCGAGCGGATGGGCCATGTCGTCGTCCGCCACTCCGCGCACTGCAACCTCGGGTTCGCCCATCTCACGCTCGGCGAACCCGAGGCCGCCGTACCGCACTTCGAGGAGAGCCTGCGCATCCTCGGCGGTCACGGCCACTGGCAGGGCGAGTCGCAGACCCGGCTCGGGCTGGTGCGGGCGCTGTGGGGGCAGAGGGCCGCCGGGCGGGCCGCGCACGAGTGCGATGTGCTGCTGGTCCTCGCCACCCGCCGCGGCGACCGCTACACCGAGGGCCTCGCCCGCCATCAGCGGGGCCTGCTCCACCGGGCGGAGGGCGACGCCGGGGAGGCCCGCAGCCAGTGGTCGGCCGCCCTCGCCGCGCTGGCCGGGACGGACAGCCCGGTGGCCGGGGAACTGCGGGCCCTGCTGGCGCAGGGGCGAGCCTGAGCCGATCGGCGACGCGGCGACCGTCCGTGGCGTGCACACTTCCCGCCCCGGCCCCGGCCCTTGGGCCCTGGATCCGGCCCGGCCCCGGCCCCGGCCCCTGGGTCCGGCCCCGGCCCCTGGGTCCGGCCCCGGTCCCCGGCTCCGGCCCCGGTCCCGGCCCGGCCCGGACCTTGGATCCGGCCCCCGAACCCGGTTCCTGGATCCGGCCCCAGCCCCGGTCCCGGCCCGGCCTCCGATCCCGGTCCCGGCCCTTGGGCCTGGCCCCGGTCCCCGGCCCCGGTCCCCGGCCCCGGTCCCTGAGCCCGGGCCCAGGGGCGGGACCCGCGCGGGGCGTCACTTCGCGTCGGCGTAGCACTCCACCACGGCCGTCGAGAAGGGGATCCGCACCGGCGTCTCACCGAACGTCAGCCGCATCGCCAGGTCGGACGCCTCCCGGATCGCCGCGACCACCGTGTCCGCCTCCTCGGCCGGGCAGTGCACGATCACCTCGTCGTGCTGGAAGAAGACGAGCTCGGCGGTGAGATCCGCACAGGCGCGGCGCAGGGCGGCGAGCAGCAGCAGGGCCCAGTCGGCGGCGCTGCCCTGCACGACGAAGTTGCGCGCGAAGCGGCCGCGGGCGCGCCCGGCCGGGGCCACAGGGTCGTCTTCCTGCGGGATGCCGGCCTCCTCCGTAGCGTCCTGTGCGGCGTCGGCGGCCGGCGGGGACGTGCGGCCGAGCCAGGTCCGCACCAGCCGGCCCTCCTCGCCCGCGCGGGCCGCGTCGTCGACGTAGGCGACGGCTCGGGGGAAGCGGCGGCGCAGCGCGGCGAGGTTCTTCAGGCCGTCGCCGGACGTCTGGCCGTAGACGGCGCCGAGCACCGCGAGCTTGGCCTGGGCGCGGTCGCCGGAGAACGCGCGGTCCGACACCGACTGGTAGAGGTCGCTCTCGCGGCCGGCGACCTCCATGAAGGCGGGGTCGCGCGAGATCGCGGCCAGCACGCGCGGCTCCATCTGGGCGGCGTCGGCCACCACCAGCCGCCAGCCGGGGTCGGCGACGGCGGCGCGCCGGACGACCTTGGGGATCTGCAGGGCGCCGCCGCCGTTGGTGACCCAGCGGCCGGTGACCGTGCCGCCCGGCAGGTATTCGGGCCGGAAGCGGCCGTCGCGCACCCAGTCCTGGAGCCAGGACCAGCCGTGGGCGACCCAGATGCGGTACAGCCTCTTGTACTCGAGCAGGGGCTTCACCGCGGGGTGGTCGACGGACTCGATCTCCCAGCGGCGGGTGGAGCGCACCCGGATCCCGGCCTGCGCGAAGGCCTTGACGACATCGGCGGGCAGGTCGGGCCGGACCCGGCGGCCGAAGGCGGCCGACACCTCGTCGGCCAGGTCGGCCAGTCGCCGGGGCTCGCCGCCGCCCGCGTACCGCTCGCCGAGCAGTTCGTGCAGCAGTTCGCGGTGGACGTCCGCGCTCCACGGCAGCCCGGAGCGGTTCATCTCGGAGGCCACCAGCATGCCGGCCGACTCGGCGGCGGTGAGCAGCCGCATGCGCTCGGGGTGCGTGGTGGCGTCGTGCCGGCGCTGCTGGTCCGCGTACACCTCGACCAGGTCCTGGAGGGGGATGCGGACGGGGCCGGGCTCGAAGAGGGAGGACTGGGCGCCGGGTTCGGCGGAGCGCGGCGGCGGATCCGGGGGCACGGGGCCGCCGCGCAGCCGGGCCAGCGCGGCGGCCGCCGCGCGTGGCTCGCCGAGGCGGCCCTCGTGGCCGAGGAGGAGGGTCTCGGCGGCCTCGACGTCGTAGCACCGGTCGACTCGCACCCCCGCGGCGAGCAGACGCGGCTGGACCTCGGCGGTGGACCGCCACACCCAGCGGGTGACCCCGGGCCGGGACCGCACGGCCTCGACGAGATCCCCCTCCCTGACCACGGGCCCGGCGAGCATCCCGTCCGGGCCGAGGGCCGCGACCTCCACGCCGCCGTCCTCGGCCGGAGCGAGAGCCCAGCGCCCGGTCATGCCGCGAGTGTGGCAGGGGGTACTGACAACGGGCCCGGCAGCGCGGACCCCGGACCGGCTCAGCCCTCCTGCGCGCGGTCCTCGAGGGCCTTGGTGATCTTGGACAGCTCCTTCAGGACGTGCTCCTCGGCCGTCGTCTTGTCGAGACCGAGGCCGCTGAGCACGCCCTCGCCGTTCTCCAGCTCGAGCAGGGCGAGGAGGATGTGCTCGGTGCCGATGTAGTTGTGGCCCAGGCGGAGGGCCTCTCGGAAGGTGAGTTCGAGGGCCTTCTTCGCGGCGGCGGTGTACGGGACGAGTTCCGGGACGTTCTCCGACGGGGCCGGGAGCGCGGCGGTCGCCGCCTCCCGCACCGCGTCCAGGGAGACGCCCTGGGCGACGATCGCCCCGGCCGCGAGCGCCTCCGGCTCGGTGAGCAGCCCCAGGACGAGGTGTTCGGGGACGGCCTCCGTGTTGCCCGCGGCTTTCGCCGCGTTGTGCGCCGCCATGACCGCGCTCCGGGCGCGGGGGGTGTAGCGGCTGAACCCCTGGCTGGGGTCGAGATCCGCGGACTCCTTGGGCACGAAGCGTTTCTGGGCCGCCTGCCGGGTCACGCCCATGCTCCGGCCGATCTCGGTCCAGGAGGCGCCCGAGCGGCGGGCCTGGTCCACGAAGTGGCCGATCAGATGGTCCGCCACGTCGCCGAGGTGCTCCGCCGCGAGCACCGCGTCCTGGAGCTGGTCGAGGGCGTCGGTGTGCACCTTCTTGATGGCTTCGATGAGGTCGTCGAGACGCACGCCGGCTGTGGGTTGGGACTTCTCCGTCATGTGTCAACGGTAGGTTGACACCTCGTGGCATGTCAACCCGAGGTTGACATCGGGCGCCGGACGGCAGCCCGACGCTCCCGGCCGCATGACACGTCGCCGTCGGGCCCCGGCGCACCCCGTGTCACGATCGAACGTGTGAGCACGACGACCACGGTGGACCGCGCCTTGCGGACCGCCCTCCATGACGACACCGACGCGGCCCTGGACACCGGCGCCTCGCTGCTCGCCGCCGACCCCGCGGCCGACGGTGAACTCGCGCGGCGCGGGGAGCAGCTGGTCGCCGCGGCCTGGCGGCGCGGCTGGCAGCCCGCCGACGTGGTGCGCGTCGTGCGGCGCGAACTCGGCGACCCGCACGTACGGCTCGCGTCGACGCTGATCCTCCGGGAGGCGGGGGAGCGGCCGTCCCCCGGTCCGCGCTGGGCGGCCCAGCTCCGGGACCTCGACCCCCGTCCCCCGCACGCCGTCGACCGCTTCTCGCACGCCACCGCGGTCCTGGAGCTGTACCGGCTGCTGCTGCGCCTGCCGAAGCTCGAACCCCTCGACGCGCCCCGGCGGGCCGGCCCCCGGCAGCCGGAGTCCCGCACGCTCACCCGTATCCGTGCCCTGCTCGCCAAGGCCGAGGCGACCGGCTATCCGGAGGAGGCGGAGGCCCTCAGCGCCAAGGCGCAGGAACTGATGGCACGGCACAGTGTCGACGAGGCCCTGCTCGCGGCCCGTACGCACGCCGGGGACGCGCCCGGCGCCTGCCGCGTCGGCGTCGACCCGCCGTACGAGACGGCCAAGGCGGTGCTCCTCGACGCGGTGGCGGACGTCAACCGCTGCCGGGCCGTGTGGCACGAGGCGTTCGGCTTCTCCACGGTCATCGGCTTCGAGGCCGACCTGGAGGCGGTCGAACTCCTCTACGCCTCCCTGCTCGTGCAGGCCACCGCCGCGATGACGACGGCGGAGGCGGCGCAGCGCAAGGGCGGCCGCAAGCGCACGAAGACGTTCCGGCAGTCGTTCCTGGCCGCGTACGCGCACCGGATCGGCGACCGGCTGCGGGCCGCGGCCGAGGGGCAGACGGCCGGCAGCGAGGGGGAGCTGCTGCCGGTGCTGGCGGCCCGGGAGGTGGCCGTCACCGACCGCATGGAGCGGATGTTCCCGGACACGGTCACCACCCGGCTGCGCGGGGTCGGCGACGCGGCCGGCTGGGAGCAGGGGGCCGCGGCCGCCGACCGGGCACAGGTCGCGGAACGGCCCCGGCTCCCCTGAGCGCCCGGCCCTTCCTGAGCGTCCGGCCCTGCTGGGCACCCGGCCCTTCCTGAGCGTCCGGCTCTGCTGGGCGTCCGGCCCCTGGGCGTCCGGCCCCTGAGCGTCCGGCCCTGAGCGTCCGGCCCTGAGCGCCCGGCCCCCCGAGCGCCCGGTGCCGACGGTGACCGGCCGCGCGGTGTGCGCGGCGGTCAGTCGCCCGCGACCTGGATGGGACTCACCGACGCGTCGGGCGTGTCCGGGCCCTTCAGCGACACCTCGCCGTACGACCACGGGTAGCTTCCCGCACCGTCGGCGCCCGGAACCGCGATCTTCAGGGTCTTCACCGCGGCGCTGAGCCGCCCGCCGGACCTGCCGCGGACGTAGGTGATGGTGAAGGTCGCCGTCTCGTCCTTCCCCAGTGTCACCTTCACCGGTTTCGCGCCCTTCTCCTCGGGGACCTTCCAGCCGGCGCTGCCGCCCTGGAGCCGGATCTCGGGAAAGCCCTCCAAGGTGCAGGTCCCGCTGGAGTGGTGAGTGAGGGTGACGGGGACGTTGCCGGTGTCGCCCGCGGTGGTGGCGGCGTTGCCGGGTCCGACCTCGACGGTGACGGGGCAGCCGACGGCCTTCTTGCCGTCACCGCCGCTCCCGCTCCCGCTCCCGCTTCCACTCCCGCTCCCGCTGTCGCAGGCGGTCAGGGCGAGGGCCGCGACGAGGGCGGTGACGGCGAGCGGGACGTGCAGAGCGCGCATGAGGGTCCTTCGATTCGACGACGGTGCTCACGGATCATCACGCAGGAGGACGGCGGGGCGTTGCGCGGCCCCACCGTGTGCGCCCGGGGTGGTGAAGTGCGCCGGGCGTGGACGTCGGGACCCCGGGCTCGCCGAACATGCCCCCGGTTCGCCGTCAGGGGCCCAAGCCCGCCGCCATGACCCCAAGCCCGCCGTCAGGACCCCAGGCTCGCCGTCAGGACCCCAGGCTCGCCGTCGGCAGGCCGCTCGGCAGCTGCCCGCCGGCGGACTTCGTGTACGTCTCCGTGCCGATGCCGCCCTGCCAGGTCACCTTCATGGTCGTGGAGTTCACGGAATCGACCATGCCGGTCCCACGGTCCTTGCTGCCGTCCGTGCACTTGAGGTGGATCATCAGCATGCCCGCCTCCTCGCCCGCGGTGCCGCTGCACACGGTGCCGCCCGTCGCGAAGAGCCCGGCCTGCTTGCCGTTGATCACCAGGGCCACGGCCTTGCCGCCGGTCGTGGCCAGCCAGCTGCCCTCCAGCTTGCCGGGCTTGCCGGGTTTGCCGGTGGGGGTGCCGGAGCCGCCGGTGTCCGCCGCGGGCGTGCTCGGCGTGGAGGAGCCGCTGTCCGTGGAGCCGTCGCTTCCGGAGTCGCCGCTGCAGCCGGTGAGGACGAGCGCGGCCGCGAGACCCGCGGCCGCGAGCGCGACGCGTGCCTGCAGGCGCGTGACATGGGTCGCCGAAGTCACTGGAGTCTCCCAACGGTGCCGTCGATGTGAGGTCGCGCGAACGATCGCAGCAAGCTACCAGGAGGACGAGGGGACGTTGAGGAGGTGGCCCGCGTGCACTTGCTCACGCACGTGCCGACGCCGTCCGTCCCTTGTCGGTTGAACCTGTTGAACCTGCACACACGGGTTTGGAACACAAACGGCGTGGAACGCGTCTTTCTCTCATGCGTGAAGGGTCGGGACCCGGACGACCCGACACAGGTGATGGCGCGGAAGTCGTGGACGGGGGCTGGAAGTCGCATGCGACGCGGGCTCTGGGGGCGGACGCCTGACCGTGGGTAGTCAGGCGGAGGCCAGGCTGTAGTCAAGGGACCGTAAAAGCTGTAATCGCAGGAACACCCCCCGTGCACGTGCATCTGCCCATGCATCTGCATGTGAACAGAGCTATGATCCGGGGAAGTTGACCTCTGCATCAATGGCCGTACCAGCCACATGCACCACCCGGGGAGCGACCTGTGGACCACGACGTATGCGACGTGGATGACGTGTACAACGGCATGGCTGCGACACACCTGCACGGAGTGGCCTGGCAGAAGAGCAGGCACAGCAACTCGCAGGGGTCATGCGTGGAATTCGCCCGGCTGCCCGGGGGAGGGGTGGCGGTGCGGAACTCGCGCTTCCCCGACGGGCCCGCGCTGGTCTACACCCGCGCGGAGATCGAGGCGATGCTGCTGGGCGTCAAGGACGGCGAGTTCGATCACCTGATCGTGTAACACGCGTAGATCCTGGGCGCATCAAGGCTCCGTCGTGCACAACGGCGGTCGGCCTGCGGCAGGTTGACGGGCCGCAGGCCGCAGGGCCTGTTCTGACACGCGTAGAACGGCGGCCGCGGAAAAGGCCGCGGGGTGTCACTTCGTGCACTCCGGTGCGCACGGCAGTTGGAACAGCGCCCAGACCACCTTGCCGCTCAGCGTGCCCGCCAGCGGGTGCCAGCCCCAGCCGTCGGCGAAGGAGTCCACCAGGAACAGTCCGCGCCCCGACTCCGCCGCGAAGTCCTCCGAGTCGCCCGCGACCGGACTGTCGTGACTGGGGTCGCGCACGGCGCACACCAGGCGTGTGGACCAGCGCATCAGATGCAGCCGCACCGGAGGGTCCTGCTCGCAGACGTGTGCGGCAGGCCGGGGCAGCGCGTGCCGCAGCGCGTTGGTGACGAGTTCGGAGACCACCAGACAGACATCGTCGCTGCGCTCGCCCGCATCCCACTGGCAGAGGGTTCTTCGGGTGAACTGCCGCGCTTCTCGCACCGCTTCGAGGCGGGAGGGGAGGGCGCAGGAGGCGGTGCTGGACACGGCGGCGGGGTCGAGCGGCGGAAGTCCCTGCCGTAAGGGCTCGAGCATGGTTGATCCATTCGTCCCCATGCGAGGCACTCCCGGGTGTTCGCGGTCGTGGCGATGCAGCGGTGGCGCGGAACCATGGTTTCGGATGAGTCAGGCAGATGCAAGGGCAGATGCACGTGCACGCGCCGGAGTTGGCCCTTCTTGTGCCGCTTTCTGTTTGTTTCTTCGGTCACTTTCTTCCCTGTTGCTTGCTCCTCCCGCACACTCGTCCTGTCTCATACCTTGACTGCTTTCCATTTCTGTAACCGCACGAGTACTGCTCGAAGTGTTTTAGTGGCAGACTGCGCGATCTGAAGGATGGTTGGGGAGGCTGACGAAGTGAGCACTGGGGACTCGAGTGGGTCGGTGGTGCGGCGCATTCTGCTGGGATCCCATCTCAGGCGCCTCCGAGAGGCGCGTGGCATCACCAGGGAAGCGGCCGGCTACTCGATCCGGGCCTCGGAGTCGAAGATCAGCCGTATGGAGTTGGGTCGGGTGAGCTTCAAGACGCGGGATGTCGAGGACCTGCTGACGTTGTACGGGATCACCGACGAGGTCGAGCGCACCTCTCTGCTCTCCCTGGCCAAGGAGGCCAATGTCGCGGGGTGGTGGCACAGCTACTCCGACGTCCTGCCGAGCTGGTTCCCCACCTATGTCGGCCTGGAGGGTGCGGCGCACCACATCCGGTCGTACGAGGTCCAGTTCGTGCACGGCCTGCTGCAGACCGAGGCGTACGCGCACGCGGTCGTCGCCCGCGGCATGAAGGGCGCGAGCGCGGCGGACATCGACCGGCGCGTGGCGCTGCGGCTGGAGCGGCAGAAGTACCTCGTCTCGGCGAGGGCCCCGCAGTTCGACGTCGTGCTCGACGAGGCCGCCCTGCGCCGCCCCTACGGCGACCGGCAGGTGATGCGCGGTCAGCTCCAGCATCTGATCGACGTCTCGAAGCGGCCGAACGTGCGGCTGCAGGTCATGCCGTTCAGCCTCGGCGGGCACGCGGGCGAGAGCGGATCCTTCACCGTCCTGAGCTTCCCCGAGTCGGATCTGTCCGACGTCGTCTACATGGAGCAGCTCACCAGCGCGCTGTATCTGGACAAGCGTGAGGACGTCGCCCAGTACGAGACCGCGATGAAACAGCTGCAGCAGGACAGCCCCGGACCGGACGAAAGCCGCGATCTGCTGCGGGGGCTCCTGCAACTGTCCTGACAGTCTTCACAGAGTGTCCCGAGGTGTCCTCCAACTCCCTTCCAACACAAGTACGATGACGCACGTTCAGACTTGACGTGGTCACGTACGTGAACGGATGTCTGCTTCAGCTGCGAGGGATTGAGGGATCACATGTCGTCCTACTTCACCGATCTGGCTCAGCAGTACATCGGCGGTGAGTGGCGCCAGGGCACGGGGTCCTGGGACATCATCGACTTCGATCCGTACGACGGCGAGAAGCTCGCCTCCATCACGATCGCCACGGTCGACGAGGTCGACGAGGCGTACAAGGCCGCCGCGGCCGCCCAGAAGGAGTGGGCCGCCACCAACCCGTACGCGCGCCGCGCGGTGTTCGAGAAGGCGCTGCGGGTCATCGAGGACCGCGAGCCGCAGATCACCGAGGCGATCATCGCCGAGCTGGGCGGTACGCATCTGAAGGCCGCCTTCGAACTGCACCTCGCCAAGGAGTTCCTGCGCGAGTCGATCCAGCTGGCGCTGCGCCCCGAGGGCAGGATCCTCCCGTCGCCGATCGACGGCAAGGAGAACCGCCTCTACCGGGTGCCCGTCGGTGTCGTCGGCGTGATCAGCCCCTTCAACTTCCCCTTCCTGCTGGCGATCAAGTCCGTGGCGCCGGCCCTCGCGCTCGGCAACGGCGTCGTCCTCAAGCCCCACCAGAACACGCCGGTCGTCGGCGGCTCCCTGGTCGCCAGGATCTTCGAGGAGGCCGGGCTCCCGGGCGGCCTGCTGAACGTCGTGATCACCGACATAGCGGAGATAGGCGACGCGTTCCTCGAGCACCCGATCCCGAAGGTGATCTCCTTCACCGGCTCCGACAAGGTCGGCCGCCACGTCGCGACCGTCTGCGCCTCGCTGTTCAAGCGCTCGGTCCTCGAACTCGGCGGCAACAGCGCGCTGGTGGTGCTGGACGACGCGGACGTCGACTACGCGGTCGACGCGGCCGTCTTCAGCCGGTACGTGCACCAGGGGCAGGTCTGCATGGCGGCGAACCGGGTCCTGGTGGACCGCTCGCTGCTGGCGGAGTTCACCGAGAAGTTCGTCGCCAAGGTGAAGTCCCTGAAGGCGGGCGACCCGCGCGACCCGGAGACCATCGTCGGGCCGGTCATCAACTCCTCGCAGGCGGACGCCATCTCGGGCGCGGTCGAGCAGGCCATCGCGGAGGGCGCCACGGCGCTCGTGCACGGCTCGACCACCGACAACCTGGTCGAGCCGACCGTCCTGACGGACATTCCCGCCGATTCCCCGCTCCTCCAGCAGGAGATCTTCGGCCCGGTCGCGCTCCTCGTCCCCTTCGACGGCGAGGAGGAGGCCGTCCACCTCGTCAACGACACCCCGTACGGCCTCAGCGGCGCCGTCCACACCGCCGACGTCGAGCGCGGGGTGGCCTTCGCCAAGCAGATCGACACCGGCATGTTCCATGTGAACGACGGCACGGTCCACGACGAGCCGCTCGTCCCCTTCGGCGGCGAGAAGCACTCGGGCATCGGCCGGCTGAACGGTGAGACGACGATCGAGGCGTTCACCACACAGAAGTGGATCTCGGTGCAGCACGGCCGCAGCCGGTTCCCGTTCTGATCCGGCCGGATCTTCCACGACAGACCCTGACGGACCCTTGCGGACAGCAGCTGACCCCCTTGCGGACAGCGGCTGACCGCAAGGGTCCGTAGCGTCGTCGGTGTCAGGCAGAGGACGAACTCGCTGAAACCGACGAAAGGCGGCCGGCATGGTCACTCACGTGCCCGCGGAGACCCAGGGCGACGAGCGCGGAGCGCTGCTCTCCTTCCTGGAGGAGCAGCGCGGCGGCATCCGCCGGGCCCTCCTCGGTCTGACGGAGGAGCAGGCGGCCTCCCGCCCCACCGCCGGCGAACTGTCGCTGTCCGGGCTGCTCAAGCACGCCGCCGAGGTCGAGCAGGGCTGGATCGCCCGCGCCCGGGGCGAGCAGCCGGCGGTCCGCCGCGACCAGTCCAACTGGCACGAGTGTTTCCGGCTCATGGGGGACGAGACGGTCGAGTCCCAGCTCGCGTACTGGGTGAAGGTCGCGGACGAGACGGAGGCGTTCATCCGCTCGGTGCCGAGCCTCGACGACACCTTCGGGCTGCCGGACGACCCCTGGTTCCCGCCGGAGGGCAGGGTCTCGATGCGCTGGCTGGTGCTCCACCTGATCCGTGAGACGGCCCGGCACGCCGGGCACGCGGACATCATCCGCGAGTCGTTGGACGGGAAGACGGCGTTCGAGCTGGTGGCCCTGGAACAGGGCACCTCCTGGGGCTGACACCGCGGAGATCCGCCGGCCGCCGTGGGCCCGGCGGGAAGGCCGCCGGCCCCGTCCGGCGGCACCGCGCGCGACCTGCCCGGCGGCTCGGCGCCCCGGCTCGCGCGGCACGCGCGCCGGGACCGCCGCCGTCTCGGGAACGGACGCCGTCTCGGGAACGGACGCCGTCTCGGGAACGGACGCCGTCTCGGGAACGGACGCCGTCTCGTGAACAGGCACCGTCTCGGGGGCCGCCGCCGTCTCGGTTCGGACGCCGCTTCGGGGCCGCGCCGCTCCCTGGGCGGGCGGGCCCGCGGGCGGCCCCGGTGCCCTGGCCCGGGTGTCCGGTGCGGTGCCCGTGACAGTGGTGGAAGCTCGTGGGTCAGTGGTGGAAGCTCGTGGCCGCCTGCTTGTCGCGGGTCATCGGATGCGGCTGCCGGCGCAGATCCGGCAGCAGGCGGGCCAGGTCCTCCACGAAAAGATCGGCGAGGTCCGTCGAGAAGCCGTTGCGGCACACGATCCGCAGCACCGACAGGTCCTGGCGGTTGGCCGGGAAGGTGTACGCGGGCACCAGCCAGCCGTACTCGCGGATGCGGCGCGAGACGTCGAAGACGTCGTACGCCGTCACGCCGGGCACGGTGGTGAACGCGAACACCGGCAGCTCGTCGCCCCGGGTCAGGAGGCGGAAGTCGCCCAGCGCCGCCACCCGCTCGGCGAGCCCCCGCGCCACGTCCCGCGTCGTCTGCTGGACCGCCCGGTAGCCCTCCCGGCCCAGCCGCAGGAACGTGTAGTACTGCGCGACGACCTGGGCGCCGGGCCGGGAGAAGTTGAGCGCGAAGGTCGGCATGTCGCCACCCAGGTAGTTGACCCGGAAGACGAGTTCCTCGGGCAGGGCGTCCCGGCCTCGCCACAGCGCCCAGCCCACGCCCGGGTAGACCAGCCCGTACTTGTGGCCGGAGGTGTTGATCGACGCGACCCGGGGCAGCCGGAAGTCCCACACCAGGTCCTCGTCGAGGAAGGGCGCGACCATCGCCCCCGACGCGCCGTCCACGTGCACGGGGACGTCCAGGCCGGTGCGCTCCTGCAGGTCGTCCAGGGCGGCGCACAGCTCGGAGATCGGCTCGTAGGAGCCGTCGAAGGTGGAGCCGAGGATGCCGACGACCCCGATCGTGTTCTCGTCGCACAGGTCGGCGGCGGCCTGCGGGTCCAGATGGAACCGGTCGCCCTCCATGGGCACCTGGCGCGCCTCGACCTCCCAGAAGGTGCAGAACTTCTCCCAGCAGACCTGCACATTGACACCCATGACCAGGTTCGGACGGGCGTCCCTGGACGGGTAGCGGTCCGCGTTGCGCCGTGCCCAGCGCCGCTTCAGCGCCATCCCGGCCAGCATGCACGCCTCGCTCGAACCGGTCGTGGAACAGCCGATGACGGACTGCGGGTCCGGTGCGTTCCACAGGTGGGCGAGCATCGCCACACAGCGGCGCTCCAGCTCGGCGGTGCGCGGGTACTCGTCCTTGTCGATCATGTTCTTGTCGCGGCACTCGGCCATCAGCGACCCCGCCTCCGCCTCCATCCAGGTGGTGACGAAGGTGGCGAGATTCAGCCGTGCGTTGCCGTCCAGCATCAGTTCGTCGCGGACCAGCTGGTACGCCGCCGTGGGTGGCATCGGCTCCGCGGGCAGCCGGTGCCTGGGCGGCGCCTCGGTCATCTCGACGACCGGGTTCGCCTCGCCGAAGAAGGGGTTCATCGATCTGGGGCGCTCGTCGCGCTCGGCCGGGCAACGGTGGAGGGGCATGGTCTCTCGTCTCCCATCGGATCGGCGGGGCGCGGCCACGGCTGCGGCGGTTCGGGAGCGCCGCTCGTTCATCGGACCGGAGCACCGGGCCGTGGCGCCGGATTGGCGGGGCCCGCCGGGGCGCCGGCTGCCGGTGTTTCACCCGTTCACCCGAGTGCGGTGTCCGGCGGAGCAGACTGGTCCCCTGCCGTGGCGCGGCGGCCGCGGGCCCCGGGGAATTCCGCTTGCACCTCACGCGACGTGAGGCCGCAGCCTGATGCGCGTACCCAGAAGGGAGCGGACGTGAGCTACTCGGTGGGCCAGGTCGCCGGTTTCGCCGGCGTGACCGTGCGCACGCTGCACCACTACGACGAGATCGGCCTGCTCGTCCCCGGCGAGCGCACGCACGCCGGGCACCGCCGCTACGGCGACGCCGACCTCGACCGGTTGCAGCAGATCCTGTTCTACCGGGAACTCGGCTTTCCGCTCGAAGAGGTCGCCGCCCTGCTCGACGACCCGGACACGGACCCGCGCGCGCATCTGCGCCGCCGGCACGAGCTGCTGACCGCCCGGATCGAGAGGCTGCAGAAGATGGCGGCGGCCGTGGAGCACGCCATGGAGGCACGCACGATGGGCATCAACCTCACGCCCGAGGAGAGGTTCGAGGTCTTCGGGGACGACGACCCGGAGCAGTACGCGGAAGAGGCCGAGCAGCGCTGGGGCGGCACGGAGGAGTACGCCGAGTCGCAGCGCCGCGCCGCCCGCTACACCAAGGAGGACTGGAAACGCATCCAGGCCGAGACGGCCTCCTGGAGCGAGCGCTACGGCGCGCTGATGGCCGCCGGGGAGCCCCCGGCCGGGGAGCGGGCCATGGACCTGGCGGAGGAGCACCGGCGGCACATCTGCACGTGGTTCTACGAGTGCCCGTACGAGCTCCACCGCTGCCTGGGGGAGATGTACGTCTCCGACGAGCGCTTCAAGGCGTACTACGACTCCGTGCGACCGGGCCTCGCCGAACACCTCAGGGACGCGATCGCGGCGAACGCGGCCCGCCACACCGGCTGACCTCACCTGGTTCCCCACCTGGTTCCCCACCTGGTTCCCCACCTGGTTCCCCACCCGGTTCCCCACCGGGAACCACCGGTGGAACCCGGTGGGGACACCGTGCGTTGATAGCTTTGTCGGGCCATCGCCCGCGTGTCGGCCGCCCTCGGGCGCCGTACGACTCTCATCCCCTCAGGAGCCCGGAACCGTGACGACGCTTGCACTCGGACCGAGCTGGCTGGATCCGAACTACCTGCTGGACAGCTTCGGGATCTGGGGCCTGCTCCTCATCGTCTTCGCCGAGTCGGGCCTGCTGATCGGGTTCTTCCTGCCGGGTGACTCGCTGCTCTTCACCTGCGGCCTGCTGATCACGTCGAAGCAGCTGGACTTCCCCCTGTGGGGGGCCATCGCACTGATCTGCGCCGCCGCGGTCCTGGGCGACCAGGCGGGCTACATGTTCGGCAAGAAGGTCGGTCCCTCCCTCTTCACCCGCCCGGACTCCCGTCTCTTCAAGCAGGAGAACGTCGCCAAGGCCCACGAGTTCTTCGAGAAGTACGGCCCCAAGTCCCTGGTGCTGGCCCGTTTCGTGCCCATCGTGCGCACGTTCACGCCGATCATCGCCGGTGTCAGCGGCATGAAGTACCGCTCGTTCCTGGTGTTCAACGTCGTCGGCGGTGCGATGTGGGGCGCCGGTGTCACCCTGCTCGGCTCCTGGCTGGGCAACATCGGTCTCGTCAAGAACAACATCGAGGCGATCCTCATCCTGATCGTCCTGGTCTCGGTGGTCCCGATCCTCATCGAGTTCCTCCGGGCCCGCTCCAAGGCGAGCCGCACCCCGTCGCAGGCCCCGGACCGGCAGCAGCCGGCCTTCCAGCAGCAGCCGCCGGTCATGGACGACGCGACCACCCAGCTGCGCCGCGTGACCCCCGCCCACCAGGCCCCCCAGGGCCAGGGCCGGCCCCAGCGGCAGAGCCCCTACGACCAGCAGCCCTATGACCCCCAGCCGTACGACCAGCAGTCCTACGACCAGCAGTCCTACGACCAGCAGTCCTACGACCAGCAGCCGTACGGCCACCCGCAGTACGGGGGGCAGGCGTACGACGGGGGCCAGGGCCACCAGCAGTACCCGCAGGGCTACGGGCAGCCGCAGCAGCCGTACACCCCCGACCAGAGCTACGGGCAGCCCCAGCACCGCCCCTACGGCTACGACCAGGACCACCGCACCCCGTAGGGGCGCGCTGCGCCACGGGACCCCGGGCGCTCAGAACCCCCGGGTCCGCTTCGCCGCCTTGCGCCTCCCGGCGAAGCCGACGCGCAGGAACAGCCGGGAGATCTCCGACCCCAGGTTCACCCCGATCGCGATGGCCATGGCGAGCGAGGCGGCGTTGGCCAGGGACACCAGACCCTTGTCGACGTGGTTCTGGGCGATCGACAGCAGCCCGAAGTAGGTCGCCGAACCGGGCAGCAGCGGCCCGATCGCGGCTGTCGTGTACGGCAGCGCGGACGCGAACCGGTAGCGCGAGAGCAACTGCCCGAACAGGCCCACCAGCCCCGCCGCGACCGCCGTGGAGGCCACCGGCGAGATGCCGCCCGGGTAGTGCAGGGCGCCGTACACGCTCCAGGCGACGCCGCCGTTGAGGGTCACCCACAGCACGGTGGACCGCTCCTGCTGGAGCAGCACCGCGAAGGTCAGGGACAGGAGCATCGACGCGACGATCTGCACCACCGGCCGCTCGGCCGGGTTCAGGGCCGCGTCCGGGTCCAGCTGGGCACCCAGCTTCACCCCGAAGTACAGGACCACGAGCACACCGACGACGATGCCCACGAAGAAGTACATGACCTCCAGCAGGCGGGCGGACGCGGTGATGTAGAAACCGGTCAGCCCGTCCTGCACACCCGCCACCAGAGCGCGCCCGGGCAGCAGCGCGAACAGCCCACCGGTGATCACCGCGGACGCCTTCACGTCGACCTGGGCGACCGTGAGCGCGACGCCGATCGCGGCGGGGGGCATGGCGGCCACGGTGAACTGGTAGAACTCCGGCAGCCCGCGCCCCGCGCAGAGCCACGCCAGCCGGTCGCCGAGCATCGCGCCCAGCGCGGCCGCGACGAACACGACGAGGTCGCCGCCGACGAGCGCGGAGGCCGCGCCCGCCAGCAGCCCGCTCGCCCCGGTCAGTGCCCAGCCGGGGTAGGGGTGGCGGTTGCGGCGTATCTCGGCGAGGCGCCGGTACGCCTCCTCCAGGGAGATCGCCGCCTCCGGGTCGCTGAGGTCGTCGACGAGCTGGAAGACCGCCGCCAGGCGCGTGTAGTCGGTGCCGCGCCGGCGCACCGTCCGCGAGGCGGACACGGGGTCCTCCACCAGGGACGGCTGGTACGAGATCGCCAGCAGGGTGAAGGTGACGGTGGGCTCGCAGCGGTCCAGCCCGTACGACCGGCAGACCGCGAACATCGCCGCCTCCACGTCCTCGGCGCCCTCGCCGCCGGCCAGCAGCAGTTCGCCGATGCGCAGGGTCAGGTCGAGCACGCGCGGCACCGCGGGGGCCGGCCCGTCGGTCTTCTGCACCGTTTCCGGGGCGGGCCGCTCGGTCACCGACATGCGCAGCATCGCGCGCATGCGGTCCTGCCAGGGCGCGTCCCCGGTCAGCGGGACGGCGGGGATCCCCGACGGCGGGGTGAAGGCGGGCGGGGCGTACCCGGCACTGTAGGTGCTCGGCGGACTGAACGCCGACCCCACCGGCCCGGTGGCCTGCGCCGGGACCTCCAGCCCCTGCGGGACGGCGAACTCGGACGTCGTCTCGGCCCCAGTCTCCACCGGGGACACGCCGAGGCCCTGGGGGACGGCGAACTCGGAGGTCGTGGCAGACTCGCCCTCGCCCCGCCCGGGGGGCTGGAACGCGCTCCTCGCCTCGTCCGACCGCGGCTTGCGGTCCTCCGCGCCCGGCTGAGCCACCGGCCTCCCTCCCGCCCTTCGTGCCTGCCTACGCCACGTACCTCCCGCGGGCCTCAGTATGCGCCGGGACGCGAACGGGCCGCGTCACCCCGTAGGGGGTCACGCGGCCCGCGGTGCGTCCGGGACGGGGTCAGTGACCGCCGTGGTCCTTGAAGCGCTTGTACGAACGCTCGATCTCGGCCTCCGCGTCGGCGCGGCCGACCCAGTCGGCGCCCTCGACGGACTTGCCGGGCTCCAGGTCCTTGTACACCTCGAAGAAGTGCTGGATCTCCAGGCGGTCGAACTCGGAGACGTGGTGGATGTCCCGCAGGTGCTCGACGCGCGGGTCGGACGCCGGCACGCACAGCAGCTTGTCGTCGCCGCCAGCCTCGTCCGTCATCCGGAACATGCCGATCGCACGGCACGTGATCAGGCAGCCGGGGAAGGTCGGCTCCTCCAGGAGGACGAGGGCGTCCAGGGGGTCGCCGTCCTCGCCGAGGGTGTTCTCGACGAAGCCGTAGTCGGCCGGGTAGCTGGTCGAGGTGAAGAGCCGACGGTCCAGGCGGATACGACCGGTCTCGTGGTCCACCTCGTACTTGTTCCGCGAACCCTTCGGGATCTCGATCGTGACGTCGAACTCCACCGGACGCTCCTCCATGATCAGCACATAGTTCTGGTGGTTAAGTGTCCCTCACGCAGATGTGTGATCGCGAAAGGGGCTGGTGTCGTGCCAGAGCTGAGGGCTTGGCGGGCCGCGAGACCGCATCTCGTGCGGGTCGCGAACACCGTGAAGCCGCGCCTGGCGCGCGTGGCCCACGCCGTGAGACCTCGTTCGGCACGGATCACCGGGGCCGTGAGACCGCGGGTGGCACGGCTCAGCGGTGTGGTGAAGCCGCACGTCACGCGGGTTGCGCATGCCGTGCGCCCGCGCTCCGGAGGGCTCACGACCCAGCAGCTGACAGCCGTCGCCGCCACCGTGGGCCTGGCGCTCGCGGCGGGGGCCGCGACCGCAGCCGGTCCCTGGGACTCCACGGGTCAGCGTACGGCCGAGCGCGACCGGGCCACAGTGCGGGACCGCGAGGGTGGTGCAGATCACGGGTCCCGTGCCGGTGCGGCGGCCGGGGAACCGGCGCCCGCGCCGAGCGCCGCGTCCGTGCTCACCGGCCTCGGCGGCGGCGCGAACGCCCCCGGATCCGCCCCGCACGGCAAGGCCCTGGCCGACGTGCTCGACCCGCTGCTGCGCGACGCCTCCCTCGGCGCCCGGCGCTCCGCGGCGGTCGTCGACGTGACCACCGGCACGTCCCTGTACGCCGAGGACGCGGACGCCCCGCTGACCCCCGCCTCCACCACGAAGATCGCCACGGCCGTCGCGGTGCTCTCCGCGGCCGGCCCCGACCACCGCCTCACCACGTGCGCGGTCCTGGAGCCCGGCACCAGGGAACTGGTGCTCGTCGGCGGCGGCGACCCGACCCTGACCGCCCGCGGGCAGACCGGAGGCTGGGCTGGCCTGCGCACCCTCGCCGACAGGACCGCCGCCGAGCTGAAGCGGCGCCGTCTGACCTCGGTGACGCTGTCCTACGACGTCTCCCTGTTCAAGGGCGGGGCGCTGCACCCCATCGGGGTCAACCCCAACCTCGCCCCGGTCACCGCCCTGACGGCCGACGAGGGGCGCACGGACGCCTCCACCAGCGGGCCGGCCCCGCGCGTCGCGGACCCGGCGGGGGACGCGGCCCGCACGTTCGGCGGCCTGCTGCGGGACCGCGGCATCACGGCCTCGTCGCCCGGCCCCTCGAAGGCCACACGGGGCGCGCAGACCCTGGCCCTCGTCCAGTCGCCGCCCCTGTCCGCCGTGGTCGAGCGGATGCTCACCACCAGCGACAACGACATCGCCGAGGTCCTCGCCCGTCAGACCGCCCTCGCCACCGGCGGGCAGCCGACCTTCGAAGGGGGCGCGGCCGCGATCACCGCCCAGCTGAAGAGGCTCGGTCTTCCCCTCGCCGGCGCGCGGTTCCACGACGGCAGCGGCCTCGACCGCAACGACAGGCTCACGGCCCACCTGCTGACGTCCCTGCTGGCCCTCGCGGGCTCCCCGTCCCACCCGGAACTGCGCCCGGTGCTCACCGGCCTGCCGGTCGCCGGTTTCACCGGCACCCTCAGCGACCGCTACGCGGACGGCGCCGCACGCCCGGGCGTCGGCCTCGTCCGCGCCAAGACGGGCTCCCTGACCGGCGTCAACACGCTCGCCGGGACGGTGGTCGACGCCGACGGGCGGCTGCTGGCCTTCGCGTTCCTGACGGACGACTCGACGGACCAGACGACGGCCAGAGCGGCCCTGGACCGCACGGCCGCGGCACTGGCGGGCTGCGGCTGCCGGTGACAGCCGCCCCGTCCGCACCACGGGCCCCGGCACGGGCGCCGACCCGGCGCTGCACCCCTCACTGCACCGGCGCACGAGCACGTACCGTTGACGCATGACGAGCATCGGTGGTGCTGCATCTCCTGGGATGGTCGACTGGAACCTCGCGGTGGCGACCGCGACCCGTCTCGTGCGGCCGGGCCCCGACGTGAGCCGCGAGGAGGCCCGGGCCGTCGTCACGGAGCTGCGCCGGCATGCGAGGGCCTCGGAGGAACACGTCCGGGGCTTTACTCGTATGGGCGAACAGGACGTGCACGACACCCCCGTCCTCGTCGTCGACCGGCCCGGCTGGGTCCGGGCGAACGTCGCCGGGTTCCGGGAGATCCTCAAGCCCCTCCTCGACCGGATGCAGGAACGGCGCGCGGGCACCCCCGGCGGATCCGTGCTCAGCGCCGTCGGCGGCAAGGTCACCGGGGTGGAGCTGGGCATGCTCCTGTCGTTCCTGTCCTCCCGGGTCCTGGGACAGTACGAGACCTTCGCCCCGGTCACCCGCGACCTCCCGGCGGGCGAGAACGGCGGCGGCCGCCTGCTGCTGGTCGCGCCGAACATCGTGCACGTGGAGCGCGAACTGGACGTGCAGCCCCACGACTTCCGTCTGTGGGTCTGCCTGCACGAGGAGACGCACCGCACGCAGTTCACCGCGGTGCCCTGGCTGCGCGACCACCTGGAGGGCGAGATCCAGTCGTTCCTGGGGGAGACGGACATCGACCCCATGACCGTCCTGGAGCGGGTCAGGGAAGCCGTGCAGGCGCTCGCGGGCGGCCGTCCCGAGGGCGAGGAGGGCGACGGCGGCCACTCCTTCGTGGAACTCGTGCAGACCCCCGCCCAGCGCGAGATCCTGGGCCGCCTGACCGCGGTGATGTCCCTCCTGGAGGGGCACGCCGACTTCGTGATGGACGGTGTCGGCCCGGACGTGGTCCCGTCCGTGGCGGAGATCCGCGAGAAGTTCCAGCAGCGCAGGGCCAAGGGTGCCTCCCGCCTCGACCTCGCCCTGCGCAAGCTGCTGGGCCTGGACGCCAAACTCCGGCAGTACCGCGACGGCGAGCGGTTCGTGCGAGCGGTCGTCGAGCAGGTCGGCATGGACGGCTTCAACCGCGTGTGGACCTCCCCGAACACCCTCCCGACCAAGGCGGAGATCGCCAAACCGGCGGACTGGGTCGCGCGGGTGCACCGGAAGGGGGACTCGTGAGCCCCGCGTGAGCGTGGTGACACGAATCCGGCCGTCGGCAGGTGAACGCCTCGCCAATCACCCGTCCGAGGGAGCGTGAGGTGCGGGCAGGCGTGCAATGCTCGGGTGACGCCCCGTTTCTGTCACCATCTACACACTCTGAGTGACCGGTCTCGGGACTCACCCCCGAAAACTTCACGAAGGGAACCGGACATGGGTCCCCATCCTGCGGTCGCGGCGATACGCCTGGCGGTACGCCGCGTCCTCCACGACATCCTCACCGAGCACGGCACCCACAGGACCGCCGAGCACCCGCCCCACGAGCGCCCTTCCCCGCCGCTCGTGCTCGTGGCGTGCTCGGGCGGCGCCGACTCCATCGCGCTCGCCTCCGCCCTCGCCTTCGAAGCCCCCAAGCTCGGCATCCGCGCCGGCGGCATCACCGTCGACCACGGTCTCCAGCCCGGCTCCGCCCTGCGCGCCGAGGAGGTCGTCCTGCGCCTGCGCGCGCTCGGTCTGGACCCGGTCGAGTCCGTCGCCGTGACCGTCGGGCGCGACGGCGGGCCCGAGGCCGCCGCCCGTGACGCGCGCTACACCGCCCTGGACGCCGCCGCCGAACGCCACGGGGCCCTCGCGATCCTCCTCGGGCACACCCGCGACGACCAGGCCGAAACCGTTCTCCTCGGCCTCGCGCGCGGCTCCGGTATCCGCTCCCTGTCCGGCATGGCCGCGGTCTCGGGGGCCGACGGCCGTTACCGGCGCCCCTTCCTCCAACTCGACCGGCAGACCGCCCGCAAGGCCTGCATGGCCCAGTCCCTGCCCGTCTGGGACGACCCCCACAACGCCGATCCCTCCTACACCCGCTCCCGCCTGCGTCACGAGGGCCTGCCGGCGCTCGAGAAGGCGCTCGGCAAGGGCGTGGTCGAGGCCCTCGCCCGCACGGCCCAGCTCTCCCGTGACGACGCCGACGCCCTCGACGCCTGGGCGGGGCAGGCCGAGGCCGGCGTGCGCGACGCGTCCGGCCTCCTGGAGTGCGCCAAGCTGTACGCCCTGCCTCCGGCCGTCCGCCGCCGGATCCTGCGCCGCGCCGCCATCCGGGCGGGCGCTCCGGCCGGCTCGCTCTTCGCCCGCCACATCGAGGAGGTCGACCGCCTGATCACCGGCTGGCGCGGCCAGGGGGCCATCAACCTGCCGGGCAGGGTCGTCGCCCAGCGGCAGGGTGGCAGACTGGTGATTCGGCAAGGCTGAAAGACGCCCCATGGGGGGTGCCGGTCGTCCCTTCGGGGGGTACCGGTCAGCCGCGCGAGCGAGCCGACGGGGCCGCCGCTGTCGAACAGGGAGAGCGCGCTCGATCGGGTCGCGCGGCGCGGGGCCGGTATGCGGCCGCAGCCGCGCGGCGGACGTCCGGGCACGGCCGACCCTCGACGGCGGCACCGGCGCCCGGAGGCGGACGAGCGACAAGTGCGGGACGACCGAAAGTGATGCGGGTGGACGCGAAAGACATGGGTGCCGACCTCGACCAGGTGCTCATCACCAAGGAAGAGATCGACGCGAAGCTGGCCGAGCTGGCCGCGAAGATCGACGCGGAGTACGCGGGCAAGGACCTGCTGCTCGTCGGCGTCCTCAAGGGCGCGGTGATGGTCATGGCCGACCTCGCCCGGGCGCTGTCCACCCCCGTCACCATGGACTGGATGGCGGTGTCCTCCTACGGCGCGGGCACCCAGTCCTCCGGGGTCGTGCGGATCCTCAAGGACCTCGACACCGACATCAAGGGCAAGCACGTCCTGGTGGTCGAGGACATCATCGACTCGGGCCTGACCCTGTCCTGGCTGATCTCCAACCTCGGTTCGCGCGAGCCCGCCTCCCTCAAGGTGTGCACGCTGCTGCGCAAGCCCGAGGCCGCCAAGGTCGCCATCGACGTGGAGTGGGTCGGGTTCGACATCCCGAACGAGTTCGTGGTGGGCTACGGCCTCGACTACGCGGAGAAGTACCGCAACCTCCCGTTCGTCGGTACGCTCGCGCCTCACGTCTACGGCGGCTGAGCACCGGGGGCCGGCCACCGTCCGCGGCGGCGGGTCCCTTCTCCCGGTTCTTTCCAGGACGCTCGGGAACCCCACGGGGTTTCGCGCCGTTGGAGGATGCGTGAGCGGTATCCCACTCGTTCCCTGCGGCTGCGGGTGACAATCCTGGGGTACCGTCGGAAGAACTGTCTTTATCAAACTCACTATGGCAGGAGGGACGGGGCGGCACCGCTCCGTGTGGATGGACGTGAAGCGATACTTCCGTGGGCCGGTCATGTGGATCGTGCTGGCCGTCCTTGCCGTGGTCGTGTTGATGCAGGTCGTCGGCTCCTCGGGCGGCTACAAGACGGTGGACACCGGCGAAGTCGTGGCGGCGATCAATGAGAACAGGGTCGAATCGGCCAAGCTGACCACCGGCGACGAGCAGGTCATCAAGGTCTCGCTCAAGAACGGCGAGAAGGTCGACGGCAGCTCCAAGATCCAGGCGAGCTACATCGGCGACCAGGGCGTGAACCTGGCCAACACCCTGCAGGACAAGTACCAGAACAAGCAGATCCCGAAGGGCTACACGGTCTCGCCGTCCAAGCAGAACCCCTTCGTCGGCATCCTGCTGTCCCTGCTCCCCTTCGTCCTCATCGTGGTCGTCTTCCTGTTCCTGATGAATCAGATGCAGGGCGGCGGCTCCCGGGTCATGAACTTCGGGAAGTCCAAGGCGAAGCTCATCACCAAGGACACCCCCAAGACGACGTTCTCGGACGTCGCGGGAGCGGACGAGGCGGTCGAGGAACTCCACGAGATCAAGGAGTTCCTCCAGGAGCCGGCCAAGTTCCAGGCCGTCGGCGCCAAGATCCCCAAGGGTGTGCTCCTCTACGGCCCGCCCGGTACGGGCAAGACGCTGCTCGCCCGCGCGGTCGCCGGCGAGGCGGGCGTGCCGTTCTACTCGATCTCGGGTTCCGACTTCGTCGAGATGTTCGTCGGTGTCGGTGCCTCCCGGGTCCGTGACCTGTTCGAGCAGGCCAAGGCGAACGCCCCGGCCATCGTCTTCGTCGACGAGATCGACGCGGTCGGCCGTCACCGCGGCGCCGGTCTCGGCGGCGGTCACGACGAGCGCGAGCAGACCCTGAACCAGCTGCTCGTCGAGATGGACGGCTTCGACGTGAAGGGTGGTGTGATCCTCATCGCCGCCACGAACCGTCCCGACATCCTCGACCCGGCCCTCCTGCGGCCCGGCCGTTTCGACCGCCAGATCGCGGTGGACCGCCCGGACATGCAGGGCCGTCTGGAGATCCTCAAGGTCCACCAGAAGGGCAAGCCGGTCGCCCCGGACGTCGACCTCGCGGCCGTCGCCCGCCGTACCCCGGGCTTCACCGGCGCCGACCTGTCGAACGTGCTGAACGAGGCGGCGCTGCTGACGGCCCGCAGCGACCGCAAGCTGATCGACAACCAGATGCTGGACGAGGCGATCGACCGCGTGGTCGCGGGCCCGCAGAAGCGGACCCGGATCATGTCGGACAAGGAGAAGAAGATCACCGCGTACCACGAGGGCGGACACGCCCTGGTCGCGGCGGCCTCGCCGAACTCCGACCCGGTCCACAAGATCACGATCCTGTCCCGTGGCCGCGCACTCGGCTACACGATGGTGCTCCCGGACGAGGACAAGTACTCCACGACCCGCAACGAGATGCTGGACCAGCTGGCCTACATGCTGGGCGGCCGCGCGGCCGAGGAGCTCGTCTTCCACGACCCGACCACGGGCGCGGCGAACGACATCGAGAAGGCGACCGCGACCGCGCGCGCGATGGTCACGCAGTACGGCATGACCGAGCGCCTCGGAGCGATCAAGTTCGGCGGCGACAACACCGAGCCGTTCCTCGGACGTGAGATGGCTCACCAGCGCGACTACTCGGAAGAGGTCGCCGCGCTCGTCGACGAAGAGGTCAAGAAGCTCATCGAGAACGCGCACAACGAGGCGTGGGAGATCCTCGTCGAGAACCGCGACGTCCTCGACAACCTCGTGCTCGCGCTGCTGGAGAAGGAGACGCTGGGCAAGGAGGAGATCGCCGAGGTCTTCGCCCCCATCGTCAAGCGTCCGCCGCGGCCGGCGTGGACCGGGTCCTCCCGCCGCACGCCGTCCACCCGCCCGCCGGTGCTCTCCCCCAAGGAGCTGGCGCTGACGAACGGGGCGAACGGCGCGACCCCGGCGATCGCCAACGCGACGGAGTCCCTCTCCGCCACGGAGGCGGCCCCCGACGACCGTCGCGAGAGCTGACCCACAGCTCCCCGGCCCCACCGGGTCCGGAATTCCAGCCGCGCCCCCCAGGGTTCTAGCCTTGGGGGGCGCGGCACGTCCGTGGGGCCGCACATCAGACACGCAATCCGTGCGCGTCGCAGGCGCAGGAACGAGGCACCAGAATGACCGACCCGGTGACGCTGTACGGCGATGGCGCGATCGGCGAGTTCGACGAGAAGCGGGCCGAGAGCGCCGTGCGGGAACTGCTCATCGCGGTCGGGGAGGATCCGGACCGCGAGGGGCTGCGCGAGACGCCGGCCAGGGTGGCCCGGGCCTACCGGGAGATATTCGCGGGCCTGTGGCAGCAGCCGGAGGACGTCCTGACGACGACCTTCGACCTCGGTCACGACGAGATGGTGCTCGTGAAGGACATCGAGGTGTTCTCGACGTGTGAGCATCATCTCGTGCCGTTCCACGGGGTCGCCCACGTCGGCTACATCCCGGCCGCCAGCGGCAAGATCACCGGCCTGTCCAAGCTGGCCCGGCTCGTGGACGTCTATGCGCGCCGGCCGCAGGTGCAGGAGCGGCTGACGACGCAGATCGCCGACTCGCTGATGGACATCCTCGAGCCGCGGGGTGTGATCGTCGTGGTCGAGTGCGAGCACATGTGCATGTCGATGCGCGGCATCCGGAAGCCCGGTGCCAAGACGATCACCTCGGCGGTGCGCGGTCAGCTGCGGGACGCGGCCACGCGCAACGAGGCGATGAGCCTCATCATGGCGCACTGAGGCCGCGCACCGAGGCCCCTGCGCCGGGTCCCAGGGGATCCGGGCCTGGCTCCAGGAGGTCCGGCTGAGAGGTCCGGCTGAGAGAATCCGGCGCCTAGGAGACCGGTGCCGTCCCGCCGTCGTGGTGTTCGTCGTCGTCCTCCGGGAGCCTGCAGACCCGCTCCAGGAAGAAGGCCGCCGCTATGACGCCGATGCCCGCCATGACCGAGAAGCCGGCGTAGATCGCCTGGTCGCGGCGGGTGGGAATGTCCAGGGACTCCAGGAGGAAGGCGCCCGTGCCGCCGTACATGCCGGCGACCAGGGCCGCGACCAGGGCGCTCGCCTGGCCGAAGACGACCGCGCGTGCCGCCATCAGCGGGTCGACGCCCTTGGCGCCGGGGCGGCGTTCCCGTTGCGCCCTGAGTCGCGAGCGCAGGGAGAGCGCCGTGGCCAGCAGGACCACGGCGATCAAGGCGAGGACGATGGGCGCGGCCAGGGGGACACGGGGCAGTGTGCCCACGGAGTTCCACAGGCGGGCGCCCGCCCAGGACAGCACCCCGGCCACCACGAACACCGCCGCCAGCGTCCTGATGCGCAGCTCTCTCACGATGTCCCTTCGTCGGCCCGGTGGTCGCCCGCACACGGTCGTCGGGCGGGAGGATCCCCGGCCCGGTAGACCTTAACGACTACTCGGGCAGCCGGAGTTCCAGGTCGGCCCGCGGCGTGACCCCGTGGCGGGGGACGGCGGCGAGCAGGTCCGCCACCGGGCCGCGGCCGGGGATGCGGGCCTCGGCGTCCAGATCGTGCCACGGGGCGAGGACGAAGGCCCGCTCATGGGCGCGCGGGTGGGGGAGCGTCAGCGCCGGATCGTCGGAGACGGCGTCCGCGTAGGTGACGATGTCCACGTCGAGGGTGCGGGCCCCCCAGCGTTCCTCCCGCACCCGGTGGAACGCCTCCTCTATCGCGTGGGCCCGCTCCAGCAGGGACGAGGGCGGCAGGGTGGTCTTCACCACGACCACCGCGTTGAAGTACGTCGGCTGGCTGCCGGGCTCCACGCCCCACGGCTCCGTCTCGTAGACCGGCGAGACCCCTTTGACGCGCACGCCCGGGGTGTCCTCGAGCGCGTCGACCGCGCCCTGGAGTGTCTCCAGCCGGTTGCCCAGGTTCGACCCCAGCGAGATCACCGCCCGCCTGGGGTTCTGGAGGGTGGTGTCGGCCGCGTCCACGCGCTCCACGACGGAGGCGGGCACCGGCTGCACGGTCGGGTCGCTCTGACCCCCGGTGAAGAAGGCGGTCATACTCGGCTCCGGGTGATGGTGACGGTCACGTCGTCGAACGGCACCGTGATCGGGGCGTCCGGCTTGTGGACGCAGACCTCGACCTCCACGACCGGGGCGTGCTTGAGGCAGGACAGGGCGATGCGCTCGGCGAGCGTCTCGATGAGGTCGACGGGCTCTCCCTCGACCAGGGCCACGACCTCTTCCGCCACGACGCCGTAGTGCACCGTCTTCGACAGGTCGTCGTCGGCCGCGGCCGGCCGGGTGTCCAGGCCCAGGACGAGGTCCACGATGAAGGTCTGGCCCTCTTCGCGCTCCTTGGGGAACACACCGTGGTGCCCACGGGCCTTCAGGCCGCGCAGCGCGACACGATCCACGCGAATCACTCCTGCAATCGTCGGTGACGGCGGGTGCCCACCGAGCGCGGTCGGCACACCAGCCTCGAACGAATCTACCTGCGGGCACCGACCGTGCTCGCTCACGGGGGCGCGCGCCCGTGGGACGGTCAGGAGCGTTCATCGGAGTTTTCCCCGGGGAACACGTCGGCTCACGGGTTGGTAGCCGCCCCTACCCAGGAAGGGGCGCATCCAAACGAGCGTCCCTACGAGGGGGACTCGTCCTCCTCCTCGTCGCCGGACTCGGTCAGGACGGGGGAGGCGTGGTGCGACCACAGCTTCCAGCCGTCGGGGGTGCGGCGGAACACGTTGGTGGCGACCACCAGCTGTCCGACGAGAGGACCCAGCTCGTCGCTGTCCTCGGGGGCCGGGCCGCCGCTGAGGATGTTCTCGGTGCAGGTGACCAGGGCGGTGTCACCGGTCACGGAGACATGGACGTCCGTGAGGATGAACTGGATGTACTCGGTGTTCGCCATGATCAGCGCGTACGAGCGCAGGACCTCGCCGCGGCCGGTCAGCACGGGCCAGCCGGGGTGCACGCAGGAGATCACGCCGGTGTCCGCCGGGTCGTGGTACTCCTCGTCGACGCCCAGGTCGGCGGGCACCAGCCACAGCGACGACAGCTCTTCGAAGTCACCCCGCTCCATCGCCTCGTAGAAGGCGGTGTTGGCCTGCTCGACCTGCTCGACATCCGTGTGGGCGGTGCTCACCGGGCTCCTTCGACGGCGCGTGCGACGCGTACGGCGTCCGCGGTCGCGCGCACCTCGTGCACGCGCACCGCCCACGCGCCTGCCTGCGCGGCGAGGGCGGAGACGGCGGCGGTGGCCGCGTCGCGTTCGCGGGCGGGTGGCGGCGCGCCCTGCGGACCGGCGAGGACCCGTCCGAGGAACCGCTTGCGGGAGGCGGCCACCAGCAGGGGACGGCCGAGGCCGCGCAGGCGGTCCAGGTGGGCGAGCAGCGCCAGGTCGTGTTCCGCCTCCTTGGAGAAGCCGAGGCCGGGGTCCACGACGATCCGGTCGGGGGCGATGCCGCCCTCCAGGACGGCCTCCACGCGCGCGTGCAACTCGTCGACGACCTCGGTGACGACGTCCCGGTACACCCCCTCGACGTTGCCGCCCTGCAGGAAGCCGCGCCAGTGCATGACCACGAAGGGGGCGCCCGCGGCCGCGACGACCGGGATCATCGCGGGGTCGGCGAGGCCGCCGCTGACGTCGTTGACGAGGGCGGCGCCGGCGGCGAGGGACCGTTCGGCGACGGAGGCGCGCATGGTGTCCACGGAGACGGCGACGCCCTCGGCCGCGAGGCCGCGGACGACGGGGATGACGCGCCTGAGTTCCTCGGCCTCGTCGACGCGGGTGGCGCCCGGGCGGGTGGACTCGCCGCCGACGTCCACGAGGTCGGCGCCCTCGGCGACCAGGTCCAGGCCGCGCTTGACCGCGGCGGTGGTGTCGAACCAGCGGCCGCCGTCGGAGAAGGAGTCGGGGGTGACGTTGACGACACCCATGACCGCGCAGCGGTCCCATGTCGGAAGGCCCGCCACGTGGCCCCGCCCGGTCTTCGTGCTCATACGTTCAGCGTAGGCCCCGCCGCCCCCGGGGTCCCCTCACGGGGCGGTCGGCGGCGTCGCGAGCCTGGTGCTGTCGCGTCGCGGGCGGGCCGGCCCGGACATGCCGCGGCCCGAGCGAGGACCCCAGGGCCTGGGCGGGGCGGGGGCCCTCGCTCGGGCCTGTCGGTGGTGCGGTGCCGCTGTTCTCGGGCTGCCGGTGGTGCGGTGCCGCCGTGCGCGGGCTGTCCGTGGGGCGGTGCCGCCGTGCTCGGGCCCGGCTACGCGGCCCGGACCCCGTGTTCGGTCACCCGGTGCGCGCACGGGCGCGGGGCCGGCGCGGTGCGGCGCAGGAAGCGCGGCAGCGCCAGGTTCACGAAGCCCTCCGCCTGCATGGCCGCCAGGCCGATCCGCGGGAGGTCGCGCGAGGAGGCGTAGACCACGAAGCGCGGCTCCCAGCGCGGCTGGAACTTCGCGTTGAACTTGTACAGGGACTCGATCTGGAACCACCGGGACAGGAAGACCAGCAGCCCCCGCCACGCCCGCAGCACCGGGCCCGCGCCGATCTTCTCGCCGCGCGCCAGCGCCGAGCGGAACATCGCGAAGTTCAGCGAGACGCGCTCGATGCCCAGCCGCGGCGCGGCCTGGAGCGCGGCCACGATCAGCAGTTCGTTCATGCCCGGGTCCGCCGAGCGGTCGCGGCGCATCAGGTCCAGCGAGACCCCGTCCGTGCCCCACGGGACGAAGTGCAGCACGGCCTTCAGATCGCCGTAGGGACCCGCCTCCGCGTCCTCCGCCTTGTGGGCGGTGGCGATCAGGCAGTCACCGTCGGCCGGGTCGCCGATGCGGCCGAGCGCCATGGAGAAGCCGCGCTCGGTGTCCGTGCCGCGCCAGTCCTCGGCAGCGCGTCGTATGCGCTCCAGTTCGTTCTCGCCGAGGTCACGGATGCGCCGTACCCGGGTTTCGTAGCCCGCGCGCTCGATACGCTTCACCATCTGGCGCACGTTGCGCATCGCGCGCCCGGAGAGCGAGAAATCCGCGACCTCCACCACCGCCTCGTCACCCAGTTCGAGGGCGTCCAGGCCGGTCTCGCGGGTCCACACCTCGCCGCCGGTCTCCGAGCAGCCCATGACCGCCGGGGTCCAGGAGTGGGCCTTCGCCTCGTCCATGAAGCGTTCGATGGCGCCGGGCCATGCCTCCACGTCGCCGATCGGGTCGCCACTGGCCAGCATCACACCCGACACGACGCGGTAGGTGACCGCCGCCTTGCCGCTCGGCGAGAAGACGACCGCTTTGTCGCGGCGGAGCGCGAAGTGGCCGAGGGAGTCGCGGCCGCCGTGCTTGTCCAGCAGGACGCGCAGCCGGGCCTCGTCCTCCCCGGTGAGCCGGGCGGCCGGGTGTTCGGGGCGGAAGGCCAGGTAGATGGTGGTCACCGCGGTCAGCAGGCCGAGCGCGCCGAGCGAGAAGCCCACCGTCCAGGAGGTGTTGCCGGTGTAGTCGACGGGGCCCTCGAAGCCGAACAGGCCGTACAGGACGTGCTGGATGCGGTCGGACAGGCTCGGGTTGCCGACCATGCGGTTCGGGTGAACGCTGACGATGATCAGGCCCAGGCCCAGGGAACCGGCGCCCATGAGCACGAAGTTGGCGAGCGCCCGCCAGCGGCTGCGCGGATCGGGCAGTGCCTCGAACTCGCCGCGGTGGCGCAGCAGCGGCAGGAGCAGTGCCACCGAGATGAGGACGCCGATGACGGAGTGGCGGTAGACGAACTGCGCCACGGCACCCGCCGGCAGGAGCACCACGGCCGCGCGCCACGCCCGGCGTTTGCGCCGCCGCAGCCCGTGGGCGAGGAGCAGCAGGAGCACTCCGGCGCTCAGGGACAGGGCCGCCGCGAACGGGCCGAGCGATCCCGGCAGGACCTCGACGATGCGGTGCATCCGGCTGTTCCGGAAGCGCGGGAACACACCCGCGGCGACGTCCAGGAGCCCCACGAGCGTGCAGGCCCTGGCGACCAGAGCGGGGACGGCTTCGGGGCGCGGCCCGCGGACCATGCGCCGCAGCACACCTGATCGCCCCGGAACCTGACCCGACATTTCCCCATCTATCCTGACAGACATCGCATCCCGAGTTCTGCGAGAGACCTTGAATCCGGTGACCGATTCGGGCATCCGGCGACATTGCGCCCTCTAGGACGGTGTCTGGGGGAGAGAGGTTCACTCCCCAACACAAAGCCGGTTCAAAGCCGAAGGAAAGTCCGGGGCAAGACCGCGCGAAGGCGCGAAGGCGCCCCACCGACGGAAAGTGCAGGCAGGGACAGTTGATGGGTCTCACGAGCAACAAGGTGCTGGTGCTGGCGGTCATGTTCGCCGTGCTGCTGTTCGTCGGCACGGTGTGGATCTGGCCGCGGCTGGCACGGCGGAACTGGCGGGCCGTCAGCGGACGGGTCGGTCTGCTGTTCTGCACCCAGCTGGCGATCTTCGCGTCCGTCGGACTGGCGGCCAACCAGGCGTTCGGCTTCTACGCCAGCTGGGCGGATCTGTTCGGTCAGGAGACGGGGCAGGGCGTGGTCGTCGACCACGGCGCCCCCGGGTCGGGCGGTGGTCCGCTGCAGGTCCTCGACACGCTGCGGGTGGGCGTGTCGGGCGGTTCGCGGCCGCAGGTCGGCGGCCAGATCCAGAAGGTCGACATACTCGGACGTACGAGTCATATCGCCACACCCGCGTACGTGTACCTGCCGCCGGAGTACTTCCAGCCGCAGTACCGGACGCGGACGTTCCCGGCGGCCGTCGTGCTCACCGGCTACCCGGGCACGGCCGCGGCGCTGTTCAAGAAGCTGCACTACCCGCAGACGGCGCACGAGCTGGCCAAGAACGGCAGGATGCAGCCGATGATCCTGGTGATGCTGCGGCCGACCGTGGCGCCGCCGCGCGACACGGAGTGCGTGGACGTCCCGGGCGGGCCGCAGACCGAGACGTTCTTCGCGAAGGACCTTCCCGAGGCGGTCATGGCCCACTACAGGGTGGGCAAGAAACCCGGCAGCTGGGGCGTCGTCGGCGACTCCACGGGCGGCTACTGCGCGCTGAAGCTGGCGATGCACCACCCGGACGCGTACGCCGCCGGAGCGGGCCTGTCGCCGTACTACAAGGCGCCCATCGACCCGACCACGGGCGATCTCTTCCACCGCAGGGCCGACCTGCGCAACCGCGCGGACCTGATGTGGTGCCTCAAGCACCTGCCGGCGCCCGACACCTCACTGCTCGTCACCAGCAGCAAGCTCGGCGAACCCAACTACAAGTCCACGCTCAAGTTCATCGCCCAGGTGCAGGCCAAGAAGCGGACCCGGATCTCGTCGATCATCCTGGACAGCGGCGGCCACAACTTCAACACCTGGCGGCGCGAGATCCCCGGGACGCTGCAGTGGATGAGCGGGCGGCTCAGCGACCGCTGAGCGCGAAGGAGAGGGGCGCCGCCCCGAATTCCGCGCAATCCGGGAGAGGGCCGGTTCCCCGTGGAACCGGCCCTCTCCGGCGTTGTGCCGGACGGCCCGCGGAATGCGCCGGACGACATCCGATCGCGGGCTCGGGAGAGGCGGGGACCGGGGCGGGAGACCGGGATCAGGGCCGGACGGACAGATGATCTCGAAAAGGCCGGCCCCGGGCCCGGAGGGCCGTGCGGCCGCGGGAGCCCGGAGCGGAAGCCGTGGCGGAAGCCCCGCCGGGAAGGCCGGTCGAAGGGAAATCCCCGGATTGCGGAGATGTGCGTTCCGTTCCGGTGTTCGCGGGGCCGTGCGAAGGTCTCACGGTGGCCGTGTTTTTACCCCGCGGGGCACCATCATTCCCCTACGCGCGGTAAGTTTCTGGCCATGCCACGTGGACGTCATCGCCATTCACCGCCCTTGCACAGGCTGCTGCCTCCTTCGGCGATCGCCGGCGTCTCCGTCGTGTGCGCCGTGGGCCCCTGGTTGTTCACGGAGCCGCTGCTGCTCCGTGCGCTGGCTACGGGTGCCGCGGTGACGACGGTCGTCGGCGCGGTCGTCATGCGTCGGTGGGACGCCACCGCGGGTAAACGGGTCGCCGACCTCACGCGCGCGCGTGCGAGTGACGAGTGGCGCCACGAGGAACGGGTCGCCGAACTGGAGACCGACCTCGAGGAATCGCGCGAACTGCGGACCAAGCTGGAGCAGAAGCTGCGCGCCAAACGCTCCGA
This sequence comes from Streptomyces sp. NPDC007264, assembly GCF_042869095.1. NCBI lineage: Bacteria > Bacillati > Actinomycetota > Actinomycetes > Kitasatosporales > Streptomycetaceae > Streptomyces > Streptomyces sp. NPDC007264. Next base: position 66,192 of record NZ_JBIAFD010000022.1, read on the forward strand.
ACTGGCCAAGCTGCGCAACGAGCACGCGGCCCTGCTGCGGCGGTACGCCACGGCGGAGACGGAGCGCGCGAGCGCGCTGGAGGGCCGCCGCCTGCTGGCGATCGAGACGACGGCTCCGGCTCCGGCCCTGCCTACGTCGGGCTCCGCCGCGCAGGACGCGCCGGACTCCGCCGGGGACGAGGCTGCCGGAGCGGACGTACGGGACGGCGCAGGGGATCCCGAAGACGCGGACGCCCCGGCCGGGCGGGATCACGACGCCGAGCCCGAGAACGGCACCGGGAGCGAGGCCGAGGCCGAGTCCGGGTCCTCGGATCCGCAGGCGTTCTCCCCGGCCGGCTCCGCGCTCTTCATGCGGGCCAACTCGGCGCTGGAGCGGCTCACCGGTGAGGAGGCCGACGCCGCCGAGGAGACCGAACCGGCCGCCGAGGAGACCGAACCGGCCGCCGAGGCGGAGACCGAGGCGCAGGACGGCGCCGCGGCGGTGACCGCTTCCGCGGAGGAGGACGGCACGGCGCGGGCGGGCGCCGCCTCGGACGGGGGCGACACCGACGAGGCGTCCGCGGCCGCCGACGGCCAGGGCGCTCCCGACGCGGAGGACGCCCCTCCAGCGGTGGACGGCGCCGCGCCCACCGGGTCCGCACGGGGCGGCGCGCGCAGGATGTCCACGGCGCGTGCGAAGACCTCGTCGCGGAAGGGCGGCCGTCGCAACGGCGGTGGCACGAGGCGGGCCTCCGCCGGTCCGGACGTGGCCGAGGCAGGTGCCGCGGAGAGCGGCTCCGACGAGGAGGGCGGGCCGGACGGGCAGCCCCCGGCGGCCGGCGGTCAGGAACTCTCCACAGCCGGCGTCCAGGAGCCCTCTGCGGCCGGCGTCCAGGAGCACGCGGCGGTCGGTGGGCAGGAGCACGCGGCCGCCGCCACCGTGCGGCAGCCCCAGCCGGCCGCCACCAAGCCGGCCCACACCACCGGGCACTTCACCGTGCCGACCGCCGTCGCCGTGGTGCCGCCGGCCCCGCGCCGGCGCCCGACCGTCGAGGGCGGGTTCGACTTCTTCGGCACGCAGAAGCCGCGGGAGACCGACCCGTCCGCACAGTCCGTGCAGAACGAGGACCTCGCCGACGTCGTCGGCCAGGAGACGCTCGCGGTGCACAAGGCGGAGTCCGAGTCCGCCTTCAAGCCCGTGGATCCGCAGGCGCGCGCCGTCGGCCAGGTCATCGACCTGACGGCCCACGACGAGACGGAGCAGATCGACATCGAGGGGCTGCGCACCGCGGCCTCCTGAGCACCCCGGCGCGGATGAGGGGCGGCGGCACACCATGTGCCGCCGCCCCTCACGCCGTTCCGGCCGCTCGCAGGCGCCCTCAGGCCATCCACCGGTCCGGCCGGGCGTCCCGCCGCCCGGTGCGCGACCGGTCCGCCTGCGCGTACAGCAGATCCGCCGCCTCCCGGGCGTCCCGCAGGCGTGCCGTCACCGTCTTGTTCGCGCCGGTGTCCACATGCACGTCGGCGACCCGCTTGAACCGCGCCCACGGCCCCCGCGTCAGCCGTACGCTCTGCACCTTCGCGTGCGGCACGAGCGCCAGGGTGCGGCGCAGCAGGCCATGGCGGGCCGCGAAGACCGTGTCGGTGACCGCGAGTCCGTGACCGCGCCACCACAGCGGCACGCACCAGCCCGCGCGGCGCGGCGGGCGGGTCAGGGCGGCGGGCACGCTCACCCCGGGCAGTATCCGCGTGATCAGCGACTCGGCCGCCGCGCGCGGGGCGACCGGCACCAGCACCGAGTTCGACGAGCCCGCCACGTCCAGTTCCACCCGGACCCAGCGTCCCCCGCTCTCGGCTGCGTTCGAGCGGGGGGACCCCCATCGCCACAGCAACGGCTCCACGATCCGTACGGTCTGCACCCGCCCCGGCGGCACCGTCTCGTGGGCGCGGTCCAGCAGCCCGTGGTCGATGCGGAGCCCGTCCGGCGACTCGCCCACGGTCCAGTCGTAAAAGCGGACGAACTGCCCGACGGTCCGGGTGGCCGCTCCGCCGGCCAGCGGCAGCCCGATGACGAGCACCGACCACAGGCTGTGGGTGACGAACCACAGCAGGGGCGGTACGACCAGGGCGGCGAGCAGCGAACCCCAGGTGGTGCCCGTGAGGAGGAGCGACACGACCAGGGCGCGCGGCGGCACGTGCAGCAGCGGGCGCACCGGGGCCTCGCCCATCTCGCGTGCCGTCTCGGGCGCGAAACCGGCGGCACGGGCCAGGAGTTCGGCGCGCAGCGCGCGTGCCTCGCCCTCGCTCAGGTAGGCGAGTTCGTCCTTCTCGTCCGTACCGATGGCGTCGAGCCGGAGCTTGGCGACGCCCGCCACGCGGGCCAGCAGCGGCTGGGTGACGTCGACTGCCTGCAGCCGGTCGAGGCGGATGTGCGCCGTGCGGCGGAACAGCAGGCCCGTCCGGATGCGCAGTTCGGTGTCGGTCACGGCGTAGTGCGTGAACCACCAGCTCAGGAAGCCGTACAGGGAGGCGGCCGGGACGAGTATCGCGAGCCCGGTCAGGAGGGTGACGGTGGTGAGCCTCGTCAGCTGCTCGTGGGCCTGGTCCGGGTCGTGCACGGCCCAGCCCATGAGCACGGCGACCGGCGCCCAGGCGCGCCGCAGCGGGGTCACCGGGTGCAGCCGACGCTCGGTGACCTCCCGCCCCACCCGCTCGCCGGGCGCTTCCGCGGCCCGACCGCTCTGCCGTCCGCCGGGCCGTCCGCCGGCCCGTCCGCCCGGCTCTTCCGCCGGGTCCCTGTCCGGCCGGTCGCCGGGCAGCGCTCCGGGCGGGTTCACAGCCCCGCCGATCGGGCCTCGCCCAGTTCGGTCAGCCGGTCCCGCAGCCGTTCCGCCTCGGCCGGGTCGAGGCCCGGGATGGTGGCGTCCGTGGCCGCTGCCGCGGTGTGCAGCTGGACGGTCGCCAGCCCGAAGCGGCGCTCGACGGGCCCGGAGGTGACCTCGACGAGCTGCATCCGCCCGTACGGCACCACGGTCTCCTCGCGCCACAGCACGCCCCGGCTGATCAGCAGGTCGTCGGCCCGCTCGGCATACCGCCACGAGCGCCAGTTGCGGCCCAGCAGCACCCAGCCCCACAGCAGCAGGGCCGCCGGCAGCAGCGCGAGGAGCGCCCAGCCGGGCCCGGCGAGCAGACCGGGCAGCAGCCCCAGGACGATGGTCAGCAGTCCCAGCCACGCCACCAGCAGCAGCCGCCGCATCCGCAGCAGCCCCGCCGGAAGCCCCCTCCAGGCGGGCTCGCCGCCCTCGGGCACAGTCCCCGTCTCCATGCCGCAAGCGTACGTACGACAGACTGTGTGCATGACTCCTACGACGGAGACCATGGTCGGGATCGGCGGCGCCGCTGAGAGCACCGACATGGTGCTCAACATCGGGCCCCAGCACCCGTCCACGCACGGCGTGCTGCGGCTGCGGCTCGTGCTGGACGGCGAGCGGATCACCTGGGCCGAGCCGGTCATCGGCTATATGCACCGGGGCGCGGAGAAGCTCTTCGAGGCGCGCGACTACCGCCAGATCATCATGCTGGCCAACCGCCACGACTGGCTCTCGGCGTTCGCGAACGAGCTGGGCGTGGTCCTCGCCGTCGAGCGGATGCTCGGCATGGAGGTCCCCGAGCGCGCGGTCTGGATGCGCACCCTCCTCGCGGAGCTGAACCGGGTGCTGAACCACCTGATGTTCCTCGGCTCGTACCCGCTGGAGCTCGGCGGCATCACCCCGGTGTTCTACGCCTTCCAGGAGCGCGAGGAACTCCAGAACGTCATGGAGGAGATCTCCGGCGGGCGCATGCACTACATGTTCAACCGCGTGGGCGGCCTCAAGGAGGACCTGCCCGCGGGCTGGACCGCACGCGCGCGTGCCGCCGTCTCGGGGGTGCGCTCCCGGATGGACCGGTTCGACGACCTGGTGCTCGGCAACGAGATCTTCCGGGGGCGCACGAGGGGCGTCGGTGTCCTGGCGCCGGAGACCGTGCACGCCTACGGCGTGAGCGGACCCATCGCGCGTGCCTCCGGGGTGGACTTCGACCTGCGCCGGGACGAGCCGTACCTGGCGTACGGGGAATTGCGCGGGACCCTGAAGGTCGTCACCCGGCAGGAGGGCGACTGCCTGGCCCGCTTCGAGTGCCTGCTGGAGCAGACGCACAACGCCCTCGACCTGGCCGACGCCTGCCTGGACCGGCTGGCCGAGCTGCCGCCGGGGCCGGTCAACCAGCGGCTCCCGAAGGTGCTCAAGGCGCCCGAGGGCCACACCTACGCCTGGACCGAGAACCCGCTCGGCATCAACGGCTACTACCTGGTCAGCAAGGGCGAGAAGACCCCGTACCGGCTGAAGCTGCGCTCCGCCTCGTACAACAACATCCAGGCGCTGACCGAGCTGCTGCCCGGCACGCTGGTCGCGGACATGGTGGCCATCCTCGGGTCACTGTTCTTCGTGGTCGGGGACATCGACAAGTAGCCCCCCGAGCCAGGCGCCCGGAAGCCCGACGGGCTGGAGCAGCCAGCCGAAGTCGCCGAGGCCGCCGGGCGCGGTGAGCTCGGCGGCGTGCCCGGCGCCCGCGAGGGCGCGCACGTAGGCCGCGGGATCCGTGGAGGCGAGGGCCAGCGGGGGGCGCGCACCGCTGACGCCCAGGGCCCGCAGGGCCGCACGCTGGGTCAGCAGGCGCGCTCCCGGCAGGGCGCAGGCGTCCAGCGCCACGTGCGCCGTGATGTCGCAGGAGCCGTCCGGCACGGGAGCGGTCTGCCGGCCCGCACGGAACCCGGTGAGCGTCCCGAAGGGGGGCCGGGCGCCCGCGCGGTGCGCGTAGTCGACGGCGACGGCCAGCCCGCGGTCCAGGGCGGCCACGGCGGCGGCCCAGGCGGTGTCCCTGGGGAGGCCGATCTCCGCGCGCTGCCCCTCGGCGGACAGCGGCCACCAGCGCTCCAGCCACCGCGCCTCCGCGCCCGCGACGGGCCCTCCGGAACGCTCGGTGCCGTCCCGCCGCACGAGCACCAGGCGGGGCACACCGTCCGGACCGGCCTCCACGACGTCGACCGGCACGTTGTCCAGCCACTCGTTCGCGAACAGCAGCCCCGTGACGCCCTCCGGGAGCTCGCCGAGCCACTCGATCCGCTCATCGAGGCCCGCGGGCCGGTCCGCGACCTCGACGGCGTACATCCGCACCCGGGCGGCGACATCGGGGGGCAGGGCGGCCAGGACTCCCGCGGCCAGCTCGCCCCGACCGGCCCCCATGTCCACGAACGCCGGCTCCGCGGGCCGCCCCAGCGCCTCGTCGACCCGGCACAGCAGCCGGGCCACGGCGCCGGCGAAGAGGGGCGAGGCGTGCACGGAGGTGCGGAAGTGCCCCGCGGGGCCCTCCGGCCGGCGGTAGAACCCGTCCGGCCCGTACAGCGCCTCCTGGGTCGCCGCCCGCCATCCGCGCCACGCGCCGTTCGCCTCGTCGGCCTCGTCGGCCTCGCCCGGTTCGCGGGCCTCGTCCGTCTCGTCCGCCACGCACTCAGGCTAGTGCTGTGGCCGGGAAGGTTTGCCGGAAGCTCGCGGCGTCCGGTGCGGTGCATCGCAAGGCGGAGTGTCGCCCGCGTACTGGATGTACGCGGGTGATGCGACAACGCGGCGAGGTGCCGTGCCGGGCGTCGCGAGCCGGTGAACCTTCCCGGTCACAGCACTAGGCCCTGGCGTCGCGGTCACCCGTACGGCCAGGGCCGTACGGCCAGGGGCACGGAGTACGACCACGGGCCCGGGCCGCGCGGGGCGGAACGGCGACGCACCGCAGGTGGGCGGCGCGGACGCGGCCGTGCGACCCGCGCCCGCGCCGTGCGCCCCCGGCCGCCGCCGTGCGCGAGCGCGGTGGGCCTGCGCCGGGCTCCGGCGCCCGAGGCACGACGCCGTCCGGCGCGGCCCCGACCGTGCGGGATCACGGAGCATCCACCTTGCGGAGTACGTCCGCCCGCCCCGGATCGGCCCTCCGGTTGACCCCTGCACGCTGCACGCTTCCCTACATTGGGTTACGTGCAGCGCCTCTATGATTTCCTCCGCAGGCATCCCACGTGGTTCGACGGCTTCTGGGCCGTCGTCCTGTTCGGGCTCACCTGCGTGAGCCTGACGAACATCAACAGGGCGCCGGACCATCACGGATCGCTCCCCGTGGGGCTCGCGGTCTCCGTGGTCCTGTCCCTGGTCGTCGCGCTGCGCCGCCGCATGCCCGAGACGATGCTCCTGGTGGCCGTCGCGATGGGACTGGCACAGCTGATCCTCGACGAGGAGCCCCTGGTCGCGGACTTCGCCCTGCTGGTGATCATCTACACGGTCGCCGCGGACGGAGCCCGCTGGGCCTCGCGCGCCGGCCTGATCGGCGGCCTGTGCGCGGGCACCCTGGCGCAGATCCGCTGGCCGGCCGCAGAGGCGAACCCGTTGGGCAACGTCGCGGTCGCGCTGTTCCAGACCGTGCCGTTCGCCCTGGCCTGGGTCCTCGGCGACTCCCTGCGCACGCGCCGCGCCTACCTCGCCCAGCTGGAGGAGCGCGCCGCCCGCCTGGAGAAGGAACGCGAGGCGCAGTCCAAGGTCGCGGTCGCCGCCGAGCGCGCCCGTATCGCCCGTGAGCTGCACGATGTCGTCGCGCACAACGTCTCGGTGATGGTGGTGCAGGCGGACGGCGCCGCATACGTCCTCGACACCGCCCCCGACCAGGCGAAGAAGGCGCTGGAGACGATCTCCGGGACCGGCCGCCAGGCCCTCGCCGAGATGCGCCGCCTGCTCGGTGTGCTGCGCACCGGCGAGCACACGGAGGCCGGCGAGTACGTCCCGCAGCCCGACGTCGAGCAGATCGACGAACTCGTCGAGCAGTGCCGCAGCTCGGGCCTGCCGGTCGACTTCAAGGTGGAGGGCACCCCGCGCCCGCTGCCCAGCGGTGTCGAGCTGACGGCGTACCGGATCGTCCAGGAGGCCCTCACCAACACCCGCAAGCACGGGGGCCCCAACGCGGGAGCCAGCGTGCGCCTGGTGTACTTCGACGACGGACTCGGGCTGCTCGTCGAGGACGACGGCAAGGGTGCCCCGCACGAGCTGTACGAGGAGGGCGGCGCCGACGGCCGGGGTCACGGGCTGATCGGCATGCGGGAACGTGTCGGCATGGTCGGCGGCACCCTGGACGCGGGCCCCCGCCCCGGCGGAGGCTTCCGCATCAGCGCCCTGCTGCCGCTGAAGCCGGCCCACTGACCGATGCACCCACGACCGACCGCCGTGACCGCCCGCCCGCCCCACGACCCCGCCCACCGACCGAAGCCCGACCGGAGGACCCCCGCCATGCCGATCCGCGTGATGCTCGTCGACGACCAGGTGCTGCTGCGCACCGGGTTCGGGATGGTGCTCGCCGCCCAGCCGGACATGGAGGTCGTCGCGGAGGCGGGCGACGGTGTCGAGGCGCTCCAGGTGCTGCGCACCACCGAGGTCGACGTGGTCCTCATGGACGTCCGCATGCCGAAGCTCGACGGCGTGGAGACCACCCGGCGCATCTGCGCGGAACCGGACTCCCCGAAGGTGCTGATCCTGACCACCTTCGACCTCGACGAGTACGCCTTCTCCGGGCTGAAGGCGGGCGCCTCCGGCTTCATGCTCAAGGACGTGCCGCCGGGCGAGCTGCTGGCCGCCATCCGCTCGGTGCACAGCGGTGACGCGGTGGTCGCGCCCTCCACCACCCGCCGTCTGCTCGACCGTTTCGCGCCGATGCTGCCGGGCGGCGCCACGACGCCGCGGCACAAGGATCTGGAACGGCTCACCGACCGCGAGCGCGAGGTCATGGTGCTGGTCGCGCAGGGCCTGTCCAACGGAGAGATCGCGGCCCGGCTGGTGCTGTCCGAGGCGACCGTGAAGACCCATGTCGGCCGCATCCTGACGAAGCTGGGTCTCAGGGACCGGGTGCAGGTGGTCGTCCTCGCCTACGAGACCGGTCTGGTACGGGCGGGCGGGCACGGCTGAACCGGCACCGCCGGGTCCGCGCGCGTGACCGTCGTGTGACCGGCGCCCACTAGGGTCTGCGCATGCTCCTGTGGATCAACGGCCCTTTCGGGGGCGGCAAGACACAGACCGCACACGAGATCCAGCGGCGGCTGCCCGGCAGCGTCATCTGCGATCCCGAGCACGCCGGCTTCGGGCTGCGCCGCATGATGCCGCCCGGACTGCGCGGGGACTTCCGGGACCTGGCGTCCTGGCGGAAGGGCGTGGTCGAGGTCCTCGATCTCGCGCTGGCGGAGCACGACGGCGTGGTCGTCGTCCCCATGACGGTCACCGATCCGGACTGCTTCTCCGAGACGGTCGGCCGGCTGCGCGAACTGGGCCACGACGTCCGTCACTTCGCGCTGCTCGCGGAGCGCGAGACCGTCCTGAGACGGCTGCGCGAGCGCGGCCTCGGACACGTCCTCCGGCCCATCGCCGGGAAGGGCACCCCCGCACCCGGTGACAGCTGGGCGGTCCAGCAGCTCGACGACTGTCTGGAGCGGCTGCGCGAGCCCGAGTTCGCCGAGCACCTGTGGACGGACCGCACGACGGTGCCCAAGACGGCGGACCGGATCGCGGTGCTCGCCGGGCTGACGCTCAGGCCCAACACGGAGGGCGCCCTGCGCACCCGGCTGCGGCAGACCCGGGTCGGGCTCCGGCACATCCGCTTCGACTGACCGCCGCCGACGGCCCCTGACGGCTGCACCGTGCCACCGGCAACGTTGCCTGCCGGGGCACTAGGCACCGGCGACCGGGAGCCGCCCCGCGAACCGGGCCACCGCCGTCCTCACGTCGTCCGCCGTCCAGGCCAGCCCGTCGGCCCGTACGTAGACCTCGGTGAAGGCCAGCTCGGGGCCGCGGTGGTCCCACGGGTTGGCGAACAGGAGGGTCCCGGTCTCCTCGGCCTGGCGGATCGCCGCCTCCGAGAGGACGTCGGCGTCGTACGGCAGCCAGACCTGGAAGTCATGGGTGTGCGGCTGCCCGGGATGGACGCGCGCCCACGGCACCCCCGCCGCCGCGAAGCCCTCACGCAGCGCCGCGGCGACCACGCGCGCGTGACGCACGTAATCCGGCAGCAGGGGCAGCTCCCGCTCCAGGCCGGCGAGGGCCGACAGCACCGTCGGGAACTGCTGGAGGATCAGGCCCCCGTAGCGGTGCCGCCAGGTCTTCGCCTGCTCGACCAGTGTCCTGGGACCCGCCAGTGCCGCACCGCCGTAGCCGTCGAGGGACTTGTAGAACGACACGTAGACGCTGTCCGCGAGGTCCGCGATCTCCTCCAGGGGGCGGCCGAAGTGGACCGTCGTCTCCCACAGGCGCGCGCCGTCGAAGTGCACCACCGCGTCGCGCTCCCGCGCGGCCTCGACGACCTCGGTCAGCTCCTCGAAGGAGGGCAGGACGAACCCCGCGTCCCTGAGGGGCAGTTCGAGCATCAGCGCGCCGAACGGCTCCTCGAAGTCGCGCACCTCGGCGGCGGTCGGCAGCCGGGGTTCACCCGTCAGCCGTACCGGGCGCAGCCCGCCGACCTCACGCAACGCGTTGCGCTCGTGCACCTCGGGGTGGGCGAGCGCGTGCAGGGCCACCGTCGGGTCGCCCGTGCGGGCGGCCCAGCAGCGCAGGGCGATCTGCTGGGCCATCGTGCCGGTGGGGAAGAAGGCGGCGGCCTCCTTGCCGAGCAGCCCGGCCACCCGCTGCTCCAGCGCCTCGACGATCCCCGTCCCGTACATGTCCACGGTCTCGTCCAGGTCGTACAGGTCCCGTGCGCCCTCCAGCAGGGCCAGCCGCTCCCGCAGCGTCTGGAGGAAGCCGGGGCGCGCCAGGACGTGCTCCGCGCGGCGGTGGGCCGCGATGCGGCGCGCCCTCCGCTGGCGCCGCTCCTCGTCCGGGGAGCCGGCCCCGTGCTCCTCGTCAGGGGAGCCGGCCGGCCGCTCCCCGTCCGCTGCCGCCGCCCGCCGCTCCTCGTCCCGCTCCGCCGCTCCCACCCTGTCCCCTTCGCCGTCCCCGCCCGTCGCCGTCCGCACCCGGGCCCCGCCGCCCGGATCATCCCGCGGGCCCGCACCGCCCGGCACCCCCTTTTCGCCTTCCGGGCGACGTGTGGAAACCCACAGCCTGTGGACAACGGGTCGGCCCGCGAACCGATCGCGTTAACATGACGAGAAATCGTCCGGTACCCAGAGCGGACTGGAACGGGAAGGCCACGGTCGAGTGAGTACAGTCCAACAGCCAGACGCCAAGGACCGCCCCGCGCGGCTCACCGTGGGCGTCGTCGGGGCCGGCCGGGTAGGGCCCGCCCTCGCCGCGTCCCTGCAACTGGCCGGACACCGCCCCGTCGCGGCGTCCGGGGTCTCCGACGCCTCCCGGCGGCGGGCCGCGCTGATGCTCCCGGACGTGCCCGTCGTCGCGCCCTCGGAGGTCCTGGAGCGCGCCGAGCTGGTCCTCCTGACCGTTCCCGACGACGCGCTGCCGGGCCTCGTCCAGGGGCTCGCCGAGACCGGTGCCGTGCGTCCCGGACAGCTCCTCGTGCACACCTCGGGGCGCTACGGCACGAAGGTGCTCGGTCCCGCCCTGCGCGCGGGGGCCCTGCCGCTCGCCCTGCACCCCGCGATGACCTTCACCGGGACCCCGGTGGACGTGCAGCGCCTGGCCGGGTGCTCCTTCGGGGTCACCGCGCCCGAGGAGCTGCGGCTGGCCGCCGAGGCCCTGGTGATCGAGATGGGCGGCGAGCCCGAGTGGATCGCCGAGGAGATGCGCCCGCTCTACCACGCGGCCCTCGCCCTCGGCGCCAACCACCTGGTCACCCTGGTCGCCGAGTCCATGGAGCTGCTGCGCACGGCGGGGATCGAGGCTCCCGACCGCATGCTCGGCCCGCTGCTCGGCGCCGCCCTCGACAATGCCCTTCGCTCCGGGGACGCCGCCCTGACCGGCCCCGTGGCGCGCGGGGACGCGGGCACGGTCGCCGCGCACGTCACCGAGCTGCGCAGGCACGCCCCGCAGACCGTTGCCGGCTATCTGGCGATGGCCCGCGCGACCGCCGACCGGGCCCTGGCCCACGGGCTGCTCAAGCCGGAGCTGGCCGAGGACCTCCTGGGGGTACTCGCAGGTGGCACCGATCTGCCGGAGAACGGGGAAGAACGATGAGCGGCCGCCCGGGCGGGCTGGTCCCCACCGCGGAGGACCTGCGGCATGCGCAGGACCGTCTCGCGGTGCCGGGACGCACCGCCGTCGTCATGACCATGGGAGCCCTGCACGAGGGCCACGCCACCCTGATCAGGGCGGCCCGCAGACACGTCGGCGCCCAGGGTTTCGTGATCACCACCGTCTTCGTGAACCCGCTGCAGTTCGGCCGGGGCGAGGACCTCGACCGCTATCCGCGCACCCTGGAGGCCGACCTGAAGGTCGCCGGCCAGGCCGGCGCGGACGTCGTGTTCGCCCCGTCCGCCGACGAGGTCTACCCGGGCGGCGAACCCCAGGTGCGGATCTCCGCGGGCCCCATGGGCGAGCGCCTCGAAGGGGCCTTCCGCCCCGGTCACTTCGACGGCATGCTCACCGTGGTCGGCAAGCTGCTGCACCTCACCCGCCCCGACGTGGCGCTGTTCGGGCAGAAGGACGCCCAGCAACTGGCCCTGATCCGCCGGATGGTGCACGACCTGAACTTCGCGGTGGAGGTCGTCGGCGTGCCCACCGTGCGCGAGGACGACGGTCTGGCCCTCTCCAGCCGCAACCGCTATCTGTCACCCGACGAACGGCACACCGCGCTCGCCCTCTCCCGCGCCCTGTTCGCGGGCCGCGACCGGCACGCCGCCCAGGAGGCCCTGCGCGCGCGTGCCCGCGAGGTGCCCTCCACCCACGCGCGCGCCGAGGCGCTCAGCGCCATAGGGGAGTCGCGCGCCGCCGCCGACGCGCACGCGGTCGCGCAGGCCGCCCCCGGTGGTCCCGCCGCCGTCCGCGCCGCCGCCCGTCTCGTCCTCGACGAGGCCGCCCACCTGGACCCTCCGCTGGCCCTGGACTACCTGGCCCTGGTCGATCCCGCCGACTTCACCGAGATCCCCGACGACTTCTCCGGCGAGGCGGTCCTGGCCGTCGCCGCCCGGGTGGGCACCACCCGGCTGATCGACAACATCCCCCTCTTCTTCGGAGCCCCCGAACCCGTCGACCCCTACGGAGCCGCCTCGTGACCAGCACAGGCATACGACTGCACGCGCCCGCCCCAGGGTGGTCCATCGCCGCGGACGTCGTGGTCGTCGGCTCCGGGGTGGCCGGTCTCACCGCGGCCCTGCGCTGCGAGGCCGCCGGCCTGAAGACGGCCGTGGTCACCAAGGCCCGCCTGGACGACGGCTCCACCCGGTGGGCGCAGGGCGGTATCGCGGCGGCCCTGGGAGAGGGCGACAGCCCCGCGCAGCACCTGGACGACACCCTGGTGGCGGGGGCCGGCCTGTGCGACGAGGAGGCCGTACGCATCCTGGTCACCGAGGGCCCCGACGCCGTGCGCCGGCTCATCTCCACCGGGGCGCAGTTCGACACCGACGACGAGGGCGGCATCGAGCTCACCCGCGAGGGCGGTCATCACCGCCGCCGCATCGCGCACGCCGGCGGCGACGCGACCGGCGCCGAGATCTCGCGGGCGCTCGTGGCGGCGGTACGCGCGCGTGGCGTGCGCACGATCGAGAACGCGCTGGTCCTGGACCTGCTCACGGACGCCGACGGCCGCACCGCGGGCGTCACCCTGCACGTCATGGGCGAGGGCCAGCACGACGGCGTGGGTGCCGTGCACGCGCCCGCCGTGGTCCTCGCCACCGGCGGCATGGGCCAGGTCTTCTCCGCGACCACCAACCCGTCGGTGTCCACCGGCGACGGCGTGGCCCTCGCCCTGCGCGCCGGTGCCGAGGTCAGCGACCTGGAGTTCGTGCAGTTCCACCCGACGGTGCTGTTCCTCGGCCCGGACGCCGAGGGCCAGCAGCCCCTGGTGTCCGAGGCGGTGCGCGGGGAGGGCGCCCACCTGGTGGACGGGGACGGCGTGCGCTTCATGGTCGGGCAGCACGAACTGGCCGAGCTGGCGCCCCGGGACGTCGTCGCCAAGGGCATCATGCGCCGCATGCAGGAGCAGGGCGCCGAGCACATGTTCCTGGACGCCCGCCACTTCGGCGCCGACATGTGGGAGCACCGCTTCCCCACGATCCTCGCCGCCTGCCGCGCCAACGGCATCGACCCGGTCACCGAGCCGATCCCGGTGGCCCCCGCCGCCCACTACGCCTCCGGGGGCGTGCGCACCGACTCCCACGGCCGGACCACCGTGCCGGGCCTGTACGCGTGCGGCGAGGTCGCCTGCACGGGCGTCCACGGGGCCAACCGGCTCGCCTCCAACTCCCTCCTGGAGGGCCTGGTCTACGCCGAGCGCATCGCCGCCGACATCGCGCACGGCCGGGCGGAGGGCGGTCTGCCCGCGCGCCCGCCCCGGCCCGTCCCGGACCCCGAGAGGCCCGAGCACCCGCTGCTCGCCCCCGAGGACCGGTTCACCATCCAGCGGATCATGGCGGACGGCGCCGGAGTCCTCCGGTCGGCGGCCTCGCTCCAGGAGGCGGCGGACCGCCTCCAGCGGCTGCACAGGGACGCCCGTGACGCGCTCGCCGAGAACGGCAAGACCTCCGAGCCCGGCGTCGACACCTGGGAGAGCACCAACCTGCTGTGCGTGGCCCGGGTGCTGGTGGCCGCCGCGCTGCTGCGCGAGGAGACCCGCGGCTGCCACTGGCGCGAGGACCACGCGGGGCGCGACGACACCGCCTGGCGCCGCCACATCGTCGTACGGCTGAATCCGGACCGGACGCTGGCCGTCCGCACCACCGACACCGCAGACTTCCCCCCTACCGTCCCCCACGACCCCGGCCCCGCCCGAGCGGGCCGGTCCCCCGTGCCCCAGCGTCCTCAGGAGCAGTGACAGACGTGACCACCCCCGACCTTCCCCTCGTCCCCGGCGGCGGCTGCGGCGACGGCTGTGCCTGTGGGGCCGAGGGCGCCTCCGACGAGTACGACGAGTACATGGAGTGCGGGCTCGATCCCGCGCTCGCCCAGCTCCTGGCCGACGCGGGGCTCGACCCGGTGGAGGTCGAGGACATCGCCAACGTCGCCGTCCAGGAGGACCTGGCCCACGGCGTGGACGTGACCACGGTCGCGACGATCCCCGAGGACGCGGTCGCGACCGGCGACTTCGTCGCGCGCGAGTCCGGCGTGGTGGCGGGCCTCAGGGTCGCCGAGGCGGTCGTCTCGGTGGTCTGCACGGACGAGTTCGAGGTCGAGCGCCACGTGGAGGACGGCGACCGGGTCGAGGCGGGCCAGAAGCTCCTGACCGTGACGACCCGCACCCGCGACCTGCTCACCGCGGAGCGCAGCGCGCTGAACCTCCTGTGCCGCCTGTCCGGCATCGCGACCGCCACGCGCGCGTGGGCCGACGTCCTGGAGGGCACCACGGCGCGGGTACGGGACACCCGCAAGACGACGCCGGGCCTGCGGTCCCTGGAGAAGTTCGCGGTCCGCTGCGGGGGCGGCGTCAACCACCGCATGTCCCTGTCGGACGCGGCGCTGGTGAAGGACAACCACGTCGTGTCGGCCGGCGGTGTGGCGCAGGCGTTCACCGCGGTCCGCGAGATGTTCCCGGACGTGCCGATCGAGGTCGAGGTGGACACCCTGCACCAGCTGCGCGAGGTGGTCGACGCGGGCGCGGACCTGATCCTGCTGGACAACTTCACGCCGGGCGAGTGCGAGGAGGCGGTGGCCGTCGTCGGCGGCCGCGCCCTCCTGGAGGCATCGGGCCGACTGACCCTCCAGAACGCGAAGGCGTACGCGGACACCGGCGTCGACTTCCTGGCGGTCGGGGCGCTGACGCACTCCTCGCCGATCCTGGACATCGGCCTGGACCTGCGAGCGGCGGAGTAGGTAGAGCCATGCTGCTGACCATCGACGTAGGCAACACGCACACCGTCCTCGGCCTGTTCGACGGCGAAGAGATCGTCGAGCACTGGCGCATCTCCACGGACGCGCGCCGCACGGCGGACGAGATGGCGGTGCTCCTTCAGGGCCTGATGGGCATGCATCCGCTGCTCGGCGAGGAACTGGGCGACGGCATCGACGGCATCTCCATCTGCTCGACGGTCCCCTCCGTCCTGCACGAGCTGCGCGAGGTCACCCGCCGCTACTACGGCGACGTCCCCGCGGTCCTGGTGGAGCCCGGCATCAAGACGGGCGTCCCCATCCTGATGGACAACCCGAAGGAGGTCGGCGCCGACCGCATCATCAACGCGGTGGCGGCGGTCGAGCTCTACGGGGGCCCCGCCATCGTCGTGGACTTCGGCACGGCGACGACCTTCGACGCGGTCTCGGCGCGCGGCGAGTACGCGGGCGGTGTGATCGCCCCCGGCATCGAGATCTCGGTTGAGGCCCTCGGTGTCCGCGGCGCCCAGCTCCGCAAGATCGAGCTGGCCCGTCCGCGCGCCGTGATCGGCAAGAACACGGTCGAGGCGATGCAGGCGGGCATCGTGTACGGCTTCGCGGGCCAGGTGGACGGAGTGGTCGGGCGCATGGCCCGCGAGCTGGCCGACGACCCGGACGACGTGACGGTCATCGCGACGGGCGGTCTTGCCCCGATGGTCCTGGGCGAGTCCACCGCGATCGACGAACACGAGCCGTGGCTGACCCTGATCGGTCTGCGGCTGGTCTACGAGCGCAACGCGTCGCGGATGTGACGGGCGTCCGCCGGCGCGGCCGGCGCCGGCCCGACACTCCAATGGCGAAAAGGCGCACGTCGCGTCCAGGTGAGGGAACCCGGAAGCGACACGACACCCTGGTATGCCGGTTTTGTCCGATTAGCGGTAGCGTCACCGCATGCCCACGCCACACGGATCCCGCGGCGGTCTGGCGTTCGGTGCGGAGGAGCTGCATGTGCTCCGCCGCGCCCTCGCCCTCGCCCTCCAGCCCCGTACCGCCTCCGCCGAGGACGTCCAGGACTGCCTCCGCCTAGCCGAGTCCGTCGACGAGGCGATGCGCGAGGGCGCCCGCCTGAGGGCCTTCCTGCTGTCCGACCTCGCCCGCTACCGGGCCGCGCTTCCCGGTGCCGCCAGCGGCTACCTGGCCCTCCTGGAGGACGCCCTGAGCGCCGGTCACCGCCCCACCGCGGACGACCTCACCGCGCTGCGCGGCCTGTGCGGCACCCCGGCCGCCGCCACCCTGCTCCACCGGTGCCGTGCCCTCGCCGCACGTGACGCGCGCCCTCGTCTCGTCTCCCGGGTGGCCGCGATCCCCGCCTCCCGGACCCGTCTCACGGCGCTGCCGGGCGGTCGTGCGGGTGCGGAGAACCCCACCGAGAAGCCGGCCCGCAAACCGGCCGCCAAGCCGGAGGGCGAGCCGCAGAAGCCCGCCCCCCGCCCTGAGCCGCAGAGCCCACGGCCCTCGCGCCCCATCCCGACCCCGGGCGAGGTCTTCCCGCCCAAGCGCAAACCGGGCCCTCCGGCCTCGCGCTCCCGGCAGCGGCTGGCCGCGGGCTGACCGAGCCGCCGCCCGGCCGCCGCGCCGCCGCACCCGCGGTACGCCCCGTACCTGCCGTGGGTGCCGGATCTGCCGTACGCGCCGTACGCGCCGTACGCGCCGTACACGCCCTACCCTCCTCCATCCGGTGAGGCCCACCCGACCGGGATCCGCCGGGCGGGCCCTGGCTACTCTGGACGCATGGACTACGTCTCCGCACTCCTGCCCCCGGTCGTCATGGCGGTGTTCTTCGTCGGGCTGATCAGGGTGATCGTGAAGACCCAGGGCGGCGCCAACAAGGCCAAGGAGGACGCGGTCGTCGACGCCGTCCTCGCCGGCCCGGAGGGTGCCGCCCGCCCGACCGCCAAGGACGCCGAGGGCTGACCTCGGGGCCGCCTCGCGCCGCCCGGCCGCACTCGACGGCGCCCCGACGCCCTGCCGTCCGCGGGTTCCCGTGTGCCGCCTCGCCGTACGATCGGTGAGCTTTTCGCGGCGTACGCCCTTTTTGTCGCTATTCGCCGCCCAAGGGCCTGTCTGTTGGGTTATCGGCTACATCTCGCACTATTCTGCTGGGTGTGCCTCGCCCATTGGGAGAACTCGAAGACGCGGTCATGACGCGGGTGTGGAAGTGGAACCGCCCGGTGACCGTTCGAGAAGTCCTCGAAGATCTTCAGCAGGAGCGGTCCATCGCGTACACGACGGTGATGACCGTCCTGGACAATCTCCACCAGAAGGGCTGGGTCCGCCGGGAGGCGGAAGGCCGGGCCTATCGATATGAGGCCGTCTCCACCCGCGCCGCCTACGCGGCCGCGCTGATGAACGAAGCCTGGTCGCAGAGCGACAACCCGGCCGCCGCGCTCGTCGCCTTCTTCGGGATGATGAGCGACGAACAGCGGCAGGCGCTGCAGGACGCCATGCGCGTCGTGCAAGGTCCCGAGAGCGGCCGGCGGCCCGGACGGGCCGAAACGGCGATCCTGCCCGGTGCCGAATCCCCCGAATCCTCCGCACCCCCTGATCGTCCGGGCGGGAACAGCGCCGAGAAGCCCGGGCCGAAGGCGGGGGGAGAAGCCCGCGGAGATGTCTGACGAGAAGAACCCCGCCTCGGCCGGGGGCGGCCCCGGGCGATAGCGTCCGCTCATGCCAGCAGAGAGCCCCGAAGCCACCGCAAAAGCCATCACAGTCCGACGGGCCAGGACGAGCGATGTCCCGGCGGTGCGCCGCCTCCTCGACGCCTACGTCCGGCGCGGCATCCTGCTCGACAAAGCGACGGTCACGCTTTACGAGGACATCCAGGAGTTCTGGGTGGCGGAACGTGACGACAACGGCGCTGTCATGGGCTGCGGTGCCCTGCACGTCATGTGGGAAGACCTGGCGGAAGTCCGCACTCTCGCGGTGGCGCCCGAGGCCAGGGGCCTCGGCGTCGGGCACCAGTTGCTGGAGAAGTTGCTGCAGACCGCCCGCTGGCTCGGTGTTCGCCGGGTTTTCTGCCTGACCTTCGAAGTGGACTTCTTCGGGAAGCACGGCTTCGTCGAGATCGGCGAGACGCCGGTGGACACCGATGTCTACGCCGAGCTGATGCGTTCCTATGACGAGGGCGTGGCGGAGTTCCTCGGTCTCGAACGAGTGAAACCGAACACCTTGGGCAACAGCCGGATGCTTCTGCATCTGTGATCGTCAAGGGATCGTCCGGGACTATTCGGCCGCGCTTCACACCGGAGACCGGTGCCCACGTTCCCTATGTCCGAAACGCGCATGTTTCTGGTCTCTCGGCCGCCCGTCAGTCTCTCCCGGGGGGTTTGTGTTTTTCCAGCAAAAGCGGTTTGCTTTCCGACGTACTGCAGTACTGCATATAACAGGGGACGCGAAACAAGCGGCACAGGCCGCGGACCCTCGGCCCTGAAGTTATGGATGAAAGGAAATCCGGTGGCACAGAAGGTTCAGGTCCTTCTTGTCGACGACCTCGACGGTGGCGAGGCGGACGAGACCGTGACGTTCGCGCTGGACGGCAAGACGTATGAGATCGATCTCACGACCGCGAACGCGGACAAGCTCCGTGGCCTTCTCGAGCCCTATGTGAAGGGCGGTCGTCGTACGGGAGGCCGTGCGGCCGGCGGTCGTGGCAAGGCCCGCGCCGCCGCTTCCGGAGGCGGCCAGGACACCGCGCAGATCCGCGCCTGGGCGAAGGAGAACGGTTACGAGGTCAACGACCGCGGCCGTGTCCCCGCGACCATCCGCGAGGCCTACGAGAAGGCGAACGGCTGAGCGGACGCGCGCCGCAGCCGGACGCGGTGGCACTGTGTTGCCATCGTGTCGACCAGCCGTACCAGATCGGGGGCGCCCCCACCGCCCCCCAAGGCCGACAGCGTCGGCAGCAGCGGTTCGACCTCGCACCCCGGCTCGGGGGGCCGCAGCCAGACGGCGGCCCCCTGCGAGACGGTCCGGCTCAGGGGAAGCGGCCGGAATCCCGGGGTGCCGGCCGGGCCGGGAGGCACCGTACCCCACCCCGGCGGCAGCGGCGCCTCGACGCACCCGCCCGCTCCGATCGCCGTGAGATCCAGGGGCACGCCGCCCCACTCCAGCCAGTCGAGCAGCCCCGGCAGCTCCTCCGCGCCGCCCGCGGCCACCAGCAGCCGCATGCGCCCGCCGCACAGCGCCACCGGGGAGCCGGGCCCCAGGTGCCGCAGGGCGGCCGAACCGGCCTCCGCGGGCACCTCCAGCACGTCGAAGCGCAGGCCCGTCGGCAGCCGCACCGGCTCTCCGGGCGCCGTCGCCCAGCCCAGCTCGTTCTCGTACCACCGGCGCATCGGGTCGCCGGGGACGGACGGCCGTCGGGGAAGGGGCACGGTGGGGACCATGCCAGGAGCAACAGCGGGGGCGGAGCGGAGGTTACGCTGTGTGGCGGAACAGTCGCATCGAGTGCCGGAAGCGGGGGCGTGCGGGGGGTGTTCGGCGGCGCAAGGATGTTCGCCCGTAGCGGAGGGAACCGGTGTGCACGGCATGGAGTGTCCGTGCGGACGGGTAAGACATCCCTAGTGGGAAGGGGCGTCGCGCGGGAAGGGCGGTCTCACGTTCGCCACGGGCGTACTGGCGAGTGGGGTATCTGCCTGGCCTGCGGGAACATCGTCTCGCACCATCGGGTTGGAGCAGATGTCGGCGTTCGGGGTCAGGAGGCCAAGGACGGTGTCGGCAGTTGGAATGAGCGGTCCCCGCTTGCGGGACTAAGCTGCGGAAGGACAGGGAGGGGAGCGTCCCCTTACTGCCTGACCGCTCTGAGGAGCGATTAACGATGTTCGAGAGGTTCACCGACCGCGCGCGGCGGGTTGTCGTCCTGGCTCAGGAAGAAGCCCGGATGCTCAACCACAACTACATCGGCACCGAGCACATCCTCCTGGGCCTGATCCACGAGGGTGAGGGTGTCGCCGCTAAGGCCCTGGAGAGCCTCGGGATTTCGCTCGAGGCGGTCCGCCAGCAGGTGGAGGAGATCATCGGCCAGGGCCAGCAGGCGCCCTCGGGTCACATCCCCTTCACCCCCCGTGCCAAGAAGGTCCTGGAGCTGTCGCTCCGCGAGGCCCTTCAGCTGGGCCACAACTACATCGGCACGGAGCACATCCTGCTCGGCCTGATCCGCGAGGGCGAGGGCGTCGCCGCCCAGGTCCTCGTCAAGCTGGGCGCAGACCTCAACCGTGTCCGCCAGCAGGTCATCCAGCTGCTGTCGGGCTACCAGGGCAAGGAGACCGCCACCGCGGGCGGCCCGGCCGAGGGCACGCCCTCGACCTCTCTCGTCCTGGACCAGTTCGGCCGGAACCTGACCCAGGCCGCTCGCGAGTCCAAGCTCGACCCGGTGATCGGGCGCGAGAAGGAGATCGAGCGGGTCATGCAGGTGCTGTCCCGCCGCACCAAGAACAACCCGGTCCTCATCGGCGAGCCCGGCGTCGGCAAGACGGCGGTCGTCGAGGGCCTGGCGCAGGCGATCGTCAAGGGCGAGGTGCCCGAGACCCTCAAGGACAAGCACCTCTACACGCTCGACCTGGGTGCGCTGGTCGCCGGCTCCCGCTACCGCGGTGACTTCGAGGAGCGCCTGAAGAAGGTGCTCAAGGAGATCCGCACCCGCGGCGACATCATCCTGTTCATCGACGAGCTGCACACGCTGGTCGGTGCGGGCGCCGCCGAGGGCGCCATCGACGCGGCCTCCATCCTGAAGCCGATGCTGGCCCGCGGCGAGCTGCAGACCATCGGCGCCACCACGCTCGACGAGTACCGCAAGCACCTGGAGAAGGACGCGGCCCTGGAGCGCCGCTTCCAGCCGATCCAGGTCGCGGAGCCGTCCCTGCCGCACACCATCGAGATCCTCAAGGGCCTGCGCGACCGCTACGAGGCGCACCACCGCGTCTCCATCACGGACGAGGCCCTGGTCCAGGCCGCCACCCTGGCCGACCGCTACATCTCCGACCGCTTCCTGCCGGACAAGGCGATCGACCTGATCGACGAGGCCGGCTCCCGGATGCGCATCCGCCGGATGACCGCGCCGCCGGACCTCCGCGAGTTCGACGAGAAGATCGCGGGCGTGCGCCGGGACAAGGAGTCCGCGATCGACTCCCAGGACTTCGAGAAGGCGGCGTCCCTCCGCGACAAGGAGAAGCAGCTGCTGGCCGCGAAGGCCAAGCGGGAGAAGGAGTGGAAGGCCGGCGACATGGACGTCGTCGCCGAGGTCGACGGCGATCTGATCGCCGAGGTCCTGGCCACGGCCACCGGCATCCCGGTCTTCAAGCTGACCGAGGAGGAGTCCAGCCGCCTGCTCCGCATGGAGGACGAGCTCCACAAGCGGGTCATCGGCCAGGTGGACGCCGTCAAGGCGCTCTCGAAGGCGATCCGCCGTACGCGCGCCGGCCTGAAGGACCCGAAGCGTCCGGGTGGCTCGTTCATCTTCGCCGGCCCGTCCGGTGTCGGTAAGACCGAGCTGTCCAAGGCGCTGGCGGAATTCCTGTTCGGCGACGAGGACGCGCTGATCTCCCTCGACATGTCGGAGTTCAGCGAGAAGCACACGGTGTCGCGTCTCTTCGGTTCCCCGCCCGGATACGTGGGCTACGAGGAGGGCGGCCAGCTGACGGAGAAGGTCCGCCGCAAGCCGTTCTCGGTCGTCCTCTTCGACGAGGTCGAGAAGGCCCACCCGGACATCTTCAACTCGCTGCTGCAGATCCTGGAGGACGGTCGTCTGACCGACTCCCAGGGCCGGGTCGTGGACTTCAAGAACACGGTCATCATCATGACGACCAACCTCGGCACCCGGGACATCTCCAAGGGATTCAACCTGGGCTTCGCCGCCGCGGGCGACACGAAGAGCAACTACGAGCGCATGAAGAACAAGGTCTCGGACGAGCTGAAGCAGCACTTCCGGCCCGAGTTCCTCAACCGTGTCGACGACGTGGTCGTCTTCCCGCAGCTGACGCAGGAGGACATCCTGCGGATCGTCGACCTGATGATCACCAAGGTGGACGAGCGCCTGAAGGACCGGGACATGGGCATCGAGCTCGCCCAGTCCGCGAAGGAGCTGCTGGCGAAGAAGGGCTACGACCCGGTGCTGGGCGCCCGGCCGCTGCGCCGCACGATCCAGCGCGAGATCGAGGACACGCTCTCCGAGAAGATCCTCTTCGGGGAGCTGCGTCCCGGCCACATCGTGGTCGTCGAGACGGAGGGCGAGGGCGACACCCAGACCTTCACCTTCCGCGGCGAGGAGAAGTCGGCGCTGCCCGACGTCCCGCCGATCGAGCAGGCGGCCGGCGGCGCCGGTCCGAACCTGAGCAAGGAGGCGTAGGCGCTCGGCGCTGAGCCTGTACGAAAGGGGCTGCCCCGGGACCTCGGTCCCGGGGCAGCCCCTTTCGCCGTGGTCACAGGACGCTGCTGGTCCGCTCGACGACGGGCGGGACCGGAAGGAGGGCGAGGACGTCCTCGGGCACGTCGGGCGCCTCCGGGGCCAGGTGAAGGGCCACCGTGCGCACTCCGGGGAAGAGCGTGGCCAGTTTCGTCAGGTCCTCCTGCCCGGTGAACTGGTTCAGGCGGAGGTGGGCGACACGGGGCAGGACGGGGCCGGCCTCCCAGCCGGTGGCGTACCAGTTGATCCGCAACTCCTCCAGCCCGGGCAGGCCCGTGATCTCCTCGAAGTCCTGCTGGGTGAGCTTTCGGGGAAGCGAGGCGAGACTCAGCTGCTTCACGGTGTGCAGGTGCCGCAGACCGCGTAGCCCGGTGAGCTGGAGCGCGTCCCTGGTGAATCGCAGGTAGGTCAGGGGCAGCCCGTCGGGGAGCGCCTCGTCCAGGGACTCGCCGTGCAGGCAGAAACCGATGTCGAGCCCGTCCAGGGTGGCCGAGGCACCGAGCGGGGCCAGCGCCCCGGGCCGTTCCAGGCCGCGCATCCGGTCCAGCGACAGCCAGGTGACCGGCAGCTCGGTGAGCGGTGTCAGGTCGCTCAGGTGCGGGGTGAGGCCGCTGAGGTCCAGACGGGTGAGCTTCTGCTGGTCCGACAGGAAACGCAGATCCTCCAGGGCGCGATTGTCGCGGATGACGAGTTCGCTCAGCCGGTCGGGCAGAAGCGCCGCGCGGAGGTCGGCCGGGGCGATGTCGCCGACGATCTGAAGCCGGGGCCGCCCGCCCAGCGCCCGCAGGGCACGGAGCTCGGCCGCCGACTGCGCCGTGAAGTAGAGATCCTCGGGCGGCAGGTGCGCGATCACCTCCTGCGCGTACCGCTCCGTGTCGAACCGGTGCCAGGTCCACGTCAGCTGCGCCCGCACGGGCAGCGCGCGATGCGAGCGGAAGCGCGCCAGCACGGGGACGGCGGCGTCCGTGCCGATCAGGGAGGCGGTGACGACGACCGCCCGGGCCTCGGCGTCCGTGAGCCCCTCCGGGCCGGGCAGCAGCTCCAGGACCAGGGGGCCGACCTCGGCGAGGGCCCTGGCCTGGTCGGTCCTGCGCGGCGGGATGAGCCCGGCCGCGGCCCGCTCGACAGCGGCCCGGACGCCGGGGTCGAGTTCGGTCGCGTGCTCCAGGCCGGCGAAGGCGAGCAGCCGGATGCGGGCGCCCTTCGTGGCGGAGGACCTGGCGGCGTGGAACTCCAGGCGCTCGAGGATCTCGGCGCGTTCGTGCGGGCGGGCGTGCGCGATGGCCATGCGGACGACGTCCGACCACTGTTCGTCGGCGGCGTTCGAGGTCAGCAGTCCGAAGTCGCCGCTCTCGACCGCGGCCTTGGCGCCCAGGTAGTCCTGGAACGTGCGGTGCACGAATTCGACGGTGCCCGCGGTGGGCTCGCGCAGCACCCCGCTGCGGACGAGAAGATGGCGCAGGATCGTCGGTGCGTCGCCCTGCGCGGCGGCCGCCGGAACGGACGGCAGGGCATCGGCGATGATCTGTTCGGCGCGCTCGCGGTCCATCTCCGACAGGTAGTTGCGGATCAGCCAGTAGGCGAGGCGCTGCAGCAGCTGGATCTGCGGGGGTTCCGCGAGACGGATCCCGTCCCGCGGCAGGTACATGTCGCGCTCCTGGTCCCGGCGCGAGAGGAGCATGGACAGGGCCGCCTCGTACAACCCCTGCCTCTCCTGCGGCAGATACCCCCGCCGGTCCCGGTGCAGGGCGCAGATCAGGCCGCACATCAGGGGGTTGGTGGCGAGGCGGCCGAGGTCCGGCTTGGTGGCCACGGCGTCCAGGAGCGAGCGTTCGTAGGCGTCGAGGCGCTCGGCGTCGGAGGCGTCGACGCGGGCGGCGGTGTGCCAGCGGCGGATGAACGCGGTGACGTCGTCGCGGTCCATGGGGGCGAGGGCGAATTCGGCGAACCCGTCCGGGGTGAGCCAGTCCGCGCGCACGGCGGAGGGGCGGGAGGTCACCAGCCACTGGTTGCCGGGGTAGACGTCGAGCAGGTCGCGCAGCCAGCGCCGGGTGCGTTCCCGCTCGCGCTCGGGTATCTCGTCGATGCCGTCGACGAGGAGGAGCGCACGGCCGGCGGTGAGGACGCGGTCGGCCCAGCCGGGCGGCTGGGTGGTGTGGAACGGGACGCGCACGGCGTCGAGGAATCCGTCGGGTGCCGGGAGGCCGCCGGGGCGGCGTACGAGGGTGCGCAGGGGCAGGACGAACGGGATCCGGTCGCCGCGCTGCCCGCGGGCCGCCGTCACCGCGAGCCACTGCACCAGCGTGGTCTTGCCGGAGCCGGCGACCCCGCGCAGCAGGACCCGGTCGTGGTCGGCGAGGGCCCCGTCGGCAGGGAGCGTCGTGGCGGCGGTGGCGATCCCCGTGCCGCTCTCCTCGCCGGGGCGCAGCGCCCGGAGGCTGAGGTAGGCGGCGTCGAGGGGCCAGCGGTCCGGGGAGTCGAAGAGGTCGATGCCGTAGATGGTCAGATGCCGGTGCCTGGTGGTGACGTGGGCGAGATAGCGCTGTTCGAAGGCGGGGTCGGTGCCCCCGGTCGGCGGGGTCCGGGCGATGAGCTCGTCGACCTTCGCGATGAGTTCGGCCTGCCGGCGGGTCTGTTCGACGAGGGTGCGGGGGACGAAGGCGGAGCGCTGGGTGAAGAAGTGCAGGATGTGCAGGCAGGCGATGCCGAGGATGCGCTCGTGGAACAGGCCGGCGTCGCGGGAGAGATGGCGGTCGGGGTCGCCGCTCGCGGCCCGCAGCCGCCGCGCGAGGGCCTCGTGACCCAGCTGCACGGCCTGCACATCGGTCATGTCCAGGTCGCCCAGGGCCCGCAGGGTGGTGGCGAGGGCGAGGACGACCGCAGGCGTCTCGTCCTCGGGCAGCGGGCGTTCCCCGTCCGCGGCGACGGCCCGTGCGACCAGGTCGGCCGCGAGCTTCGTGAGCTGCTTCTCGGTGAGGGCGCGCTGCTCGCCGCGGAAGGAGACGAACTCCGAGATGCGCACCGGCTTCTCGACGAGCCCGGCGCCGGGCCCGTCCGTGACGAAGAGCCGCCTCACGAGCGGGGCGGCCACGCTCGAGGCCACCTTGACGCCTATGACCGCTGGATCCATGTCGTCCCCCGAGGGCATGGTGGGTGTTTCCGACTCGCCGAGCCTACGATCACACGCCCGTCGTCGGTGACGGATCCGCATGCGCCTGGGTGACCAGGTCGATCGCGACCTCCAGGACCGCCTTGCGCTTGTCCTCGGGGTCGCCCTCGATGTCCTGGAGGACGAACATCCCCGCGTGCAGGGTGAACAGCGCGCTGATGCAGCGGACCTGGTCGGTGAGGGACGCGTCCGGGTCCCTGATGATGTCGCGCATGTGCAGCATGCGGTCCTTGAACTTGTTGCCGATGCTCAGTTCGCGGATCGCGGCCTGGTTGTCCTGCATGAAGCGGAACAGCGGGGCCGCGCCGGCCAGCGCGTCGCCGTAGCGGCGCAGCACCTCGCGCTTGGTCTCGAGGGTGTGCGGCTGGGCCTTGCCCCACTCGATCAGCTCGTCGATGGGACGGGACAGGTCCTCGAAGATGCTGACCAGGATCTCTTCCTTGGTCTTGAAGTGGTAGTAGAGGGCGGCCTTGGTGACGTCCAGGCGCTCGGCGATCTCGCGCAGCGAGGTCTTCTCGTAGCCCTGCTCGACGAAGAGGGCGAGTGCCACGTCCTGGATGCGCTGGCGGGTGTCCCCACGTCGCCGCCGCTTGGTGCCGTCCATGGCGGTGCCGCCCATCCTCGTACTCCTCGCACTCCCGGGAAACCTGTGTGCCGGGCCGGCCGGCTAGCCCACGGAACTTACTTGACGACCGGCTAGTTACGGGGCTACTTTCCCCAGTGTAGTCAACTAGCCGGGCGGCAGGTAAGTGGCCGGGGCCGGCTCGCGGTACACAGGGGAGTGGGAACATGGCGGACGGTACGGCACCGGCGGAGGCCGGCAAACAACCACGGAGCGTGCGGGTCGTCCTGCTCGCGCTCATGATCGCGATGCTGCTCGCGATGCTGGACAACATGATCGTGGGCACCGCGATGCCCACGATCGTCGGCGAACTCGGCGGCCTCCAGCACCTCGCATGGGTGGTGACCGCCTACACCTTGGCGACCGCGGCCTCCACCCCGCTGTGGGGCAAGCTCGGCGACATGTACGGCCGCAAGGGCGCCTTCATGAGCTCGATCGTGATCTTCCTGATCGGATCGGCGCTCAGCGGCATGGCCCAGAACATGGGGGAGCTCATCGGCTTCCGCGCCGTCCAGGGCCTCGGCGCCGGGGGCCTGATGGTCGGCGTCATGGCCATCATCGGGGATCTGATCCCGCCGCGGGAGCGCGGCAAGTACCAGGGCATGATGGCCGCCGTCATGGCGCTCGCGATGATCGGCGGCCCGCTGGTCGGCGGCACCATCACCGACCACTGGGGCTGGCGCTGGGCGTTCTACATCAACCTGCCGCTCGGCATAGTCGCCCTGCTCGCCGTCAGCGCGGTGCTGCACCTGCCGAAGAAGCGCTCCCAGACCCGGATCGACTACCTCGGCGCCGGACTGCTGACCGTCGGCATCACCTCGATCGTGCTGGTCACCACCTGGGGCGGGACCGAGTACGCCTGGAGCTCCGCACGGATCATGGAGCTGATCGGGATCGGCGTCGCCGCGCTCGTCGGGTTCGTGTTCTGGCAGACCAAGGCCGCCGAACCGATCGTGCCGCTGCACATCTTCCGCAGCCGCAACTTCTCGCTGATGTCGGCGATCGGCTTCATCACCGGATTCGTGATGTTCGGCGCGGTGCTGTTCCTGCCGCTGTACCAGCAGTCGGTGCAGGGCGCCTCGGCGACCAACTCCGGCCTGCTGCTCCTGCCGATGCTCGGCGCGATGCTCGTCGTGTCGATGATCGCGGGACGGGTGACCACCAACAGCGGCCGGTACAAGGTCTTCCCGCTGGTCGGGACCGTGCTGGTGATCGCGGGCCTCTTCCTGCTCGCGCAGATGGACACGGGGACGAGCCGGCTCACCTCCGGTGTGTACATGGCCGTCCTGGGCGCGGGCATGGGCTGTCTGATGCAGATCACCATGCTGGTGGCGCAGAACAGCGTCGAGATGAAGGACATGGGCGTCGCCTCGTCGACCACGACCCTCGCACGGACGCTGGGCTCGTCCTTCGGCGTCGCGGTCATGGGCGCCCTGTTCAACGACCGGGTGCAGCACGTGATGGCCCAGCGGGCGGGCGCCCTCGGCTCGAAGATGACCGAGCGGTCCGCGCAGCTGGACGCGAAGAGCCTGCAGAAGCTGCCGGCGGCGGTCCGTGAGGCGTACCAGTACGCGGTGTCGGCGGGCACGCACTCCGCGTTCCTGCTGGGCTCGGTGGTGGCCGTGGCGGCGCTGGTGGCCGCGGTGTTCGTGAAGGAGGTCCCGCTGCGCGGGGCGGGACCGCAGAAGCAGGCCGGGGACGCGGCTGGGGACGCGGCTGGGGACGCCGCGGAGGCGCAGCCGACGGTTGCAGAGGCCGTCTGACGCCCACTGCCCCGGCCCGGAAGGAGGCCCCCGGTGTGTCCGCCCCGGGGGCCTTCTCATGTCCGCAGATGTCCGTGCGCATCCGCGTACGTCCACGAAGGGGCGCGGTCGTCCGCCGCGATGCGATGTCAGTGGCCTGTGGCAGCATCCGAGCGTGGACAGGATGCGGCAGCTCCGGCTGGCGAAGGACGCGATGGACCGGGACTGGGCGGACCCGGGACTCGATCTCGACGCCGTGGCCACGCACGCCGGATACTCCCGCTTCCACTTCATACGGGCCTTCAAGGCGGCGTACGGCGAGACTCCCGGCCAGTATCTGACGCACCGGCGGATCGAGCGGGCCGAGGACCTCCTGCGGACCGCGAACCTCTCCGTGACCGAGATCTGCCACCTCGTGGGCTTCAGCAGCCTCGGTAGCTTCTCGGCGCGCTTCAAGTCCTGGACCGGGCTCACCCCGACCGCGTACAGGGCCCGGCATGTGGGCCGTGGCGCCGCCCTCATCCCCGGGTGCTACGCGATGCTCTGGGCGGGCGGGTTCCGGTCCGGCACGGACCGGGGGCGGCTGAGCAATTCCCGAGAAGCGCGCTGACGCCCCCGCTGCCTACCGTGGCAAGCGCACGCACCCCGCCGCACACCAGGGAGAACGCCATGATCAAGGGGCTCGCCATCACGACCGTCTGGGTCCTCGATCAGGACCGGGCCAAGGAGTTCTACACGCAGAAGCTGGGCCTGGAGGTCCGCACCGACATGACCATGGGTGAGGGCGGCATGCGCTGGCTCACGGTCGGCGTCCCGGACCAGCCCGACGTCGAGCTGACACTCATGGTGCCCGGCCCGCCCGCCATGGACCCCGAGTCCGCCGAGATGATGAAGACGCTCGTGGCCAAGGGGATCCTCGGCGCCGGCGTACTGGTCACCGACGACGTCCGCGGGGATTACAAGAGGCTCAGGGACCGCGGCGTGGAGTTCCTCCAGGAGCCGCGGGAGCGCCCCTACGGCACCGAGGCGCTCTTCCGCGACGACTCCGGCAACTGGTTCTCCTTCACCCAGCGGCGGGAGGGCGGTCTGGACCTGGACAAGGACTGGGCCTGAGCGCCCCGCCGTACGTCCGGTACGCCACCTGAGGATGCGATCTCGGGGCGCTGCTCCACGCCCTGCCGCGGATCAGCCGCCCGACAGCGGCAGCATGGGGAAGCTCCCGGTGTTCGTCGGCGCGTGCTCCGGCAGCCACAGCACCGCGACCGCGCCCTCGGCCGGCACATGCTCCGGCGCCCCGGCCGACCGCACGTTGCGGAACGTCAGCCGCGCGCCCAGCACCCGGGCCTGGCCGGCCGCGATGGTCAGGCCCAGGCCGTGGCCGTGGCCCGAGCGGTCCGAGCTGCCGGTGCGGAAACGGCTCGGACCGTCGGCCAGCAACTCCTCGGGAAAGCCCGGGCCGTGGTCCCGTACGCGGATCACCCGGCCCTCGACCGACACCTCGATCGGCGGCTTGCCGTGCCGAGCCGCGTTCGCCAGCAGGTTGAACAGCACCCGCTCCAGGCGGCGCGGGTCCGTGGTGACCTCCGACTCGTGGATCACCCGGACCTCGACGTCCGCGTCCTTCGCGGCCACCCGCCGGGTGACGAACTCACCGAGCAGGAGGTCCTGCAACTCCGCCCGTTCGGAGGCACTGTCCAGGCGGGCCACCTCCAGGACGTCCTCCACCAGCGTGCGCATGGCCTTCGCCCGGTCCAGCACCAGTTCGGTGGGGCGGCCGGGCGGCAGCAGTTCCGCCGCCGTGAGCAGGCCCGTGACCGGGGTGCGCAGCTCGTGCGCGATGTCCGCCGTCACCCGGCGCTCCGCCTCCAGACGCTGCTGCAGCGCGTCCGCCATCGCGTCCACCGCGCGCGCCAGGTCGTCGGTCTCGTCGCGCACGACGCCGCCGATCGCGTCCCGTACGCGGACGTGCGCCTCGCCCTTGGCGACCCGGTTCGCCGCGGCCGCGGCCTTGCGCAGCCGCCGTGACAGCTGCCCGCCGATCAGCACGCCGAGCGCCGAGCCGCCGAGCACGACCGCGATCGAACCGATGACCAGTGCCTGGTCGAGGTCCTTCATCACATCCGCGCTGCGGTCCGTGAAACGGGTGTGCAGGGACAGCACCCTGCCGTCCTTGAGCGGTACCGCCGCCCAGATGTCCGGCACGCCGTGCGCGCCATCGGACACGAAGGTGGCGCGTCGGCCGTCCATGACCTTCTGCAGCAGGTCACGCGGGATGGTCGGGTCGTCGACCTTCACGCCGAGGGTCTGGGTGCGCCCGGACTCGTACATCCGCTGGGCCACCTGGATGCGCTCGACGGCGAGGTCGCGCGAGTTGTCGAGCATCGACACCCGGGCCGCGTTGTGCACGACCAGGCTCAGTGCTATCGCGACCAGCGCTCCGACCAGCGCGATCGCCGCGCTGAGCTTCCATCGCAGGCCCGTGCGTATGGCGTCGTCCGGGACCAGGCGTCCGAGAATCCCCCGCATGCTCCTGCTCAGGCCTTCAACTTGTAGCCGAAGCCGCGGACCGTCTCGATCCGGTCCTGGCCGATCTTCGTGCGCAGCCGCTGCACATGGACGTCGACGACGCGGGTGTCACCGCCCCAGCCGTAGTCCCACACGCGCTCCAGCAGCTTGTCACGCGACAGTACCGTGCCCGGGGCGGACGAGAACTCCAGCAGCAGCCGCATCTCGGTCGGGGTGAGCGCGACCGGCTGCCCCGACCGCCGCACCTCCATGCCCTCGGTGTCGACCTCCAGGTCGCCGAAGGTGAGCACACCGCCGTCCACCGACGACGCGGCCGGGTCGCCGCTGCTCGCGTGGCCGAAGCGGCGCAGCACCGCGCGGATGCGCGCGACCAGCACGGCACCGTCGAACGGCTTCGTCACATAGTCGTCGGCGCCCGCCTCCAGGCCGAGCACGACGTCGATCGAGTCGGCGCGCGCGGACAGCATGATCACGGGAACGGTCGACTCGTCCCGGATGCGGCGGCACAGGCTGACTCCGTCCAGGCCGGGCACCATCACGTCCAGCAGGGCGATGTCGGGGTGGTCGGCGCGGAACGCCTCCAGGCCGGACAGCCCGTCGGGCATGGCGGTGACCGCGAAGCCGTTCCGCTCCAGCGCGAGCTGGGTGGCCTCGCGGATGACGTCGTCGTCCTCGACGAACAGGACGTGGGTCTGCTCTGCCATCCGCCGTTCTCAGTTCTCTCTCGGGGCGGACGTGCCGCCGTTGCCCACGGTGTTGCTGTATTCGTTGCGTGTCCGCGGGGAGACCTCCGTGAAGCGGTCCCTCCGCCAGCCGTAGGTGATCACTTCCTCGATGGAGGGGTACGACAGAGAGTCGCCCTTCTCGTAGAGCTGCTGGGTGACCACCAGCTCACCGCGGTCTATCTCCGCGTAGACCGGCGGCAGCTCGGACTTGAACACGTTCTGGTACCTGTGATCCTTCATCCGGTACACGTACGCCCCCACACCGACCGCGTCGCTGCAGGTCATCACGTTCACCACGATGTCGTTCACGGGGCCTCCGGTCAGCTCGCCGTAGGAGACGTCGACCGGGTACTCGTCGGCCACGCAGGGCTTGAGGTCCGCCTTGACCGCGCGCGAGACCTCGGGATCGTCCTTGACCAGCTTCACCACGTCCAGCCGCGTGGGCTCCTTGGTGGTGGGCGACGGGGCGGGCGAGGCGGCGACCACGTGGTCGCTGCCCGCGGGACCCTCGTCGCGCGCGCCCGTGCCGCCGGTGGCGCAGGCGGACAGCAAAAGACCGACAGCGGCGATCGCGGCCATCGCCGCCACCGCCGCCTTGAGGGCTCCCCCGGGCCGTATGGTCCCCGTGCCTAGGCCGCGCAACGCTCCCGCTCCTCACGCTCCAGCGCGCGTGCGTCCAGGTCGCGCGCCTCCAGCTCCTCCCGGAGCCGGGCGAGCGCCCGGTGCAGCGTGCTCTTGACCGTTCCGGCCGACATGCCGAGGGCGGCGGCCGTCTCTTCCGTGGACATCTGCTCCCAGTGTCGCAGCACGACGACACTGCGCTGTTTCGGAGCGAGAACCTTCAGGACATCCATCAGCAGGGCGCGGTCGGCGTGCTGCTCGGTCGAGTCCTCGACGGAGGCGTCGGGGAGCTGCTCGGTGGGGACCTCCTCCAGCTTGCGGGCCCGCCACCACTCGGTGCGGGTGTTGATCATCACGCGGCGCAGGTAGGCGTCCGCCAGGCGCTTGTCCGCGATGCCCTCCCAGCGGCCGTACGTGCGCACCAGCGCGGTCTGCAGCAGGTCCTGCGCGTCGGTCGGGTCCGGGACGAGCCGGCGCGCGCTGCGCAGCAGCGCGTCCTGCCGAGTGCGGACGTACTCCTCGAATTCGAGCACCTCGCCGTGCGCCATTCCAACCGCCTCCGTTCCCCGTTTCCCGACCTGTGTGCCGGCTGCGGTCAGCAGCCGGGCGCCGGTTCGCCGAACCCTGTGTCAGCTTCTGTGCCGCCTTCCGCGGTACGCATATGAAGCTACGGGCGGGTTGTCACGGCGCTGTCCGAGACAGCCTGCGGACAGCGCTCGGCTGTCCGTCGGTTGTGTAACGGATGTAGGAACGGGGTAAGGCAAGGCGGGGTTTGGTGGCGCTATGGGGTGATATGCCGCCTCGTTGGGTGCGTGACACCGTGATGTGACGCGGTGATGTCTGTGACTCGGCGCGCCGTCGGCTGTGCGCCGCCTGTTCGCGCGGTGTGCGCGGGGCGTGCGAGGACGGCCCGGGCGGTGCCGTGCCCGGGCCGTCCGCGTCAGGCGAGCGGGAGGCGGTACAGGCCGCCGGGGAGGGGCTCCACCAGGCCGTCGGAGACCAACCCGTCGAGGGCGCGGGCCCGCTGCACCGGCTCGTCCCAGACGCGGTCCAGGACCGTCTGGGGGACGGGGCCCACGGCCTCCCGCAGCACCGCCAGCAGCCGGCCGCGCACCTGGCGGTCCGTTCCCGCGTACGTCTGGCCCCGGCGCGGCGGGCCCTCGTGCCGGGGCTTCCCGGCCAGCTGCCAGGCGCAGTGCGCGGCGATCGGGCACCGGTGGCAGCTCTCGTTCTTCGCGGTGCAGATCAGCGCGCCCAGTTCCATGGAGGCGGCGGCCCAGCGGGAGGCCGTGCGTTCGTCCTCGGGCAGCATCGCGCGGGCCAGCTTGCGCTCGGCGGCGGTGGTGGCGTTGGGCGGGTACTGCGCTCCGGTGACCGCGCGGGCGAGGACGCGGCGCACGTTGGTGTCGAGGACCGCGTGCCGCTGGCCGTACGCGAAGGACGCGACGGCCGCGGCCGTGTACTCGCCGATGCCCGGCAGGGCGAGCAGTTGCGCGTGATCGGTGGGTACGTCCCCGCCGTGCCGCTCCGTTATGGCGACCGCGGCGCCGTGCAGGCGCAGCGCGCGGCGCGGATAGCCGAGGCGGCCCCAGGCGCGGACCGCCTCGCCCGGGGGTTCCTTGGCGAGGTCGGCCGGGCGTGGCCAGCGGGCGAGCCACTGCTCGTAGACGGGCAGGACGCGGCCCACCGGTGTCTGCTGCAGCATGAACTCACTGACCATCACGCCCCAGGGGCCGGCCTCCGGGCGCCGCCAGGGCAGATCGCGGGCGTGCTCGTCGAACCAGGCGATGACCGGGGCGTGCAGAGCCTTGCCCGGATCCTGGCCGGCGGGGGCGTCGGCCTGGGCGGGGGTGCGGGCGGGCGCGGGAGTGGGAGCGGGGGCGGGGGCGGCGGTGGGGGTGGTGGGTGCAGTCATGACGAGGTCGATCCTGCCACTGAGGGGTGGGCGGGTGGGGGACCGGCTCGGGGTGCGGTGCGTGTGTCGGTGGGCCCGTCGACTCCGGCGGGGCGCTCAGGAGGCCCCCTCGTCCGCTGCGGGGCGGCGGCGGGCGGGGCCCGCGCGGGATGATGATCCGGAAAAATTGTGATGAGGGTGGCGGGTGGGGCGAGGCCGGGGTCCGATCTCTCGTACAGTTTGCGCCGTGGGATCTCTGCGCAATCCGGTCGGGCCGCTTCCCTCCTCCATCTACTGGCGACGGAGGGCCGCACTGCTGTCCGCCGTCGTCGTGTTGGCGCTCTTCGCCATGTGGATGGTCACCTCTTCGGGTGGCGGCGGGAAGGACAAAGCGAGCGGTTCGGACGGGAAGCACCCCACCTCGTCGATCACTCCGGGACCGTCCGGCACCGGACCCGCGATAAGCCAACACCCGGGCGGGCGAGACGAGTCGGGCGGCGGGGACGGTTCGGGCTCGTCCGGTTCACCGGGGTCGTCCGATTCGCCGGGGTCCGACGGCTCGGGCGGGGCGAACGGCGAGTCGGGCGGCGACTCGGGTGGCGACGGCGGCAGCGAGGGCGTCGGCGGTGGCCGGCAACTGCCCGCCGGGTCGGGATCCTCACTGCCCAACTGCGCCGCCGGAGCCGTGCAGTTGGCACTGCAGAGCGTCCACAACACCTACGCGCCCGGAGAGACCCCCACCATCCGGCTGGTCGCGAAGAACTCGTCCGGGGGCGACTGCAAGGTCGATCTCGGCCCGAAGAGCGCCGTGGTGACGATCACTCAGACCGGGAGCGACAGCCCCTTCTGGTCCTCCGCCGACTGTCCGGGCGGCTCGGGAAGCGTGCTGTTCCGTGTGCCCGCGAACGACCGCGCCACGTACACGGTGACGTGGGACCGCAAGCCGAGCGCTCCCGACTGCGCGACACCCCCGGCGGGTTCCGCGTCGACGGGCACGTACCTGGTGGAGGCGAAGGCCCCGGGCTTCCCGAAGGTCCAGACGTCGTTCGTGCTCTCGAAGGACTAGGGCCCCGGCAGGCAACGTTCGCCCCGTCGCGACGTCCGGCACGCTCCCCCGCTCTCGGCTCCGCTCGAGCGGGGGACCCCCACGACGCCGCTCCTCGACGGGCAAACGTTGCCTGCCGGGGCACTGGATCAGGCGAACCTCTCCGGCCACCGCGCCGAGGTCGCCCTAGACGTACCGCTCCAGGATCGACGACTCCGCCAGTCGCGACAGCCCCTCGCGCACGCTGCGCGCGCGGGCCTCGCCGACGCCGTCCACCGTCTGCAGGTCGTCGACGCTCGCCGCGAGCAGCTTCTGGAGGCCGCCGAAGTGCTCCACGAGGCGGTCGATGATGGCGCCGGGCAGCCGCGGGACCTTCGCCAGCAGCCGGAAGCCGCGCGGGGACACCGCCGAGTCGAGGGCTTCGGGCGAGCCGGTGTAGCCCAGCGCCCGCGCCACCGTGGGCAGTTCGAGGAGCTCGGCGTGGGTCAGCGCGTCCAGCTCGGACAGCGCCTCCTCGACCGAGCGGGAACGCTTGGCGGTCGGCTCGGACACGTAGTCGCGCACCACCAGCTCGCGCTCGGGCTCCACACCCGCGATCAACTCGTCCAGCTGGAGGGCCAGCAGACGCCCGTCGGTGCCCAGTTCGACCACGTATTCGGCGATTTCGGTGGCGATGCGGCGGACCATCTCCAGGCGCTGCGCCACTGCGGAGACGTCCCGGACCGTCACCAGGTCCTCGATCTCCAACGCGGACAGTGTGCCCGCCACCTCGTCCAGGCGGAGCTTGTACCGCTCCAGGGTGGCGAGGGCCTGGTTGGCGCGGGACAGGATCGCCGCCGAGTCCTCGAGCACCCGCCGCTGCCCGTCCACGTACAGCGCGATCAGACGCATCGACTGGGAGACCGAGACCACGGGGAAACCGACCTGCTTGCTCACCCGGTCCGCCGTGCGGTGGCGCGTGCCCGTCTCCTCCGTCGGGATCGTGGGGTCCGGGACCAGCTGCACTCCCGCCCTCAGGATCTTCGACAGGTCCGAGGAGAGCACGAGGGCGCCGTCCAGCTTGCACAGCTCCCTCAACCGGGTGGCCGTGAACTCGACATCCAGTACGAAACCGCCCGTGCACATCGTCTCGACGGTCTTGTCCGAGCCGAGCACGATGAGACCGCCCGTGTTGCCGCGGAGCACCCGCTCCAGTCCGTCGCGCAGGGCCGTGCCGGGTGCCACGGCGCTCAGTGAGGCGCGCATCAGGCCATCGGCACCGGAACTCCCACCGGACTTTCCGGGAGCTGCCGCCCGGTCGTTGGCTGCCACTGCACTCCTCCGGTCGCAGGTTCTTCAGGCGCTCCCGTGTCGCACACTCGGTCGTACGGACGGGCGAGACCAGGGCAAAGTCTACCGGCGGTCTTCCTCCTCCCGCGGGGCCTCTCGCCGACGGGAGCGCGGAAGGACCCGCAGGGCGTCGCCCATGTCCGCCACTTCCAGCACCTTCATCCCGGCCGGGACCTTGCCGGGATCGACCGGGACGAGCGCGTGCGTGAAGCCCAGCCGGTGCGCCTCGGTCAGGCGGCGCTGGACGCCCGTGACCCGTCTGACCTCGCCCGCCAGGCCCACTTCGCCGATCGCCACCAGGTTCTTGGGCAGCGGGGTGTCGCTCGCCGCGCTCGCCAGGGCCAGCGCTATCGCCAGGTCCGCGGCGGGTTCGGACAGCTTCACGCCGCCGACGGTCGCGGAGTAGATGTCCCGTTTGCCCAGGGCGCTGATGCGGCCGCGCTGCTCCAGCACGGCCAGCATCATCGAGACGCGGGAGGTCTCCAGGCCCGACGTGGTCCGCCGGGGGGAGGGGATCTGCGACTCCACGGTCAGCGCCTGGACCTCTGCCACCAGGGGGCGGCGGCCCTCCAGGGTGACGGTCAGACAGGTGCCGGGCACCGGCTCGTCGCGCCGGGTCAGGAACAGGCCGCTGGGGTCCGCCAGGCCCGTGATCCCCTCGTCGTGCAGTTCGAAGCAGCCGACCTCGTCCGTGGCGCCGTACCGGTTCTTGACGCCCCGTACGAGACGCAGGCGGGCGTGCCGGTCGCCCTCGAAGTGCAGCACCACGTCCACGAGGTGCTCGAGCAGGCGCGGACCGGCGATCGCGCCGTCCTTGGTGACATGGCCCACGAGGAGGGTGGCCATGCCGCGCTCCTTGGAGGCGCGGATGAGGGCCCCGGCGACCTCCCGCACCTGCGCCATGCCGCCGGGTGCGCCGTCGATCTCGGGGGAGGCGACGGTCTGTACGGAGTCGAGGACCAGGAGCGAGGGCTTGACCGCGTCCAAGTGACCCAGCACCGCCGCGAGATCGGTCTCCGCCGCCAGGTAGAGGTGGTCGTCGATGGCCCGGATGCGGTCGGCCCGCAGCCGCACCTGGCTCGCCGACTCCTCGCCCGTGACGTACAGCGTGCGGTGCTCGTCGCTCGCCGCCTTGGCCGCGACGTCCAGCAGGAGCGTCGACTTGCCGACGCCGGGCTCGCCGGCGAGCAGCACCACCGCGCCCGGCACGAGCCCGCCGCCGAGGACGCGGTCCAGCTCGGGCACGCCGGTGGAACGGGCGGTGGCCTGCCGGCCGTCGACCTGCCCGAT
Organism: Streptomyces sp. NPDC007264; assembly: GCF_042869095.1. Lineage (NCBI taxonomy): Bacteria > Bacillati > Actinomycetota > Actinomycetes > Kitasatosporales > Streptomycetaceae > Streptomyces > Streptomyces sp. NPDC007264. Next base: position 103,553 of record NZ_JBIAFD010000022.1, read on the forward strand.
GGGCAGGGCCGAGCTGGTCACCCGGCCCGGGGCGGTCGTGCGCACCGCGGGCGCGCCGTACTCCTCGACCGTCCCCCACGCCTGGCACTCGGGGCAGCGGCCGAGCCACTTGGCCGTCTGCCAGCCGCACTCGGTGCAGCGGTAGGACGGACGGTCCTTGGTGGTCTTGGTACGGGCAGCCATGGACGAAACCGTAGCCGAGCACACCGACACTCCGGGACTCACGTGTGCGGGGTCGACCGGGCGGGGCTCCCCGGACTCCATCCGTGCCCGTGCCCGTCCGCCGGCCCGTCCGTCGCGGCCCCGTTCGCCGGCCCGTCCGTCGCGGCCCCGTTCGTCGGCCCGTCCGCGGCCCCGTTCGCCGGCCCGTCCGTCGCGGCCCTGTCGGCCGCCCCCGTCCGTCGCGGCCCTGTCGGCCGCCCCCGTCCGTCGCCAGCCTGTCGGCTGCCCCCCGTCCGTCGCGGCCCTGTCCGCCGCCGCCCCGTTCGGCGGCGAGCCCGGCGAACCGGCCGGACGCGCCGCCCACCTGCGCGTAGACTCCAGGCGCGCAGCGCCCCCCACGAGCCGTGGAATCGCACGTTCCTGTCCTCGTACGGGGGATCGTTTCACCCGTACGGAGTAAAAGTGCGCAAGGGGGGAGAAGGCGCCACCCCTGGGCGCCTACGGTCGCACGGGTGATGAGCAGCAGGCCGGACACCTCAGAGCACGCCACCGGCGCACACCCGGCGCGCGAGGAAACGCGCAAGCGGGGGAGCGCTCCTCGTGGCGCGAGCATCCGCACCACGGCACAGCGGCCGCCCGCCCGCTACGAGCCCTACCTGGACGGCCTCTTCACCTACTGCCTCTCCGTGCTGTGCGACCACGACGCGGCGACCGGCGCGTTGGGGGATGCCCTCGCGCTCGCCGAGCGCCGCGGCACACGCGGCCCGCAGAGTCCCGACGACCGCCGTGCCTGGCTGTACGCCCTCGCCCGCTGGTCCTGTCTGCGCCGGCTCGCCGAGGCCCGGCGCCGTCACCAGGCCGGCCACGCCGCCGGGCGCGATCGCGGCCACCGCGCGCGCAAGGAGGCCGCCGACCGGCGCGCCGCCGCGGCGATCGGCGCCGCGCCCGTTCCCGAGCAGCTCCAGGAGCTGCGCCGTCGGGAACTGGTGCAGCTGGCCTGGCCCGAGGCCGCCGGCACCACCCCCGAACAGCGCGAGGCACTCGAACTCGCGGTACGCCACCAGCTCGCCGCCCACGAGGTCGCCGCGGTGCTGGGCATGGACCTCGCCTCCACCCGGGAACTCCTCGCGTCGGGCGCCTGCGAGGTCGAGCGCACCCGTGCCGCCCTCGCCGTCGTCGAGACCGGCACCTGTCCGGGCGTCGCCCGCCTCACCGGCGACCAGCAGCTGGTCCTCAACGCCACCCTGCGCCGCGAGCTGGTCCGGCACGTCGACGACTGCCCGCGCTGCCGCCGCACCGCCGAGCGCGCGGTCCCCGGCACCTGGCCGGGAACCAGCGTCACCCCCGACGCGCTCCCCGTCGTCGAGGCCCCGCGCGCGGCCCTGGGCGTCGCGACGGCCCATGCCTCACGCGCGCGTGGCGGTGCCCCCCGCTTCGACCGGCGCGGCTTCCCCATGGACCCCAAGGACCACGCGGCCCGCCGCGACCGGCTGCGTGCACGTGCCGTCACGACGACCGTCGTCGCCACCGTGGTCGCGGCCCCCGTCCTCGCCCTGTGGGCCGCCTACCGCGGTGCGCCCCTCGTCGGCGAGGGCACCGACGGCCGCCCCGCCACCGCGACCGAGGCGCACGGCCCCGACACCCTCGGCGGCGAGGGCCCGGGCGGCTACGAGAACGCGGGCAACGCCAGCGCGAGACCCGACACCCGCTTCGGCAAGGACGGCCGCTCGCCCGACGTCTCCGTCGAGGTCCTCGGCGTGAAGTCGGGCGCGGGAGCGGGACGCCTCGCGGTGACGGCCGGCAGCGACGGCACCACGACCCTCGTCAAGCTGACGGCTTCCGGCGGCTCACCGGTCCGCTGGTCGGTGTCGACGGGTGCCTCCTGGCTCTACATGAACCGTTCCTCCGGGACGCTCGGGCCCGGCGAGTCGTTCACGGTACGGGTCTACGTCGACCACCTCCACGAGCCGTCCGGCCCCTGGCACGCGCGCGTGGCCGTGACTCCCGCGGACGCCGTGGTCACGATCGACGGGTACGGGGCGGCGGACCCGTCCGACCCGCACCCGACCCCCACGCACACCACCCCGTCCGATCCCGGGCCGGGCGATCCGACGCCGACCGCCCCCGACCCCACGCCCAGCGCCCCGACCCCGACGGACCCGTCGCCCACGAGTCCGCCCGCCACCGACCCGCCCTCGTCGACGCCCCCGCCCACCGACAGCGGCTCCCCGAGCCCGGCCTCATAGGCGCCCTGACCCGCCTGACCCGGAAGATGCGGGACGCGCCACCCCGAGCACCGAGACGCCGCCCCGCCGGCCGGGGCGCGGCGCTCCGAGCACCGGGGCGCCGCCCAGATGGCCAGGGCACGGCTCCCCGATCACCGGGACGCGGCGTGCCCATCACCGGGACGCGGCGCCCCGAGCGCCAAGAGGCGCCCGCACCGGGAGACGCCACCTGAGCACCGCGAGGCGCCCGCACCGGGAGGCGCCACCCGAGCACCAAGAAGCGCCCGCACCGCGAGGCGTCACCTGAGCACCGGGAGCCTCCGCGGTCGCCGGCGCGCCCCGCCGCCCGGTCAGACCTCCGGATCCGCGGGATGCGGAGCCACCAGGGGCCCCTGCGACGCCAGCCGCTGCTCGCACAGCCCTGCCAGGCGGTCGTACCCCGCCTTGCCCATCAGCTCGGTCAGCTCGGCCCGGTAGGAGACGTACACCGGTTCGCCCGCGCCGTGCGCCGACGTCGCCGAGGTGCACCACCAGTGCAGGTCGTGACCGCCCGGCCCCCAGCCCCGGCGGTCGTACTCGCCGATCGACACCTGCAGTACCCGGGTGTCGTCGGGCCGCTCGATCCAGTCGTAGGTCCGCCGCACCGGCAGCTGCCAGCAGACGTCCGGCTTGGTCTCCAGCGGCTCGCGCCCCTCCCGCAGCGCCAGGATGTGCAGCGAGCAGCCGGCCCCGCCCGGGAACCCGGGCCGGTTCTGGAAGATGCACGAGCCCTGGTAGGGGCGGGTCTGCCGCGAACCCTCGTCGTCCTCCACGACCCAGCCGGTCTCCGTGCCCACGTCATGGTGCTGCCAGATCTCCGGCGTCAGCCGTGCCACGTGCGCGGCCACCCGCTTCTCGTCGTCCTCCTCCGAGAAGTGCGCCCCCAGGGTGCAGCATCCGTCGTCCGCACGGCCCTCCCGGATGCCCTGGCAGCCGCTCCCGAAGACGCAGTTCCAGCGCGAGGTCAGCCATGTCAGGTCGCAGCGGAACACCTGCTCGTCGTCGGCGGGATCCGGGAACTCCACCCACGCACGCGCGAAGTCGAGCCCCTTCTCGTCGCTCACCTTCGGGGCCTTCGCGGGCCCGGACGCCCTCGCCTGCGAAGAATCCTTCGATCCCCTGGAGGATTTGTCGGTCTTCGCCTTTTTCGTCTTTGGCACGCATCCAGGGTAAGCGGCCCCGCATCACTCTCAGGACCGAGGACCGGCGGACTGGCAGTAGCGTTCCGTGCATGAGACTCGGTGTCCTCGACGTGGGTTCCAACACGGTGCATCTGCTGGTGGTGGACGCGCACCCCGGCGCGCGCCCGCTGCCCGCGCACTCGCACAAGGCGGAGCTGCGGCTCGCGCAACTGCTCGACGACAGCGGTGCCATCGGCACCGAAGGGGTCGACAGGCTGATCGCCGTCGTCCTGGACGCCCTGCAGGCGGCCGAGGACAAGGGCGTCGAGGACCTGTTGCCGTTCGCCACCTCCGCGGTCCGGGAGGCGAGCAACGCGGACGACGTGCTGACCCGGGTCAAGGCGGCCACCGGCGTCGAGCTCCAGGTGCTGAGCGGCGAGGAGGAGGCACGGCTGACGTTCCTGGCGGCCCGCCGCTGGTTCGGCTGGTCGGCCGGCAAGCTGCTCGTCCTCGACATCGGCGGCGGCTCGCTGGAGGTCGCGTACGGCATCGACGAGGAACCCGACGCGGCGGTGTCGCTGCCCCTGGGGGCCGGCCGGCTCACCGCGGCCTGGCTGCCCGGGAACCCGCCGGATCCGGCCGATGTGAAGGCGCTCCGCCGCCATGTACGGGCGGAGATCGCCCGCACGGTCGGCGAGTTCAGCCGCATCGGGGCGCCCGACCACGTCGTCGCCACCTCCAAGACGTTCCGGCAGCTCGCCCGCATCGCCGGGGCGGCACGCTCGGCCGAGGGCCTGTACGTGCAGCGCGAGCTGAAGCGGGAGTCCCTGGAGGCGTGGGTGCCGCGGCTGGCCGGGATGACCTACGACGAACGCGAGGACCTGCCGGGCGTCTCCGAAGGCCGCGGGAGCCAGCTCCTCGCCGGGGCGCTGGTCGCGGAGGGGCTGATGGACCTCTTCGGGGTGGAGGCGCTGGAGATCTGCCCGTGGGCGCTGCGGGAGGGTGTGATCCTGCGGCGCCTCGACCACATGGTGACGGCCTAGGTCCGCCCGGCCCCGTCATGACGACGGGGCCCAGGGCCCAGGGCCGCGGGCCGCCGGGCCCAGGGCCGCGGGGCAGCCGGGGCCGTGGGGGCGGGGCGCCGACGCGGCGCGGCCGGGCGGGACGCCGACGGGGCGCCGACGGGGCGCGGCCGGGCGGGACGCCGACGGGGCGCGCGGCCACGGGGCGGCGGGAGCGGGGGGTGCGACACCGCGCCCGAGCGGTGGCGGCAATCGTCTGCTGTGCCCCTTGCCACAGCCCTCTTGCCGCATCAGGCCCTCCATGTCAACGCGACGCCCCGTACCCTGTCCTTCGTGGCAGAACCTGTAGTGCGCATCCCGGATGCGAAGGTCGCCCTGTCGACGGCTTCCGTCTATCCGGAGTCGACGGCGACGGCCTTCGAGATCGCGGCGCGCCTCGGGTACGACGGGGTCGAGGTCATGGTGTGGACCGACCCGGTCAGCCAGGACATAGAGGCGCTGCGCCGGCTCAGCGACCACCACCGGATCCCCATCCTGGCCGTGCACGCACCGTGCCTGCTGGTGACCCAGCGTGTCTGGTCCACCGATCCGTGGGTCAAGCTCCAGCGCGCCCGGGCCGCAGCCGAGAAGCTCGGCGCCGACACCGTCGTCGTCCACCCGCCCTTCCGGTGGCAGCGCCAGTACGCCCGTGACTTCGTGGCAGGCGTCTGGCGCATGGCGAACGAGACGGATGTGCGGTTCGCCGTCGAGAACATGTACCCGTGGCGTTACCGCGACCGCGAGATGCTCGCCTACGCCCCCGGCTGGGACGTCACCGGGGACGACTACCGCCACTTCACGATCGATCTCAGCCATGCCGCGACGGCCCGCACCGACGCCCTGCGGATGCTCGACCGCATGGGCGAGCGCCTCGGCCACGTCCACCTCGCCGACGGCAACGGCTCCAGCAAGGACGAGCACCTCGTGCCCGGCCGCGGCGTCCAGCCCTGCGCCGAGGTCCTGGAGCGGTTGGCGCTCACCGGCTTCGACGGGCACGTCGTCATCGAGGTCAACACCCGCCGCGCCATGTCCAGCGCCGAGCGGGAGGCCGACCTCGCGGAAGCCCTCGCCTTCACGCGTCTCCACCTCGCGTCGGCCGCGAAGGTCCCCCGCAGGTGAGCGGGAGGCGGGCGAGGGGGGCGCGGGCGAGGGGGCCGGGCGGGACGCGGAGGAGCGGGGGGTTGTGCCGGTGACCGGAGCGAGCCGTGTGCGCCGCGGCCGGGGACGGCCCAGCCGTACGGAGACGGCGGCGGCCCCGGCCACCCGGGACCGCATCCTGGAGGCGGCCCGCGAGGAGTTCTCCGAGCGCGGCTACGAGAAGGCGTCCGTACGCGGCATCGCCAAGGCCGCCGGGGTCGACTCCGCGCTCGTGCACCACTACTTCGGCACCAAGGAGCAGGTCTTCGAAGCGGCCATCGAGATCGTCTTCGCGCCCGCTCTGAAGGCGCCGGACGTGGTCTCCGACGGCCCCCGTGACGCCGTCGGCGAGCGCCTGACCCGGTTCGTGCTCGGCGTCTGGGAGAACCCCGTGACCCGTAAGCCGCTGCTGGCCGTCGTCCGCTCCGCCGTGACCAACGAGACCGCGGCCGCAGTCTTCCGCCGCCTGGTCACCGCGCAGCTGATGCGCCGGGTCGCGGGACAGCTGGACGTGCCGGACCCCGAACTGCGCGCGGAGCTGGCGGCCGCACAGCTGGTCGGGGTGGCGATGCTGCGGTACGTGATCAAGGCGGAGCCGGTGGCGTCGGCGGACCTGGAACACCTGGTGGCGCGGCTGGCGCCGGTCGTGCAGGGGCACCTGACGAACCCCTGAGGCCGGGGTCCCCCGGTCCACGAGGGCGCGCCACTCCCGGCGGCCGGCCGCAGCCCGAGACACACATCCCGTATCCCGGACATCGTGTCCGGCCCTTGGAGCACCGGCGTAGGCTCGATGTGAGTCAGAACTCTCCGAAGGAGCGAGCGACGATGCCCGAGCTGAGGTCCCGCACAGTCACCCACGGCCGCAACATGGCGGGCGCCCGTGCCCTGATGCGTGCCTCCGGTGTACCCGGTGCGGACATCGGACGGAAGCCGATCATCGCGGTCGCCAACTCCTTCACGGAATTCGTGCCGGGTCACACCCACCTCCAGCCGGTGGGCCGGATCGTCAGCGAGGCCATCACGGAGGCGGGCGGCATCCCGCGCGAGTTCAACACGATCGCGGTGGACGACGGCATCGCGATGGGCCACGGCGGCATGCTCTACAGCCTGCCCTCCCGCGACCTGATCGCGGACAGCGTGGAGTACATGGTGGAGGCCCACCGCGCCGATGCCCTGGTCTGCATCTCCAACTGCGACAAGATCACCCCGGGCATGCTGATGGCGGCGCTGCGCCTGAACATCCCGGCGGTCTTCGTCTCCGGAGGTCCGATGGAGGCCGGCCGGGCCACCCTGGTCGACGGCACCGTCCGCTCCCTCGACCTGATCGACGCGATCGCCGACGCCGCCAACGACACGATCTCCGACGAGGACATCCTCCGCATCGAGGAGAACGCCTGCCCGACGTGCGGCTCCTGTTCCGGCATGTTCACGGCCAACTCGATGAACTGCCTCACCGAGGCGATCGGCCTCTCCCTCCCCGGCAACGGCTCGGTCCTCGCCACGCACACGGCCCGCCGGGCGCTGTACGAGAACGCCGCCCGCACGGTCATGGACCTGACCCGCCGCTACTACGAGCAGGACGACGAGACGGTCCTGCCGCGCTCCATCGTGACCTTCTCCGCCTTCGAGAACGCGATGGCCCTGGACATCGCGATGGGCGGCTCGACCAACACGATCCTGCACCTGCTGGCGGCCGCCCAGGAAGCGGGTGTCCCCTTCGGCCTGGCGGAGATCGACCAGGTCTCGCGCCGGGTGCCCTGCCTGGCGAAGGTGGCCCCGAACGTCGCGAAGAACCGCACGTACTACATGGAGGACGTGCACCGCGCCGGCGGCATCCCGGCGCTCCTCGGCGAACTGCACCGGGCGGGCCTGCTGAACGAGGACGTCCACGCCGTGCACAGCCCCTCCCTCGCGGACTGGCTGAAGACCTGGGACGTCCGCGGCGGCTCCCCGTCCCCCGAGGCGGTGGAGCTGTGGCACGCGGCTCCGGGCTGTGTCCGCTCCGCCGAGGCGTTCTCCCAGTCCGAGCGCTGGGAGGCCTTGGACGAGGACGCCGAGAACGGCTGCATCCGCTCCGTCGAGCACGCGTACTCCAAGGACGGCGGCCTGGCCGTCCTCAGGGGGAACCTCGCGGTCGACGGCTGCGTGGTGAAGACGGCGGGCGTCGACGAGTCGATCTGGACGTTCGAGGGCCCGGCGGTCGTCTGCGAGTCGCAGGACGAGGCCGTCGAGAAGATCCTGACCAAGCAGGTCAGGGAGGGCGACGTCGTCGTCATCCGCTACGAGGGCCCCAAGGGCGGCCCGGGCATGCAGGAGATGCTGTACCCGACCTCGTACCTGAAGGGTCGGGGACTCGGCAAGGCGTGCGCGCTGATCACGGACGGCCGCTTCTCCGGTGGCACGTCGGGCCTGTCCATCGGCCACGCGTCCCCCGAGGCGGCCTCGGGTGGCACGATCGCCCTGGTCCGGGACGGCGACCGCATCCGCATCGACATCCCGAACCGCGCGATCGACCTCCTGGTCGGCGAGGAGGAACTGGCCGACCGCCGCGCCGCCCTGAACGGCGCCTACGTCCCCGCGAACCGCGACCGCAAGGTCACGGCCGCCCTGCGCGCCTACGCCGCGATGGCGACGAGCGCGGACAAGGGCGCGGTGCGGGACGTGACGAAGCTCGGCTGAGGGTCCGTGCCGTGAGGGTCGCTCCGCCAGGGGCGGCCCTCACGTACGTCACCACCGCGACGGATCGCGCCCGTCCACGCCGAAGACGGTGCCGTCGGGGGCGCTGGTGTAGACGTGGCCGTCGGCGAGTACGGGCCGGGGCAGGGCGGCCTCGACCCCGCCCCCGTTCGCGGCGAGCCGCGGCGGGGTCTGTCCGACGAGTCTTCCGCTACGGGCGTCGACGGCGAGCAGCCGCCCGTCGGCCGCGGTGAGGAACACGTGGGCGCTGTCGGCCGACGGCGCCGATCCACGACTCACGGACGTTTCCAGGTGCCACAGCCGCTTGCGCGCCTGCACATCGACGGCTTCCAGCGCCCCCCCGGTGGCAAGCAGGTAGACGACGTCCCCGTGCAGGGTGACCTGGGCGTCCTGGCGATGGACGGGCAGGGGCACCCGGCGCGACACCTTGGATCCCGGGGTGTAGCGGACGACGGCCTCCGCCTCCTCGTAGCGGCTGTCGACGGCGAGGAAGAAGACCGATCCGCTCCGGGTGCCGACGGGCTTCAGCGTTCCCTCCAGCCGCGCCTCCCAGCGCACCGTGCCCGTGACCGGATCCACCGCGGTGATCCGGGTGCTCGTCCCGTCGTCGGACGTACTCGTGGCATACGCCAGCGGGTCCCCGGCGAACGACGAGAAGTACGGCGTGCTCTGGCCCGGAATCCGCCGTGCCCACTTCACGTCGCCCGACGCGCTGTCCAGGCCCGTGACCATCCCGTCGGCGTGCGTGAGCAGGAGCATGCCGCCGGCGTACTCCATCCCCCTCTCCACCGGCAGGTCCTGCTGCCAGCGGGACCTGCCGGTGTCGGGACCGAGGGCCTCCACGCGCCGGTTGTCCCGTGTCGACACCTGCACCAGTCCACCCGACATGACCGGGGGGCCGCTCATGGGGGCGTTGCCGAGGGAACGCCGCCACAGCAGCCTGCCGTCGGAGGGGGAGAGCGCGAAGACCACTCCGGACTGCGCGCAGAGCAGCTTCCCGCCCCCGTACGAACACTGGGCCATCACCGTTTCCCCCGGCACCGGCTTGGCCTCCCACGGCCTGAAGCCGGCCGGTGCGGTCCGAGAGCCGGCCCGGGCCGGTGAGGGACCGCCGTCGCCGAGCCACTGGACCCCGGCGAACGCACCGCCCACCGTCAGCACGAGCGCACCGGCTGCCAGGGCCACCTGCTTGCGCCGACGGCCCGGCCGTTGTTCCGGCTCCTCGACGGGCGGCTCAGACCTCGGTCCTTCACCGGTCCGCTGTGCCGGTATGAACGTCTGCGTGTCGTACGACGCCGAGACCGACCGCAGCTCGTGCATCAGCTCATCCGGCGTGGGCCGGTCCTCCGGCTCCTTGGCGAGGCAGCGCAGCACCAGCGACACGAGGTTCTCCGGCACGCCCGTCAGATCGGGCTCGTCGTGCACGACCTGGTAGGCGACGATGTAGGGGCTGTCGGAGTCGAACGGCCCGCGCCCCGTGGCCGCATGCACCAGCACCGACCCGAGCGCGAAGATGTCGGCGGCGGGGCCGACCTCCCTCGGCCGACGGAACTGCTCGGGCGCCATGAAGGGCGGCGTGCCGATCAACTTCCCCGTCTCGGTGCGCAGTTCGCTGTCCTTCGGACGGGAGATGCCGAAGTCGATGACCTTCGGCCCGTCCTGGGCGAGCAGCACATTGCTGGGCTTCAGGTCCCGGTGCACGACCCCGACCCGATGGATGTCGCGCAGCGCCTCCGCGAGCCCGGCCATCAGCCTGCGCAACTGATCCGGGGGCATGGGGCCGTTCCGCTTCACCTGTTCGGCCAACGTCGGGCCGGGAATGAACAGCGTGGCCATCCACGGCCGCGCGGCCTCCGGATCGGCGTCGACCACGGGCGCGGTGAAGGCACCGCTCACCCTCCGCGCCGCGGCGACCTCCTGCCGGAAACGCCCCCTGAACTCGGGATTCTTGGCGAACTCGGCGTGTACGACCTTCACCGCGAGCTTCATGCCCGAGGTGCTCCGGGCCAGATGCACCACACCCATGCCGCCGGAGCCCAGGCAGGACTCCAGATGGTATTGGCCGGCGTACTCGGGAAGTTCCGCTTCCGCGCCCGCTTCGGTGTTGCGCTGTGGTGTCATGGACCACCCCCGTGCTCTTCGTGCGCGCGCGACGCACGGAGCCTAGTCGATGACATGTGCGAGACCGAGGCGGCTTGCTAGCCTCCGCGTGCGAGTTGTACACGCATGTTTCGCGGCGTGATGCGAGGGAATCAACGGGGCCCCATGGCGGTCATGGGGCTCAACGGGGGAGGTTTTCCATGTCTGTCGACCGAGTCGAAGAAGCCGGTGGCCAGGAAACGGAGTCCGTGGCGACGGCCACGACCGCGGCCCTGCGCTACTACCAGGTCGCGCCGGGCGTCCGGCTCAACGTCCGCAGCGGCCCCGGGACCGGCTACCCCATCGTTCGCGTCCTGAACGAGGGCGCCTACGTGCCGATCTACTGTCAGACACCGGGTACATGGGTGACGGGCACGTACGGCACGTCGAACATCTGGGACAACATCAGCAACGGCGAGTTCGTCTCGGACGCGTACGTGAACACGGGCAGCGACGGCTACGTGGCCTCGCGCTGCGCCTGACGCCCGAACGGGAGAATGAGATGACACCCAGGATGCGCAGATCGGTTCTGCTGGCGGGCTCCGCCGCAGGCGCCCTCCTCATGGTGCTGGGCTCGCCCATGTCCGCCTCGGCGCTGACCTACTACCCCGTGGCACCCGGCGTCCAGCTCAACGTCCGCAGCGGCCCGGGCACCGACTACACGGTCGTCACAGTCCTGCCCTCCGGTGCGAAAGTGCCGATCTTCTGCCAGACAACGGGCACGACGGTGACGGGCCCGTACGGCACCAGCAACATCTGGGACAACATCGACAACGGTGAGTACGTCTCGGACGCGTACGTGAACACGGGCAGCGACGGCTACGTGGCCTCGCGCTGCGGTTGACCCAGGGGCGGCGGAACCCCGGTCGTGGCCGGAGTGATAATCGACGCGTGAGCGACGAGAACGGCACTCCGGCCACCCCCCGGGGCCCCCGACCCGAACCGATCCGCTACTTCGGCACGACCTGGGTCGAGCACGACGGCGGCTACCCGATCCGTCGCCTCGCCGTCTGCGTCGGCTCCCTCGCGGCCGCCGCCGTCTCGTGTCTCGTGCTGCGCTTCGCCTACCAGGGCCTGCAGATCGCGGACGTCGGCAAGCCGGTGACCCTGATGGTCGTGGTGATGTTCGCCGTGTGCAGCGCGCTGGCGTTCGGCCACACATGGGGGGCCTTCACCGAGCGCCCCGACCCGGACCGCCAGGCGCGCCTGCGCGGCCTCCTGGCGATCGGCTTCGTGGGCTCGCTGCTCGCCTACTTCGTCCGTTCGCTCAGCGAGGCCCCCGGCGAGAAGGCGCGCCGCGAGGAGTACGAGACGGCCCGCGCCGCGCACGAGAAGCGCGCTTCCCGCCGCACTGGCAACCCGTCCCGCAGACGGAGCCCCTGACCGGAGCCCCTGACCGGCGCCCCGGATTCCTGCCGCCGTGCGGCCCGGCCGCCCACCACCATGGGGGTATGACCGCCTCCTCCGCCTCTTCCGCCCCCTCCCACTCCGCCCGGGCCCGTTCCTTCGACGCCGCCGCGGCCCAGTACGCCGCGAACCGCCCCTCCTACCCGCCCGCGCTCCTCGACGCCCTGGAGGACCTCGCCGGCCGCCCCCTGGCCGGCGCCCGGGTCGCGGACATCGGTGCCGGTACCGGTATCGCCACCGCCCTGCTCCGGGACCGCGGCGCCCACGTGGTCGCCGTGGAACCGGGCGACGGCATGGCGGCGCAGTTCCGCCGGGCCCTCCCCGCCGTGCCCCTCGTGCGCGGCGACGGCAACGCCCTCCCCCTCGCCGCCGCTTCCGCCGACGTCCTCACCTACGCCCAGTCCTGGCACTGGACCGACCCGGTCCGCTCGGTCCCGGAGGCCCTGCGCGTCCTGCGCCCGGGCGGGGCGCTCGCGCTGTGGTGGAACACGGACGCCGGGGACGTCCCGTGGATCGCCGAGCAGGCGGAGCGCGTCAGGAGGTTCTTCGGCACCGGGCAAGCCTCCAAGAGCGGTGCCGGCGGCATCCGGACCGAACGGGCCTTCGCCGGCGCCCCCGTGGTCCCGGCCCACACCCACCGTGTCGTCCGCTGGAGCCGCACGGTCCCCCTCGACACCCATCTGGCGAACATCGGCAGCCATTCGATCTTCCTCGTCCTCGGCGAGGAGGGGGCGAACACCTTCCTCGCCGAGGAGCGGGAACACCTCCTGAAGGTCTTCCCGGGCGGCCTCGTCGAGGAGGTCTACGACGTCGAACTCGTCGTGGCGAGGCGACCGTGAGCGAGCCACCTCGAGCCACCTCGAGCCACCGATGAGATCCGTCACACAATGCCGCGGGTCCGTCAGGCCCTTGACGGTCGATCGACGCCGCGCGCAGTATTCATCGCATGATGAATATTCGTCGGCGGCATCCACCCGGCCTCCCGAACCCGCGGTCCGCCGCCCCCGCTCCCGCCGTCCGCGCCGAACACCTCACCGTCGTACGCGGCTCCCGCACGGTCCTGCGCGGCCTCGGCTTCTCCGTGCCCCGAGGCCAGATCACCGGCCTGCTCGGCCCCTCGGGCTGCGGCAAGACGACCCTCATGCGCGCGATCATCGGCAGCCAGGCCAAGGTCACCGGCACCTTGGACGTCCTCGGCCGCCCCGCGGGCGACCCCGCCCTGCGCTCCCGGATCGGTTACGTCACCCAGGCGCCCTCCGTCTACGACGACCTGACCGTCCGACAGAACCTCGACTACTTCGCCTCGGTCCTGGACCCGGGAGCCACCGCCGCCGACCGCCGCCGCGACATCGCCCGCGTCCTCGACGACATCGACCTCGCCTCGCACGCCGACGCCCTCGCCGGCACCCTCTCCGGCGGGCAGCGGAGCCGCGTCTCGCTCGCGGTCGCGCTCCTGGGCACCCCGGAACTCCTCGTCCTGGACGAGCCGACCGTCGGGCTCGACCCGGTCCTGCGCCGTGACCTCTGGAACCTCTTCCACACCATCGCGGCCGACCGGGGCGCCACGCTCCTCGTCTCGTCCCACGTCATGGACGAGGCCGAGCGCTGCCACCGTCTCCTGCTGATGCGCGAGGGCGAGATCCTCGCCGACGACACTCCGGACGCACTGCGCACCCGCACCGGAGCCGAGACGGTCGAGGGGGCGTTCCTGCACCTGGTGGACGAGGCCGCGGCGAAGAGCGGCGCCGGAAAGGAGACGACCCGATGACCATGCCCCTCCCGCAGCCGACGGGCAGCGCCCTCAACCGCTCCCGTACGACGGCGACGGCCGCCCGGGTACTGCGCCAGCTCCGCCACGACCCGCGCACCGTCGCGCTGATGCTGATCGTGCCGTGCCTCATGCTGTTCCTGCTGCGCTACGTCTTCGACGGCAGTCCGCGCATCTTCGACTCCATCGGGGCCTCGCTGCTCGGGATCTTCCCACTGATCACGATGTTCCTGGTGACGTCGATCGCGACCCTGCGCGAGCGCACCTCCGGCACCCTGGAACGCCTCCTCGCGATGCCCCTGGGCAAGGGCGACCTCATCGCGGGCTACGCCCTCGCCTTCGGCTCCGTGGCGATCATCCAGTCGGCCCTGGCGACCGGCCTGGCGGTCTGGTTCCTGGGCCTGGACGTCACGGGCTCCGCCTGGCTCCTGCTCCTGGTGGCCCTCCTGGACGCCCTGCTCGGCACGGCCCTGGGCCTGTTCGTCTCGGCCTTCGCCGCCTCGGAGTTCCAGGCGGTCCAGTTCATGCCGGCGGTGATCTTCCCGCAGCTGCTCCTGTGCGGACTGTTCACCCCCCGCTCCGCCATGCACCCGGCCCTGGAGGCGATCTCCGACGTGCTCCCGATGTCCTATGCGGTGGACGCCATGAACGAGGTCCTCCGGCACACGGAGATGACGGCCACGTTCGTGCGGGACGTGCTGGTCGTGGCGGGGTGCGCACTGCTGGTGCTGGGACTGGGGGCGGCGACGCTGCGACGCAGGACGGTCTGATCCCCTCGCGCCCACCACCGCGCCCACCACTCACCGCGCCGACAGGGGCCACCGCGCCCGCACAGGCAACCAGGTCGGCCCGGGCCACAAGCGAACCCGAACCCGTGTCCCGCCCTCCGGACACCCGAGCCGCACCACCGCTTCCGGTGCGAGGATGAATCGGACGACGCAACCCCCGGAGGGCACCGCACCATGACCCAGAAAGTCGCAGTCCTCGGCACCGGAAAGATCGGCGAGGCCCTGCTCAGCGGAATGATCCGGGCCGGCTGGGCCCCCGCGGACCTCCTGGTCACCGCCCGCCGCCCGGAACGAGCCGAGGAGCTCCGCACCCGCTACGGCGTCGAACCCGTGGGCAACGCCGACGCCGCCAAGCGCGCCGACACCCTCATCCTGGCCGCCAAGCCCCAGGACATGGGCAGGCTCCTGGACGAACTGGCCCCGCACATCACCGCCGACCGTCTGGTGATCAGCGCCGCCGCCGGCATCACGACCGCCTCCATCGAGGAACGCCTCGGCGAGAACGTCCCCGTCGTCCGCGTCATGCCCAACACTCCCGTCCTGGTGGACGAGGGCATGTCCGTGATCTCCGCCGGTGCGCACGCCTCCGCCGCCCACCTCGCCCACGCGGAGGAGATCTTCGGGGCCGTCGGCAAGACCCTCCGCGTCCCCGAGTCGCAGCAGGACGCCTGCACCGCCCTCTCCGGATCCGGGCCGGCGTACTTCTTCTACCTGGTCGAGGCGATGACCGACGCCGGGATCCTGCTCGGCCTCCCCCGTGACAAGGCGCACGACCTGATCGTCCAGTCCGCGATCGGCGCGGCGGTGATGCTCCGCGACAGCGGGGAGCATCCCGTGAAGCTCCGCGAGAACGTCACATCGCCCGCGGGCACGACGATCAGCGCGATCCGCGAACTGGAGAAGCACGGTGTACGGGCTGCCCTGATCGCGGCGCTGGAAGCGGCCCGCGACCGCAGCCGTGAGCTGGCCTCGGGCAGCACCGGCTGACCGGCGCGCCCACCGCCGAGTCCCGGCGGTGGGCGCCGGCGGTGGGCGCGCGGCACTCAGCCGGCCGGCAGCAGCCCGATGGCCCGATACGCCTCGTCGACCCGCGGTCTGGCCATGTCCCTCGCGCGCCGGGCACCGGCCCGCAGCACCCCGTCCACATGACCGGGGTCCGCGCACAGCTCCTTGTGCCGCTGCCGCAGGGGCCGCAGCACCTCGACCACGGCCTCCGCGGTGTCCTTCTTCAACGCACCGTAGGACGCGTAGGCGGCGCCCAGGGTCTCCGGATCGCCCCCCTCGCACGCGGCCAGGATCTCCAGGAGGTTGGCCACGCCGGGCCGCGCCTCCCGGTCGTAGACGACGTCCGTCCCGCTGTCGGTCACGGCCCGCATGATCTTCTTCCGCACCGCGTCCGGCTCGTCGAGCAGATAGACGACTCCCTGTCCGGAGTCGTCCGACTTCCCCATCTTCGATGTCGGGACCTGCAGATTCATGACCCGTGACGCCACCTTCGGAGGGGTCGCGCGAGGCACCACGAAGGTGTGCCCGTACCGCTGGTTGAACCGCACCGCCAGATCACGCGCCAGTTCCACGTGCTGTGTCTGGTCGTCCCCCACGGGCACCTCGTCCGTCCCGTACGCCAGGATGTCGGCCGCCATCAGCGCGGGATACGTCAGCAGCGACAGCCGCACGCTCCCGCCCCGCTCCCGCTCCCGTGCGGCCTTCTCCTTGTACTGGATCATCCGCCGCATCTCGCCGTCCGTGGCCACGCACTCCATCAGATACGACAGCCGCGCGTGCTCGTCGACATGGCTCTGCACGAACACGGTGCACAACTCGGGGTCGAGCCCCGCCGCGAGCAGCAGGGTCGCCGCCTGCCGGCTGAGCCTGCGCACCCGCGCCGGATCGTGGTCCACGGTCAGGGCGTGCAGATCGACGACGCAGAAAAGGGAGTCGGCCTGGTGCTGGTCCACCTCGGCCCACCGGCGCATGGCTCCCAGGTAGTTCCCCAGTGTCAGATGCCCGGTCGGCTGGATCCCGCTGAAGACCCGTGTCATTGCTCCACCTCCTGGTCTGAGCCGCCGCGCCCGGCCGGCCGCCCTTCAGGAGGGAGATACGGAAACGGCCGCCGGGGCGGCGGCCGTTGAGTGCATACGTGAGTGCGGCCGCCGTCAGGCGGGCCACCACTGCTGGGTACACGTACGCGATGTCATGACGACGAGACTACCTCCCACCGGCGTGGTACGGAGCCGAGTTGACACGCCCCGGACCGATCCGTAGTGTTCTCCGGGTTGTCCGACGTGAGCGCCGACTCCGGTCGGTCCCCGGACGACCATTCCGCAGGTACTCATCGCCAACGGCGACTTGTCGTCGTGCCTATTGGCATGTGTATTCGCGGAACGAGGAATCCATGTCCGAACATGTGTGAGGACGCGGCCCCGATTAGCTCGGGAGACGGGAATCCGCTAAAGTCTCACTCGTCGGAACGGCCCAACAGCCGCAAAGACGACCCGCTCTGACCGGGAATCAGCTCCGAAAGGATCTGATAGAGTCGGAAACACCGAAGGGAAGCGCCCGGAGGAAAGCCGCGAGAGTGTTCTTGCGGTGAGTACGAAGGAAGCGTCCGTTCCTTGA
>NZ_JBIAFD010000023.1:0-113846 GCF_042869095.1 Streptomyces sp. NPDC007264
GGTCGGGTCATCGACCCGATGACGTATGTCGGCAAGGCCGCCGGCGCGGGCCTGTCCAAGATCGGCGATGTCACCAAGGCCCTCAAGGGCATCGGCAACGTCGAGATCCCCAAGCTGCCGGAGAACGCCATCACCCTGCCCGAGGGCGCGCTGAAGCTGCCGGACGGCACCGTGCACCTGCCCGAAGGCTCCGTCATCCCCGACGGCGCGGTCAAACTGCCCGACGGCAACTTCCAGCTGCCGCACGACGCGACGGTGCTGCCGCAGGGCACGACCAAGCTCCCGACAGCCGAGGGTGCCCCGGCGCAGTACCTGGACCCGCACGGCAACATCCTCGACGACAAGGGCAACGTCGTGCAGCACGCCGGCGACGCCCCGAAGGAACCGGGCGGTACCGACCTCGCCCCGCCCTCGGGCTCGGACGTGCCGCACACACCCTCCCCGGTCAGGGAACCGGCCCTGGTGGGCGCGGGCGCCCACACCGCCGAACAGGCGGGTCAGCACATCCGCCTCGGCGACAGCCTGGGCAACGACCTCGGCGACGTGGGCCGCACCGGCGACGACGCGGCGGTGCACGCGGGCGGCGAGAACGTCCCGACGGTCCACGCGGGCGGGGACGCCCCCACCGTGCACGCCGGGGGCGACGGCCTGCCGGGCGGCCACACGGGCGACGACCTCCCCGGCGGCCACGCGGGCGACGACCTGCCGGGCGGAAGTGCGGACCACCTCCCCGGCGGCGGCGCCCACGAGCACGGGGCGGGCCCGTCGGCGAGCCATGAACCGCCGAACGGCCACACGGGCGGCCATACGGACGGTCCTGGTGGGACTGGCCACCACGACGCTGGAAGTACTGGCGGCCACGACGGCCCGGCCGACGGCGACCATGGTGACACCGGTAACGCGGGCGGCTCGGGAGACGGCCCGGGCGGGGGAGGAGAGCAGCCCTTCAACGACCCGGACCGGTTCAGTGAGGGCGAGCACGTGTCGAGCCCTCCCACCGGCCCCATGACCCATGAGCAAGAAGCCGGGGTGCAGGCCGCGCTCGACCGGGTCAAGATGTCGGCGCAGGATCAGCAGCGCCTGCTCACCCAGCTACGCAAGGGTGACTACGGCGCCGGAGTGGCCGAGCACGTCGCTCGCGGAGACTTCGAGGGAATGCCCGGCTACCGGGACCTTCTCTTCCAGACGAAGCAGAAGGGCATGCTCCCCGCGGTTCACCAAGCGATGGAGTACGCCGCCGAGCTCAAGTCGCGCGGAGTGGAGGACCTGGCCTTCGAGTACAAGAACCCGCAGCGCGGCCTGGACCTCGACGTCCTTGTCAAGTCCGGTGACGAGATCAAATACGGGTGCCAGCTCAAGGACGTGCAGCACGAGGGCGGCGTCGCATCCGCCGCTCGTAAGATCGCGGAGAAGCAGTTGGTCGGCGAGATCGACGGCCCCAAGGTGGCCCTGTTGGACGTACACGACACACGGGCCGCCCTCACCGAGCGAACCGTCAAGGACCTGGAGTACTACGCCAGGAGGACGGGCGCCACCTACCAGCTTCGCTTCCGGGACGGCTCGGTCACCATCCCGGCCAACGGCCAGATCTATCCGTAAGGAACCTGCATGTCCGTGTTGATGCGCGCACCTCAGGAGTGTGCTTCGTGGGAATGGGACTTGGACGGCCTCGCGCCGCCCGGCCTCGATGCGGCGTTGATGGCCGCTGCACGCATGTCGGCCGTACTGCGGGAACACGGGCTGCTGGAGCCGGCCAGACTGGAATGGAAATGGCTTGTCATCGGGCGTGGCAGCATCGGCGTGACGACGAGTCTCACCCTGCGCGGCACGCTTGATGAGGCCGTCCTGTCCCAGCGGGTCCGGGAATGCCGTCCTGCGGCATACCCGGAGGCCGAGGTGGGCGCGCTCACGGTCTCCGGACCCGGAACGTGGCTCGACGCCGAGGGCAAGGAGCACCAGGAGCCGGATCTCGTGGCGCTGACCGTCTACCCGGACGAGCGTCACCTCGGTGCGGAGGTCGCCCTGTTCCACGACATCTGGGGCTATTGTGACTTCAGAGGAATTCCTCACCCGGACGTCCAGCGGCGTAACGCCCCTCGCCTGGCCGCGGCCCTGCGGGAACTCGAATCGCTGCTGGGCAGGAGCGCCCAGCCCGGCGATCCGACGTACTTCGGGCACGCCGAAGATCACGGCCTTGAGATGCCGGACCTGATCGACGGCCGGGGACCCGATCTCACCGACATGTTGTGAGGTGACCTGTGTCCGCGCAGCGGCTGCAGATGATGCCGGGCGACGAGACGGTGGGTCCGTGCGGGCGGGGCGCGGACGCGTGACGGAACCGCGCGAGGCGCTGTGGTGAAGGCTGCTGCGTGTGCCTTCCCTGCCGGTGCCGAACCGCCCCGCGCGGTCCTGGAGCGCCTGCGTGCTGTCGACTGGTACGGCGACTGGGACGTGGCCACCGCCCACACCCGTTCGCGCGCGCTGCTCATGAGGGAGTACCTGCGGCGCGCCGCCGTCTGGGCGCAGGCGTACGGCGCGGAGGAGGAATGGCCCTTCTTCGACGTCACGGAGTTCGTCGGCTCCGGCTTCCGGCTGGACCCGGAGCTGGAAACCGAGCTGGAGGAGTTCCTGGCACACAAGGTCCCGACGCCCTCCACGGCGAGGACGTGCCGGGGTGCCGTGCGCTGGGCGGCGCTCAAGGCCGAGAGCAAGGACGTGCTCCCGGACCTCCCCGACCCGTACGATCCTTTGCTGCGCATGTACGAGCGGGGTGGGGGCTACTCGATCGAGGAGTTCATCGACCTGTACGGCGTGACGATCCCGCACGGAAGTTTCCAGTCCAACCTCGATGCCGAGCCGTTCCTGTGGCTGGCGCCGGGCACGCTCGACGCGCTCGACGAGGCGGCTGAGGGCCGGATCACGTACTACGCGAAGATCAGCGAGGGGTGTCCCCGCAGCAACCCACGCGGGATCGTGCGGCGGCGTCTTGTCGGCAGGGAGGGGGAGACGCACGACGAGGCGTTCACCAGGAACCTGCACCGGGAGCCGACCGAGTACCTGCGTCTTTACGAACTGGGCCACAACGACGTCGATCATGTGGAGATCTCCGAACGGGAGGCGGCCGCGTTCATCGAGTCGGCGACGAAGAGGCTCGCGGGCGCACACTGAGCCGCGCGGGCGCACACTGAGCCGCGCGGTGCCGTCGCGGTCCGCCGGTCGGCCACCGCGTCCATGACGGTCCGGCCCCCGCCGGTCCTCCACCCCCGAGGGAGGCCCGAGCCCGGCTCGGGAGAACAGCGCTTGCCGGTACTGAGAGGTGCAGGACGCGGCGAATCGGCACCGCCGGCCCCGACGTGGGCATGGACCTCGGCCGACGACTGCTCCACCGCGGCGAGTCGTTCGCCGGTGAGGTGGAGGAGCGGCTCGCGTCCGGAGCCGCTGCCCGGGCCGGACGCGCGGCGGCACGCATGCAGGCGCCCGGAACCGGTGGAGGAGCTGACCGGGGCGAGCCGGGCGGGGCAGGCGGGTGCCACGGACCTTGACGTGCTGTCAGGGACTTGTGGCCGAGGCTGCGTCGGCGACGGATTCGGCCGGGTCCCGCGTGGATCGGGGCTCCGCCGCGGTCAGCCAGGCGAGTATCTGGCGGAGCCTGAGGCGGCGCGGGGGGTAAGTGCCCGGGTCGGCGATCAGCTCGCGGATCCAGCCCGTGGCCTCTTCGGTGGCCTCGGCCGCCTCGATGTCCATCAGCAGCCGGAGTTCCACGTGCTGGGGTGGGTAGGGACGGCTCACCATGTGCCGCCACACCTCCAGGGCCGCGGCACGTTCCCCGAGCGCGGCCAGCCCTTTGGCGATGTCGCATCTGTGCGCCCAGCTGAGCCGGGGGTGCGTCGTCGCGGTCTCGACGATGTACGGGACCGCATCCCGGCTCTCGACCTCACTGAGGTTGTCCAGGGCAAGGATCACGTCCGCGCTGTTCGCGGTGCCGAGCCCGATGAGTTCGCGGGCGAAGCGGCCGACCGCGACGCTCATCAGCGGCGCCTCGACCTCTTGCTCGGAGTAGGCGTCGAGGACGCCGTGCAACCAGGCGCCGCTGATGTCCAGGCCGGAGCCTTCCGCCCAGATGCCCTGCAGCCGGTCGGCCGCGTCGTCGCTGTGGACCTTGAACAGCACGTCGGCCGACTGCTTGTAGCGGCCTCGGGAGAGGTTGGGAGTGCGCAGCGCGCACTCGGCGAGTTCTCCGGCCTCCGGCCGTGCCCCCGCCTCGAGCATGGCCTCCGCGCTCTCGGCCCTCGCGTACCCCTCAAGCAGGTGGCCCCGACCGATCCTCTCCATGACGGCCTCGGCCGCGGCCGCGCCCTCGGCCGCCAGCCAGGCGGACACCACCTTGCCGCCGAAGAGCGCGCCCCAACGGTGTTCGCCGAGCACGTCCTGGGCCCAGTCGGCGATCTCCGTTCCCTCCGAGAAGACGGCCACGGACGACAGGAGAGCTGCCGGAGTGTCCACGTCATGGCCCAGGTCGGCGCTGCTGCCGGCAAACGCCGCCATGACCTCGGCGCGGCCCTCGGCGCCCCGCACCTTGGCCCAGGTGCGGGCCGCCGATGTCAGTGCCGTGGCGTCGGACGTGCCCGAGCCGAGTACCTCGCCCGCGATGCGGGCCGCCGCCTCCGGCTCCCCGAGTTCTTCCAGCACCTTGGCGACGGCTGCCCTGCCCCGTTGATCCGCCGCCGGACGTTCGAGGGCCAGGTGCGCGACGGCTGCCGCGTCGGAGGGAAGCGCCTTGAGCCATGCCTCCGCGGCCCGCTCCAGGTCGGCCGTCTGGGCCTGCGGATCCTCCAGCACCTTGCGAGCCGTCTCCGCCGCTTCCTGCGGTGGCCCAAGACGCTCGAGAGCCGTGGCGACAAAGGCCAGCAGGAAGACGTTCGCCTCCGGCCCCTCCACGAGGGCCCAGGCCCGCCGGCGCACCGCGTCGCGCGCGCCCTCGCCGATGGAGCAGGCCACCTGGGCGGCCCGGGGGATCCCGCCGTAGATCCAGCCGAGCACCGGGCCGAGCAGGCGCTCGGCCACGTCCGCGTCACCGGCCTGGCTGTACGCCTCGACGGCGTACAGCCGCAGCATGGGGTCCAGCATCTGAGACCTGGCTATGCGTTCCAGCCGCTGGAGAACGCCCGACTGCCCGCCGAGGGCCCCGAGCACCTCGAACGCCTTTTCGAGGTCCTCGTCCTCGGCGTTGCGCGCTATGGCCTCGAGGCGGTCGAGGATCAGCGCCCGGTTCGCCTCTCCTATCGGCACTCCCTCGGCCAGCAGCAGTCCCGCCAGCAGAGACCGCTCGTGGCCTCCCCGTGTGCCGAGCATCAGCTGGTCCGCGATGCGGTCCGCTCCGCACCCCGCGCGCTCGGACCACATGCAGAAGACGAACATCGCGAGGGTGCGCTCGTCGCCCTTGAAGGCCCGTCGAATCCAGTCCTCCGCCTCCGGAAAGTCCGGCGGGATCTCCAGCGCGTACGCCTGGGCGGCCATGAACTCCGCGAAGGAGTGGTGGAGAAACCTGTAGTCCTTCTCTTCGGGCACCAGCAGTCCCGTGCCCTGGAGGAACTCTCGGACCTCCGCGTGCCAGCCGGCCGGCAGCCGCCGTTCCTCGGCGGTGTGCTCCCGTACCCATGTCAGGGCGGCTTCCGACAGGGACCCCTCACCCTCGATGCGGCACCTGCCCAGCGCGCCCAGCACCTCGCGCTTGTGCTGGTCCAGCCACAGGTGGAACGCGCGCCGCTCCGGATCGTCGCGGTAGCGGCGATTCAGCTCCGTGCGGACCGTCGAGGCGCTCGCCCCGCGCGTGAACAAGTGCTCGCAGAAACGCTGGTAAAGGCTCAGACGGCTGGTGGGCAGGGGACGGGACCGGTCGACGGTGGCGCTCACGGCGGCGATCGTCGCGAGCAGGGGATTGCGGACGAGATCGTGCAGGCGGCCGTCCTCGGTCTCGTTCAGGAACCGGTCGGCGGCGGCACGGGCCCGTTCCTTGTCGTCCTCGTACTGCGCCGCGAACCACTTGCCCGCGAAGTCCCGCAACTCGGACGCGCCGAAGGGCTCCATGCCGTACGCGCCGATGAGGGAGCCGCGCAGCGGAGCGAGTTCGGACTCGGGCAGCGGTCGGCTCGTCACCAGGAACCGGTAGTCGCTGCCGGCGCGGGCGTGTTGTGCGATCGTGCGGATGACGCCCGTGCGCGCGTCGCGGTCGGCGATCTCGTCCAGCCCGTCCACCATGACCAGCCATCTCGCTCCTTGGACCCGCCCCGCGAACAGGGCCGGGTCGGGGTCCGCGACGAGGCTGCGGCCGAGGCTGCGCCGCGCTGCCTGGCACAGCACTGCGCTCCATGAACCGCTCTGGTCGACGAGGGTGCGTGCCGCGACCCGGATCGGGATGACGGGCTCGGAGACCGGCGCGTCGAGGCTGCTGTCCTGGCGCAGCCAGATCCTGGAGAGGGTCCACGCCACGTGGCTGGAGAGCGTCGACTTCCCCGCGCCCGGCTCTGCGGTGATCAGCAGGTGTTCGTGCCGGGCCAGCGCGTCCGGCACCGGCAGCAGGGACTCGAGGACCTGTGCGTTGTCGCCGCGGCCGGGTTCGGCCATCCGCTGCGCGCCCTCCCCGTTCGACCCGGTGTCGCCTCGCACGGCGCCGTCCCCGTTGCGCGCCGAGGCGCGGATCCGCTGCCGTATGTACACCGCGGACAGCGGCGGCTCCTCCACGCCGAGTTTGTCGTAGGGCAGCCGTTCCACGGCCCTGCTCTGCGCCTCCATCAGGTTGCGCAGGGCAAGTTCCGGCAGTGGCGTCTGGGCCCAGGAGGTGAGATGGGGCATCTCGGCGGCATGTCGGGCGGCGGCGGCGCGGTCCACGGCTTCCTTGGCCTTGATCCACAGCGGTTCGACCTCGGCAGGGTCGCGCCGCAGCCCGACGGCCAGTGCCCGGACGACGTCCAGTTTGAGGAACCGGGACGCTCCGTGGATGCCGTACACGACGTTCTTGTGGGCGATCTCGGCGCGGACGACCGCGTTCGGGTTCTCGTACCCCGCGTCGGCCATCGCCTGCCGGAACCAGGCGGCCAGCTCCTCCAGTTCCGGGTAGCGCTTGGGTCCGCCGTCCTTCGGCGGACGTCCTCCGGCCATGGATCCCCCCACTGCCTCAGCCATCCGGTTTCCCGGAGTTTCCCCAGCCTAGAGGGAAAACCACGCCTGCTTTGAGAGTTGGGGCAACGCCAACCGGCCACCGCCTTGCACTCGGGAGATCGTCATGGGACCGCTGGAAGCGCCGCACCCCGCTCTGTACGCCGCGCTCGCCGCGCTGACCGCCATCGCCTCACTGGCACGGGCCTGGATCCGTCACCGCACCACCGTACGGGTGGAGGAGGAGCACACCCGGCGCGTGCGGATCGCCGTGGAGGGCTCGGCGGGGGGACAGCGCCCGGACGTGGTGTCTGCGTGCGCGGAGCTGGAGGCCGCTTCGCGGACCGGGCGGTCGGTGCCCCGGAGGCGGTCGCGGGCACGTACGGTCCGAAGTCCCTGATCCACCGCCGACGGCGACGGCATCCCGGCCCCGGCCCCGGCCCCGGGGCCGGGGTCAGGGCCTGGGCCCTGACCCGGGAACGAGGCGAGACCGACCGGCCTTCCGGGGCTCCGGCGGGGTCGGCCGGGCAAGGCCGGGAGCGAGCCGTACCACCCCCTGCGCTCCCGCGCTGTCACACCCCGGCGGTAGCGTCGGGTCATGAACAAGGAGGCGAGCGGGGCGGGGCAGACCGGTGCCGGGGAGCGGCGCACGGCCGTGCTGGAGGGTGTGCTCGAGCGGATCACCTACGCCAACGAGGAGAACGGATACACGGTCGCCCGGGTCGACACCGGCCGCGGCGCCGGTGACCTGCTCACCGTCGTGGGCGCGCTTCTCGGCGCGCAGGTGGGGGAGTCGCTCAGGATGGAGGGCCGCTGGGGCTCCCATCCCCAGTACGGCAAGCAGTTCACCGTGGAGAACTACACCACCGTCCTGCCGGCCACCGTCCAGGGCATCCGCCGCTATCTCGGCTCCGGTCTCGTCAAGGGCATCGGCCCCGTCTTCGCCGACCGCATCACCCGGCACTTCGGCCTCGACACGCTGAAGATCATCGAGGAGGAGCCCGAGCGGCTCGTCGAGGTCCCCGGGCTCGGGCCCAAGCGCACCAGGAGGATCGCCGACGCCTGGGAGGAGCAGAAGGCGATCAAGGAGGTCATGCTCTTCCTGCAGACCGTCCAGGTGTCCACCTCCATCGCCGTGCGCATCTACAAGAAGTACGGCGACGCCTCCATCTCCGTCGTCAAGAACCAGCCCTACCGCCTCGCGGCCGACGTCTGGGGCATCGGCTTCCTCACCGCCGACAAGATCGCCCAGTCCGTCGGCATCCCCCACGACAGCCCGGAACGGGTGAAGGCAGGGCTCCAGTACGCGCTGTCCCAGTCCGCCGACCAGGGCCACTGCTACCTCCCCCAGGAGCGGCTCATCGCAGACGCGGTCAAGCTCCTGCAGGTCGACACCGGCCTGGTCATCGAGTGCCTGGCCGAGCTGGCGGCGCCGCCGGAGGACGACTCGGACCCCGGGGTGGTACGGGAGACGGTGCCCGGACCCGACGGCGGAGAGCCGGTCGCCGCCGTCTACCTCGTGCCCTTCCACCGCGCCGAACTCTCCCTGTCCGCCCAGTTGTTGCGTCTCCTGCGCACCGAGGAGGACCGGATGCCAGGCTTCCGGGACGTGGCCTGGGACAAGGCGCTGGCCTGGCTCGGGGACCGCACGGGGGCCGAGCTGGCGCCCGAGCAGGAGGAGGCGGTCCGGCTGGCACTGACCCGCAAGGTCGCCGTGCTCACCGGAGGACCCGGCTGCGGCAAGTCCTTCACCGTGCGGTCCATCGTGGAACTCGCCCGCGCCAAGGGGGCCAAGGTGGTGCTCGCCGCGCCCACCGGGCGGGCCGCCAAGCGCCTGTCCGAACTGACCGGTGCCGAGGCGTCCACCGTCCACCGGCTGCTGGAGCTGAAGCCGGGCGGCGACGCGGCCTACGACAAGGACCGCCCGCTCGATGCCGACCTGGTCGTCGTCGACGAGGCGTCCATGCTGGACCTGCTGCTCGCCAACAAGCTGGTGAAGGCCGTGCCGGCGGGCGCCCACCTCCTCCTCGTCGGCGACGTCGACCAGCTGCCCAGCGTCGGCGCGGGGGAGGTGCTCAGGGACCTGCTCGCCGACGGGAGCCCCGTGCCCGCCGTGCGCCTCACCCGTGTCTTCCGTCAGGCCCAGCAGTCCGGCGTCGTCACGAACGCGCACCGCATCAACTCCGGGCAGCATCCGCTCACCGACGGCATGAAGGACTTCTTCCTCTTCGTCGAGGACGACACGGAGGCGGCCGGCCGACTGACGGTGGACGTGGCGGCACGGAGGATCCCGGCCCGCTTCGGCCTCGACCCGCGCCGGGACGTGCAGGTGCTCGCGCCCATGCACCGCGGCCCGGCCGGAGCGGGCACCCTCAACGGCCTGCTCCAGCAGGCGATCACCCCCGCCCGCCCCGACGTGCCGGAGAAGCGGTTCGGCGGCCGCGTCTTCCGTGTCGGCGACAAAGTGACGCAGATCAGGAACAATTACGAGAAGGGGAACAACGGTGTCTTCAACGGCACCGTGGGCGTGGTCACCTCGCTCGACCCGGTCGACCAGCGCCTCACGGTGCTGACGGACGAGGACGAGGAGGTTCCGTACGAATTCGACGAGCTGGACGAGCTGGCGCACGCGTACGCGGTGACCATCCACCGCTCGCAGGGCAGTGAGTATCCGGCGGTGGTCGTGCCGGTGACCACCGGGGCGTGGATGATGCTCCAGCGGAACCTGCTCTACACGGCGGTCACCCGCGCCAAGAAGCTGGTCGTCCTCGTCGGTTCACGCAAGGCGATCGGGCAGGCGGTGCGTACGGTGTCGGCGGGCCGGCGCTGCACCGCCCTGGACTTCAGGCTGTCCCCCCGACCCCTCCGGGGCTGAGCCGGCGCCCCCTTTGGGACGCTCTGGGCCGACCCCCGAAAAAAATGATCGATCAAACGAGTCGCAAAGGTCACACACCACTTCCGCATCCCGGGCGAGACGGGCAGGATGAGCCAGTTGACGGCACTCAGTGCCGCCGATGAGCCCAATGGTCGACCCCGAGTGCACTTTCATGCGCCAAATGGGGGATCGTAGAGACAGTCAGGGCACCTCGAAGATGAGGCACTACGTCGGTGAGGGAAGACGTGAGCGACAACTCTGTAGTACTGCGGTACGACGGCAACGAGTACACCTACCCGGTGGTCGACAGCACCGTCGGTGACAAGGGCTTCGACATCGGGAAGCTCCGTGCCCAGACCGGTCTGGTCACCCTGGACAGCGGCTACGGGAACACCGCGGCCTACAAATCCGCCATCACCTACCTCGACGGCGAGCAGGGCATCCTCCGGTACCGCGGCTACCCGATCGAGCAGCTGGCCGAGCGCTCCACCTTCCTGGAGGTCGCCTACCTGCTGATCAACGGCGAGCTGCCGACCGTCGACGAGCTCTCCACCTTCAAGAACGAGATCACCCAGCACACCCTGCTGCACGAGGACGTCAAGAACTTCTACCGGGGCTTCCCGCGCGACGCGCACCCGATGGCGATGCTGTCCTCGGTGGTCTCCGCGCTGTCCACCTTCTACCAGGACAGCCACAACCCCTTCGACGAGAAGCAGCGCGACCTTTCGACGATCCGCCTGCTCGCCAAGCTTCCGACGATCGCCGCGTACGCCTACAAGAAGTCGATCGGCCACCCCTTCGTGTACCCGAGCAACGAGCTGGGGTACGTGCAGAACTTCCTGCGCATGACCTTCTCGGTCCCCGCGCAGGAGTTCGACCTGGACCCGGTCGTCGTCTCCGCGCTCGACAAGCTGCTGATCCTGCACGCGGACCACGAGCAGAACTGTTCGACCTCCACGGTCCGCCTGGTGGGCTCGTCGCAGGCCAACATGTTCGCCTCGATCTCGGCCGGCATCAACGCGCTGTGGGGCCCGCTGCACGGCGGTGCCAACCAGTCCGTCCTGGAGATGCTCGAGGGCATCCGCGACGCCGGCGGCGACGTCGACTCCTTCATCCGCAAGGTGAAGAACAAGGAGGACGGCGTCCGTCTGATGGGCTTCGGCCACCGGGTCTACAAGAACTTCGACCCGCGCGCCAAGATCATCAAGGCTGCCGCGCACGATGTGCTCTCCGCCCTCGGCAAGAACGACGAGCTGCTCGACATCGCTCTCAAGCTGGAGGAGCACGCGCTGTCCGACAGCTACTTCGTCGAGCGCAGCCTCTACCCGAACGTGGACTTCTACACCGGCCTGATCTACCGCGCGATGGGCTTCCCGACCGAGATGTTCACGGTCCTGTTCGCGCTCGGCCGGCTGCCGGGCTGGATCGCCCAGTGGCACGAGATGATCAAGGAGCCGGGTTCCCGCATCGGCCGCCCGCGCCAGATCTACACGGGCGTGGTGGAGCGCGACTTCATCCCGGTCGAGGAGCGCTGAGCACCGTACGGAAGAAAAACGGAAGGCGCCCTGCTGTCGGTCCCCCCACGGGCCGACCTGCAGGGCGCCTTCCCATGTCCCGGTGCGGATTCCCCCCACGGGATCCGGCCGGGCGTCTGCGGGACAGCGCCTGAATCGCTGCGAGCAAAACGAGCAGAAATCGGCAGACCGCTGCGGTGCGGTCTGCCGGGACGCGTACCGACGGGAGGGCCGCTCAAAGCTCCCCGGTGTACGTGCCCCGGCAACGCCGTTTCCCGGGAACGTCCCCCAAGACATTCCCAGATGTCAGTCACGCCCCCCAAGACGCTTCTGACATCGCCAACTTAGACCCACGAACCCTTCCGTTGGTTACCTTCACGCCACTGTGATCTGCGTCTCCTGCGTATGTCCTGAACGTACGCAAGAGGCCCGATACGGCGATCGAGGATCCAGCGTAAGGATGATGCGCGAGCCTTGTGAAGAGCTTATGTGAGGCTCGCGTTGGACTCTAGAGGGACTCTCGCACCCGCGTCATGAGAATGCCCTCAACCGCAGGCTGTTCGTCACGACGAACACCGACGAGAAGGCCATCGCCGCGCCCGCGATCATCGGGTTGAGGAGTCCTGCGGCGGCCAGCGGCAGCGCGGCCACGTTGTAGCCGAAGGCCCACACCAGATTCCCCTTGATCGTGGCGAGGGTGCGCCGCGACAGCCGGATGGCGTCCGCCGCCACCCGCAGGTCCCCGCGCACCAGCGTCAGGTCGCTCGCCTCGATCGCCGCGTCCGTGCCGGTGCCCATGGCCAGGCCCAGATCGGCGGTGGCGAGCGCGGCCGCGTCGTTGACGCCGTCCCCGACCATGGCGACGGTCCGTCCCTCTGCCCGAAGCCGCCTGACGACGTCGACCTTCTGCTCGGGCAGCACCTCGGCGATCACCTCGCCGGCGCCGATGCCGACGGCCCGCGCCACCGCCTCGGCCACCGTCCGGTTGTCCCCCGTCAGCAGGAACGGCGTCAGCCCCAGCGCGCGCAGCTCCCGTACGGCCTCCGCGCTCGTCTCCTTGATCGCGTCGGCGACGGTCAGGACACCGAGTGCCACACCGTCCCG
Source organism: Streptomyces sp. NPDC007264 (assembly GCF_042869095.1). Lineage (NCBI taxonomy): Bacteria > Bacillati > Actinomycetota > Actinomycetes > Kitasatosporales > Streptomycetaceae > Streptomyces > Streptomyces sp. NPDC007264. Next base: position 12,649 of record NZ_JBIAFD010000023.1, read on the forward strand.
GGCGACCACGACGGCCGTCCGTCCTCCCGTCTCGGCATCGGCCTTCGCCCGGGCCAGTTCCTCCGGCAACGCGCCCGGGAACCGGCCCACCGTGACCTCGTGCCCCTCCACGCGCCCGCGCACGCCGAGCCCGGGTGCGTTCTCGAAGTGCTCCGGCACGGGAAGGTCACCGGCGCGCTCCTGCGCGCCTGCCGCGACGGCCTGGGCGATCGGGTGCTCGGAGGCGTGTTCCAGGGCGCCGGCGAGCCGCAGAACCTCCTTCTCGTCGGCGTCCTCGGCGACGTACACCTCCTGGAGGGTCATCCGGCCGGTGGTGACCGTCCCGGTCTTGTCCAGGACGACGGTGTCGACGCGCCGGGTGGACTCCAGGACCTCCGGTCCCTTGATGAGGATGCCGAGCTGGGCGCCGCGTCCCGTGCCGACCATCAGCGCGGTCGGAGTGGCCAGGCCCAGCGCGCACGGGCAGGCGATGATCAGCACCGCGACGGCCGCGGTGAAGGCGGCGACCGTGTCACCGGTGCCGTCCAGCCACACGCCGAACGTGCCGAGCGCGATCAGCAGCACCACGGGCACGAAGATCCCGGAGACGCGGTCGGCGAGGCGCTGCACCGCCGCCTTGCCGTTCTGCGCGTCCTCCACGAGCCGCGCCATGCGCGCGAGCTGGGTGTCCGCGCCGACCCGCGTCGCCTCCACCACCAGGCGGCCCCCGGCGTTCACGGTCGCGCCGGTCACGGTGTCGCCCACGCTCACATCGAGCGGCACCGATTCGCCGGTCAGCATGGAGGCGTCGACCGCCGAGGCACCCTCGACGACGGTGCCGTCGGTGGCGATCTTCTCGCCGGGCCGTACGACGAACCGGTCGCCCACGGCCAGCTGCGCCACCGGCACGCGCTCCTCCCGGCCCTGACGCAGGACCACGACGTCCTTGGCGCCCAGATGGAGCAGCGCCTTCAGGGCCGCGCCCGCGCGCCGCTTGGAGCGGGCCTCCAGATAGCGGCCGAGCAGGATGAACGCGACGACGCCTGCGGCCACCTCGAGATAGATCGCCGACGACCCGTCCGTGCGGGAGACGGTGATGTCGAAGCCGTGGCGCATGCCGGGCATCCCGGCCTGCCCGAAGAACAGCGCCCACAGGGACCAGCCGAAGGCGGCCAGCGTCCCGACCGAGACGAGCGTGTCCATGGTGGCCGCACCGTGCCGGGCGTTCGTGAGCGCGGCCTGGTGGAAGGGCAGCCCGCCCCAGACGGCCACGGGCGCCGCGAGCGTGAGCGACAGCCACTGCCAGTTGTCGAACTGCCAGGCCGGGATCATCGCGAGCAGGACGACGGGCAGGGCGAGCAGCGCGGAGACCGTCAGCCTGCGGCGGAGGGCGTCCGCCTCCGGGTCACGTCCGGACGCCGCCGCCGCCTCGTCGGCCGGTGCGGGTTCCGGTCGCGGCGGTGGGGGCTCCTCGGCCGTGTAGCCGGTCTTCTCCACCGTGGCGATCAGGTCGGTGACCGCGATCCCGTCGGCGTACGAGATCTTCGCCCGCTCCGTCGCGAAGTTCACCGTGGCGGTGACCCCGTCCATGCGGTTGAGCTTCTTCTCGACCCGGGCCGCACAGGAGGCGCAGGTCATGCCGCCGATGGTGAGTTCGACCTCGGAGTGCACGACCTCCTGTGCCGGTGGCGGCGCGGGGGCTGGTACTGGTGCTGCGGTGCTGGTCATGTCCGGACTCCAGACAGTGGACCGGACCGTACGGAGCCAGTATCAGCTGGTCGGCACGGCCCGGTGCGGAGAGCAGATGCTGGGCGGTTCAGGCGGTGCCGACGAGCTCGAAGCCCGCCTCGTCGACCGCGGCGCGCACGGCCTCCTCGGCGAGCGGCGCGGTGGAGACCACCGTCACCTCGCCGGTGGAGGCGACAGCCGTGACGGAGGTGACGCCGGCGATCGCGGAGATCTCGCCGGAGACCGAGCCTTCGCAGTGTCCGCAGCTCATCCCGCTCACCTTGTAGACGGTCGTCACGGAACCCGGGGTGTCGGTCTGCGCGGTCATGTTCTTACTCCTCAGGGAGGCGTGTGGGGCTTACGTGAACCACACTATACCCCTAGGGGGTATGAGTGGGGGTGTGGGTCGAGGGAATCGCGCCGGGGCGGGAGCCGCTTCGGGGTCGCCTCGGCCTGATTTGGGGTCGTTTCCGGGTGGTTCGGTCCGGTTTACTTCGATTCGGCCCGGAGTGGATCAGGGTGAGTCGGGTGGACCGGGTGGGCCGGGTAGGCCGGGCGGACCGGGTGGATCGGGTGGACCGGGGCGGATCGGGGTGAACCGCTCGATCCGGTTCGGTCCAGTCTGACCGATTCCGTCGGAAGCGGTGCGAGGCGGTCCGCTCCGGTCGACGCGACGGGGCCCGGACGGACCGTGGGCGGCCGGGTCGGTCCGGGGCGGTCCGGGGCGGTCCGGGGCGGTCCAGTGTGGTCAGGGCGGACCGGGGCGGACCGGGGCGGCGTGATCCGCGGGGCCGGGGTCAGTCGGCGGAGGTGTTCCCGTCCAGGAGCGGCTTGAGGTAGCGGAACATCGCCGTCTTCAGCTCGGCGATGTACGCCTGCCGCTCCGCGCCCTCGTGGGACATGATCAGGTCGAGACCGGCCTTGAAGAGGGCGAGCAGCATGTTCGCCGTGCGCGTCCGCTCGTCCGGCAGGCCGTCCGGCAGATAGCCGGCGATCATCTCCTCGATGCGGGTGAGGGATGCGTCGTGCACGGCGCTGCACTCCTGGGCGATCGGTCCGGGGGTGTCCGGGCCGTGCAGCAGGACGCCGAAGGCGGGGTTCTCCAGGTTGAACGCGATCAGCGGGTCGAGCGCCGCGTCCAGCATCTCCGCGAGCGGCAGGCCGATGTTCTCGCCCGCCAGCGCCCGGCCCTGCGACTCCTGCCACTGCCGCAGCAAATGGTCGCCGAGCCCGATCGCGATCGCTTCCTTGTTGGGAAAGAACTGGTAGAGCGTGCCGGGGGAGACGCCGGCCTCGCGGGCGATCGCGTTGGTGCTCGCGGCGGTGTAGCCGGTACGGCAGAAGACCGCGGCCGCGGCGTCCAGGAGTTGGGCGATGCGGCGCTCGCCGCGGGCCTGGCGGCGGCGCTGCCTGCCCTCCTGGTGCTGTCGGCCGGCCGCCTCCGTGACTGCCCCTGTGGCCGTCTCCGTGGCTGTCTCCATGGCCGTCTCCGTGGTCGCCCCCGCGGCCGGCCCGGTCGCCGGCTCCTCGGCTCGCTGACTCTTCGGCACGCGTTGTCCCCAGTTCCTCGGAACGCAATTGACAAACACGAGCGACCGCTCGCATTCTTGTGAAACGCGAGCAATGACTCGTGTTTGCCAGTCTATTGGCAACGGACGACCCATGCTGCCTGCACGGATGTACGGGATGCCGGGTCATCGTGAAGGGGACACCGCATCATGTCCGAAGTCAACAGCGGGGATGGCCGGGAAGGCGCCGACGGAGGCGGAGGACCGGCACCGGGCCGCTGGACCCGATGGGTGACCGCGCGGCCCCGGCTGTCGCTGTTCGTGGCACTGCTGCTCACCGCGCTCGCGGTGGTCGCCGGCAGCGGTGTCGCCGACCGACTGGGCAGCGGCGGCTGGCAGGACCCGGCCGCCCAGTCCACGTATGCGACCGAGGCGCTGGAGCGGGAGTTCCCCGCCTCCCAGCCGAACCTGCTGCTTCTCGTCGACTCGGGGCGCAGGGGAGTGGACGATCCGGCGGTCGCCGCGGAGGCGGAGCACCTGGCCGAGCGGCTCGCGTCCGAGCCGGGCGTCACGGGGGTCGGCTCCTACTGGCGGTCGGGCGCGCCCGCGCTGCGCGCCGAGGACGGCCACGAGGCGCTGATCGCGGCACGCATCACGGGCGAGGAGAAGACCGCGAGCGACACCCTGGACCGCATCGCGCCCCACTACCGGGGCGCGCACGGCCCGGTGCGGGTCGCGGTCGGCGGTCCCGTCGCCGTGCGCTCCGAGATGCAGCAGACCATCCGCGAGGACCTGACCCGGGCCGAACTGATCGCTCTGCCGGTCACCCTGGTGCTGCTGGTGATGGTCTTCGGCAGCGCGGTGGCGGCGCTGCTGCCGCTCGGCATCGGCATCGTCGCCATCCTGGGCACCAACGCCGTGCTGCGCGGTCTCACGGAGCTGACCGATGTCTCCGTCTTCGCACTGAACCTCACCACGGCCCTGGGCCTCGGCCTCGCCATCGACTACGCGCTGTTCATCGTGCGCAGGTTCCGCGAGGAGCTGGCCACGGCCGCCGACCCGCTGAGGGCGGTCGCGGTCACCCTGCGCACGGCGGGGCGCACGGTCCTCTTCTCCGCCCTGACGGTCGCCGTCTCCCTGGCCGCGATGCTGGTCTTCCCGCAGTACTTCCTGCGCTCGTTCGCCTATGCGGGCATCGCGGTGGTGCTGCTGGCCGCCGCAGCGGCGCTGGTCCTGCTCCCGGCGGCCCTGGTGCTGCTGGGCCACCGGGTGAACGCGCTCGACCTCCGGCGGCTGCTGCGGCGCGGGAGGAGCCGGGAGTCCGGCGGGGGAGCCGGCTGGGGACGGACGGCGGCCCTGGTCATGCGGCGGGCGCCGGTCTTCGCCGTCGCCACCACCGTCGGTCTGGTGCTTCTCGGACTGCCTTTCCTCGGCGTGAAGTTCGGCACGGCGGACGACCGTCAGCTGCCCTCGGGCGCCGAGTCGCACGTGGTGCAGCAGCACATAAGGGACGGGTTCCCGGGCAGCCCCGGTGGCGGCCTGGAGGTGCTCGCCGAGGGGCGCGCCACCCGGGAGCAGTACGCCGCCTACCGGGACCGGATCGCCGCGCTGCCGGAGGTGCGGCGGGTGGACGGGCCGCTGGTGGAGGGCACGAAGGCGTACTTCACGGTGCAGCCCGCGGGCGAGGCCGTGGACGCCGGCGCCCAGCGGCTGGTCGGTGAACTGCGCGCCGCGTCCGCCCCCTTCGACACCTCGGTGACGGGAACGGCGGCGGTGCTGGTCGACTCCAAGCACGCGATAGCCGTCCGGCTGCCCTGGGCGGCGCTCTTCATCGCCGTGGTCACCCTGCTCCTGGTCTTCCTGCTGACCGGCAGTGTGCTGATACCCGTCCAGGCGGTGCTGCTCAACGCGCTCAGCCTGACGGCCATGTTCGGCGCGGTGGTCTGGGTCTTCCAGGACGGTCACCTGTCGGGCCTGCTCGGCTTCACCAGCCCGGGCTCCATCGAGACGACCCTGCCGGTCCTGATGTTCTGCGTGGCCTTCGGCCTCTCCATGGACTACGGCGTGTTCCTGCTCTCCCGCATCAAGGAGGAGTACGACCGCACGGGGGACCATCGCGCGTCGGTGCGCTTCGGATTGCAGCGCACCGGAGGGCTGATCACCGCGGCGGCCGTCATCCTCGCGGTGGTGATGGTCGCGATCGGCACCTCCAGGGTCACCAACACCAAGATGCTCGGCCTGGGCATCGCGCTGGCGGTCCTGATGGACGCGATGGTCGTGCGCAGTCTGCTGGTCCCGGCGGTGATGCGGTTGACCGGCCGCGCCACCTGGTGGGCACCGGCGCCGCTGCGTGCCTTCCACCGGCGGTTCGGACTGCGGGAGGAGGAGCCGGTGGCCGCCGTCGAGGTGAGGGAGCCGGACCGGGACCGGGACAAGGCCGGGGCGCGCGGATAGCGTTCCGCCGGAGAGATGATCTCCGGCGGTGCCGGGGGTCGTGGGCCCGGGCGAAGGGTTGCGGTCGTATGCGTGCGGTGGTGTTCGAGCGGTTCGGCGAGTGGGCCGACGTCCGTGAGGTGGCGGACCCCCGGCCTGCGGAGCACGGGGTCGTGGTGCGCGTCGAGGCGACGGGGCTGTGCCGCAGCGACTGGCACGGCTGGATGGGGCACGACCCGGACGTCGCGCTCCCCCATGTGCCCGGGCACGAACTGGCCGGGGTCGTCGAGGAGGTGGGCGCCCTGGTGACCGGCTGGCGGCCCGGTGACCGGGTCACGGTTCCCTTCGTCTGCGCCTGCGGCACCTGCCCTTCGTGCGCGGCCGGGGACCAGCAGGTGTGCGAGCGGCAGACCCAGCCGGGGTTCACGCACTGGGGATCCTTCGCCCAGTACGTGGCGTTGGAGCGGGCGGACATCAATCTGGTGGCGGTGCCGCAGGAGATGTCGTTCCGGACGGCCGCGTCCCTGGGGTGCCGGTTCGCCACGGCGTTCCGCGCGGTCGTCCAGCAGGGTCGGGTGGCGGCGGGGGAGTGGGTCGCCGTGCACGGGTGCGGGGGCGTCGGTCTGTCGGCGGTGATGATCGCGGCGGCCTCCGGGGCGAGGGTCGTGGCCGTCGACGTCTCGCCCCGAGCCCTCGACATGGCACGGAAGTTCGGGGCGACGGAGTGCGTGGACGCCAGGCGCACCGAGGACACGGCGGCCGCGGTCCGCGCCCTGACGAACGGTGGCGCCCATGTCTCCCTCGACGCGCTCGGTTCCCCCGAGACCTGCGCGGCCTCGGTCGACGGCCTGCGCCGCCGCGGCCGCCACATCCAGGTCGGCCTGCTGCCGTCGCCGTCCGGCACGACCCCGGTCCCGATGGCCCGGGTGATCGCCCTGGAACTGGAGATCCTCGGCAGTCACGGCATGGCGGCCCACAGCTATCCACCCCTGCTGGACATGGTCCGCTCGGGCGCCCTGCGCCCCGAACTCCTGGTCACGTCGACGATCCCGCTGGCCGGGGCCCCGGAGGCACTCGCGGCGATGGGGAAGGCGCCGGGCGCGGGTGTGACGGTCGTCGAACCGTGGCGCTGATCCCGGCCACCGGGGGACGACCCGTTTGTCGGCCCCTGCGCTCCCGGGCAACGCGACAATGCCGAGCGGCCCGCCCGGCAGGGCGGGCCGCTCGGCGGTCAGGGGGCCCGGTCACGTCCCTTCACGGCCGCGGCCGCGGTTGCCCGGGCGGGAGGCGACCCAGCGGCGGACCGTGTCGGCGTACCAGTAGGGTCTGCCGCCCTCCACATGGTCCGGCGGAGGCAGGAGCCCGTGCTTGCGATACGACCTCACGGTGTCCGGCTGCACCCGGATGTGCGCGGCGATCTCCTTGTAGGACCAGAGACGACGGTCGGTCATCGGTAGCACCTCCCCGCGCGCGCCGCGGTGGCGGCCGGGGGAGGCCGTCGTGGGGACCGGGCGCTGCGCTGGCGATCACAAAGCCTGTGCTCGATCAACGACGGTGAGTGCGCGGCGGGCAGGGCCTGTGAACCGGGTGTGACAGAAGACCCGTGGCCGCGGGACATCTGTGACAGAGCCCGGTTCTTTGTGACACGGGTGTCGCATGTCCGGTGCGGCGGCGCACGCGGCCCGGTCACGGACAGGGACGGCCCAGGGGCGGCGCCCACGCCGTGGGCGCCGCCCCTGGGCCGTCGACCGGGGAGACGTGTGGGACGGTGCGGGTGCCGGACGCGGCGCGCCCGGCACCCGTCGCACTACCGGCGGGCCGTGGCCCGGCTCCGCCGGTACAGGATGAGCCCGCCGGCCAGCATCGCGACGCTGACCGCCGAGGCCGCGATCAGGCCCTCACTGCCGGTCTCGGCCAGTGTGGGTGCCATGCGCGAGGGAGTGGTGCCCACGGTGCGCGGAGGCGTGGCGGCCTGCGGTGCGTCCGGCCGACGGCCCGGCGCGGTGCGCGGCGGGGTGCTGCTGTTGCCCGAGGGACGGCTCTGCTGCCCGCCCTCGGGCCTGCCGGGCCGCGACACGCCGTTTCCGTGGTCGTTGCCGTTGCCGTTGCCGGGCCGGTCGTGGTCGTCACCGGGACCGGTGGCGCGGGGCGTCTGGGCCGGAACGGTCGAGGATCCCGCGCCGGAGCCGTTGGCACAGGCGTTGCCGAAGGCCGGGTTCAGCACGGCCACCACGTCGACGGTGTTGCCGCAGAGGTTGACCGGCGCGTCCACCGGCACCTGGACGGTGTTGCCGGACGCGACGCCGGGCGATCCGCTCGCGGCGCTGCCTGCGCCGGAGTCCGCGTACACCGGGTTGCCGCACAGGGACAGAATGCCTGTCGCGGCGGCAGCCGCGACCATTCCCCTGCTCAGGGTCTGTCGCAATCTCGTTGTCTTCCTAGAAGTGGGATGAGCCGGAAGAGCCGGCCCTGGAACCTGAAGAGAGCAGTCCAAGGCCGGCCGTGACACAGCCGGCGGCTGGTGCGACGGCATCAGCCTCTGACGGCTATGTCGTCAGTAGTTCGCGCACCCGTTGCCGTACGCCGGGTTCAGCAGCCCGACGAGGCTGGCGGTGTTGCCGCACGCGTTGACGGGGATGGCCAGGGGAACCTGGATGATGTTGCCGGAAAGGACGCCCGGCGAGCCGGTCGCGGCGGCGTCGGCACCGGCGTCGGCCATGGCCGGGGTGGCCATTCCGAGGGCCATGATGGCACCGGCGACGATGGCAGCGCTCTTCTTGTGCTTCACGTAGTTTCCCTTCGTTGCGGTCGTGCCCCTGTGACGGCCGAAACCGAGCGAGCACAGCTTGAACGCTCGCCGCACGACCTGCAGTCTGTGAAACGAGGAATAGACGGCCGAAGCAACTCCCGTGCGTGAGGCGCCGCGCAATTCACTCGAACGCCACGATTGAATTCAGGCGGATGCTGCACGGGTTCCGACGCCGGCCCGTATCCGCGTGCAGCGCGCGCCGGAGCACGGGACGGTGAATTCCCCGCCGGTACGGCCGTCGTTCCACCGCGCGTCGCACATCGTCGCCGGACGGTGCGCGGGGGCGGCGGAGGGGCCTCAGCCGTTGGCGGTGCCGTTGGCGGACAGCACCGGGATGTCGTTCGCGATGTTCGACAGCGGCTCGTCGCCCTTGGCCTGGGTGGAGTTCTCGGCGCACTGGGCGTTCTGCGCGGCCGACAAAACCGGGACGTCTTCGGCCGAGACCGGCACGACGCCGACGAGCGAACCCGCGTTGGCCTTCGCCGGGAGGCCGACACAGAGCTTGTTCAGGGAACCCTGGGCGAGGGACGCCTGCGGGCTCATGTCGCCGGAGGTGGCCGAGTTCCCGTAGGTCTGCGCGGCGTCGTTGGCGCTGGTCGACGTCGTCGTGTCGTCGTCTCCGAGGGCAAGCGCCTGGGGGGCGGCAGCCGCTGATACACCGACGAGGGACGTCGCGACCGCCGCCATGGCCATTGCCTTCTTGAACATTTCGGGTTCCTTTCCTCTGCAGAGGCACGTGTTCCTGCTCTGGCGCTCAACCCGTTCTTTTGGGATTGGTTTCGAGGATTCACTCGTCCGGGGCGTTCGGCGGAGCGTGATTGCGGATACCGCAGCGGGAGCAGAAGGGCAATCCCGCTCTTCCTCGGTGTGGGCCATCGGAGTGAATGAGAGCAACCAAGCCTGCGTGCGGCAGTTGTCCAGAGCGCTCCGGTGGACGGGGTTTCTCCAGAAGGGACTAGCAAGTGATGAAGAAGGTTATGGCTGCCGCGGTTGTCGCCGCTTCCGTTCTCGGCGCCTCCGCCGTCGCGGCAGCGCCGGCCCTGGCGCTCGGCGACGACGGTGACGCGACGTCCACCAGCGGCAACAGCGCGACGCAGCAGTACGGCAATTCCAGCACCTCCGGTGACATGAGCCCGCAGATGGCGCTCGTCCAGGGCTCGCTGAACAAGCCCTGTCTCGGTCTGCCCGCGAAGGTCAACGCCGGTTCGCTCGTCGGCGTCGTGCCGGTCGGTGTCCAGGACATCCCGGTCCTGTCGGCCCCGCAGAACCAGCAGTGCAGCGAGAACTCCACCCAGGCCAAGGGCGACGAGCCGCTCTCGCACCTCCTGGAGGACATCCCGGTGCTGTCGGCCAACGGCACCGGCAACGGCTGAGTCCGGCGCTCGCAAGCGGCCCGCCGACCTGCTCGGCGGGCCGCTCTGCGTGTGCGCTCAGTCCTCGTACAGCGCCTCGATCTCCCGCGCGTACGCCTCCGTCACCGCATGGCGCTTGATCTTCAGGGACGGGGTGAGCAGGCCGTTCTCCTCGGTGAACTCGCCCTCGACCAGCGCGAACCTCCGGATGGACTCGGCCCGGGAGACCGCCTGGTTCGCGTAGTCGACGGCCTTCTGCACGTCCGCGCGCATCCGCGGGTCGCGGACCAGGTCGGACATCGGGGTGTCCGGGGGCAGCCTGCGCACGGCGAGCCAGTGCGCGACCGCCTCGGGGTCGAGGGTGATCAGGGCGGCGACATAGGTGCGGTTGTCGCCGACGACGATGCACTGGCCGACGGGCGGGCGGCTGCGCAGCCGGTCCTCCAGAACGGCGGGTGAGACGTTCTTGCCGCCCTTGGTGATGAGGATGTCCTTCTTGCGGCCGGTGATGGTGAGGTAGCCGTCCTGGTCGAGGGAGCCGAGATCGCCCGTGGCGAACCAGTCGCCGCTGAGTACGGCGTCCGTGGCGGCGGGGTTGTTCCAGTAGGCGCCGAAGACCACACCTCCCTTGACGAGGACCTCGCCGTCGTCGGCGATGCGGACGGCCGTGCCCGGGACCGGGAGGCCGACCGTGCCGGGGCGGGGGCGCAGGGGCGGGACGATGGCGGCGGCGGCGGTCGTCTCGGTGAGGCCGTAGCCCTCGTAGACGACGATTCCGGCCGCGAAGAAGAACAGGTTGAGGTTGCGGTCGAGCGGGGAGCCGCCACTGATGGCGTAGCGCATGCGGCCGCCCAGTTCCTTGCGGAGGCGGCGGTAGACCAGCAGGTCGTACAGGGCCCACGCCGCGGTGAGGCCGGGCCCGGGGCCCTTGCCGCCGCCCAGGAAACCGTTCAGGGACGCCTCGCCGAAGCGGACCCCGACGCGGTCGGCGCGGTCGAAGGAGGCGCCGCGCCCGATCTTCTCGGCGGTGGCGCGCCCCGTGTCGTGGATCTTCTCGAAGAGGTAGGGCACGCCGACCAGGAAGGTGGGGCGGAACTGCCGCAGCGCGGGCCGGAGTTCGTCGGGCTTGATGCTCGGGAAGTGGCCCAGCTCGATGCGGGCCGTCAGGCAGGCGATCTGCAGGGTGCGGCCCAGGATATGGGCGAGCGGGAGGAACAGCAGGGTCGAGGCGACCTGGCCGGTGACCTCCTTGAAGACCGGGTGGAGCAGTTCGACGGTGTTGGCGGCCTCCGCGTGCAGGTTGGCGTGGGTGAGGACGCAGCCCTTGGGGCGCCCGGTGGTGCCGGAGGTGTAGCAGATCGTCGCGACCGTGTCGGGGGTGAGCGCCGTGCGGCGCTTGGTGACCTCCTCGTCGGGAAGGCCCCGGCCGAGGCCGGCGAGGAGGCCGAGGGCGTCCTGGTCCAGACGCCAGACCGTCGCGGGCTCGGGGTGGGCGGACGTCGCCGTCGCCACCGTGCGCGCGTTCTCGGCGGTCTCGACGACGACGAAGCGGGCGCCCGAGTCCCGGACGATCCACTCGACCTGCTGGGCGGAGGAGGTGGCGTAGACGGGGACCGTCTGGCCGCCGGCCGCCCAGATCGCGAAGTCCAGGACGGTCCACTCGTAGCGGGTGCGGGACATGACCGCGACCCGGCCGCCCGGTGCCAGGCCCGCCGCGATCAGCCCCTTGGCCGTGGCGGTGACGTCGGCGGCGAAGGCGGCCGCGGTCACCGGCCGCCAGCCGGTGCCCTCCTGACGGCGCAGCACCACGGCATCGGGTGCCTCGGCGGCGTTGGTGAAGGGCAGGTCGGCGGTGCTGCCCGTGGTGGGACGCGGCGCGATCGGGGCGGTGCGGACCTCGCGGACCGTGCCGTTCTCGTCCCTGATCAGCTCCACCTCGGTGCGGGCGGCCAGATCGCCGCGTCGTTGCGCCCGTTTCAGGTCCCTGCGTACGCCCATGACGGCTCCGGTCGCGGCTCGGGTGCGGACATGCGTACTTACTCGGAGGTCAACTTACTCGCGAGTTAATGAAATTCAATGGCGCGGACAGAGGTTTTGGGGAGCCGGGCGGCCTGCGGGACCGGTGGGTGTCCCCCGCCTAGGAGACCACGTCCTTGCGCGCGAAACCGCGGAAGGCCAGGGCGAAGAGCACGAGCGCGTAGGTGACGGAGACCACCGTGCCCTGGATCATGCCGGACCACTCGGGGCGGGGCTGGACCGCGTCGGCCCAGGCGAACTGCCAGTGCGCGGGCAGGACGTCGCGCCAGTGGCCGAGGGCGGTGACCGCGTCCAGCACGTTCCCCACGATCGTGAGGCCGACCGCACCGCCCACCGCGCCCAGGGGCGCGTCCGTCCGCGTGGACAGCCAGAACGCGAGGCCGGCGGTGACCAGCTGGGACACGAAGATGTACGCCACCACCACGACGAGCCGCTGGGCGGCCGTGCCCGGCGCGAGGGCGCCGCCGGTGGGGATCTCCAGCGGTCCCCAGCCGTAGGCCGCCGTGCCCACCGCGAGCGCGACGACGGGCAGCAGCACCATGGCCGCGAGACTGAGGCCGAGCCCGATCACGAGCTTCGACCACAGCAGGCGGGCGCGCGGGACGGGCGCCGCGAGCAGATACCGCAGCGAGGACCAGCTCGCCTCCGACGCGACGGTGTCCCCGCAGAACAGGGCGACCGGGATGACCAGCAGAAAGCCGGCGGAGACGAACAGGTTGACCGCGGCGAAGTTGGCGCCCGACGCGGTGGCCGTGTCCATCAGCGTGACCTGGCCGTTGCGGGCGCCGGGGTCGCCGCCGATCGCGAAGGCCACGGCCAGCACGAACGGCAGCGCCACCAGGACCGCGCCCATCACGAAGGTGCGGCGCCGCTTCAGCTGCCGGACGAGTTCGACGCGCAGCGGCAGTGTCCGCCGCGCCCGGTAGCCGTCGGCCGTCTCGGCCCGGGGGGCGAGGGTGCTCATGCGGAGCCTCCGATCAGGGTGAGGAAGGCGTCTTCGAGACGGCGGTGGGGGCCGAGAGAGGACACCGGGACGTCCAGCCGCACGAGTTCCGCCAGGAGCCGCGCGGCGGCGGCGGAGCCGGAACCGGTCGGCCCGGGCTCCGCCACCGCGGCGCGCCCGGCGTCCGTGCCCTCGCCGACGTCCCCGGCCCCGGCCGCCCCGCCGGTGTCCCCGGCCCTGGGCGCCCCGCCGGTGTCCCCGGCCCTGGCGGCTTCGCCGGTGTCCCCGGCCCCGGCCGCCCCGCCGGTTCCCCCGGTTCCGTCGGCCCCGGTCGTTCCGCCCGGCGCGAGGCGCACCAGCAGCCCGCCGTCCGTGCGTACCGCCGACGACACGCCGGGCAGCGCGGCCACCTTCTCCACCAGCGGATCGGCGATGCCGGCCGCCAGGCCGACGAGCAGTGTGTCGCCGGAGCCGACGATCTCGTGCACCGGACCCGCCTGGATCAGCCGGCCGCGGTCCATGACCACCAGATGGGTGCAGGACTGCTCCACCTCCGCCAGCAGATGGCTGGAGACGATGACCGTCCGTCCGGCCGCCGCGTACCGGATCATGACCTCGCGCATCTCGCGGATCTGCGGCGGGTCCAGGCCGTTGGTCGGTTCGTCGAGGATCAGCAGGTCCGGCAGGCCGAGCATCGCCTGGGCGATGGCCAGGCGCTGGCGCATCCCCTGGGAGTACGTGCGCACCGCGCGGGCCAGCGCGCCGCCCAGCCCCGCGATCTCCAGTGCCTCGTCCAGATGCGCGTCCCCGGGCGGGCGGCCCGTCGCCCGCCAGTACAGCTCCAGGTTCTCCCGGCCCGACAGGTGGGGCAGGAAGCCCGCACCCTCCACGAAGGCGCCGACCCGCGACAGCACCGGGGCGCCCGGCCGGATCGCGTGCCCGAAGACCCGGATCTCCCCGCCGTCCGGCCGGATGAGGCCCATCAGCATCCGCAGGGTGGTCGTCTTGCCCGCGCCGTTCGGCCCCAGCAGGCCGAGCACCTGGCCCTTCTCCACACGGAAGGACACGTCCCGCACCGCGTACCCGGCCGCCGACTTCGCGTACCGCTTGCTCAGCTCCGTGATCTGCAGCGGCACCTCGGCCAGCGCCGGGTCGGGGGCCGGTGCCACGGTGCGGCGGCGGCCGGTCAGCAGCAGCGCCAGCGCCACCACCGCTCCGGCCGCCGGCAGCCACCAGACCCAGGAGGGGAGCGGGGCCGCCGCGGTCGTCACGCCCGGTGCCGTGGGTACCGCCAGGCCGCCCTTCAGGGCGACCCGGTAGGTGGCCGGCGCCGCCGGGGACGCGTAGCCGAGGTCGGTCGAGGCGAGGACCAGCCGCAGCCGGTGGCCCTTCTGCACCTCGTGGTCCACCGCGGGCAGCGTGAGCGTGACGTCCCTGCCCTGCCGGGCTCCCGACACCCGCACGGGGGCGACCAGTTGGGCGGGCAGCACCTGCTGGGTGCCGCCGGGGCCGACGTCGTACACCTTGCCGAAGAGCACCGCGTCGTCACTCGTCGACGTCACACGGACGGTGACCGTCGGCGAGCCGGTGATCCGCAGGTTGTCGCGCACGGGACGGGAGTCGAAGTGCGCGTACTGTCCGGGGAAGTCGAGGGAGACCCCGATGCCCAGGGACGACAGCTGCGACAGGCCGCCCGCGCCGCCGAGGCCGGGCAGCGCGGAGACCGCCGGCGGGCTCGCGCCCGCAGGGTTCACGAAGCTCTGCTCGCGGCCGTCGAGGGCGACCGTCCGCCGTCCGCCCTCCAGACCGGGGTACCGGTTCGCGCTCGCGCCCCGCAGGAGCGCCGCGCCGTCCGTGGAGTCGATGCCTCCGGTTCGGGTGATCCGGAAGGCGGGCCCGGTGTCGACCCCCTTGTCGCCCTTCAGATAGCGGTCGAACCACGCCCGTACACGCGCCTGGACACGGCTGGTCTCCATGTCACCGCCGTCGTGCCCGCCCGCGATCCAGTCGACGTCGACCGGCGCTCCGGCGGCCCGGATCGTCCGGGCCGCCGCGTCGGCCTGGCCGAGCGGGAACAGCGAGTCGGACTGGCCCTGCACCAGCAGCGTGGGCACCGTGATGTCCTTGCCGACGGCGGAGGGCGAACGCGCCCCGAGCAGTGCCCGTGCCCGTGCGTCGGGCTTCCCGGACTCCGCGACCCGGTTGTACATCCCGCACAGCTCGGCGGTGAAGCGGGCGCAACCGCCCCCCGAGTTCATGAAGACGCCGGCCCACAGCTTCTTGAACACGCCGTTCGGGAACAGGGCGTCGGCCAGGTTCCAGTAGGTGATCGCCGGGGCGATCGCGTCCACCCGGTGGTCGTGTCCCGCGGCCAGCAGCGAGACGGCTCCGCCGTACGAGGCGCCGGTGATGCCCACGCGGGGGTCGCCCGGCTCGTCCAGCAGGACCTCCGGCCGCCGGGCCAGCCAGTCGACGAGCCGTGAGACGTCGGCGACCTCGCCCCGCGGGTCGTTCAGCCCGATCTTCCCCGTCGACCGTCCGAAGCCGCGCGCCGACCACGTCAGCACCGCGTATCCGTCGCGCGCGAGCTGCCGGGCCTGGTCGCGGACGTCGTCCTTGCTGCCGCCGAAGCCGTGCGCGAGCAGGACGGCAGGACGGCGGCCGGCGGCGGCGGAGGTGAAGTACGAGGTGTCGATCCGGACCCCGCCGCCCATCTCCATGACGCGGTCGGTGCGGTGCACGGCGGGCGGCTCGTCCGAGGCGACGGCCGTCCAGGTGCCGACACCGGCCGCCGCGAGGACGGCCGCGGCCACGGCGGCCACGGTGCCGCGGCGCAGCCCTCGGAGGGCGGGCAGTCGAAGATCCATGCGTCAACGGTACGGGCCGCCACCGACGGCCGAAGCAGCCGCCGGGCTGAACCGCGCCACCTCCCAGAGAGGTACGGGCCTGCTCCCGCATACCGCGGACGCGGTACGAAGACCCATGGTTCGCCCGGCCCGGCCGGGAACGCGGCCGGGCTCAGCCGTGCGCGTCCTCCGGGACCGACACCAGCCAGCGGGTGTCGCGGCGCGGGCGGAGGTACAGGACCCAGTAGAGGGTGGCGACCGCCGTGATGCCGCCGGTCCACAGCAGGTAGCCCGTCTCCTGCCGGCTGAGCACGTAGGCCAGGACCGCGATCAGCACGACCGGCGTCGCGGGCCACAGCGGCATCCGCCACGCGGGGGTGTGGCGGTGCGCGCCGCGCCGGGCGAGCAGGGCGGCGACCGCGACCAACAGGTACATGGCGGTCACCGAGACGCCTGTGACGCCGTAGAGGGTGTCCAGGTCGACGAAGCACAGGAGCGCGCCCGGAACGCCGACGAGGAGGGTGGCGACCCACGGTGAGCCGAACCGGCCGAGTTTGGCGAGGCCCTTGTTGACCGGCTCGGGCCATGCCTTGTCGCGGGCGGAGGCGAACAGCACGCGGGAGTTCTGGATCACCATGACGATGCCCGCGTTGATGATCGCGAGGGCCACGCAGAGGCTGACGAAGGTGCCGACGGCCGAGCCGGACCAGGCGGTGACCATGGTGCTGATGTCCCCGTCGGTCAGCGCCTTCAGATCGGGGGCGCCCATGGTGATCGCCACGACGGGGACCAGGATCACGACCGAGGAGATGGCGAGGGCGGCGAGGACCGTGCGGGCGACGTTGCGGCGCGGGTGCTCCAGTTCCTCGGAGAGGTAGACCGCGGTCGAGAAGCCCTGGGTGACGAAGAGGGCGATCGCGAGCCCGGAGACGATCAGCATGGCCGTGACGGTGTCGGGGCGGCCGCCGGGGCCGGCCACCTGCAGGGAGACGAGGCTGTCGGCGCCGCGCTCGCCGTGTGCGAAGCCGAGGACCGCGACGACGCCGGCGGCGATGACCTCGAGGACCAGGAAGACGCCGGTGATCCAGGCGTTGGCGCGCAGGTCGAGCAGGCCGGCGAGGGTGGCGAGCAGCATGACTCCGGCACCCGTCATCGCCGGGTCGAGGTGCACGACCGGCGCCAGGTAGTCCGCCGTGCCCATCGCGATCACCGGCGGGACGATCATCACGACGAGCAGGGACAGCACGAAGACCAGCCAGCCGGCGAGCCGTCCGGCCAGCGTCGAGACCATGGCGTACTCGCCGCCCGCGCTGGGGACGAGGGTGCCCAGCTCCGAGTAGCAGAACGCCACGGCGACGCAGAGGAGCGAGCCGATGGCGATGGTGAGGGCGGTGGCGGTGCCCAGCGAGCCGAACAGGTCGGGGACGACCACGAAGAGCGTGGAGGCGGGCGTCACGCACGACAGCGTGAGCAGGGTGCCGCCGACGACGCCGATGGAACGCTTGAGCTTCTGAGGGCTGTCCGGCGCCGCGACGGCGGCGTCGTCGACAGGGCGGAGCGTGTCGGTCATGCAGCGGTTCCGATCGAGTCGTGGGGAAGGTGGTGCAAACGGTCGGGAGCGCTATCGCCTCCGGCGGCTGTGGTCGTACGTCACGTCGTCCGCTCCCGGCGCAGAATGGAACCCCGACGAAAACCAGCGCGTCAATGGGTGTTTGCCTACGGATTTCGTTGCGGAAAGCTGATTCACCGCGCGTTTGCGTGGTGTCAAGGCCGTGCGCTGGGCGTCTTTCGGCCGTACGGGAACCGTACCTTCCGCGCCGAAATTCGCCGAGTTTCGTCCGGAGTCCGGACACCGCCGACACCCGCCAGGCGACTCGCCCGGCCGGGCCCGCCCGCCGCGCAGACCGGTGACGTCACTGAGGGGTTCGAGAAGGCCGTCGCGCAGCGGGGCTGAACCGGGCCTGCACGGCGGTGCCCCGCCCCCCGTGCGCGGGGAGCGGGGCACCGGTGGTCGTGGGGTCTCAGTGGTTGCGGGGGAACCCGAGGTCCACGCCCGTCGGGGCGTCGGCCGGGTCGGGCCAGCGGGTGGTGACGACCTTGCCGCGGGTGTAGAAGTGCGTGCCGTCGTTGCCGTAGATGTGGTGGTCGCCGAAGAGCGAGTCCTTCCAGCCGCCGAACGAGTGGTAGCCCACGGGGACCGGGATCGGCACGTTCACGCCCACCATGCCCGCCTCGATCTCCAGCTGGAAGCGGCGGGCCGCGCCGCCGTCGCGGGTGAAGATCGCGGTGCCGTTGCCGAACGGGGAGGCGTTGATGAGCGCGACGCCCTCGTCGTAGGTCTCCACGCGCAGCACGCACAGCACGGGGCCGAAGATCTCGTCCTGGTACGCCTTGGCCGTGGTCGGCACCCTGTCCAGGAGCGAGATGCCGATCCAGTGGCCGTCCTCGTGCCCCTCGACCGTGTAGCCGGTGCCGTCCAGGACGACCTCGGCGCCCTCCGCCGCCGCGCCCGTCACGTACGACGCCACCTTGTCGCGGTGCGCCCTCGTGATCAGGGGGCCCATCTCGGACGCCGGGTCGCTGCCCGGGCCGATCTTGATCTTCTCGGCGCGCTCGCGGATCTTCTCCACCAGCGCGTCGCCGACGGAGCCGACGGCCACGACGGCGGAGATGGCCATGCAGCGCTCGCCCGCCGAGCCGTACGCGGCCGACACCGCGGCGTCCGCCGCCGCGTCCAGGTCGGCGTCCGGCAGGACCAGCATGTGGTTCTTCGCGCCGCCCAGGGCCTGGACGCGCTTGCCGTTCGCGGAGGCCGTGGTGTGGATGTAGCGGGCGATCGGGGTCGAGCCGACGAAGGAGACGGCCTTGACGTCGGGGTGCTCCAGGAGCCGGTCGACGGCCACCTTGTCGCCGTGGACGACGTTGAAGACGCCGTCGGGCAGGCCCGCCTCGGCGAGCAGCTCGGCGAGGCGGACCGACGCCGACGGGTCCTTCTCGGACGGCTTCAGCACGAACGTGTTGCCGCACGCGATGGCGATCGGGAACATCCACATCGGCACCATGGCCGGGAAGTTGAAGGGCGTGATGCCCGCGACCACACCCAGCGGCTGCCGGATGGCGGCCACGTCCACGCGGCTGGCCACCTGCGTGGACAGCTCGCCCTTCAGCTGGACGGTGATGCCGCACGCCAGGTCGACGATCTCCAGGCCGCGCGCCACCTCACCGAGCGCGTCGCTGTGCACCTTGCCGTGCTCGGCGGTGATCAGCGCGGCGATCTCGTCGCGGTGCTCGTCGAGCAGCGCCCGGAACCGGAACATCACGGCCGTGCGCCGGGCGAGGGAGGACTGGCCCCAGGTGCGGTACGCGTCCTTGGCCGCCGCGACGGCCGCGTCCACCTCCTCCACGGTCGCGAAGGCGACCTTCGTGGTGACCTCGCCGGTCGCCGGGTCCGTCACCGGCCCGTACGTGCCCGACGCGCCCTCGGCGGTCTTGCCGCCGATCCAGTGGTTGACGATCTTCGTCATGCCCAAGTACTCCTTCACAGATGGCGGCGTCGGGTCGAGACGTGCCGTTCGTACAGCTCGCGGGCCTTCACCGCCGACGGTCGGGTCGCGGTCTCGGCCACGGGAACATCCCACCAGGCCTGCGCGGGAGGCGCGCCCGACACAGTGTCT
Source organism: Streptomyces sp. NPDC007264 (assembly GCF_042869095.1). Taxonomy (NCBI): domain Bacteria; kingdom Bacillati; phylum Actinomycetota; class Actinomycetes; order Kitasatosporales; family Streptomycetaceae; genus Streptomyces; species Streptomyces sp. NPDC007264. The sequence continues at coordinate 31,958 of NZ_JBIAFD010000023.1, forward strand.
GCGGTTTCGGTCTCCACGTAGACACATGTGGGAGTGTCCGCGTCGCGCGCCTGAGCGAGCGCGGCGCGCAGGGCGCGCACGGACTTCGCGCGCAGCACCCGCATGCCCAGGCTGGCCGCGTTGGCGGCGAGGTCGACGGGCAGCGGCGGGCCCGTGTACGTGCCGTCCTCGGACCGGAACCGGTAGGCGGTGCCGAACCGCTCGCCGCCCACGGACTCCGACAGGCCGCCGATGGACGCGTAGCCGTGGTTCTGCACCAGCACGATCTTGATCGCGATGCCCTCCTGCACGGCGGTGACGATCTCCGTCGGCATCATCAGATAGGTGCCGTCGCCGACCAGCGCCCACACCGGGCGGTCGGGAGCGGCCATCCGCACCCCGATCGCGGCCGGGATCTCGTAGCCCATGCACGAGTAGCCGTATTCGAGGTGGTACTGGTCGCGGGAGCGGGTCCGCCACAGCCTGTGCAGGTCGCCGGGGAGCGACCCGGCCGCGTTGACGATGATGTCGGACTCGTCCACCAGGGCGTCCAGGATGCCGATGACCTGGGGCTGCGTCGGCCGTATGTCCGGCTCGTCGGCCTCGAAGCAGGCGTCGATCCGCTGCTCCCAGCGCTCCTTGTCCTCGGTGTACTCGCTGACGTACCCGGGACCGGCGCGGTACCCGTGCGGCTTCAGCGCCCGGGTCAGCCGCTCCAGCCCGCTGCGCGCGTCGGCGACCAGCGGGAGCCCGGCGAGCTTGTGGCTGTCGAAGGGGGCGATGTTGAGGTTGAGGAAGCGGACGCCCTCGCCGGTGAACAGGGTGCCTGAGGCGGTGGTGAAGTCGGTGTACCGGGTGCCCACGCCGATCACCAGGTCGGCGGTGCGGGCGAGTTCGTCGGCGGCTGCCGTGCCGGTGTGGCCGATGCCGCCGACGTCCTGCGGGTGGTCCCAGCGCAGCGAGCCCTTGCCGGCCTGCGTGGAGGTCACGGGTATGCCGGTGGACTCGGCGAACGCGGCGAGGGCGTCCTCGGCGCGGCTGTGGTGGACGCCTCCGCCGGCCACCAGGAGGGGGCGCCGTGCGGCGCGGATGGCCCGGACCGCCGCGGCGAGCTCCACCGGGTCGGGGCCCGGGCGGCGCACCGTCCAGGTCCGCTCGGCGAAGAACTCGTCCGGCCAGTCGTACGCCTCGGCCTGCACGTCCTGCGGCAGCGCGAGCGTGACCGCGCCCGTGTCCACCGGGTCGCTCAGCACGCGCATCGCCTGGAGCGCGGCCGGGATCAGCGCCTCGGGGCGGGTGATCCGGTCGAAGTACTTCGACACCGGGCGCAGACAGTCGTTGACGGACACGTCGCCGGCGTGCGGCACCTCGAGCTGCTGGAGCACCGGGTCCGCCGGGCGGGAGGCGAAGACGTCCCCGGGCAGCAGCAGGACCGGCAGATGGTTGACCGTGGCGAGGGCGGCACCGGTGACCAGATTGGTCGCCCCTGGGCCGATGGACGTCGTGACGGCGTGCGCGGACAGCCGGTTCGACTGCCGGGCGTAGCCCACCGCCGCGTGCACCATCGACTGCTCGTTGCGGCCCTGGTGATAGGGCATGAGGCCGGCGTACTGCACCAGTGCCTGCCCGAGGCCCGCGACGTTGCCGTGGCCGAAGATGCCCCAGGTGGCACCGATCAGGCGCCGGCGCACCCCGTCGCGCTCGGTGTGCTGGGCGGCCAGGAAGCGTACGAGTGCCTGAGCGACCGTGAGCCTCGTCGTCGGGGTCATCGGTATCCCTCCGTGTGATCCGGGTGGAAGCAGATCCGCCACTGGCGCTCCTCGCCCGGCCCGGCCATGACGTTCAGGTAGTACATGGTGTGTCCGGGCTGGGCGACGGAGGGGCCGTGCCAGCCGTCGGGGACGAGGACGGCATCGCCGGTGCGGACCTCGGCGAGGACGTCGGATCCGCCCTCACGCGAGGGGAATACGCGCTGGTATCCGAAACCGTTCGGGCCCTCGATCTCGAAGTAGTAGATCTCCTCGAGCTCCGTCTCCTCGCCCGGCCGCGTCTCGTCGTGCTTGTGGGGCGGGTACGAGGACCAGTGGCCCCCGGGGGTGATGACCTCGACGGCGATGAGCCGGTCGCACTCGAAGGCGTCGGCGGAGGCGAAGTTGCGCACCCGGCGGGCGCAGGTGCCGCTGCCGCGGTCTTCGACGGGGACCTCCGGCGCGGGGCCGTAGCGGGCGGGGAGTCGGCGCTCGCACTTCGCTCCTGCCAGGGCGAAGCGGCCTCCCGCACCGGAGGCGATCTGTGCCCGGGCGTCGCGGGGTACGTACGCGAAGTCGGAGACCCCCGCGAACACGCTTTCCCTGCCCAGGAGTTGGAACATCTGATCCGCTGTGTGCACGGTAGCGGCGCCTTCGAGGGGAAGCACGATCCACTCGCTGCCGCCGGTGGCGAACGCGTGTGTGCCGCCCGGCCCGAGCTCCACGATCCGCAGACTGCTGTGGGTCCAGCCGGCCCGCTCGGGGGTGATGTCGAGGGTGTACCGCGCGTTCGCGGTGGTGCCCCCGGGGACGTACAGATCCGTGCTCATGCGGACTCCTCGAACTCCTCCATCGAGTTGCCTTCACGTCGGCTGACCCCAGGTCTAGTCGTGCCGGGGGAGCCCTGTCAACATTTTGTCCGGACATATGGACGAGACCTGTCCGTGGACCTCCGGACGGCAGCCGCCCGGCTCCCGGACCCTCCGCGCGGGCGCGTTTCCGCGCCGAGGCCGACGGCTCGGCCGATTGAGGTACATCACTCCATCGGAGGCGCAACCCGGTCACATGCTGCGCAGTTGACTCAACATCGGGCATTCCGCCCGGTTGTTGTGAACGATCCCCAAGGAGTACCTCTCCATGTCGCGTATCGCGAAGGGCCTGGCCCTTACCTCCGTTGCCGTCGCGGCCGTGGCGGGCGCCGCCGGCGTCGCCGCTGCCGACAGCGGCGCAAGCGCCACCGCCGACGGCTCCCCGGGCATCCTGTCGGGCAGTTCCCTGCAGGCCCCGGCCCATGTCCCGGTCGGCGTGTGCGGGGACACGGTCGATGTCGTCGGCCTGCTGAACCCGGCGTTCGGCAACGGCTGCGCCAACAACTGACGTCCGAGCGGACTTCTGCCGGCCGTTCTCCCGCAGGAGGACGGCCGGTCGGCGTAGCAGGGGCGGCGCTCGCCGCGGCGTTCACGCATCCCCTGCATCCCTTGCATCCCTTGCATCCCTTGCCCCGGTGACACCGGTCGCCGACGAGCCGAAGAGAGGAAAGGAACACGATGAAGCCCTTCAAGGCGGCCGCCGTCGTGGCCGGATCCCTGGCGCTGGCGGGCGTCGCCGCTCCCGCCGTCGCGCAGGACGCCTCCGACCTCACGCCCTCCAGCCTCAACGGCGCCCTGGACACGCTGACCCACCAGCAGACGCTCGACGTCAGCCCGGTCCGGCACCAGTCCGACGCCCTCGACACCGAGAACGAGAACTCCGTGCTCCACAGCGTCAAGGGCGCGGCGGCCACCCTCAACCGCGGCGGCGGGCCCGCCCGACTGCTGGGCGGCCTTCCCCTCCAGCAGGGGTGAACGGCCGCACCGGCCGTCGCCCTCGGTCCCTCTTTCGTGTGGTCGCCGCCGGTCGTGTCCCCCGGTCGGGGGAAACCCGCCCGGCGGCGGTCCGAGCCGTCGATACGGTTCCGCGATGACCACACCTCGCAGCGCCACGCGCTCCTTCCGCGCCGAGGACCTCGGCACGCTCGCCGTCGTCGCCTGGAGCGGCGAAGCCCCCGGCGGGGACATGCCCTACCTGCTCGCCTACGCCCTCGGCGACGGCGCGAGCGGCCCCACGGGATGCACGGCCGCCATCGGGGCCCTGCTGCGCGCCAACGGCCTGAACGCGGGCGAGGAGCTCATCGACGGCTCCCAGCGCCCCAGCCTGCCCGTGACGCTGCTGGCCGAGGCGGGCCAGGCCGTGCTGACCATGCCGTACGTGAACGCGCAGTGCGGTGTGCCCCCGGAGTGGTCGGCCGCGGTCCGCGCACGCGGCTACGCCTACTTCCTGTTCGCCATCCGCCCCTGGCCCGAGGGCGTGCCCGGCAGGCCCGTCCCGCCCGAGCGGCTGGCCGCGTTCGTGGGCGCCGAGGACACCCTGACCACCGCGGCGCACGTGCTCCTGCCGCTCCGGAGCCTGCGCGGCTGACCGCCGGGGCGGGCCCGCTCGCGTCCCCGGCGAGGGTCTCCCTTGACCTCGAGAGAGCTTGAGGTCATACCGTCTCCCTCATGAGCATGGAGAGCACAGCCTGGATGCAGCTGCACAGCGTCATGAACGCGCAGCAGGAGCGCCGCCCCCTCGCCCGCGCGACGCTGCGGCGCATCGGCGCCTTCGCCCGACCGCACCGCCGCCGTATCGGACAGTTCGTGGTGCTCAGCGTGGCGACCGCGCTGCTCGCCGTCGCCACGCCGGTGCTCGCGGGGCGCGTCGTCGACGCCATCGTGTCCCGCGGCGACCAGAGCACCGTCGTACGCCTTGCCGTGCTCATCGCTCTCATCGCGCTTGCCGAGGCTGCCTTCGGGATCCTCGGCCGCTGGTTGTCGTCGACGCTCGGCGAGGGACTCATCCTCGATCTGCGGACCGCTGTGTTCGATCATGTGCAGCGCATGCCGGTCGCGTTCTTCACACGTACGCGTACGGGTGCGCTCGTCAGCCGCCTGAACAACGACGTGATCGGAGCGCAGCGCGCCTTCAGCAACACCCTCTCCGGAGTCGTCAGCAACCTGGTGACCCTGCTGCTCACCCTCGCCGTGATGCTCACCCTGTCCTGGCAGATCACACTGCTCGCGCTGGCGCTGTTGCCGGTGTTCGTGATCCCCGCGCGGCGGATGGGCAGCCGGATGGCGAAGCTCCAGCGTGAGGCCGCCGACCTCAACGCGGCGATGGGGACCCGGATGACCGAGCGGTTCTCGGCGCCGGGCGCCACCCTGGTCAAGCTCTTCGGGCGGCCCGAGGACGAGTCCGTCGAGTTCGCGGCACGGGCCCGGCGGGTGCGGGACATCGGGGTGCGTACGGCGATGGCGCAGTCGGCGTTCATCACCGCCCTGACGCTGGTCTCCGCCCTGGCGCTCGCGCTCGTCTACGGGCTCGGCGGCTGGTTCGCGCTGCGCGGCACCCTGCAGCCGGGCGCCGTCGTGTCCCTTGCGCTGCTGCTGACCCGCCTCTACGCGCCGCTCACATCACTTGCGGGGGCGCGCGTCGAGGTCATGAGCGCCCTCGTCAGCTTCGAGCGTGTCTTCGAGGTGCTCGACCTCAAGCCGCTGATCGAGGAGAAGCCGGACGCCCGCGCCGTGCCGGAGGGACCGGTCGCCGTGGAGTTCGAGGACGTCCGCTTCGGCTACCCGTCCGCCGACAAGGTCTCCCTGGCCTCGCTGGAGGAGGTCGCCGCCCTGGACACCCGCGGTGGCGCCGAGGTCCTCCACGGCATCAGCTTCCGCGCCGAACCCGGCCAGACCGTCGCCCTGGTCGGCTCGTCCGGCGCCGGAAAGTCGACCATCGCGCAGCTGCTGCCGCGGCTGTACGACGCCGACGACGGGGCCGTCCGCATCGGCGGCGTCGACGTACGCGAACTCAGTGCCGAGTCGATGCGGGCCACCCTCGGCATGGTCACGCAGGACGGGCACCTCTTCCACGACTCCGTACGCGAGAACCTGCTGCTCGCCCGGCCCGGGGCCACCGAGGACGAACTGTGGGACGTGCTGCGCCGCGCCCGCCTCGAAGACCTCGTACGCTCCCTGCCCGACAGCCTCGACACGGTGGTCGGCGAGCGCGGCTACCGGCTCTCCGGCGGCGAACGCCAGCGCATGACCATCGCCCGACTGCTGCTGGCCCGCCAGCGCGTCGTCATACTCGACGAGGCCACGGCCCACCTGGACAACACCTCGGAAGCGGCCGTCCAGGAGGCACTCGCGGAGGCCCTGGAGGGGCGGACCGCCGTCGTCATCGCCCACCGGCTGTCGACGGTCCGGGCAGCCGACGTGATCCTCGTCGTCGAAGCCGGGCGGATCGTGGAGCGCGGCACGCACGAGGAACTGCTCGCGGCGGACGGGCGGTACGCCGAGCTGCACCGGACGCAGTTCGAGAAGCACGCGCCCGGGACGAGCGCGACGGAGATCGCGGGCGCGGGACAGGCGGTGGCGTAGCAGGACCGGGCGCCGCGGCACCCGGTCGTCGTCACGCATGATGGGCCGGACGCGCTCCAGGCGGGCGCCGCGGTACCCGCACGAGGCGGTCGGCCGGATGCCGAGCCCCGGTACGGTTCGCCGTCCGCCCCGTGGCGTCCGTCCTCACCGCCGCGCGGGATGTCAGAATCCGATGGCCTCGCGCAGCAGCAGGACGGTGCCGCGCCCGGGCTGCGGCTCGGCGTTGAGGACGAGCAGACGGTTGACCGCGCTCGGCCGCCCGTAGACCGCCTGGGCGCGCGCGGTCTCCAGCGGAAGGGCATGCTCCTCGACCCGGCGCAGCGCGGTGCTCAGGTCGGGTACCACCTTCTGCGCCCCGACGACCCAGATCGCCCGTGCGGCGCCGCCGGCGGAGGCGGGCAGCTGGCTGCCGCTGCCCGAGGCGACGACGAGCGAGCCGGTCTCGGTCACGGCCGTGACGCTGGCGACCAGGACGTCCGGGGTGGCCGTCAGCCGACGGATCCGGTCGAACTCGGTGGCGCGGTCCATCGTCAGCACGCGTGGCCGGATGGCCTGGTAGCGGTCGCCGGTCTCGATGTCCTGTGCGATGCCGGAGAGCCGAAGCGTCTCGCTGGCTCCGGTGAACACGCCCGCGCCCTCCGGTATCAGTTCCCTGACGCGGGCGCGGGCCGCCGCGGCGTCCTCGAGCAGTTCGGCGGTGAAGCCGTTCGCCCGCAGCGCCGCGACGGTCCGGTTCAGCCGCTCGACGGACGCCGGTGCGCCGAAGTCGTCGGCCGCACCCGTGGCCGACGCGTCCGCCGTGCCGGCCTCCGAGGCCGGGCCGGCGTCCCGTGCCTCACCGGGGCCGTGGGCCTGAGCGTCGGGGCCGTGGGCCTGAGCGTCAGGGCCGTGGGCCTGAACGTCGGGGTCGGGCGCCTGAGCGTCAGGGTCGGGTGCCTGAGCGTCGGGGCCGGGCGCCGAACCTCGCAGCGGGGTCGTGTCGACGTACCTGACCTCGTAGACCCGCTCGGCGAACTTCCAGCCCTCCGGCGTCCGCTGGTAACTGTCGTGGTAGACGGCGAAGTTCAGGCCCGAGCGGCCGTCGAGCAGCCGCGCGATCTCCTGCATGTAGGTGCGGCCCGTGGCCGTGTCGCCGTCGAGACGGATCGTGCCCGGGTGACTGTTCTGCACGAAGAAGTCCCACCGGGCCTGCAGGCGTTCGCCTCCGGTCCGGATCTCCTCGCGGCCGACGAACTCGACCGGGACGTCGGGCATGCGCAGCACGCCGCCGGGGGTGAACAGCGCGGCGAGGCGGGCGCGGTCGCGCATCATCGCCGCGTCGGTGAACTCGCCGCGCAGCGCCTCGATCTCGACGCGGTCGGCGATCTCCTGGAAGTCGTTCATGTTCGGCGTCCTGTCCTGTGGCCGGTGTGTTCCCCTTCATCCGGTCCGACAACGCAGGTCCGCCGAATGTGAGGCGAGCCGCCGACCTCACATTCCGCCGCTCTGATGTGTCGTAGTCGTAGGAGAGGGACCGCGGACGAGGGAGCCGGAGAGCGTATGACCACCCCGTGGGAACAGTCGCAGCGGCAGGCGGACGAGCAACACGACCCGGGCCTGGGCACGATCATGAGCGAGCGGCGACAGCTGCTCAATCTCGCCTACCGGCTGCTCGGGTCCCTGGCCGACGCGGAGGACGTCGTCCAGGAGACCTACACGCGTTGGTACGCGATGTCCCGGGCGCAGCAGGAGGCCGTCGAGTCCCTGGGGGCCTGGCTGACGACGGTGGCCAGCCGTATCTGTCTGAACCTGCTCGGCTCGGCGCGCAGCCGGCGGGAGACCTACGTCGGGGAGTGGATCCCGGAGCCGCTGCCCGACCCGGCCGAGTGGATCGCCGGGGCGGCGGGCGGCGACGGCGGGGATCCGGCCGACCGGATCACCCTCGACGAGTCGGTGACCATGGCCTTCCTGGTCGTGTTCGAGTCGTTGACCCCGGCCGAGCGTGTCGCGTTCGTGCTGCACGACATCTTCCGCTACCCGTTCGCCGAGGTGGCCGAGATCCTCGGCCGCAGCCCGGCGGCGTGCCGTCAGCTGGCGTCCTCGGCCCGCCGCCGCATCGCCGCGCGGGCGGAGGCGAGCCCGGACGCGGCCCGGCAGGCGAGCGTCGTCCGGCGGTTCAAGGCGGCCTGGGAGGCACAGGACATCGAGGCCCTGCTCGGCCTGCTCGACCCGGGGGCCACCGCGATCTCCGACGGTGGTGGCCGCGCCGTCGCCCACCTGCTGCCGATCGAGGGCGCGGAGCAGATCGCCCACCTCTATCTCACGATCGCCCGGTTCGCGCCGGCCCGGACGATCCTCGAGCGCACCGTGAACGGACTGCCGGGCCTGGTGATCGAGTCGGAGGGCCGGATCGAGACGGTGTTCGCGTTCGAGGTCGCTGCGGACGACCGGATCACGCACATCTGGGCGGTGCGCAACCCGGACAAGCTCCAACCGTGGCAGCCGTCCTGACCGTTCCCCGCCGCGGGTCCCGTCCCCGACCGCCTCGGCGATCTCCCGCCCTCGCCGAAGGACGTAGCCCCACACGGTCGAGAGGCGACCTACGCCCCAGCGCGCGCCGAAGCCTGGTCGGGATGCGCGAGGACACGTCCGCGGCCCCTCAGTCGATGCAGAACTCGTTGCCCTCGATGTCCAGCATCGGGATGCACGAATCATTGCCGTCGTACAGCGTGCGCACGTGCACCGCGCCGAGCGGGACCAGCCGTGCGCACTCGGCCTGGAGCGCGGCGAGCCGCTCTTCCCCCACGAGTCCGGTGCCGACCCGCACGTCGAGATGCACCCGGTTCTTGACGACCTTGCCCTCGGGGACGCGCTGGAAGTACAGCCGCGGGCCCACCCCTGAGGGATCGACGCAGGCGAACCAGGAATCCCGCTGCTCCGGTGGCTGCGAGCGCTTGAAATCGTCCCACGTGGCGAACCCTGCCGGTGGCGGCGGTATGACGTACCCCAGCACCTCGCACCAGAAACGAGCGAGCCGCTCAGGTTCTGCGCAGTCGAAGGTGACTTGGAACTTCTTGATCGGCGCCATCGGGACACTGTAGGGCGCGTGCCGGCACCGAGGCTCCGGGCGCCGTCTCCGCGCGGACTACTACCGGTCGTGCATGATCTCGGGCCGCGTCACGGGCACGAAGTGTGCCACCGGTGCTCCATCGTGATTCCGGTGCGGACTGCTGACGAGAGCAAGAGCCCCTCACGCGTTTCCGCAGGTGAGGGGCTGTGGGCTGTCTGCGCCCCCATGCTCATCTTGTCGCATCCGTAAGGGATGGACGGGGCGTTTTGGGTACCGGGCAGTTCCATAGAGCAGTCGAGGATGGCTGCAAGACACCATCGCTCGACCGAAAAATACTGTCCGACATGTCGCCTCGGCGCGCCCTCGCCTGCAGCAAGCCGACGTCTGGGTCTTGGAGGGCGAAGGCAGGGCGGCGGTTGCACGCCTGGCGTACCCTCCTGACTCTGGGGCTCCGCCCCGGATGAGTGGATCAGCGCAGTCCGGCGAAGAGATCGTTCTCGGGTACGGCCGCGCCGGTGGCGTCCTGGACACGTACGAAGGTCTCCATGCCCATCAACTCGCCGAACCTCTCCTTGCCCATCCTGAGGAAGAAGATGTTCTCGCCCTGACTGGCGTGCGCGGCCAGCGCGTCGAACTTCTGGCCGCTGAACGCGGTGGTGTCCACCCACGTGGTGATCTCATCGTCGGGGAGGCCGATCTCGGCCATCGCGGCGGCCTCGGCAGGACCCGGCTCCGGCATGTCCGGATGAAGCTCGCGCATGATCTCGCCGAACCGCTGCATCCTCGAGCGGGGCATCGTGGTCCAGTACACCTTCGGTGCCGGCGCGGTCATCTCCAGCGCCGCCATCGTGATGCGGTGGGCCTGGATGTGGTCGGGGTGGCCGTAGAAGCCGTTCTCGTCGTAGGTGACGACCACATCAGGTCGGTAGTGCCGCATGAGTTCCGCGAGTCGGGCCGCGCCTTCCTCCACGGGGGTCTGCCAGAAGGATCCGGGGGCGTCGTTGCTCGGCCAGCCCGTCATCCCGGAGTCGGCATAGTCCAGCGTCTCCAGATGGCTGACCTGCAGGACGTCACAGCTCGCCTTGAGTTCTTGACGGCGCATCAATGCGACGGCCGCCGGATCGTGCCCGGGATCGCCCGGCTTGACACCTCCGGGTCCGTCACCGCAACCGCCGTCGGTGCACGTCACGAGAACCGTGCGGATGCCTTCCGCCGCGTACCGCGCGAGGACCCCTCCGGTTCCGGTGGCCTCGTCGTCGGGGTGGGCGTGCACCGCCATGAGCGTCAAGGGCCGGTCAGTCATCAAGCAGTCCTCCTGCAGAAATACGTCTTGGTCCGACTGTGCGGCGGGCGTACCGCGATCCCGGGGCCCGGATCCTGTCGGGGCAGACGACCTTGTGGTCTCCGAGTTCCCCGCCCGTGCAGCGCCGATCCCTCGGTCGATGCAACAGCGCCGGCCGGGCCCGCTGTTCCCGGCGCGGCTGCACGTCTCAGCGCCAGGTCGGATCCGCGACCTGATCAAGAGGGACGGCCTCCAGCCGGGCGACGTCTTCTTCCCCGGCGAGAAGGGCGGCTGTTGGCCGGATCGGTCTTCCGCCGCGCCTGGGACAAGGCCCGCAAGGCCGTCCTGCCGGAGCACGAATACGAGTCACCTGTGGGCAAGCGCGTCTACGACCTGCGCCGCACCTGCCTGACCACCTGGCTCAACAACGGCATCCCACCCGCCCAGGTCGCCGAGTGGGCTGGCCACGGCGTCCCTGTCCTGCTCGCCACCTACGCCCGCTGCATTTCACGGGCCAGCTCGCCGGGCTTCAGCAGCGCATCGAAGGCCCACAGCGACTGCCCGCCGGGCCGGCTCCGAGCACGCCGGTACCCAAGCCTGGGTCCATCCCCGCACCGCGTCGCCGGGTCTGACCCAGATCCAGGGGATGCACGGACCTTCGTCTCCGGCACCGTCGTTCAGTCGGCGATGTCGACGCCGTATCCGCGAGCGAGGGCGTCGAGGCCGTGGCCGTAGCCCTGGCCGACGGCTCGTAGGCGCCAGACCGGGCCTCTACGGTAGATCTCCGCGAGCAGCATGGTGCGTTCGGTGGTGGCGGCGTCCAGGGTGGCCCGGGCGAGCGGTGCCCCGCTACTACCGGGGGCGGCACCGATCTGGATCGCACCGACCGTCCCGAAGGTGGCGGTGCCGTCGATGGCGGCGGCGACGACGACCTTGCGCGTCGCGGGTGGCAGGGAGGCCAGGTTGAGGGCGATGGACTGTTCGGCCGGGCCGCCGGTCAGCAGTCGCACGGTTCCCGCGGGGTGCTCGGGAGCGCCGTAGAAGATGAAGTCCTCGTCGAAGGTGACCTGCTCGTCCTCGTCGAGGAGGAAGGCGACGACGTCGATCTCGTAGTCGGACTGCGGGGCCCAGCCGGCGGTGACATACCACTCCGGCGCGGGCCTGCCGTGCGGCATGGGCAGGTCGATGACGCCCCCTCTCGGCATTACGTGCGGCTCCTGAGTCCGGAGTGTCGCCGTGGCCGGGGCGGTGGCGGTCGGAGCGGTGAGCCAGTGGAGGTCGTGCACGGGGAGTTCGAGGGCGGTGATGCGGCTCATGCGCCGGTCGCCCTGCCCTCCCTCCAGGAGTACGACGTCGGTGACACTGGCGGACAGGTTGATCGCCGCGGACCCGCCGAGCCCGACGATGCGTGTTCGGGCCGCCACGGCATCGGCATGGACACCACCGAGCACCAGCACGCGACGCCCGGCCAAAGGCTTGTCCAACGTGCCGACGGAGGGCACCGGTCGACGCGGAGCGGGTACCCCCGCCCCGGGTGCGGCCGTGGGGAGGGCCGCGGCTTCCGAGACGGGTGAGGCAGAGGTCGTGGTGGGCGCCGACTCCACGGGTCCGACGACTGGTTCTGGTTCCGGCTCGGCCACCCGTGCGACAGCGACGGCCGTTGCCTCATGGGCTGTCCCTGGCTGTACGTCGGCCAGCAGTCGCAGGAAGGTGTGCTCGTCGACGACCGGCACGCCTTCGGCGAGTGCCCTTCGGGCCTTTGCCGAACCGGACGCCGGTTCATTGGTGACCAGCACGCTGGTGTGCCGGCTGACGGAGGTCATCATGTTCAACCCGGCGGCAACCGCCCGCCCCACCAGCTCCGCCCGGGCATGGGCGGTCTCACCGGTGATCGCGACCTTCATCCCCTGCCGGAGCGGCCCGCCAGGAGTCAGCCGTCCCGGATTGCGGTAGGCGCAGGGAGTCTTCGGCGGCTTCGGCGTGAACTGCGATTCCGCCCGGGGCGGGCAGGTCACCAGCGGCAGGGGCAGATCGAGCCGCGCCGCCTCGCGCAGCGACGCCCGCAGAATCCCGGCCAGCACACGAGTGTCGTCCAGCGCATCGTGCGCCCGCTGCTGGGGGACGCCGTAATGGGCGGCGAGGGTGCCGAGCTTCATGTCGTCCGTCGGCGGATCCACCTGGCGATTCAGCGCCAGAGTGCACAGCCGCTGCGACACCGGCAGCCACATCCGCGCACGGGCGAACTCGTAGGCCAGGAAGTCGTAGTCGAACTGGGCGTTGTGGGCGACCAGGACCCGGTCCTGAAACATCGCTCCGATCCGCCCGGCGACCTGGTCGAAGCTGGGCGCACCCTGTAACCGCTCGGCGGTCAGCCCGTGCACCTCCACCGGTCCCGGATCGCAGCCCGGATTGAGCAGGGTCGAGAACTCCCCGGTCTGCTCCCCGTCCGGACCGATCGTGATCACCGCGACGGACAGCACGCGGTCTCGCCGGGCAACCAGGCCTGACGTCTCCACATCAACCAAGGCCCAGTCGAAGGCGTAGTCGCCCACCGCGGGCACATCGAAGGACGTGGAGACGAGACTCATGGCGGCAAGGATGATCTGATATCCAGCGCTCCTTCAACCTGTATGGCGATTTGCCCTCATCTGAGGGGCGTGGCCGGGTGGTCGTCGCACGTCGACCGCAGAGGGATTGCAGAGAGACCGCACCGAAACTTCGGGAAGTTTCCGGGAAGAACACCCGCCGAGGGCCGGACGAAATCGTCCCCAGCCGGACGCCCGCCGACTCTGCCCGAGAGCCCACCCGCACCCGCGAAGCTGCTCCGCCGAGCCCGATAAACGGCCTCTTACCAGCAAAAACGCCCTCCCGATGGGAGGGCGGAGACTGGGCGCCCCCGGCAGGACTCGAACCTGCGGCCAAGCGCTTAGAAGGCGCCTGCTCTATCCACTGAGCTACGGGGGCTGGTGCGGCGGCCTGTCTGGTGCCCGGGTGCGGGCCTGTCCGTGACCTTGCCGGGGACAAGGATAGGACGCCAGGACCCTTGCCCTTGATGCTTCCCCTCCGTGGCTCGATGTGGAGGTTCGGTGAAGCGGTCCTGATAATCGCAGGCAGGTGCGAATCGTGCATCGCTTTTCGCGTCCGGCGCCCCGGGTGTTGTGGACTCGTTATGCCTGCGCCCCGGTCGCCCCTCCCGGCCCGCATGCCCGCTCGGCGCGCAGACATGTCCATATGCTTCAGAAATCATCCAAAATTGGGCATTCTTCGCATGTGGTGACCTTGGATGTACGGCCTCAGCTGCTCGACGCACTCTCCGACCTCCGCGACCGTGTCGCCGCCGCACGCTTCCCGCTGCCCCTGGCGGGGGCCGCACGCGCGCGTGCCGGCCGCGACGAGCTCCTCGCGCAGCTCGACGACTACCTGGTGCCCCGGCTGAAGGAGCCCGAAGCACCCTTGCTGGCCGTTGTGGGCGGATCCACCGGGGCCGGCAAGTCGACCCTCGTCAACTCCCTTGTGGGCCGCAAAGTCAGCGAGGCCGGCGTGCTGCGCCCCACCACCCGCACTCCCGTGCTCGTCTGCCATCCCGAGGACCACCACTGGTTCAGCGGCATGCGCGTCCTGCCCGGGCTCACCCGCGTGTGGGTGCCCCGCCAGGACACCGGCGAGGATCCGCCCGCCCTGGCGGGACGGGACGAGCGGGTACTGCGCATCGAGACCGCCGACACGCTCCCGCGCGGACTCGCCCTCCTCGACGCGCCCGACATCGACTCCCTGGTCGCCGACAACCGGATCCTCGCCGCCGAGCTGATCTGCGCCGCCGACATCTGGGTCCTGGTCACCACCGCCGCCCGGTACGCCGACGCCGTGCCGTGGCACCTGCTGCGGACGGCGAAGGAACACCGGGCGACCTTGATCACGGTGCTCGACCGCGTACCCCACCAGGTCGTCTCCGAGGTGTCGCGGCAGTACGGCGCCCTGCTCGCCAAGGCCGGCCTCGGCGACGTGCCCCACTTCACCGTGCCCGAGTTGCCCGAGTCGGCCTGGGGAGGAGGACTGCTGCCCGCCACCGCCGTCGCCCCTCTGCGCGCCTGGCTGACCTACCAGGCGCAGGACCCCTCCGTCCGGGAGGCCGCGACGGCCCGCACGGCCTACGGCGCCCTGGACTCCCTGACGTCCCGCGTGACCGAGCTGGCCGGCGCCGCCGCCGCCCAGTACGCCGCCGCCCTGCGGCTCACCGCCGCCGTCGACACGGCGTACGACCGTGAGGACGCGCGCGTGCACACGCGTCTGCAAGCCGGTGCCGTGCTTGCCGGCGACGCCCTGAGGAGGTGGTGCGGCTATCCCCTCGACTGCGGTGACGGTGAACTGCTGGACGCCCTCGTCGAGAACCTGGGCGTCCTGCTGCTGTGCGCCGTCACGGCCGCCGACGAGCGTGTCGACGAGGCATGGCGCCGCGAGCCGGCGGCGGCCGCCCCGGCGTTGACGGACCACGGCCCGGCCCCGGAGAGCGCGGAGCACCGCATCGGGCTGGCGGTACGACGCTGGCGGCGCGTCCTGGAGGAGTACGCCGAGGAAGCGGTGCGCGACCTCGACAGGAGCGTGGCCCCGGACGCCGAGACGGTGGCCGCCCTCTCCGCTGCGGCCCTCCTCGGCGGAGACCGGGCGCAAGGGGCCGCCGACCTGCTCGCCGACCGCATCGGCGCGCAGGAGGCACAGCGACTGCGTGAGCGCGGCGCGCAGTTGCTCTCCGAATACGTCGACCGGGTGCTGCGCACCGAACGCGAGCGCCGTCTCGCCCCCCTCGACGCCTTCGACGTCCACGCCGACCCCCAGGCCGAACTCATCGCCGCGCTGTCCGTACTGCAGAAGGAGAGGTGACCGCGGTGGACGTCATCACCGGCCACACGGATCACGACGAGGCCGGGCACCCGCACCCGAGTGGGCACCCGTACCGCGGGGTTTCCGCCGGAGGTGAAACCGGCGTGGACGACGAGCTTCCTGAGCACCGCGGGGCCTGTGCGAACCAGGGGGAGCCGCCGGTGGACGACCGGGTGCGCGCCCACGGTGACACGGAAGCGCACCATGCCCCGGCGTCGGACGCCTCCGAAGCGGCACGGCACGGCGAGGGCACCGCAGACGCGGGCGGGCAGGACATGGGGGGCGTGGCGAACGCCGCGAACGGCGACATCGCGGCGACTGCGGCGAGCGGGAAGACGACGGAGGTCGGCGAGATCGAGGAGAGCGGGCAGGGCGGGCAGAGCGGGGAGAACGGCGAGAGCGGGGGGAGGGGGAAGACCTGGGGGGTCAGAGGCGGCAGCGAGACGAGAGAGACCGCAGAGACCGGCAAAACCAGTGAGGCCAGTGAGGCCACTGAGGCCACTGAGGCCGCTGAGGCCGCTGAGGCCAGGGAGAGCAGGGAGAGCAGGGAGACCGAGGACACCTGGCCGCTCGAGGCTTCGCACGCGCGCGTGCAGCGCGACGAACCGGCGGGGCGCGCCGAGGCGCCAGGGGTGGCCTGGGACGACGGGCTGATCGCCAGGCGGGCGTCCGAGGCAGGGCTCGCACACGCGGCCGGACCCCTCGACCCCCACGGCGCGGTCGTACCGCAGCCCATGCCCCTCGCCTACGACGGAGCCCTCAGGTCGCGGCTGGACGCGCTGCGCGAGCTGGTGGGCCTGTCGCGGACGCGGCTGGACAGCCGTACGCTCGCCGAGGCGGGCCGGGTCCTGGACGAGGCGGCCGCGCGGCGCAGGCTCTCCGGAGAGCACACCGTGGTCGCCATCGCGGGCGCCACCGGCAGCGGCAAGTCGACCCTCTTCAATGCGCTCGCCGGAGTGGCCATTTCGGAGACCGGTGTGCGCCGGCCGACCACCGCCGCACCCATCGTGTGCAGTTGGAGCGACGGAACGGCCACGCTCATCGACCGGCTCGGGATCCCCGGGCGGCTGCGCCGGCGCCCCGTGCAGAGCCCGGACGGCGACCCGCAGCTGCGCGGGCTCGTCCTGGTCGACCTGCCTGACCACGACTCCGCGGCCGTGCAGCACCGGGAGCAGGTCGAGCGCGTCCTGGCCCTCGTCGACGCGGTGATCTGGGTCGTGGATCCGGAGAAGTACGCCGACGCCGTGCTCCACGAGAGGTACCTGCGGCCCCTGGCCGGACATGCCGAGGTCATGTTCGTCGTGCTGAATCAGGTGGACCGGCTGCCCGTGGAGGCGGCGGACCTGGTGCTCGACGACCTGCGGCGGCTGCTCGACGGGGACGGCATCCCGCTGGGCGAGTTCGGCGAACCCGGTGCAACCGTGCTCGCCCTGTCCGCGCTCACCGGGGACGGCGTGGGCGAACTGCGTGAGGTGCTCGGGCAGTTCGTGGCCGAACGTGGGGCGGCGGCGCGCCGCATCGCCGCCGACGTGGACGCCGCCGCCGCCCGGCTGCGGCCCGTCTACCTCACCGGGCCGTACACCGGGCTGAGCGAGGAGGCGCGCGAGGAGTTCGCGGAGCGGCTCGCGGACGCGGTGGGTGCGACCGCCGTCGGCGAGGCCGCCGAACGCGCGTGGCTGCGCAACGCCGACCGTGTGTGCGGTACGCCCTGGCTGAGGCTGTGGCGGTGGTTCCGGGAGCGGCGGGAGCCGTCCGCGGGACGGCCGCCGGAGCGCGCCCGGGCGGACGAGGAGGCAACCGCGCGGCAGCGTGTCGAGCAGGCCGTGCGGACGGTGGCGGACCGGGCCGCGGCCGGACTGCCGGCAGCCTGGGCCCAGGCGGTGCGCGAGGCGGCGGCGCGCGGTGCGCAGGGGCTGCCGGAGGCGTTGGACGGGCTGTCGGTGCGCACCGCCATGCCGTCGGGGCGGCCGCCCCGGCCGGGCTGGTGGCCCTTCGCCGTGCTCGCCCAGACGCTGATGGCGCTGCTTCAAGTCCTGGGCGGGTTGTGGCTGCTGGGGCGGGTCGGCGGGTTCACCCCGGCCCACCTCGGCGTGGCGGCGTTGCTGACGGCGGTCGGCGTGGTCGGGGGACCGGCGGTCCAGTGGGGCTGCCGGATCGCCGCACGCGGACCGGCACGCCGGTACGGGCTCGAAGCGGAACGCCGGCTGCGAGAGGCGGCCGCCGGGTGCGGACGGGCCCGAGTGCTGGATCCGGTGGCGGCGGAGCTGTTGCGGTACCGGGAGGTGCGGGAGCAGTACGCGAAGGTCACGGGGACGGGTACGCGGGTGGGGTGAGGTGGAGCGACTCGTTCGGGTGGCGGAGTTGTCCACAACCCGGCGGTAGCCCACAGCGCTCAGCGGGCTCGGCCCGGCGGAGGCAGTCTGATCCCACGGCGATCGCGGCGAACGCGGTCGTCGCAGGAGGCGGCAGCACGCGGTACGGCGTGCCCGCCACGGCAGACGCAGCCGTACGGGACGGGCCCGTACGCGTTCCGTCCCGGCGCGGAAGCCGGGGCGAGGGAGGGGTTTTCTGTGAACGAGACGATGGTGTGCGTGGTCGGCAACGTGGCCACGCAGCCGGTGTACCGGGACGCGCCGACGGGTCCCACGGCACGCTTCCGGCTGGCGGTGACGGCGCGGTACCTGGACCGCGAGAAGAACGAGTGGACCGACGGGCACACGAACTTCTTCACGGTGTGGGCCCGGCGCTCGCTGGCCACGAACGTCGCGGCCTCCGTGGCCGTGGGCGATCCGCTCGTCGTCCAAGGGCGGTTGAAGGTGCGGACCGAGCAACGGGACGGGCAGGGCTGGCTGTCCGCCGACCTCGACGCGGCGGCGATCGGCCACGATCTGTCGCGCGGCACGTCGGCCTTCCGCCGCTCCGCGAGGCCCGAGGCGCAGCCTGGCGCGTCACCGCAGCCCGAGCCGAACTGGGAGACGGAGCCGCCGGGCCGGCCTCGGACGACGGACGAGCCCGGCGCCGGGGCGAGGACCGGAGCCGAAACCCCTTCCGAACCGCAACCGCAACCGCAACCACAACCTCAACGCCGGCGCCAACACCAACGTCAGCCCCAACCTCAGCCCCAGCCTCAGCCCCAACCGACACTGGAAGCCGCTGGTATGACGTGACATCAGCCTGACTGCCTCCCAGACCGACCCCCTCCGGCCGGAACTGTCGTCAATCGGGGAGTCTGTCAGGCACTGCCCGAACGATCCCGGTGAATTTGTCGACAAGTGCGGCTCGCGAACTGTGTGAGCGATAACGATTCCGAGTCGGATCGGTTATCGGGCCAGATGACTGGGGAGAGGGGTGCGCCACGTCCCTAGGATGCCGGGCATGGCTCTCGGGGCTCCTGATTCCGCTGGTGGGACCGCACTTCCCCCGGCAACGGGCCCTGCTCGAAGGGGAATTCTGTGTTTGCTTCGTTCTCTGTGTCGTCCGCGCGCGGGCGAGGGGCCGCCGGCCTCGCCGCCGCGACGCTGGTGTCCGGACTCGTCGCGGCGGGCCTGCTGGCCGCCGCGGGCACGGCGGTCGCCGAGGACACACCGCAGAGCGAGGGCGGAGCGACCGCGACGATAGGCGACCTCAAGACGTACGGGGCTGCCGTCGTCCACGACGGCGGCACGGACGAGGAGGTGCCGGCGGGGCTGTTCGAGATGTCCGTGGACTACGGCGGCACCCTGCAGACCTACTGCATCGACCTCCACAACCCGACCCAGAAGGACGCCAAGTACCAGGAGACGACGTGGAGCGGCACGTCTCTCGACGGCAACAAGAACGCGGGCAGGATCCGCTGGATCCTGCAGAACTCCTACCCCCAGGTCAACGACCTGGCGGCGCTGGCGGCGAAGGCGGGCGCCGCGGGACTCACCGAGCAGGACGCGGCGGCCGGCACCCAGGTGGCGATCTGGCGCTACTCGGACGGCGCGGACGTGGACGCGGTCGATCCCCAGGCGGAGAAGCTCGCGGACTACCTCGAGAAGAGCGCGCGGAACCTCCCGGAGCCCGCCGCGTCGCTCACCCTCGACCCGCCCGCCGTCTCGGGGCACCCCGGCGAGCGGCTCGGCCCGGTCACCGTGCACACGAACGCGGACAGCGTGACGGTGACGGCGCCGACGGACGCCATGGACAGCGGCGTGAAGATCGTCGACACGGCCGGCAAGGAGGTCACGTCCGCGGTCGACGGCAGCAGGATCTACTTCCAGGTGCCGCGGAAGGCGCAGGACGGCTCCGCCGAGCTGACCGTGCAGGCGTCGACCACCGTGCCGGTGGGCCGGGCCTTCGTCTCGGAGAGCCGCAGCCAGACGCAGATCCTCGCCGGCTCCAGCGAGTCGACCGTCTCGGCGGCGGCCACGGCGAACTGGGCGGCGACAGGCGCGATACCCGCTCTGTCGGCCGAGAAGAACTGCGCCGAGGGCGGCGTGGACATCACCGCGGTGAACAAGGGCGACGAGGCGTTCACGTTCGCGCTCATGGGGACCGAGCACACCATCCCCGCCGGGAAGTCGCAGACGGTGACGATCCCGTTGCAGGAGGACCAGGCGTACGACTTCACCATCAAGGTGCCCGGCGGCTACGAGAAGCGGTTCAAGGGCGTCTTCGACTGCAAGACGGCATCCAGCGCCGGCGGACTGAAGACACAGACGCTCAGCGAACCCTCCCCGGCACTGGCGGGTGGCCCGACGGCCGCCGACACCGACCTCGCCGAGACGGGCGGCTCCAGCGCGACCCCGATCATCGCGGGCACGGCCATCGGACTGGTCGTGATCGGCGGCGCGGCCCTCCTGCTGATCGGCCGGAAGCAGACCCCGACGCGCGACTGACCGCCCGAACCCCGGCCGCCCGACGGCGGGTCGAGCCCTCCCGGCGCGTGGAGAAAACCGTTGGCCCGCCGCCGGACGCGGGGGAGACCATGAGCGCATGGCCTTGCCCGGACCGCCGCCTCCCACCGTGCAGGTACCCGCGCGTATCGCCGCCCTGGCCGATGGCCGGCCGCTGCTGCCCGTGTGGCAGAACGAGCTGGGCGGCCTGACCTTCCGGATCGACGACGGTGACGGCCGGCTGTTCGCCAAGTGGGCTCCGGCAGCCTCCCGGCTGGACCTGCCCGGCGAGGCCGAACGCCTGCGGTGGGCCGGCCGCTTCACGCCCGTACCCCGCGTGCGGGACCAGGGAGCGGACCGGGAGGGAGCCTGGCTCCTCACCCATGAGCTGCCCGGCGAGAGCGCCGTCGCTCCTCGGTGGACGGCGGACCCCGCGACGGCCGCGCGTGCGCTCGGTGCGGGACTGCGCGCCCTGCACGAGCGGCTTCCCGCGGCCGAGTGCCCCTTCAGCTGGTCCGTCGAGTCCCGCCTGGAACGGGCACGGAGCGCGGGGCTCTCCCCGCCGACGGACCTGGGCACGCCCCCACCGATCGACCGCCTCGTCGTGTGCCACGGCGACCCCTGCGCGCCGAACACGCTGCTCCGCGAGGACGGCACCTGGTCCGGCCACGTCGACATGGGCGCCCTGGGTGTCGCCGACCGCTGGGCCGACCTGGCCGTCGCCACGTGGAGCACGGAGTGGAACTACGGGCCCGGCTGGGAGGACACCCTCCTCGACGCCTACGGAATCACCCCCGACCCCCGGCGGACCGATTTCTACCGCCGCCTGTGGTCGGCGACCTGAGAAACACCCGCCGGCGCCGCGCTCGAAAACCGGTGGAGCGGTGCCGCCGCGCGCCATTACCGTGCTGCCGACCCACGTTGTCCGATCAAGGACGTGCCGATGTACACCGTGTGAGACCCCCTGGAGCTGATCGGTCGCGCGTCGCGTATCCGCGCCGCGCTTCTTCTTGCTGCGGACTTCTCACTGAAACCGGTGTACTTCTGTGCTCGAAAACTGGGTGGTCATGCCCACCTGCCTGCCGCTGGTTCTCCGCCGTTGCCACACGTGCGCGTCCGGACGCTTCCGGGTAAACGGCAAGTTCCGCGTCAACGCCAACCACAAGCTCATCGACGCCTGGCTCCTCGTGCTCTGCACCGCTTGCGGGGAGACGGCGAAGCTCACGGTCCTGGAGCGGACGAAGGTGCGCTCCGTACGACCTGAGCTGCTGGACCGGCTGCATGCCAACGATCTCGGCCTGGCAGCCGAACTGCTCCAGGATCCGGTGGTGCGGCGCCGTAATCGCATCGCCCTCGACTGGGCGGGCGCCTGGCGCCTGGACACCGGCGGATCGGATCACGTGGGCCGCGAGGTGATCGACGTCTCGGTCCGCTTCGCGGCGCGGATACCTGTCCGGCCGGTGCGTCTGATCGCTGAAGGCTGCCGTCTTTCGCGGGCCGAGACCGACAGGCTGATCACGGACGGGAAGCTCGTCTCGGCGGTCCGGCTGAGCGGCAAGCTCTCCGGCGGCTTCACCTTCACGCTCAAGCGCTGAGCACTCCCGGGGCCAGGGGCCCGTCCGGCGGAATCCCGCCGGCCAGGCCCCTGGCCGACCAGTGCGCCCGTCCCCGTCGTCCCGGAGGATGCTCAGTCGAGACAGAACTCGTTGCCCTCGATGTCCTGCATCACGATGCACGACTCGTTGTCGTCATCGGCCGGCAGCACCCGCACGCGCACCGCGCCGAGCGCGACCAGTCGTGCGCACTCGGCCTGGAGCGCGGCGAGCCGCTCTTCCCCCACGAGTCCGGTGCCGACCCGCACGTCGAGATGCACCCGGTTCTTGACGACCTTGCCCTCGGGGACGCGCTGGAAGTACAGCCGCGGGCCCACACCCGAGGGATCGCCGCAGGCGAACGCCGATCCCTGTCGCTCGGGCGGCAGAGAGCGGTCGAAATCGTCCCAGGTGGCGAACCCCTCCGGCGGCGGCGGTACGACATACCCCAGTACCTCGCACCAGAAGCGGGCGACGCGCTCAGGTTCCGCGCAGTCGAAGGTGACTTGTAACTGCTTGACCGATGGCATCGGCGCACCCTAGCAGGGGGGCGGGGCGCCGAGGGGACCCAACGGCCACCGACAGTGACGGACGAGCCCTGGGTGTCATCGGTGAAACCCAGGTCACGGCCCCCGGACCATACTGGTTTCCGTCCAGGGGCGGCGGTCAGGCAAGATGGGCTGTATCTGCCCACTGCCAGATTTCAAGCTGCCGGACGGTTTCTCTTGGCTGAGTTCATTTACACCATGCGCAAGGCGCGCAAGGCGCACGGCGACAAGGTGATTCTCGACGACGTCACCCTGAGCTTCCTCCCGGGTGCCAAGATCGGCGTCGTCGGTCCGAACGGCGCCGGAAAGTCGACCGTCCTCAAGATCATGGCGGGCCTGGAGCAGCCGTCGAACGGCGACGCGTTCCTCACGCCCGGCTACACCGTGGGCATCCTGCTCCAGGAGCCCCCGCTGAACGAGGAGAAGACCGTCCTGGAGAACGTCCAGGAGGGTGTCGCCGAGATCAAGGGCAAGCTCGACCGGTTCAACGAGATCGCCGAGCAGATGGCGGTCGAGTACACCGACGCGCTCATGGACGAGATGGGCAAGCTCCAGGAGCAGCTCGACCACGCCAACGCGTGGGACCTGGACGCGCAGCTGGAGCAGGCCATGGACGCTCTGGGCTGCCCGCCCGGCGACTGGCCCGTCACCACCCTCTCCGGTGGTGAGCGCCGCCGGGTCGCGCTGTGCAAGCTGCTGCTGGAGCAGCCCGACCTGCTGCTGCTCGACGAGCCCACCAACCACCTCGACGCCGAGTCGGTGAACTGGCTGGAGCAGCACCTCGCCAAGTACGAGGGCACCGTCGTCGCGGTCACCCACGACCGGTACTTCCTGGACAACGTCGCCGGGTGGATCTGCGAGGTCGACCGCGGCCGCCTCCACGGCTACGAGGGCAACTACTCCAAGTACCTCGAGACCAAGGCCGCCCGCCTCAAGGTCGAGGGCCAGAAGGACGCCAAGCGCCAGAAGCGCCTGAAGGAAGAGCTCGAGTGGGTCCGCTCCAACGCCAAGGGGCGGCAGGCCAAGTCCAAGGCGCGTCTGGCCCGCTACGAGGAGATGGCGGCCGAGGCCGAGAAGATGCGGAAGCTGGACTTCGAGGAGATCCAGATCCCGCCGGGGCCGCGCCTGGGCAGCGTCGTGGTCGAGGTCGACAAGATCAGCAAGGCGTTCGGGGACAAGGTCCTCGTCGACGAGCTGTCCTTCACGCTGCCGCGCAACGGCATCGTGGGTGTCATCGGCCCGAACGGCGCGGGCAAGACCACGCTGTTCAAGATGATCCAGGGTCTGGAGCAGCCCGACTCCGGTTCGATCAAGGTCGGCGAGACCGTCAAGATCTCGTACGTCGACCAGGGCCGTGAGAACATCGCCCCGAACAAGACCCTGTGGGAGGTCGTCTCCGACGGGCTCGACTACATCAACGTCGGCCAGGTCGAGATGCCGTCGCGGGCGTACGTCTCCGCGTTCGGCTTCAAGGGCCCCGACCAGCAGAAGCCGGCCGGTATCCTCTCCGGTGGCGAGCGCAACCGCCTCAACCTGGCGCTCACCCTCAAGCAGGGCGGCAACCTGCTGCTCCTCGACGAGCCGACCAACGACCTGGACGTGGAGACGCTGTCCTCGCTCGAGAACGCGCTCCTGGAGTTCCCGGGCTGTGCCGTGGTCATCTCCCACGACCGGTGGTTCCTGGACCGCGTCGCCACCCACATCCTCGCCTACGAGGGCGACTCCAAGTGGTTCTGGTTCGAGGGCAACTTCGAGTCGTACGAGAAGAACAAGATCGAGCGGCTCGGCCCGGACGCGGCCCGTCCGCACCGTGCCACCTACAAGAAGCTGACCCGGGGCTGACCTTGCGGCACATCTACCGCTGCCCGCTGCGCTGGGCGGACATGGACGCGTACGGTCACGTCAACAACGTGGTGTTCCTCCGGTACCTGGAAGAGGCCCGTATCGACTTCCTGTTCCGCCCGGACAAGGAGTTCAAGCAGGGGTCCGTGGTGGCGCGCCACGAGATCGACTACAAGCAGCAGCTGGTCCACCGGCACGCGCCGGTGGACATCGAGCTGTGGGTCACGGAGGTCAAGGCGGCGTCCTTCACCCTCGCCTACGAGGTCAAGGACAAGGACCCGGACCGGGTCTACGTCCGGGCCTCGACGGTGATCGTGCCGTTCGACTTCGAGGCCCAGCGCCCGCGCCGGATCACGTCCGAGGAGCGGGAGTTCCTCATGGAGTACAGGGACGACGAGGAGGAGGCCGTCGCCGCATGACGGTGCTCCACCTGGCCGACGACGGGGAGGCGGCGGACCTGGCCGCCTTCCTGGCCCGGCTGATCCACTACGACCGCGGTGCCGCGGTGCGGCTGCAGACGACCGGGACGGCGCTGGCGGTCTTCGGGCGGCCGCCCTCCTTCGAGGTGCTCGCGGTCCGTGCGGTGCGGCTGGCCAAGCCGTACGAGGACGGGCTGGACGCCCGGCTCGACCGGACCGTGTCGGCCGGTGAGCTCCTGGAGTCCGTCGACGAGCCGGCGGCCACCGCCGGTGTGCCCGCCGTCGTGACCGGACCGCCGTGGACCGGGGTACTGCCGCCGCGCGGCGGCTGGCTTCCGGAGCCGGGGCTGCCGGCACCGGACGCCCTGCGGGCCGCCGTGGCCGCGGCGGTGGCCGAGTTCCGCTCGCGCACGGAGGAACTGGATCCCGAGCGGCGGACACGCACCGCGCTCGACGGGATCGGCAGGGAGATCTGGTCCCGCGCGGTGGGGGCCACGGAGCTGCCGGTGCGGGCCGTGCACGCCGCGCAGTCGCTCGGCTTCCTGCGCCCGGCGCCGCGGGTGTCCGGCGGCGACGCGCCGCCTGGGCTGTTCTCGGCGGGCGCGTGGCTCAGGCTGCGCACCCCGTACGGGTCGGTCGCCCTGCGCCGGGCGGGGCTCGGCACGTTCAGCGTCACCGTGCGCTGAGCGTCACCGCGCCCCGAGCGTCACCGGGGCCAGCGGCCCTCGGGACGCCCCACCCGCTCACCCGCTCACTCGGGCGTGTTCATCATCGACGCGGCGGCGTACGTCAGGTAGTTCCACAGCGTCCGCTCGTGCTCCTCCGACAGGCCGAGCTCGTCGACGGCGGCCCGCATGTGCCGGAGCCAGGCGTCGTGGGCGGCCTGGTTCACGGTGAACGGTGCGTGCCGCATCCGCAGCCGGGGGTGGCCGCGCCGCTCGCTGTAGGTCGTCGGTCCGCCCCAGTACTGGATCAGGAACAGGGTGAGGCGCTCCTCGGCCGGGCCCAGGTCCTCCTCGGGATACATGGCCCGCAGCTCGGGGTCCTCGGCCACCCCCTCGTAGAAACGGTGGACGAGGCGGCGGAAGGTCTCCTCGCCGCCGACCTGCTCGTAGAAGGTCTGCTCCTGAAGCGTGCCGCGCCGAATCTCATTCACATGGTCCATGGTCTCAGACGCGGCGACCGGAGCCGCAAGGCCCGGGATCCCCGGTTCGACGGGGGAGGGCCCGGCCCGGCGGTGACGCGTCGCGGTCCGGGCGCGCGGCATGCTCGCCACGCGTCGTCTCCCGCAGCACAGTGGAGGTATGGGCGCGCACGCTCTCGATGACGATCTGGAGGACCTCGCCGCATCGGCGCGGGCGGACCTCGTGCGGGAGATCGACGCGTGCGGGGCGTGGGCCGCCGATCCCGCGTGGCGCGAGGTGTTCGCGGCGGTGCCGCGCCATCTGTTCGTGCCGTACTACTACGTCGTGGCCAGGGGCGGCTACGAGCGCCGATGGTGCGGCGATCCCGACCCGGGCCGCAGACGGGAGTGGCTGCGCGGCGCGTACGCCGACGCCCCGCTGGCCACCCGGGTGCGCGACGGCGAGCTGATCTCCTCCAGCAGCCAGCCGTCCCTCATGGCACAGATGCTGAGCACGCTGAGGGTCCGGGACGGCGACGCCGTCCTGGAGATCGGTGCCGGCACCGGCTACAACGCCGCCCTGCTCGCCCACCGCCTCGGCGACGGCCGGGTCACCTCGATCGACATCGACCCCGAGATCACCGAGTCCGCCCGGCAGCACCTGGCGGCCTCGGGACACCACCCGGCCGTGGTCACGGGCGACGGGGCGCGCGGCGTACCGGAGCGGGCCCCCTTCGACCGGATCATCGCGACCTGCGCGCTGAGCTCGGTGCCGCGCGCCTGGCCGGCGCAGTGCCGTCCGGGCGCGCGCATCCTGGCGCCGCTGGCGACCGGGCTGATCGCCCTGGAGGTGCGGGACGCCGGGCATGCCGAGGGGTCGTTCCTGGCCACGCCCGCCTACTTCGTACCGCTGCGCGGCGGGACGCGGCCCGGGCCGGACCCGGGGGATCTGGGCGGGCTGCCGCACCGGGCCCGGAACGACGAGGGGTTCCGGTTCGTGCTGGCCCTGACGGCGGGCAGCCTCACCCCGTCCGAGGCGTACACGCTGTGGGAGCACGAGGAGCGGCCCACCCGTGAGCGGTTCGGGATCACGGTCAGCGGCGACCGCGCCCGGGCCTGGCTGGACGACCCGGACGGGCCGCACACCTGGCCGCTGCCGTGAAGGGCGGCCGGATGAGACGGAACGGCCGCGGACGCGTACGAGAGCCCGTGAGCAGTCCCGCACACGTCCGGGGGCCGCGCCGCTCAGAGCGTGTGCACAGGCTCCTCTCAGCCCCGGCGGATCGTGATCGTCGTCCAGGCGCCCACGTGCACCCGGTCCCCGTCCTGCAGGGGCACCGGAACGAAGGGCTGGATGGGCTCCTCGCCGCCGTTGACGGTGGTGCCGTTCGTGGAGTTCTGGTCGACGACCGCCCAGGAGCCGTCCGGCTGCTGCACCAGGACCGCGTGCTGGTGCGAGACGCCCGGGTCCTCCGGCGGCACCGACAGGTCGATGTCGGGGGTGTCGCCGGTGGAGTGGCGGCGGCGGCCGATGGTGACCTGGTTGCCGGACAGGGTGCGCTGCTGCTCCGGGGAGTACGCGGGCAGGTTCAGGCCCGCGGCCTCGGGGCCGGAGCGCTGCATCATCGCCAGGAAGTACTCGCGGTCCGGACCGATCGTGGCGGTCCAGGTCGTCGGCTGCGGCTGCTGCTGTCCGTAGGGACGCGGCGGGGCCTGGGTGGCGCCGGGCTGCGGGTAGCCGTAGCCCCCGCCCTGGCCGCCGGGACCCGCCGGACCGCCGGGCGCGCCGCCCGAGGGGGAGGACGACGGCGGCGAGATCACCCAGTCGTCGTCACCGCCGCCGAAGGCCGGCCCGCCGGACTGCGGCGACCCGGGCGGCGGGAAGCCCTGGACCGGCGGCGGGGGCGGCGGGCCGCCGGGCCGCTGGTACGTGGGGGGCGGGCCGCTCGGCTGGAAGGCCGACGGGCCGTTGGGAGCCTGGGTCTGCGGGTCCCCGGGGCCGCCAGGACCCCGGAATCCGCCGGGGCCGCCGGGACCTCCCGACGGGGGGCCGGGCGGGGGCGGAGCCGGACGGGACGGATCGTGCCCGAAGACGGACGGACGCGAGGCGTCCCCGCCGAAGCCCGCCGGGCCGGACGGCTCACCGCCGAACGGCGGGGACGGCGGGATCGGCTCCGCGGGCCGGTTCACCTGCGACGGCCGGGAGCTGTGGTAGTCGTACGGGTCCGGGCCGGGCCCGGTCTGCCCGCCCTGCTGGAAGCGCAGTGGCGGGTTCGGCGACGGCGCCGGCGGGCGCGGAGCCGCAGGGGTGTAGGAGGTCGCCGTGTTGGTCAGGAAGTTCCACCGGCACTCCTCGCAGAACGGGGCACCGCCCTCGCGGGGTGTGCGGCACTGCGGGCAGAGCTCCGGCTCCAGGTCCGGCACGGCGGACAGCGGGCGCCCCGCGGGGCCGCCGCCGGCGCCCGGAGGCGGCGGGGGCGAGCCGGGCGACGAGTAGCCGTAACCGGCGCCGGGCGGCGGCGGTGGAGGTGGCGGCGGGGGTACGGCACCGGCCATACGGTGACCGCAGACCTCGCACCAGTCGTCGGAACCCGACTGGTGTCCGTTCGGGCAGGTCGGCATGTCGGCGCTTCCCCCTCTCCTTCTCCGGTCCCTGTGACCGGCGTGGTTCTCCGACCCCGTGCGGTCGGGCTCGCTGCTGTGCGGACTTTCTACGTCACTTCTTTACACGAACAGTCTTTGTGGACCGGGTCTCGAGGGTCATCTCGTCGGCCTCCGCGACCTTCGCCTTCAGTCGCACAGTACCTGTCGCGGCGTCGACCACGTCCACCACCTTCGCAAGCAGTTTCGCAGTATCCGCGTTCCCCGACGCGCCGGCGAGCTGAACGGCCCGTCCCAGCTTGGCCGTTGCTCCGTCGAAATCACCCGCTTTGCGGAGGTCCAGTCCCTGTTGGATGACATGCGCCAGTTCCGCCTGGCCCGTGTAGTGCGCGACTTGGGGGTTGATCGACGTGGACGCCGCCATGTCGTCGGTCCACACCGCCCGTACGAGTCCCTGGGCGCCGAGGCTGTGGGCGCCGCCTCCCTCGTTCTGCGGGATCACGAGCGAGACCCGGGCGGCCAGCATCTCCTGGCCGACGGCCGCGGACGGGACCCGGACGCACAGGTGGTAGTCGCGGGACTCGTCACCCCAGGAGCCGGTGGGGTAGTCCCCGGCGCGCGGCCCCGCCTCGACACGGCGGTCGGTCAGGTCCTCGACCGTGGGCGCCACCTGCTTCACGAACAGGATCTCCGTGCCCACGGGCGTCCACAGCCGCAGCGAGACGTCCGCGACCTCCTTGCCCATGGCCGACTCCATCATCTGCCGGAAGTCGGCGGCCAGGGCGGCCGGATCGGCGACGATGTCGGCGGTCCCCAGCAGCGCGGAGGCGATCCCGGTGACCTCCTTGACCTCCCAGTCGGTGCCCACTCCGCGCGCGTCACACGTGAAACGGCCGACGCAGGAGTCCAGCGCGGCCCGCAGGTCCTCGGGGGCCTCGTGCTCGTTGCGGCCGTCCGTCAGCAGGATGCCGTGCCGGATGGAGACGTCGGCCGAGGACAGCAGCCGGTCGGCCAGCCGCAGCCAGGTGCCGATCGCGGTGCCGCCGCCCGCGCTGAGCCGGCGCAGCGCCTGCTTGGCCTGGCCACGGGTGTTCGCGTCGGCCACGGCGAGCCGTCCGTCGCCGGGGTAGACCTCCTTGGCCACATGGGTGCCGCCGATGACCGCGAAGTGCACCCCGTCGCGCAGCATGTCGATGGCCACGGCCGTGGCGTCGCGTGCGTTGCGCATCTTGGTCGGCGGGTAGTCCATCGACCCCGAGCAGTCGACCATGACGGCAACGGCCGCGCTCGGGCCCTGCCCCGGCGCGTAGAGGTGGGGCGCCGCGACCGCGCTTCCGACGGTGCCGCCGCCGGTCGCGGTCACCGTCACGATGGCGTTGACCTCGCGGCCGCCCTCCGGCAGGTACTCGTTCTGATACACGTCCACCGAGAACTGCGGCACGTTCGACTTCGAGAAATTGGCCATGCGTTCTCTGATCCCCCTCAAGACCCCCGGCACGCCGAGGTGATGACTGGTGGCGGACCGGTCCCCTCCGGTCCTGGGGCCGGCCCCCGCCGGCCACGGGCGTGTCCGGGGGACACACCTCTCAGGCGGATCCTGCCCCCTGCGGCGTGGCAGGGAACGGAAGGACCGCCACTGTTACGTTGTCGTGGCCCCCGCCGTCCAGGGCGTGGCCCACCAGCACCCGGGCCGAGTGCAGCGGACGCCGCTCGGCGTCGGGCGGCAGCACCTCGGCCATCTCCTCGGCGTTCTCCGCGTAGTTCCACAGCCCGTCCGTGCACACCACCACCACACCCGGCCGGTCCGGTTTGAAGGAAGCGGTGTGCGGCTCCAGTTCGTAGGCGTCGGCGCCGAGCCAGCCCGTGATCGCGTGCGCGCGTTCGTCGGCGTAGGCCTCGGCCTCGCTCATCAGGCCCGCGGCGACCATCTGCGCGGCCCACGAGTCGTCCTCGGTGAGCCGCGCCGGGGGCGTGCTGCGGTCCACCGGGATCCAGTAGGCGCGGCTGTCGCCGACCCAGCCCACCACGAGCAGGCCCGCGGTGACGACGGCGCCGACCAGGGTGCAGGCGGGCGCGTTCTGGTGCGGGGAGTGCTCCTGGGCCGTCTCGGGCTCGGTGGCCAGCGCGTTGACGGCGTGCGAGGCGGTGACGATCGCGTCGTGCATGGCCTGCTGGGGGTGCGTGCCGCGGGGCAGGGCCTCCAGCAGCGCCTCGTTCGCGGCCTGGGCGGCGGCGAGGGAGGCGTCGTCGGGGCGGGTCGCCGAGGAGACGCCGTCGCACACGACGGCGACGACGGCGGGCGAGCCGTCGGGCAGCGCGGTCGAGGAGACCGTGAAGGCGTCCTCGTTGCGATGGTGGCGCAGGCCTCGGTCGCTGACCGCGGCGACCGCACCCAACTCCTGTTCCATGTGGTCCCGTTCGCGCGGCTGGGCGTGACCGCAGTGCTCGCAGTAGCCGTCCCCGTCGACGGTGCCCGTGCGGCAGGCCACGCAGACCTTCGTGCCGGCCGGGGGCGTCGTCGGCGCGGCCGTGCGGGGGTCGACCGGCTGGGGTGCCGCCAGGGCGTAGTCCTGGGACGGCGAGGGACGGTCGAACCGCACGCCCTGCGCGGCGGGGGCGTCCTGCGCGGCGGGGGCGTCCTGGGCGGCGGGCGCGGCCGGCAGCTCGGAGCCGCCGGAGTCGGTGCCCCGGAGGTCGGCCGGCAGATGCGCCGGGGCGGACGGGCCGGCGCCGCCGGCCGGGGGAGCGGCCGGCCAGTCCACGGAGGCCGCCTCCCGCGGCGGAGGCGGCGCCGCGCCGTTCATGGCGAGCGTCGGTGTGTCCGACGGGCGGGCGGGCACCACCGACAGGTCGTACCCGCAGGCGCCGCAGAAGCGGTCACCCGACTCGAGGGGCTCCTCGCAACTGGGGCACCGGGAAAGCGCCGTCGGCTGGGGCATCTGGGACATCGATCACACCCACGTCCGGGGGCGGTAACGGTTGGCACGTTCCACCAGGTCGATCCTCTCCTCGCTGCCCTGCGCGAGCCTGGCCAGCGTCCGGTACGAGCGCTCCAGGCCGAAACGGAGGCCGCGCTCGTGCAGCTCGCTGCCGAGCAGCGCCCGTCCGGCCGCCCCCGCGCCCGGCGACGACCCCTGGCTACCGGAGAGTACCCAGTCCAGGGCTCGGCCGAGGACCTCTGTGGACAACTGCTCGCGCCGCACGGCGTCCAGGCCGTACGCCTCCAGCGCCTGGACCTGCCCCGCGGCGGCCACGAGGTCGTCCAGGAAGCCCGGTTCCGGGCTCTGGTCCGCGCCCTGCCGCAGCCGCGCCCGTACGGCGGCGACGCGGGCGGCCGTGTAGTGGATGGACGCCTCCGGCACGGACTCCAGGGTCCGTACGGCGCCACGGCGGTCACCGGCGGCGAGCTGGACCCGGGCCAGGCCGAACGCCGAACTGACATAGCTGGGGTCGGTGCTCCAGACGAGGCCGTAGTACTCGGCCGCGTTGTCGAGCTGGCCGAGGACCTCCGCGCACAGCCCGAGGGCCAGCTTGGGGGCGGGTTCGCCGGGGAAGGCGTCGTAGACCGCGTCGAAGGAGAGCGCGGCGGCCTCGTGGTCGCCGGTGGCCAGGGCGGTGACGCCGCGGTACCAGACGACCCGCCAGTCGTCGGGGTGGTCCGCCTCCAGTGCGTCGAGGACCCGCCCCGCGGCGTCCGTCCCGCCCATCTCCAGCCGGGCCCGCAGCTCGCGCAGCCGCAGCTCCGGGGAGGGCGCCGGTGCCGTCTGCAGCGCGGCGATCAGCTCCGCCGGCGCGGAGGCCATCAGACCGGCCAGGAAACCTGCGTTGGGATCGCCCGGGTCCACCAGGGGCACCGGCAGGGCGAGCGCGGCGGCGGCGGTGTCGAGCGGTTTGACGAGCCCGGCACCGGCACCGGCACCGGAGGCGTGGGCGTCCGCGCGGGCCGGCAGCGCGGGGGCCGCGCCGGAGCGCACGGCCGCGCCGCCCGGCACCGCGCGCCCCGGCACCGCACGCCCCGGCGCCGCGCCGGCCGCCGCGCCGGAGCGGGCGGCGACGGCCCTGCTCCTCGTCCGCACCGCGCGCGACCCCAGCCGCGACACGTCCTGCGTCGGCTTCGCGAACAACTCGGTGTCGGTCACCTTGAGTTCGGGGCCGAACAGCGTCGACAGCGCGGGCCGTGGGTGGTTCGTCTGGAGCGCGACGACCTCGCGCAGCACTCCGGTCAGCTGCTCCGACATCTCCTGCGCGGACGCGAACCGGCGGGCCGGGTCCGGGTCGGTGGCCCGCACCAGCAGGCGGTAGAAGGACTCGTACCGGCGGAAGACCTCGATGCCGTCCGGGTCGGGCAGGGAGTCCGCGAAGACGGTCGTGTAGCCCTGGAAGTCGAAGGTGAGCACCGCGAGGGTGCGGGCGACCGTGTAGAGGTCGCTCGCCACCGACGGGCCCACCTCGGAGACCTCCGGCGCCTGGTAGCCCACCGTGCCGTAGATGGCCGACTCCTCGTCGTCCGCCCTGCGCACGGCGCCCATGTCGATCAGCTTGAGCTGGTCCTCGGTCTGGATCGCGTTGTCCACCTTGAAGTCGCAGTACAGCAGGTTGCGGCTGTGCAGATGGCCGAGCGCCTCCAGCGCCTCGATGCCGTACGCGCACGCCTGCTCCACCGGCAGCGGATCGCGCCTGCCGTCCGGTGCACGGCGTGAGTTGGCAATCTCCTTCAGGGACTTGCCGCCGACGTACTCCATCACGATGTAGCCGTCGAGGGAGCCGGTGCGCTGGTCGAGGTGCTCGACGAAGTTGTAGATGCGCACGATGTTGGCGTGCTCGATCTCCGCGAGGAAGCGCCGCTCGGAGATCGCCGCGGCCATCGCGTCCTGGTCGCCGGTGTCCAGCAGGCCCTTGAGGACCACCCACCGGTCGGCGACGGCGCGGTCCACCGCCAGGTAGATCCAGCCGAGACCGCCGTGCGCGAGGCAGCCCACGACCTCGTACTGGCCGTGCACGACGTCCCCGGCGCGCAGCTTGGGCACGAACGAGTACGGGTGCCCGCACTTGGTGCAGAACCCCTCGGTGCGCCCCGGCCGGTCGCCGCGCTCCCGCCCCACCGGCGCACCGCAGTCGGAGCGCGAGCAGAACCGCTTGCGCTCGGGTACCTCGGGGTTCTCCAGCACCATCGCCCGCGGATCGGGCCGCGGCACGTCCGGGACCCGCACCAGGCCCAGGCCGAGCCGGCTGCGCCCGGAACCGGAGGACGACATGCCGGAGCTGCGCACGGACACCGAGCGGCCGGTGGACTTCCCCGACAGCCGGCCCGACACCGAGCGCCGGGACTGGGACGACCGGGACGACCGGGACAACCGGGAGGACGTGCGGGAACTGGCGCGCGAGCTGCCGCTGCCGGAACCGTGCGAGCCCTTGCCCGAGGTGATCCCCGCGGCCGCCGGGCCGGCCGTGTCCCGCACCGCGACGACCGGGGCCAGACCGCACGTGTCGCAGTACAGCTCGCCGCCGCCCATGTCCTCGTACGACCCGTCACATCCGGGCCGTTGGCACTTCTGTCCCTCCTGGCTCATGGTTCCCCCCTCCGGTCGGCCGGCCCGCTCTGCTCGGGAACGCGGGAGCCGAGCAGCTCCGCGGCCGCCCGCTGGTAGCGCAGCACCGCCTGCTCGGCGACCCTGAGGTCGCAGGGGGCGCTCCACAGCATGCGGCGGGCCGCGTCGTACCGCTCGACCAGCAGCGGGTCCTCCGCCAGACCGTGCCGGGCCACCTTGGCCTTGTACGCGTCGAGACGGCCGCGCAGTTCCGCGCGGACCGCCAGGGGCGCCGTGACCGCCGTCAACGACTCGCGGGCGCGCAGCAGTTCGTCCTCCGCCTTCTGCTCCAGGGACTCCAGGAGCGGTGAGAGGCGGTGCCACTGGGCGTGTCTGCGGTACTCGGCGGCCGTCGCCAGCTGCTCCTGCA
This sequence comes from Streptomyces sp. NPDC007264, assembly GCF_042869095.1. Lineage (NCBI taxonomy): Bacteria > Bacillati > Actinomycetota > Actinomycetes > Kitasatosporales > Streptomycetaceae > Streptomyces > Streptomyces sp. NPDC007264. The sequence goes on from NZ_JBIAFD010000023.1 coordinate 66,287, forward strand.
ACGCGGTCGGCGGGCCGCTGACGACCGGCACCTCCGTGGCGGCGATCTTGGCGAGCACCTCGCCGCGGGCGGTGCGCGCCTCGGCGAGCGTGCGGTCCGCGCGGCTGAGGACGTCGCGCAGCCTGATGAGCCGCTGCTCCGCGTCCTGCCGGACGGTGAGCACGGCGTCGATCTCCCGGCGCACGTCCTCCAGGGCGCGCGCCTCACGGTCGTAGACGGTGGTGTCGGGGCGGCCGCCGCCGGGCGCCGAACTTCCCTGCGCGGGCACCCAGAAGGCGAGCGGGTCGGAGACCACCTGCTCGCGCAGCGCGGTCAGGGTGCGGGTGATCCGCTCCAGGTCGTCGCCCGCCGGATGCTCGCCGGGCCGCACGCCCACGGAGTGCGCGAGCCGGCGGGTGCGCTGCAGTTCCGCGGCCAGTAAATCGATCCGGGCGGGCAGCGCCGACCACACCGCGTCGGCGGCGACGACCATGTCGAGGGAGGACGCGTACAGCTCGTTCATCCGCTCCACGAGCTGCGCCAGCGTGAACTGCTCGCTGAGCCTGCCGGCGCCCGCCATCGTCGGCGCGTTCGCCGTGGCGGTGGTGCTGCCCGCGACCGTGACGCTCGCACCGCGCAGCAGCTCGGTCAGCTCGACCAGGTCCTCGCGGCTGGACCAGCGCCGGCGGGCGCGGACCTCGCGCGCGGTGCGCAGGGCGTCCGTGTAGGCGTCGAAGTACGCCCACAGCAGGGTGATCGACGCCTCGGTCGACGTCCAGCGCTCCTTGGTGACGCCCGTCAGCTCGGCGCCTTCGAGGAGTCTGCGGCCCGCGTGGTCCTGCAGGGCGAGGAGCGAGGTCTCCACGGCCTCGTGCTCCGCGCCGAGCCGCGCCAGCGCACGGTCCACCTCGTCCCGGTCCAGTACCGGCCCGGTGGGTCCCGTGACGCCCATCGATCACCTCTCGCTCTCGTCGTTCCCGGTGCGCGTGTCCGGTGCGCCGGGCTGACTCTCCAGTGGTATCAGGTCGGTTGCGCCTGTGATCAGGACGGCGGCCGCGACGACGCCGGGTCCGTGCCCAGCGTCGAGGACAGCCACTTGGCGTACGAGTCCTGCCAGCCGCTCCTGCGGTAGTCCACGAGCACCTGGTTGACCCGGCGCACCAGATCGCCCGCCTGCCTGTTCATCGCCACCCCGTAGTACTCGGTCGTGAAGGGCTTTCCCTTGAGTTCGACCGTCGGGTCCTGGGCCGCCTGGCTCGCGGCGAGGGCGCCGTCGGTCACGACCGCGTCGACCTCGCCCAGCTGCAACTTGACCAGGCAGTCGAGCTGGTTGGGGACGGTGGTGGAGATGTCCGCGGACGCCGGGAGCCGGCCGGACCTCTTGTCGTCCGTCAGCTTGGTGTTGGCCGTGGAGCCCTCGGCCGAGCAGATCCTGCGGCCGGCGAGGGAGCGGTCGTACCCCGTGATGCCGGACGACTTGGGGGCCAGGACCTGCTGCCCGGTCGTGAAGTACGGGTCGGAGAAGGCGACTTCCTTCAGCCGGTCGCAGGTGATCGTCATGGTGCGCACCACCATGTCCACCTGCCCACTTTTGATGGCCGGGATGCGCTGGTTGGTGGGAATGGCGTGGAAGCGGACGGCCTTCGCGTCGCCGAGGATCTGCTGTGCGATCTCGTGGGCGAGGTCGATGTCGAAGCCCTCCAGGTCGCTGCCGGGGCTGTTGGGGTCGCGGTAGCCCCAGCGGTAGCTGTTCTGGTCGACGCCCACCGACAGATAGCCGCGCTTGGTGATGGCTGTGACCGCCGGGCCGCTCTCGTCGCCGGACGGCGGGGGGCTCAGCCGCTCGGGGTGGTCGTCGCAGGAGCCGGCCTTGGCCTGGGTGCCCTCGGCGAGGCCCGGGCCGCCGGTGCCCGTGGATCCGTCCCCGCTCGGGCGGGCCAGCGGCAGCAGCAGCACCAAGGCCACGGCGAGCAGGCAGGCGAGGAGCATCGCACCCACACCGCCCCAGCCCTTCAGGCTCGTCCTCAGGCGTCGCGCGACCATCGCCGCTCCCCCTCTCACCGGTACTCCGAAAGCCTGCGCCCGATACCCAGCAACGAGCCCGCCGCAGCCATCACCGCCAGGGCCGCCGCGCCCGCCGGGAGCCCGGTCATCGCGTCCAGGCCGTCGCCCGCCGCCTGCCGGAACTCGCTCTCCTCGTGGTCCAGTGCCTTCGCCAGGTTCGCGTCCACGCTGTCGAAGCACTCTCCGGTGGGCTGGTCCGCCCTGGACCCGATGATCTTGTCCAGTGCCGCCTGGTAGTTGCCGTCGTCGTCCGCGGCCCGCGCCTGCCCGTGGCGCTGCTGCCAGACCTTCATGTTGCCGGTGGCGGCCGTGACGGGCTGCCTGCCTGCCTGGTCGTCGGCGAGGGACTCGGCCTTGCCGAGGCCCTCGGAGAGCGTCTTCATGTCCTGCTGGAACGCGTAGTCGTAGGCGTCCTCGACCGAACCGTCGGGCAGCTTCCTCGTCTCGGCGCCGCGGCTGACCAGCGTCAGGTTCTCGTTGCCGCGGGCGTTGAGGGACGCGATGCGCGCGTCGTGCAGGACGTCCAGCGAGCGGACCCCGTGGGCGTAGGAGGACTCGAGCCCGGCGCGGGCGAGGCTGTGGCCGGCGACCAGCCACAGCAGGACGATCGCGCAGGCGGAGGTGGCGGCCACCAGGCCGCGGTTGAGCACCCGGTTCGTGCGCAGGTAGTGGCGGCGCTGGGCCCAGCCGAGGGCAGCCAGCGCGAGGACACCGAGGGCGATGGCGAGCCAGGGATACGGGGTCGCGTCCGCGTAGTCGGCGCGCAGCCGCTGGTTCTCGTTGCTGTACAGCTTCTGGGCGGCCGGCAGCATCTGCCGCTGCATCGTGTCGTTGGCGGCCCGCAGGTAGGCGCCGCCCACCGGGAAGCCCTGCCGGTTGTTGGCCCGGGCCCGCTCGACGAGGCCCTTGTACCGCGGAAGCAGCGTGTTGAGCCGGGCGATGGTGTCGGCGGACGGCGAGCCGGGATCGGCGCTGGCGGCGGCCCTGACGAGCCCCGCGGCGGCGGTCCGGATGTCCCGCTCGTAGCGCCGGGTGGTCGCGGGGGGCTCCTGACCGCCCGCCAGGAAGCCGCTGGAGGCGGTGGTGTTGGCGTCGGCGAGTGAGCGGTAGATGTCGGCGGCGCCGGCGCTGAGCGGCTGGCTGCTGTGCAGGACGTCGTCGGCTGCGGTGGACCGCTCGGTCATCTGCCAGGCCGTGACGGCACCGAACGCGATGACGAGCACCGCGAGGACGGCACCGATGATGCGCAGCCGGCCCGGCTCGGTGGTGGCGGCGGCCCGCAGTCGGTCGGCGCCCTCGGCGAGGACCGTACGGCGGGGCGGGGCGGCAGGGACGCCCTGGGGCGCGGGGGCCGTGCCCGCCGCGGTCCGTGCCGCCCCCGGCGCGCCGGCCGGCGTGGCGGCCGACGCCGGTGGCGCTCCGCCCTGCTGCGGCTCTGTCACTTGACCTCCCCCATGGTCATCCGTCGGTCGCCTCCGCCCGGAGCACGGGTGGTGCGGACGCAGGTGCACGGCGGCAAGTATCGCCGCCGGGGCCGGCATCCGCACAGGTCTGCACGCGATCTTGTTGCGGATCGCGGTGCCCCCCTCCGGACGTCGCTGCGGCGCAAGCCTCCCCGCACCACCCCCTGTTCATCAATACGTCGTCGGGATCTGTTCGGTTCCCGTACGAGTGGGGAGGTTCCGGGCGTCTCGCGCACCCGCCGCGGCCGGCGCCGTCAGCCGTGTTCGAAGTACGCCCGCACGCGCGCGTGGGCCGGTGCCGGGGCGCGTTCGTGGTCGAGGCCGAGGAGCGCCGCGCCGAGAACCGGCCTGGCCGTGACCACCCGGGGGACCGCCTTGGGGGCGCGGGCGGCCAGCAGTTCCCGCACCCGGTCGTCCAGTTGCGGATGGCGGGCGGCCAGGATGCCGCCACCCAGGAGCACCGGCGTCTCCTCGGCGAGCAGGTCCAGCCGGCCCAGCGCGACCACCGCCATGGCCACCACCTCCTCGGCGAGCCGGTCGACGATCGCGCGGGCCACCGGATCGCCGCTCCCGGCCGTGGCGAACAGCACCGGCGTCAGCTCATGGCGCCGGTCGTGCTCTATCCGCTCCAGGTGGAGCGCCTCGATGAGCGCGTACATCGAGTCGAGCCCGAAGTGCGCGGGCAGGGCGCCCGCCAGGGCCGTGGGGCCGCCCCGACCGTCCTCCGCGCGGGCCGCCCACCACAGCGCCTCCTCGGCCAGGCCCCATCCGCCGCCCCAGTCGCCGGAGATACGGCCCAGCGCGGGGAAGCGGGCGGTGCGTCCGTCGGGGCGCATGCCGACGCAGTTGATGCCGGCGCCGCACACCACCGCGACCCCGCGGGGTTCGGCGACACCGGCGCGCAGGATGGCGAAGGTGTCGTTGCGCACCTCGGTGGTGGTGCCCCAGGCCCGCGCGTGCAGCGCGGCCGTCAGCTGCTCCTCCTCCACGGGCAGGTCGGCATTGGCGAGACAGGCGGAGACGCGCCGGACCGAGGCGGCCCCCGCCGCGGCGAGGGCCCGCCGCACGACCTCCTCCAGCGCGTCCACGGCCGTCTCGACTCCCACCGCCGGCGGCCGGAAGCCGCCGCCGCGGGCGGTGGCGAGGACGTCCCCGCGGGCGGTGACGACGGCGACGTCGGTCTTGCTGTTGCCCGCGTCGATGGCGAGGACGTCCCCGGTCAGGCCCACGCGAGGTGCTCCCGGTTGTGCGCGATCAGCTGGTCGGTGAGGGCGTCGGCGTACGCGTACTGCCCGATGAGGGGGTGGGCGAGCAGCGCACGGAACACCCGCTCGCGGCCGCCGTGCAGCGCGGCCCGGAGGGCCAGCTCCTCGTACGCGGTCACGTTCGCCATCAGCCCCGCGTACAGCGGGTCCACGGCGGGGACCGGCAGCGGGGTCGGCCCGTGGCCTCCCACGGCGGCCTGCACCTCGATCACCGCGTCGTCCGGCAGGAAGGGCAGCGTGCCCTTGTTGGACGTGTTCACCACCTGGTACGGCGATCCGGTGCCGCCCAGCAGCGAGGCGGCGAGGTCGACGGCCGCCTCCGAGTAGTAGGCGCCGCCCCGCTCGGCGAGCAGCGCCGGCTTCTCGTCGAGCGCCGGGTCGCCGTACATGCGGAGCAACTGCCGCTCCATCGCGGCGACCTCCGCGGCCCGCGACGGCTTGCCGCGCAGCTCCCGGACGACCTCGTCGTGCGCGTAGTAGTAGCGCAGGTAGTAGGACGGGACCACGCCCAGCCGGGTGAGGAGGGCACCGGGCAGGCGCAGCCGGGCGGCGATCGCCTCGCCGTGCTCGGCGAGCAGCTCGGGCAGGACGTCCTCGCCCTCGGGGCCGCCGAGCCGCACACCGGTCTCCCAGGTGAGGTGATTGAGGCCCACATGGTCGAGGTGGATGTCGGCGGGCGTCCGGCCGAGCAGGTCGGCGAACCTGCGCTGGAGGCCGATCGCCACATTGCACAGCCCGACCGCGCGGTGGCCCTCCGCCAGGAGGGCGCGGGTGACGATGCCGACCGGGTTGGTGAAGTCGATGATCCATGCCTTCGGGTTGGTGCGGCGGACGCGTTCGGCGATGCCGAGGACCACCGGCACCGTGCGCAGCGCCTTGGCGAGGCCGCCCGCGCCGGTCGTCTCCTGGCCGACGCAGCCGCACTCCAGCGGCCATGTCTCGTCCTGCTCGCGCGCGGCCTGTCCGCCGACGCGCAGCTGGAGCAGCACGGCGTCGGCGCCCTCGACGCCCGCGTCCAGGTCGTGGGTCGTGACGATCCGGCCGTCGTGCCCCTGCCGGGCGAAGATGCGCCGGGCCAGCCCGCCCACGAGTTCCAGGCGTTCGGCGGCGGGATCGACGAGGACCAGCTCCGTCACGGGCAGGGTGTCCCTGAGCCGGGCGAATCCGTCGACGAGTTCGGGCGTGTAGGTCGACCCTCCGCCGACCACGGTGAGTTTCACGGTTGCTAACCCTTCACTCCGGTGAGCGTGACGCCTTCGACGAACGCCTTCTGGGCGAAGAAGAACACGAGGATCACGGGGGCCATGACCAGCACGGTCGCGGCCATGGTGAGGTTCCAGTCGGTGTGGTGCGCGCCCTTGAACGACTCCAGCCCGTAACTCAGGGTCCAGGCACCAGGATTCTCGGACGCGTAGATCTGCGGGCCGAAGTAGTCGTTCCAGGCGTAGAAGAACTGGAAGAGCGCGACGGCGGCGATGCCCGGTCTGGCCATGGGCAGCACGACCTTGAGGAGGGTGCGCAGCTCACCGCAGCCGTCGACCTTCGCCGCGTCCAGGTACTCGCTCGGGAGCGTCATCAGGAACTGCCGCAGCAGGAAGACGGAGAACGCGTCGCCGAACGCCATCGGCACGATCAGCGGCCACAGCGTGCCGGACAGGTCCAGTTGTTTCGCCCAGAACAGGTACATCGGGATGACGATCACCTGCGGCGGCAGCATCATCATCGAGATCACCAGCATGAGGGAGAGACCGCGGCCCCGGAAGCGGAACGTGGCGAGCGCGTAGGCGACCGGGATCGACGACGCGACGGTCAGGACGGTGCCGAGGCCCGCGTAGAGCAGCGTGTTCCGCCACCAGGTGAGGAAGCCGGGCGTGTCGAGGACCGTCCGGTAGTTGCCCCATTCCCATGTGTGCGGGACCAGATCGCGGCTGAGCGCCTGGGTGTCACTCATCAGCGAGGTCAGGAACACGAACACGAACGGCAGCGTGAAGAAGAGGGCGGCGGCGACGCCGAGGGCGTGCACCGCGATCCACTCCAGGGCGGCTCTGCGGCGGGCGGCGCGCCGCGCCGGCGGGGCGGTCGTCGGCACCTTCGCGGGCGGGGCGAGTACCTGGGTCATGATCCGTCACCTGCCAGGTTGAGGCCGCCCCGGCGGCGCATCAGGAACGCGGTGAACACCATCGACAGGGCGAAGAGCACGAGCGCGACCACACAGGCGGAGCCGTAGTCGAAGCGCTGGAAGCCCAGGTTGTAGACGAGCTGGGGCAGGGTGAGCGTGGACTTGTCGGGGTAGCCCGGCTCGAACTGCGTACCGGCGCCCTGGATGACGCCCGAGGCCACCTTTCCCGCGATCAGCGGCTGCGTGTAGTACTGCATGGTCTGGATCACTCCCGTGACCACCGCGAACATCACGATCGGTGAGATGTTCGGGAGGGTGACGTAGCGGAACCGCTGCCACGCCGACGCCCCGTCCAGTTCCGCCGCCTCGTACTGCTCCCGCGGCACGTCCAGCAGCGCCGCCATGAAGATGACCATCAGGTCGCCCACGCCCCACAGGGCGAGCAGGGTGAGGGCGGGCTTGGACCAGTCGGGGTCGTCGAACCAGCCGGGGGCCGGGAGGCCGATCCGGCCGAGGACCGAGTCGACCGGACCGGTGCCCGGGTTGAGGAGGAAGGCGAACGCCATCGTCGCGGCCACCGGCGGGGCCAGGTAGGGCAGGTAGAAGAGGGTGCGGAAGACGCCCGTACCCGTCTTGATCTTCGTGATGAGCAGCCCGACACCCAGCCCGAAGACGACCCGCAGGCCGACCATGACCACGACCAGCCAGAGGGTGTTGCGCAGCGCGGGCCAGAACAGCGGGTAGTGCCCGAACACATACGTCCAGTTCCTGGCCCCGCTCCACGTCGGCGGCCTGAACCCGTCGTAGTGCATGAACGAGAAGTAGACCGTGGAGATCAGCGGGTACGCGAAGAAGACGGCGAAGCCGATCAGCCAGGGTGACATGAAGGCGGCGGTGCGCAGGGCCGCCCGGCGGCGTCTCGACGCGAGGGTGAGCGTGCTCGTCACTGCTTCGCCTGCGCGATGTCCGTGTCGATCTGCGCGGCCGTGCTCTTCAGGCCGGCCGTGAGGTCCTTGGCCTTGCCGCTCTCGTAGTCGTAGCCGAACTGCTGGATGGTCACGAGGTACTGGCCGCCGTTGACGGAGGCCGGTGTCGTCGTCGAGCCCGGGTCGGCGGCGATGTCCAGGAACGTCTTGAAGCGCGGGTCGTAGCGCAGTTTCGGGGACTTCAGCGCGGCCAGCGTGGAGGGCACGTTGTGGATGTCGTTGGCGAAGCCGACCACCGCGTCCGTGTCGGTGGTCATGTACTTCACGAGTTCCCAGGCCGCGTTCTGCTTCCTGCTGGTGGCGGCGATGCCGGTGACGGTGCCGGTGATGTAGCCCTTGCCGTACCGGGCCGCCTGGTCGTCGGGGACGGGCAGCGGGGCCACCCCGATGTCGAAGGCGGGCTCGGCGGCCAGGGCCATGCCCAGGCGCCACTCCCCGTCGAGCTGCATGGCGACCTGTCCCGTGTGGAAGGGGTGCCTCGGACCCCATTCGTCGCCCAGCCGGGAGCGGTACCTCTCCAGCCTCCCGAAACCGCCGAGTTCGTCCACGAGCCGCTTCTGGAGGGCGAAACCGGCCCTGAAGGCCGGGTCCTTCGCCAGTCTCGACCTGCCGTTCCCGTCGAAGTACGTCGGGGAGAACTGCGCGAAGTAGTGCTCGGTGGTCGTCTCCCAGCCGTGGTAGTCCGGCATGAACCCGAGCTGTCTGAAACCGTCGCCGTCGGGGATCGTCAGCTTCTTCGCGTCCGCCTCGAACTCCGACCAGGTCCGGGGCGGGCGCGTGATGCCCGCCTTCCGGAAGGCGGTCTTGTTGTAGTAGAGGCCGTACGCGTCGCCCAGCAGCGGCGCGGTGCAGCGGTTGCCGTCGTACTGGGTGTACTCGTTCATCGCCTTGGGGAACGTCGTGTCCGGATCGATGCCCGACTTCTCGAAGAAGGGGTTGAGATCGACGAGGGCGCCCGACGAGCAGAACTTGCCGACGTTGTTGGTGGTGAAGGAGGAGATGACGTCGGGGGCCCGGCCGCCGCCGGTGCGCAGCGCCTGGTTGATCTTGTCGTCGGTCATGTCGGCGACGACGTTGACGTGGATGTCGGGGTGCGCCTTCTCGAAGCCCGCGATCAGCGCGCCCACGGCCTTGGTCTCGGCGGGCGCGCTCCAGGCGTGCCAGAAGTTGACGGTGGTCTCCCCGGACGCGTCGTCGTTCGCGCCGGAGGAGGACTGGCCCGTGCAGGCGGTGGTGAGGAGGGCGGCCGACGCGACGAGGGCAAGAGCCGTCCTTCTGGCGATTTCGGGCATGACTTCGGGCATGACGGGGTCTCCCTGGGACGGGCGTGGTGTGGATGCGGCCGGGGCCGGGTGCCGGGTCCGGGGCGGAACCGCAGTGGAACCGCGGTGGAACCCGGCCGGTGCTCAGCGCGAGGTGTCGAAGACCTCGTCGCGGGTGGCGGCGAGCGCGCTCTCCAACGCGCCGCGCAGCACGGGGTGTTCGCGTACGTCGCCGACGACGAGGCGCGGCCGGGACGCGGCCAGCTCCTCCAGTTCGGCCTGGATCAGGGCCCTCAGCGGCTCGCCCCCGGCGGTGAGGCAGGCGCCGCTGAGGACGACGAGTTCGGGGTCGAGCATGGAGACGAGGGAGGCCAGACCGGTGGCGAGCCGGGTCGCGTACGCCTCCAGCAGCCGGCGGTGGGGGCCCGTGGCGCTGTCGGCGCCCAGGCCCACGAGGGTGGCGGCGACCTCGGCGTACGGGCCGCCGGGCACGTCCTGGACGCCGAGGTCACGGGCGAGTTCGGGGACGGCCTGCGAGCCGGCCAGTTCCTGGAAGCCGCCGCTGTTCGCCTTGGTCACCTGCCGGACCAGGGGGGCGCCGGGCACCGGCAGGAAGCCGACCTCGCCCGCGCCGCCGGTCCAGCCGCGGTGCAGTCGGCCGCCGAGGACGAGCGCGGCGCCGAGACCGGCCTCGTTCCACAGCAGGACGAAGTCGTCGTGGCCTCTGGCGGCGCCCAGGCGCTGTTCGGCGAGGGCGACGAGGTTGACGTCGTTCTCGTACTCGACGGGCATCGGGAGGGCGGCGGCGAGTTCGCCGAGCAGGGTGGGGGAGTGCCAGCCGGGCAGGTGGGAGGCGTAGCGCAGCCGGCCCGTGGTGGGGTCGAAGGCGCCCGGGGTGCCGATGACGACCCGGTGCACGTCCGCGACGGCGAGCCCGGCGGCCTTCACCGCGCCGTCGAGGGCGTCGGTGACCTGCCGCACCACCGGCTGTGCCGGGCGGCGGCCCGGCGTCGGCAGCTCGTACTCGCCCACCGTCCTGCCGGTGATGTCGGCGACGGCGGCGTGGATGCGCTCGGGGGTGACGTCGAGGCCCGCGACGTGGGCCGCGCCCGGATTGACCACGTAGAGCTGGGCGTTGGGGCCCGGGCGGCCCTCGCTGGTGCCGGTCATCAGGACGAGGCCGGCGGCTTCCAGCCGGGCGAGCAGTTGTGAGGCGGTGGGCTTCGACAGGCCGGTGAGCTTGCCGATACGGGTGCGGCTGAGCGGACCGTGCGCCAGGAGCAGATCGAGGGCGGCGCGGTCGTTCATGGCGCGCAGCACGCGCGGGGTGCCCGGCGTACCGGCGGATCCTGCCATGTGTGTCGCCACCTGCCTTTCAACGGCCCAGCTTCCCAGCGCGGCCGCCGGGAAGTCCACCGGTGACCACCGCGGGACCGGTCGTGTCCGGCGTCCCCGCGGAGGCCACTGTTAGGAAAGTTTCCTATTGCGGTGACAGGAAGGTAGGCCGAGGGGTGCGGGGGCGTCAAGGGTGGCTGCGGCGGCAACCGACTCGTTACGCGGGCCTCCGGCTCAGCTCTCCAGGAACGGGGCCGTGTCCACGGCGGGGTAGGGGGCCGGGAGGGGGAGAGGCTCTCCGAGGTGGACCTTGGACTCGTTGCCGTAGTACGCCTTGGTGGGGTCGCCGGCAGGCGTCGGGTCGGTGTAGCAGTGGGCCGTCCTGGTGGTGCGGTTGATCAGGACGTAGACAGGGACGCCGGTCGCCGCGTAGGTGCGCAGCTTGGGGCCGGTGTCGGTCTCGTGGTTGGTGGAGGTGACCTCGCCGACCAGCGTGATCATGTCGATGGGATACCAGCCCTTGTGGGTCTTGCGGTACGACTCGTCGAGTTCGGTCGCCCTGCGGCGGCGGACGTAGAAGTCGGGGATGACCAGTGCCTGCGTCCGACCGTCCTTGTGGGCGACACGGAAGCCCATTCCGAATCCCGCCAGGGGGAAACCCGCACTGTTGAACTGGAGAAACAGCTGCGCGATGCCGTCGCTGTGTTCTTCGTCCGGCTGAGGCGGCACGATGCCCGTCTCCTCGATGTACTGCGGCCGGATCGGCATCTCCGACGCCTCTTCGAACGCGATCAACAGGTCGATGGGGTCCACCTGCGTCATGACCGGCTCCATGATCGGTTCGGCGCTCATCGCTGGTTCTCCTCGTCACACTGGTGCCAGGCTACGCCCACGCCGGGTGTCCCGGTGGGAGCATGCGTGACCCCGTCGGGCCGCTGACCTGCAGAACCGTTCCCTTTCACCTTCACCCGAACGAGCATGCCGAACCGTTCCGTCGCCCGGAAACCAAGAGAGGCCCCGGACTCCCGGACACCGCCTCCCCCGTACGGCCTCTGCCCCTACTTCGCCGCCGGCCGCGCCGGCGGTATCGGCGACGCCGCCTCCGCCTGCGGGGACGCCGCGTCCGAGTACACCGCCGGGGCCGCGACGGTCGCCGCCGGGTCCGGGGCCGGGTCCTCCTGGGCCGGTGCCGTCGCGCCGCCGACGATGCGGATGTCGGCCGCGTCGAAGGCCCGCTTGATGCGCCAGCGCAGCTCACGCTCGACCGTGAGCGCCTTGCCGGGCATCGTCCGGGCGGAGACGCGCACGACCATCGAGTCGAGCAGCACGCTGTCCAGTCCGAGCACCTCGACGGGGCCCCACAGGAACTCGTTCCACGGCTCTTCCTTGCTCATCCGCTCGGCGACGGCGTCGAGGGTCGCCTTCAGCCGGTCCAGGTCCTCCGAGGCCCGGACGGTCACGTCGACGCCCGCCATCGCCCAGCCCTGCGACAGGTTGCCGATCCGCTTGACCTCGCCGTTGCGGACGTACCAGATCTCGCCGCCCGCACCCCGCAGCTTCGTCACGCGCAGGCCCACCTCGATCACCTCGCCGGTGGCCACCCCCGCGTCGACGGTGTCACCGACGCCGTACTGGTCCTCGAGGATCATGAACACGCCGGACAGGAAGTCCGTCACGAGGTTGCGGGCGCCGAAACCGATCGCCACACCCGCGACACCGGCGGAGGCCAGCAGGGGCGCCAGGTTGATCTGGAAGGTCGCCAGGACCATCAGCGCCGCCGTGCCCAGGATGAGGAACGAGGCCACCGAGCGCAGTACCGAGCCGATCGCCTGCGAGCGCTGGCGGCGGCGCTCCGCGTTCACCAGCAGACCGCCGAGCGTGGTGCCCTCGGCCGCGTCGGCCGTACGGCTCATGCGGTCGATCAGCTTGGTGATCGCCCGCCGCACCATCACTCTCAGCACCGCCGCGATCACCAGGATCAGGACGACCCTGAGGCCGATCGCGAGCCACGTCGACCAGTTCTGCTCGACCCAGCTCGCGGCATTGGTCGCGCTGTGCTGGGCGTCCTGGAGCGTCACGGCGGCCGGGTTGTCCGCCGGCGTCCCGGACGGTGACGGAGCGGCGCCGGTGGCCGGCAGGGCGGGCAGGGACACGGCAGGTACCTCCTGGTGCAGGCTCTGCCTCCGGTGTGAGCGGTCAGGTCACGGAAAGGTCACCGGACGGGCAGGGTCACCACACTAACGGGGCATCGTGTGGGGATCATGGCGATGTTCGAAGGAGGGCCCGTGCGCACCCGGGGAAGTACCCGGGGAAGCAAGGGGGCGCGCGCCGTGGGGCACGCCGGGTGTGGTCGAAAACACTCCCAGCCCGTTACCGGGACATGGTGGCGCTTCCACCAGGCATGAGGGGAGACTTACTGCAGATCGTCCCGGCGCGAGCCACGCGCCGCCGGCGTACAAGGAGGCATATCCGTGCCGCACGTCCTGGTCCTCAACGCGTCGTACGAGCCACTCGGCGTCGTACCGCTCCGCCGCGCGCTCGTCCTCGTCCTCGAGAACAAGGCCGTCTGCCTCGAGGAGTCCGGCGCCTACATGCACAGCGCAACCGTCACCGTCCCCGCGCCCAGCGTGGTCCGGCTGAAGCGATTCGTTCGGGTTCCCTACCGGGGGCCCGTTCCTCTCACCCGCCGCGCGCTCTTCGCGCGCGACGGCGGCCGGTGCATGTACTGCGGTGGCGTCGCAACCAGCGTCGACCACGTCATTCCGCGCAGCCGCGGTGGTCAGCACGTCTGGGACAACGTGGTGGCGTCCTGCCGCCGCTGCAACCACGTCAAGGCCGACCGCCATCTCTTCGAGATCGGCTGGCGGCTCCGTCACAAACCCGCGCCGCCCACCGGTCTGGCGTGGCGCATCATCGGCACCGGACACAGGGACCCGCGCTGGTTGCCCTACCTGCGGCCGTACGGCGCGGACGACGCCCTGGCCCGGATCGACGGCATTTCCGCCTGACGATCCGGGCCTTCGCGTTTCCCGGGGCGCCGCCCGTGCGCGCACCTCGGAACCGGCCCCGGGAGCCAGCGCCCCCGGGGCCGGACGTCATGCGTGGCGCAGCTCCGCCGGACGCACCGAGCGGCGCAGCAGGGGCAGGGACGTGGCCGCCGCCAGCAGGCAGGCCGCGTACACCACGACCGGCACCAGCAGCGGGAGCAGAGGCACGGGCGTCCCGCCCGTGCCGGCCAGCGACGCGTACCAGACGCCGATGCCCATGCCCCCGAGACCCGCCAGTGCCACCGACGGCGCCAAGGGCAGGGCCGTCTCCAGCAGCAGCGCACGGCCCAGCACGGCGCGCGGCACCCCGGCGGCGACCTGCGCGGCCAGCTCCCGGCGCCGGGCGGCGAGCGACTCCGCGGCGCCCACCGCCAGGGCGGAGAGCGTGATCGCGAGGGCGAGCAGCAGGGCGGCGCCGGTGAGGTCGACGCCGGTGGTGTAGAAGGAGACGTCCATGGCGAGCGAGTCGGAACCGCGCAGGCGCAGCGTGTCCAACAGCACCGTCCGCACGCCCACGAACCCGGTCCCGACGACCGTGACCAGCACGACGGCCGCATGGGTGCGGGCCGTGGCCCACGGGTCGTCGCACAACCGTTCCGCCGCGATCAGCACCGCCGGATCGTCGGTGCGGCGCGCGAGGGACCGGCCGATGCGCTGGGAGACGACACCGGTCAGCCAGACGGCGCCCGTACCGGTGACGACCACCGTGGTGAGTACCAGCGCCGGGGCCGTGCCGAACACGTAGAAGGAGGCCGGTACCGCGACGAGCCCGATGAGCAGAACGCCCCACACCGCCGGCGGGAGCACCGCACCGGGGGCCTGCCCGGCCCGCGGACGCACCCGGGGCACCCGGCGCACCCGCCCCAGCGGCTCGGCGACCACCCTCCGCAGCGCCCACACGCTCACCAGCGTCCCCAGCACCGGCACCGCCGCCACGACCAGCGCGCCCCCCGCCCACACCGTGACCGGCGGCGTCCGCCACAGGCGCAGCAGCAGCGGCACGAAGACCGCCGCAGCGGCCAGCGAGCCCGCGAGGCAGACCGGCCCCGCCTCCAGCGCCGCGATCCGCCGCACCTGACCCGGCGCGGCCCCCGCCAGCCGCAGCCCGGCCAGCCGTCGGTCGCGGTGCACCGCGCCGATGCGGGCGCACTGCCCGAGGAAACCCAGCACGGGCACGAGCAGGAGCAGCAGCGTGAACGCGATGCCGCGGCGCTCGCCGGGGTTGTTCAGCAGACCGCTCGCGAGCGCGATGTTGTAGTGCCCGCGCAGCCCGGTCACCGCGACCGCGGCCAGGGCGAGCGCCGTGGCGAGCCCGGCGCCCACCCCCGTGAGCAGCGCCCGCCACCACTCCCGTCGCCGTGACCCCCGGGTCAGCAGCCAGGCCAGACGGAGGTCCCTCGTCACCGCGTTCACCGTGCCCCCTCCGTGGCCACCGCCGGCACGCCGTCCCGCAGCGTCACCTCACGGTCCGCGTACGCTGCGACCTGCGCGTCGTGCGTGATCAGCAGCACCGCCGTACCGGCCTCGCGGGCCGTGCGGGTGAGCGCGGTCATCACCTGTTCCCCGGCCAGGGAGTCCAGCGCGCCGGTCGGCTCGTCCGCGAAGACCACCCTCGGCCCGGTCACGAGCGCCCGTGCGAGCGCCACCCGCTGGGCCTGACCCCCGCTCATCTCGCCGGGCCGCGACGCCTCCTGCCCGCGTACACCGAACCGTTCCAGCCACTCGCCCGCCTGCTCGCGGGCCGCCCGGCGCGGGGTGCCGGAGAGGAGCAGTGGCAGTGCCACGTTGTCGAGCGCGGTCAACTCGGGGATCAGCTGCCCGAACTGGAACACCACCCCGAACTCCGTGCGCCGCAGCTCGGTCAGCCGTTCCTCGGTCAGCCGGTCGAGGCGCTCCCCGGCGTAGACCACCGTGCCCGAGTCGGGGCGCACGATGCCCGCGAGGCAGTGCAGCAGCGTGGACTTGCCACTGCCGCTCGGCCCGGTGACGGCGAGGATCTCGCCGGCGTCCAGTGCGACGGAGGCGCCGCGCAGCGCCGGGGTGGGGCCGTGCGCCTTGCACAGGTCGTGGCCCGTCAGAAGGGGGCTGCTCATGCTGAGTCGACCTCCGCGGTCAAAGTCGTGAGCCGGTCCGCCGTGGCGGTCATCCAACGGAGGTCGGCATCGAGGTGGTTGAGGGCGTAGTCGGCCGAGAGCACCGTGGCCAGGTCGGCATGGGGCGCGGTCTTCAGCGTCGTCAGCTCCCGCATCCGCGCCATGTGGGCGGCGCGCTGCGCCGCGAGGTACGCGGCCGGGTCCGCCGACGCGAGGATCGAGACGACCACCTTGGCGAAGATCTCGTTCGTCACGAACGGAGCCGGAGGGCTGATCTCCCCGGCCCACCGGGTCAATTCGCGCGAGCCCGCATCCGTCGAGCGGTACAGCGTGCGCTCCGGGCCGCCGTCCGAGTCGGTCCCCTCGACCTCGGCGAGACCGTCCCGCACCAGCCGCTGCAACGTCGTGTAGGCCTGCCCGTACGCCAGGGGGCGTGCCTGCGGGAACCGCTCGTCGTGCCGCCGCTTGAGGTCGTAGCCATGGCTCGGCCCCGCGGCGAGCAGTCCGAGGAGGATGTGACGGGTGCTCATGGAGATCATTATGCACTCGATACATGTACTGAGTGAATAGTGGGGGGAGGGGCCGCGGCACAGGGCTCCCTGACCGTACCGGGTGCTTTGCCCTGGTACGGTCTGTGACCGAACGCACGTTGTCCGTCCTCGTACGTCTGCGGCCGTGCCCGCTGGGTAGGGCTGCTCTCACCCGCGACGCCGTACGACGACAAGGAGGCCCCCGTGGCCGCACCGGCACGTCCCCCGCTCCCCGCCCTGTCCAAACCCGGGGCGGAGCCGTCCGCCGAGCCCCGCACCGCGCTGTGCGTCCTCAGCGCCGAGGGCGCCAGGACCGAGGCGCCGCTGACCAGCGAGCCGCCGCTGCCCGACGCCGAGCCCCTCACCAGCGAACCCCCGCTCGCCGACCCCGCGCCCCTGACCAGCGAGACCGCCGCCGGCTTCGACGGCACGGGGTGCTGCCCGGACCGTACGGGGTACTAGATGCCGGCCGACCCCGCGCGCGACGGGACGCCGCTGGCCCGGCTCGCCGCGCTGCACGGCGTCGCCACCTCCTACCGCCCGGCCCCCGACCGCACGGTCGCCGCGTCGGACACCGCGGTCACCGCGGCCCTGGCCGCGCTCGACGTCGACGCGAGCACCCCGGACGCCGTACGCCGCGCCCTCGCCGCCCGTGAACGGGAACTGCGCGGGCGGCTGCTTCCGCCGACCGTGGTCGGCTGGGGCGGACGGCCGCCCGACGCGCTCGCCGGCCTCCCGGACGGCACCCGCCTGAGGGTCGTGACCGAACAGGGCGAGACGCGCACCTCGGCCGAGCACCTCCCGCCCGGTGTCCACGCGCTGCACGCCACCGCGCCCGACGGACGCACCGCGGACGCCCACCTGGTCGCGGCCCCCGACCGGCTGCCCGCGCCGCCCGCCCGCTCGTACGGACTGCTCGTCCAGCTCTACTCCCTCCTCTCCCGCCGCTCCTGGGGCATGGGCGACCTCGGCGACCTCGCCGAGCTGACCGCATGGGCCTCACGGGCGCTCGGCGCCGGGTTCGTGCAGGTCAACCCGTTGCACGCGGCCGTACCCGGCGCCCCCGCGGACCCGTCCCCGTACCGTCCCTCCTCCCGCCGCTACCCGGACCCGGTGCACCTGCGCATCGAGGACGTCCCCGAGTTCGCCCACGTCGAGGACCGCGGCCGCGTCCGTACGCTGCTGGAGCGCGCCGCGCGGCTGCGGGAGTCCGTGCTGGACAAGGACGAGCTCATCGACCGCGACGCCGTGTGGGAGCTCAAGCGCGAGGCGCTGGAACTCGTGCACACCGTGCCGCTCGGGCCCGGACGGCGCGCCGCGTACGCCGACTTCCTCGCCGAGGGGGGCGAGGCGCTGGAGGACCACGCGACCTGGTGCGCGCTCGCGGAGGTGTACGGCTCCGACTGGCACGGCTGGCCGGCCCGGCTGCGCGATCCGCGGTCGGCCGCGACCGCCCGCGCCCGCGCCGAGCTGATGGACCGCGTCGACTTCCACAGCCGGCTCGCCTGGCTCACCGACGCCCAACTCGCCACCGCCCAGCGCACCGCGCGCGACGCCGGGATGGCGGTCGGGCTCGTCCACGACCTCGCGGTCGGCGTGCACCCGGGCGGCGCCGACGCCTGGGCGCAGCAGGAGTACCTCGCGGCCGGCATGTCGGTGGGCGCCCCGCCGGACGCCTTCAACCCGCGCGGTCAGGACTGGGGCCTGCCGCCCTGGCGCCCCGACCGCCTCGCCGCCTCCGGCTACGCCCCCTGCCGGCGGCTCCTGCGCGCCCTGTTCCGGCATGCGGGCGCCCTGCGCGTCGATCACGTCATGGGTCTGTTCCGGCTGTGGTGGGTGCCCCAGGGGCAGCCGCCCACGGAGGGGACCTACGTGCGGTACGACGCCGAGGCGATGCTCGCCGTCCTGGTCCTGGAGGCCGCCCGTGCCGGGGCGCTGGTCATCGGCGAGGACCTCGGGACGGTGGAGCCCGGTGTCCGCGAGGCGCTGAACGCACGCGGGTTGCTCGGCACGTCCGTCCTGTGGTTCGAACGCGACTGGGAGGGCACCGGACGGCCGCTGCCGCCGGAGCGCTGGCGGGCCGACTGCCTGGCCACCGCCACCACCCACGACCTGCCGCCGACGGCCGCCCGGCTGGCCGGCGAGCACGTCGAACTCCGCGACCGGCTCGGACTGCTGACCCGCCCCCTGGACCGGGAACGCGCCGAGGCGGCCGCCGACACCCGCGAATGGCTCGCCCTGCTCTCCCGGCTCGGACTGCTCAAGGGGGTGGGCGGAGGGGGCCCGGCGGTGTCGGAGGAGTCCGAGATCCAGGCCGTGTACCGGTTCCTGCTGCGCACCCCCGCCCGGCTGATCGGGGTCTGGCTGCCCGACGCGGTGGGCGACCGGCGCCCGCAGAACGTCCCCGGCACCTGGGACCAGTACCCCAACTGGCGCCTGCCGATCACGGACGCGGAGGGGCGCCCGGTCACCCTGGAGGACCTGGCGGCCTCACCGCGCCTGCACGCGCTCGTGAACGTGGTGCGGGGCAGAGGCGGAAGCGGGAGGGGGAGCGGGAGCGAGGACGAGGGCAGGGGCCCGGGTGGGGACGAGGGCAGGGGCGAGGGCGGGGGCGCGGGCGGGGCGGACGCGCGGCGGTGAGCCTGGGCCGCGCGCCGGAGGCTGCGCCGGGGCCGTTCGCGGGGCCGTTCGCGGGGTTGTTCGCGAGGCCGTTCGCGGGGTCGTTCACGGGGCCGTGTGGGGCCGTTCGCGGGGCCGCGCACCGCGGTCGTGCCCGGGCCCGTGCCCCGTACGGGCACCCCGGGCGCGCGGCCTGTTCGGGGGTTCGCTACTTTTGCACCGTGGACAAGAAGAACGCCCTGCGCGCCGGCGCCCTGGCCGCCGGTACGACGCTGATGATGCTGCTCATGTCGTCCCCCGCGCTCGCGCTGACGCGCGACGACGGCGACGACCCCGGTCAGGGGCTGAGCGTGGTGGACACGCTGGGCCTCTTTGTGGCGCTGCCGGTCGTGATGTTCCTGGTCATCGCCGGCCTGGTCATGGTCTTGGACAGGTCCCGCAAGCAGCCGAAGCAGGGCTGACACCTCTCCTCCCTACCTCCGTCGAGGGAGCCCGCGCACCGTCCGGTGCACGGGCTCCCTCGACGTGTTTTCCCGCACCTGGACCGGTGGCGGTGCTGCGGCTGCCACAGCACTAGGGATGCGGCGCCGCCAGATAGCGCTGCACGGTCGGTCCCAGCCAGGCCACGATCTCCTCGCGGGCCAGGGCGACGACCGGCGGGAACTTCAGCACGTACCGCGCGAGCGCCATCCCCAGCACCTGTGACGCGATGAGCCCGGCCCGGGCGGACGCCTGCTCGGGGTCCGGGCAGACCTGCCGCGCGACGGGCAGCAACTGGTCCCGGAAAATCCCCTGGAGCCGTTCGGCCCCGGCCGCGTTGGTGACGCCGACGCGCAGCATCGCCGTGAGCGCCTCCAAGTTGTCCTCCCACAGGGAGAGGAAGTGCGTCACCAGGACCTCGCCCGCGTCGTCCCGCCGCAGCCGTGCGGGTTCGGGCAGCCGTAGGTCGACGTCGAGGACGGCGTCGAACAGGCCCTCCTTGGAGCCGAAGTAGCGCATCACCATGGAGGGGTCGATCCGCGCGTCCTTGGCGATCGCGCGGATGGTGGCGCGTTCGTAGCCGTCGGAGGCGAAGCGTTCCCGTGCGGCGGTGAGGATCGCGGTGCGGGTGGCGTCGGAGCGGCGGGGCGCGGTGGCGTCAGGGCGGCGGGGTGGGTTCTCGGCCATGCCAACAACCGTAGGCCAACATGTGTTGACAGTCCAGAGCCGTCCGCCTATGTTGGCAAACAAGCGTTGGCAAACAACCGTTGGCCTACGAGCGTAGGCATCAGGAGGTCGCCATGTCAGGCAAGACCCGCACCCCCGCTCCCGGCCACGGGACCACCGAAGGTGTCCTCGTCGTCGGCTCCGGCCCCACCGGGCTCCTCCTCGCCGGCGACCTCGCCTCCGCGGGCGTCCCCGTCACCCTCGTCGAGAAGCGCCCCCACAAGATCAGCAACCTCTCCCGCGCCTTCGTCCTGCACGCCCGCACCCTGGAGCAGCTCGACGCCCGCGGGCTCGCCGACGCACTGGAGGCCGTGGGGCAGCCGCTCTCCGACATCCGGCTCTTCAGCCGCCTCTCCATCCGCCTCGACACCCTTCCCTCCCGCTTCGACCACCTCCTCGTCCTGCCGCAGTACGAGGTGGAGCGGGCGCTGGAGCGGCGCGCGGTCGAGGCCGGAGTGCGGTTCGTCCACGAGACCGAGGTCACGGGCCTGACCCAGGACGCCGACGGCGTGACCCTCCAGGTCCGGGACGCGAACGGGGAGCCGGGCGAACTGCGTGCCGCCTACGCCGTGGGCACCGACGGACTGCGCAGCGCCGTGCGCCGAGCCGTCGGGCTGCCCTTCCCCGGCCGGTCCGTCATCCGTTCCGTCGTCCTCGCCGACGTCCTCCTCGACGAGAAGCCCGAGCAGGTGCTGACCGCCAACGCCGTCGGCGACGCGTTCGCCTTCGTCGCGCCCTTCGGCGACGGCTACTACCGCATCATCGGCTGGCACCGCGGCCGCGACGTCCCCGACAGCGAGCCGCTCGACCTCGAGGAGGTCCGTGAGATCGTCCGGCTGGCCCTCGGCCGCGACTTCGGCATGCGTGACGCCCGCTGGATGTCCCGCTTCCACAGCGACGAGCGTCAGGCGCCCGCCTACCGCGTCGGCCGCGTCTTCCTCGCCGGCGACGCCGCGCACGTGCACACCCCGGCCGGCGGCCAGGGGATGAACACCGGCCTGCAGGACGCCGCGAACCTCGCGTGGAAGCTCGCGGCGGTCCTGCGCGGCCACGCAGGACCGGCCCTCCTCGACACCTACCAGTCGGAGCGCCACCCCGTCGGCAGGGCGGTGCTGCGCAGCAGCGGCGGGATCGTCCGGCTGGCGATGGCCAAGCGCCCCTGGACGCTGGCGCTGCGCGCCGCGCTGACCACCGTCGTCAACCGTGTCGGCCCGGTCCGGCGGCGCGTGGTGGGTCAGATCACCGGCATCGGCTACGCGTACGCCGCCCCCCGCGGGGCCCACCCGCTGGCCGGCAGGCGCATGCCCGACGTGGCCCTCACCACCGGCCGGCTGTACGAGGCCCTGCGCGGCGGCCGGTTCGTCCTCGTCACCCCGGAGGAGTACGAGGCGGGCGGCCGCGCCGACCGGCTGGCGGTGACGCACCGGGCGGGCGGGCGCCGCACCACCGTGCTGGTCCGGCCGGACGGACATGTCGCCTGGGCCGCGGAGGCCCCCGACGCCGCGCAGCTGGAGGCGGCACTGGTCAGCTGGACGGGCCGGAGGTGACCGCACCGGCGAGCAACTGACGCAGCAGGTCGGCCAGGTGGCCGGCCTGCTGTGCGTTCAGCGTGTTCAGCGCCTCCGTCTGCACGGCGAGGCCCGCGCCCACCGCCTCGTCGATCCGCCGCAGGCCCTCCTCCGTCAGCGTCACCCGCAGTCCGCGCCGGTCGTGCGGGTCGGGGGAGCGGCGCAGCAGCCCGGCCCGCTCCAGCTTGTCGAGGCGGCCGGTCATCCCGCCCGTGGTGAGCATGAGCGTGGCCGAGAGCCGGCGGGGGGAGAGGGTGTAGGGCTCGCCGGAGCGGCGCAGGGTCGCCAGTACGTCGAACTCCCCGCGCGAGAGCCCGAAGCGTGCGTACGCCTTCTCCATCCGGTCGCCCATCGTCCGGGACAGCCGGTAGATGCGCCCGAACACCTCCATCGCCGCGGTGTCGAGGTCGGGGCGCACGGCGGCCCACTGCTCGATGATCGCGTCGACGGGATCCCCGGGGGCGTTCTCCTTGGTCATGCGGCGAGTATCCGCAGCACTCCGCTTGGTCGCAAGAAACCGGCTTGATGTTAAGTTACTTAGAGCTAAGCTACTTTTCGCTAAGCGAACCTGGGGAGTGAGGAGGGGGCATGACGACGGGCCCGAAGCGTGGCAGAGGCACACCGGGGGAGTGGGCGCTCCCCGTCGCGGCCGCGGTGAACGGGGTGGGGACGGGCATGTACATCCCGTTCTCGCTCGTCTTCTTCCACCACATCACGGGGCTCGGCTTCGCCGTCGTGGGCGCCGTGCTCACCGTGACCGGACTCGCCGGGCTCGTGGCGCTCCCCTGGGCCGGAGCGGCCGTCGACCGCTACGGCGCCAAACGGGTCCAACTCGCCCTGTACGGCGTCCGCGTCGTCGGCTTCGCGCTCTATCCCCTCGCCCACGCCCTCTGGGCCTTCGCCGCCGTCGCACTGGTCACCGCCGCCGCCGACCGGGCCGCCCCCGCCGCACAGCAGTCGCTGATCGGCGAGCTGGCCCGCGGCGCCGGGCGCGACCGGCTCCAGGCCGCCACCCGGGCCCTGCAGAACGGCGGCAACGGCGCCGGAGCCCTGCTCGCCTCCCTGGTCATCGGGCTCGCGGGCGACGCCGGGTACCGCTACGCGGCCTGGGGCAACGCCCTGTCGTACGCGCTGGCGGCGCTGTTGCTGCTGCCGCTCAGGCCGGTGCGGGACGGTGGTGGTGCGCCGGGCACCAGGGTGAAGGCCGGCTACCGGCTCGTCGTCGCCGACCGGCCCTTCCTCGTCGTGATCGGTGCCAACTTCCTGAACGCGCTGAACTACTCGGCGCTCTCCGTGCTCTTCCCCCTCTTCATCGTCGGCTGGCTGCACGGGCCGGACGCCCTCACCGGCGGCGCGTTCGCACTCAACACTGCGCTGTGCGCATGCGCCGGGATCTTCGTCGGCGGGCGGGTGCGGCGGGCCGGCGCCCGGCGCACCCGGGCCGCGGCGCTCGGCGGGGCGCTGTTCGCGCTCTCCTTCGTCGCACAGGTCGTGCTCGGCACGGTGCGGCCGGACACCGGGTGGGTGGTCGACGCCGCGCTGGTCGCCGTGGTCTGCGTCTACACGCTCGGCGAACTGATCCACAGCCCCGCCGCGGAGGTGCTCGCCGTGTCGGCCGCGCCGGAGGCGGTGCGCGGACGCTGTCTGGCCGCCTACCAGATGTCCTGGTCGCTGGCCAAGGCGGTGGCGCCGTCGCTGTTCACCGGACTGCTGGCGGTGGACGGGCGCGTGCCGTGGGTCTTCCTCATCGCGACATCGGCGGTGGCGGCCGGGCTGCTGCTGCGCGTGGAGCGGCACCTGCCGGTGGAGGCCGTCGTGCCCGCTGCTCCCGGCGGGGTCACGGTGGTGGGCGACGCCGTTTCCCGCCCGGGCCACGCGCTCACCCCGGCCGTCTCGCTCAACTCTCCCTCCCCCGGGACGAACTCGTCATGAAGCGGTACGCCACGGTCGTGCTCACCGCCCTCGCCCCCGTCTCCTGGGGCACGACCTACGCCGTCACCACCGAGTTCCTGCCGGACGGCCGTCCGCTGTTCACCGGCCTGATGCGCGCCCTGCCCGCGGGACTGCTGCTGCTCGCGCTCGGACGGGTGCTGCCCCGCGGCGCCTGGTGGTGGCGGGCGGCGGTGCTGGGCGCCCTCAACATCGGCGCGTTCTTCCCGCTGCTGTTCCTGTCCGCCTACCGGCTGCCCGGCGGCATGGCGGCCGTGGTCGGGTCCATCGGGCCGCTGTTCGTGGCGGGCCTCTCGGCGCTGCTGCTCGGGGAGCGGCCGACGGCGCACACGTTGCTGGCGGGTGCGGCGGCGGCCCTCGGCGTCAGCCTCGTCGTCCTCAGGGCGGCGGGCGCGCTGGACCCGGTCGGGGTGCTCGCCGCGCTCGCCGCCACCGCCTCCATGTCCAGTGGCACCGTGCTCACCAAGCGCTGGGGCCGCCCGGACGGCGCCGGCCCGCTCGTGCTCACCGGCTGGCAGCTGACCGCAGGCGGGGTGCTGATCGCGCCGGTCGCCCTGCTGGTCGAGGGAGTGCCGCCCCCGCTCGACGGGCGGGCCGTCGGCGGTTACCTGTACCTCGGCCTCGCGAACACGGCGGTCGCGTACTGGCTCTGGTTCCGCGGCATCGGACGTCTGACCGCCACCCAGGTCACCCTCCTCGGCCCGCTCTCCCCGCTGACGGCGGCCGTCATCGGCTGGGCCGCGCTCGGTCAGGCCCTCACCCCCGTCCAACTCGTCGGTATGGCCGTGGCGTTCGCGGCAACGGTCCTCGGCCAGCTCGGGCCGCGCGAGGCGGGCGGTGACGGCGGGGGCTCCGTGCCGGACCGTTCGGCTCGGCACGGAGCACGGGAGGAGACCCGACGGACCGGACGCTGCGACGGTGATCCGGTCACTCCGGCGTGAACTCGTATTGCAGTTCGTACAGATGTCCGGCCTTCACCATGACGGTGACTTCGACCGGGCGACTGTTGTCGCTGTACACGACGCGCAACGTACGCAGCACGGGGAGATCGCTGGGTAGGTTCAGGGCGTGATACTGCTCCTGGGTGGGAACTCTGGCGGAGACGCGATCCACGCTCAGACGCGGAGGGAATCCGAGCTCGGCGAGGAGGGTCGGAGTGCCGCCGCTGATCTTCCGCGTGTCGGCGAGGGCCGTGTCCCGAGCAATGGCCAACGGGTAGTAGGACTTGACCAGTTCGACCGGTTCGCCGTCTATGGAGAGGACTTGGTGCCGTAGCAGAGCGGTCTCGCTGTCGGCGAGGTCCAAGCCGGCGGACACATCGGCAGGAGGCCGTACCTCCGCTACATCCAGCAAGGTGCTGTGTGCCCGACCGCCGTGCTTCGCGGCCTCGGTCAGCCACCGGTAAGGCTGTCCCGAACAGGCTGGAGCCATGTATGCGGCGGGGCGCATGGTCCGCTGCCGGTGTTCGCGGACGGTGACCGCCGCACCAGCGCGCCC
The DNA here is from genome assembly GCF_042869095.1 of Streptomyces sp. NPDC007264. Lineage (NCBI taxonomy): Bacteria > Bacillati > Actinomycetota > Actinomycetes > Kitasatosporales > Streptomycetaceae > Streptomyces > Streptomyces sp. NPDC007264. The sequence goes on from NZ_JBIAFD010000023.1 coordinate 91,270, forward strand.
GACGACGAGCTGCTCGTCCTTGAGGACCTGGAGCGCCTTCTGAATGGTGGCGTTGGAAGCGCCGAATCTCGCCTTGAGCTGGGCTGTGGAGGGCAGATTTGCGCCCGGTGCCAGGTCGCCACTCATGATGTCGTCCCGGAGGTCGGCGGCGATCCGCTCGTGGAGTGAGCGCCGGTCTGAGGAGCCGGTTTCGATGGTGAGCACGGTCATCCGATCCTGATCTCATAACGCAGCCGCTGTCGATCCGCCGGCATGACCATCATGTCGACCTGGACGGGCCGGTCGTCGCCGTCCAGCGTGACCCTGCTCAGTCGGAGGACAGGGTCGTCCCGATCCAGACGCAGGGCTTCGCGTTCCTCCGAACTGGGCATGCCCGCGGTCACATCCTCACGTACTCGTACCCCGATATGCCCGCGTTCAGCGAGGAAGGACACGGCCCCACCTGGGATCTTGCGCTTTACGGCGAGACGGGTGCCGCGGGCGATGCTCGCCGGATAGTAAGTGTCCGTCAACTCGCAGGCTTCGCCGTTCAGTTCGATGATTCTGCGGCGCACGACAACGGTGTCCCCCGCCTGCAGGCCGAGGAGGCCGGCGACTTCGTTCGGAGCGGGCGTCTCACCGGCGTACGCGATGCGCTGGCTGCCTTTTCCCCCGCGGAGGGTGGCCTCGGCTTCCCAGGCGTCGGGCTGCCCCTTCTCTCGGGGTGTCAGGTACGGCATCGAGGTGCTGACCCACATGGTGTCGCTCACGGTGTCCTCCTGCGCGGGGGTGTTCGACCTTGCCGCTTTACACGTTAAGTGGCTCGCGCTGCCACCCGCCGAGGGAGGGATCCCGCGCCTTTCTGCATTTCGCGAATAGTGATATGGCTGCCGTGATCCTACATCTCAGAGGAACGAGGCGGTGGCCCACTGTGGCTTTGTCGCGGCAACGACGATTTCCCCGAGCTCGCAGCTCCGTGAGGGCTGCGCGCGCCTTCGCCCTCGAAACGCTCACGCAGTGGGGCTGCACCGATCGGCACGACGATGTGCGGTTATGCGTCTCGGAGCTCGCTGCCAACGCCTTGCTGCACGGCGTTCCGCCAAAGAGTTCCGGGGTCATGTCACAGCCGGGGCGATCCTCGCCGACCCTGCGGGCCGCGTCCTCCACGTCAGGCATCTGGCCTTGAACCGCTGGCTCCTGCCCGGCGGACACACCGAGGCGAACGACGTCAGCCTTCTCGCCGCTGCACAGCGGGAGCTGACAGAGGAGACCGGCATCCCGGCCTCGGTCGTCATCCCGGCCGGGCACCGTCCCCTGCACATCGACGCCCCTCGCATCCCGGCCAACACTGCCAAAGGCGAGCCGGAACACAGGCACTTCGACTTCAGATTCCTCTTCCGCACCTCGGCCGACGTCGTCGAACTGCAAACCGAGGAGGTCACCGCCGCGGCCTGGCGCTCCGCTGACACCATCGAGAACGAAACGCTGCGCAGCCGGGTCCTCGAAGCGTTGCGCTGACGAGGCGGCGGGCGTGCCCCGTGGCGCGCCGTTCCCCGGCAGGATCCGAGCACACGAAAAGGGCGCCCGGCAGGACACCGGGCGCCCTCGTCGGTCGTCACGGCGCCTACCGCGCCGCCGCGTCCGCCGCCTGCGCCTTCAGGGCGCGTTCGATGCCCGCGCGGGACTCCGAGATCAGGCGCCGCAGGGCCGGGCTCGGCTCGGCGGAGGCCAGCCACGCGTCGGTCTTGTCCAGGGTCTCCCGGGAGACCTGGATCGACGGGTAGAGCCCGACCACGATCTGCTGGGCCATCTCGTGGGAGCGGGACTCCCAGATGTCCTTGACCACCTCGAAGTACCGGTCCGTGTACGGGGTGAGCAGCTCGCGCTGGTCGGTCTGGACGAAGCCCGCGATCACGGCCTCCTGCACCGCGTTCGGCAGCTTGTCGGACTCCACCACCGACGCCCACGCCTCGGCCTTGGCCCCCGGGGTCGGACGGGCGGCCCGGGCGGTCGCGGCGTGCCGCTCGCCGGCCGCCGTCCTGTCGCGCTCCAGCTCGCCCGCGATCTCCGCCTCGTCGAAGCGGCCCACCGCCGCGAGCCGCTCCAGGAACGTCCAGCGCAGTTCGGTGTCCACCACCAGTGCCTCGACGGTCTGCGAACCGTCCAGGAGCGCCTCCAGCAGGTCCAGTTGCTCCGGCGTACGGGCGGTCGCCGCGAAGGCGCGCGCCCACGCCAGCTGGTGGTCGCTGCCGGGCTCGGCGGCGCGCAGATGGGCGAGGGTGGCATCCGTCCACCGGGTCAGCAGAGCCTCGCGCGCGGACGGGTCGGCGTACAGGTCGATCGCCAGCTTGACCTGGCGGTGCAGCGACTGCACGACACCGATGTCCGACTCCTTGCCGATGCCGGACAGGACGAGGGAGAGGTAGTCGCGGGTGGCGAGTTCCGCGTCCCGGGTCATGTCCCAGGCGGAGGCCCAGCACAGGGCGCGCGGCAGCGACGACTCGAAGTCGCCCAGGTGCTCGGTGACGAAGGCGAGGGACTGCTCGTCCAGGCGGACCTTCGCGTACGACAGGTCGTCGTCGTTGAGCAGGATCACGGCGGGGCGGCGGCGGCCGGACAGCTGCGGCACCGGCGTCAGCCCTCCGTCGACGTCCAGCTCGATCCGGCCGTCCTCCCCGCGCAGCAGCTTGCCGTTGCCGTCGAGGTCGTAGAGGCCGATGGCGATGCGGTGGGGGCGGAGGGTCCCGCCCGACGGAGTCCCGCCGTCGGACACTGCGCCCTTGGCGCCGGCGGGGAGCGCCGGGGCCTCCTGGCGGACGGCGAAGGAGGTGATGACCCCGTTCGCGTCCGTCTCGATCTCCGGTCGCAGGACGTTGATGCCCGCGGTCTCCAGCCACGACCGCGACCAGGTCTTCAGATCGCGGCCTGAGGTCTCCTCCAGGGCGCCCAGCAGGTCGGACAGACGCGTGTTGCCGTACGCGTGCCGCTTGAAATAGGCCTGCACGCCCGCGAAGAAGGCGTCCATGCCGACGTAGGCGACGAGCTGCTTGAGCACCGAGGCGCCCTTGGCGTAGGTGATGCCGTCGAAGTTGACGAGGACATCGTCCAGATCCCGGATCTCGGCCATGATCGGGTGGGTCGACGGCAGCTGGTCCTGCCGGTACGCCCACGTCTTCATGGAGTTGGCGAACGTCGTCCAGGAGTGCGGCCAGCGGGAGTCGGGGTAGTACGCCTGGCAGGCGATGGAGGTGTAGGTGGCGAACGACTCGTTCAGCCACAGGTCGTTCCACCACTCCATGGTCACGAGGTCGCCGAACCACATGTGGGCCAGCTCGTGCAGGATCGTCTCGGCCCGTACCTCGTAGGCGGCGTCGGTCACCTTGGACCGGAAGACGTACTGGTCGCGGATGGTGACCGCGCCCGCGTTCTCCATCGCGCCCGCGTTGAACTCCGGCACGAACAGCTGGTCGTACTTCTTGAACGGGTACGCGTAGTCGAACTTCTCCTGGAACCACTCGAAGCCCTGCCGGGTCACCTCGAAGATCGCGTCGGAGTCCAGGAACTCGACGAGGGAGGGACGGCAGTAGATGCCGAGCGGGACGCTGTGCCCGTCCTTCTCGTACACGCTGTGCACCGAGTGGTACGGGCCCACGATCAGCGCGGTGACGTACGTCGAGATCCGCGGCGTCGGCTCGAAGACCCAGACGTCGTCCTTCGGCTCGGGGGTGGGCGAGTTGGAGACGACGGTCCAGCCGGTGGGGGCCTTCACGGTGAACTGGAAGGTGGCCTTGAGGTCCGGCTGCTCGAACGAGGCGAAGACCCGGCGGGCGTCCGGCACCTCGAACTGGGTGTAGAGGTACGCCTGCTGGTCGACCGGGTCGATGAAGCGGTGGAGCCCCTCGCCGGTGTTGGTGTACGCGCAGTCGGCGACCACACGCAGCACGTTGCGGCCTTCCAGGAGCCCCGGGAGGGCGATCCGTGAGTCCTCGAAGACCTCGGCGGGGTCGAGCGGATCACCGTTGAGGGTGATCTCGTGCACGGTCGGGGCCACCAGATCGATGAAGGACTCCGCGCCGGTCTCGGCGGAGTCGAAGCGCACCGTGGTCACGGACCGGTAGGTGCCGCTCCCGCCCTGCGCGCCGGAGAGGTCGAGATCGATCTCGTACGAGTCAACGGTCAGCAGCTTCGCCCGCTGCTGTGCCTCTTCGCGAGTCAGGTTTGTGCCAGGCACGCGGTCATCTCCTCGTTATGTGTGGGTTGCGCCATCCTTCCACGGGAGCACGCCGGTCGACGAGCAGGTGTGAGCGGCGCCGTCCGCGCTGTTCGGCGCCCGGAAACGGTGCGGACGCCGGGCGCCCCGGGCGCCGAACGCGATGTCCGGATCCCGCCGGTGCCCGCGGCCGCCGGGCGCGAGTCTGGGCGCATGACCACAGAGATGACCGCCGACACGACCGCCGACACGACCGCCGATTTGACCGCACGGACGGTGACGGACTCCGCGACGTCCGCCACGGCCTACACCGCGCGGCCCATCCCCCCGGCCGTCCTGCGGGAGCTGCGCGAGCGCGACGACGCGGGCCGGCCGATGGCTCCCGAGACCGACGAGGAGGGCGGCGCGCCCCTGCGGTGCTGCCTGCGCCGCAGCGCCCCCGGGGAGCGCATCGCCCTCGTCTCCTACGCCCCGCTGCGCCGCTGGGCGGCGGAGACCGGCGCCCGGCCCGGGGCCTACGACGAGCAGGGACCGGTGTTCGTCCACGCCGAGGAGTGCGGCGGGCCCGACGGGGGCGGCCACCCGTTCCCGGGTGCCCACCGCGTGGTCCGCCGCTACTCGACGGACGGGCGCATCCTGGGCGGACGCCTGGTGGCGGGCGTGGAGGAGTTCGACGACGCCTTCGCGGAGGCGTTCGCGGACCCCGAGGTCGCGCTCGTCCACGTCCGGGCCGTCGACTACGGCTGCTTCCACTTCGAGGTCCGCAGGGACCGAGCCTCGTCCGCCACGGCGGGCGTCAGCCCCTGAGCTCCGCCGCCACCAGCTCCGCGATCTGCACCGCGTTGAGGGCCGCGCCCTTGCGGAGGTTGTCGTTGGAGACGAACAGGGCCAGGCCGTTGTCCACCGTCTCGTCCACGCGGATGCGGCCCACGTACGACGGGTCCTTGCCGGCCGCCTGGAGCGGGGTCGGGATGTCGGTGAGGACCACGCCCGGGGCGGCGGCCAGCAGCTCCGTGGCGCGCTCCACCGTCAGCGGGCGCGCGAAACGGGCGTTGACCTGGAGGGAGTGGCCGGAGAAGACCGGGACCCGCACACAGGTGCCGGAGACCTTCAGGCCGGGAATCTCCAGGATCTTGCGGGACTCGTTGCGGAGCTTCTGCTCCTCGTCGGTCTCGTTGAGACCGTCGTCGACGAGGTTGCCGGCGAAGGGCACCACGTTGAAGGCGATCGGGCGCTTGTAGACCTGCGGCTCCGGGAAGTTGGCCGCCTCGCCGTCGTGGGTCAGCTTGTCGGCGTCGGCGATCACCTTCTGCGCCTGGCCGTGCAGCTCCGCGACGCCCGCGAGGCCGGAGCCGGACACGGCCTGGTAGGTGGCGACGACGAGCGCCTCCAGGCCCGCCTCGGCGTGCAGCGGCTTCAGCACCGGCATCGCGGCCATCGTCGTGCAGTTCGGGTTGGCGATGATGCCCTTGGGCCGGTCGGCGATCGCGTGCGGGTTCACCTCGGACACCACCAGCGGCACGTCCGGGTCCCTGCGCCAGGCCGAGGAGTTGTCGATCACCACCGCGCCCTGCGAGGCGACCTTCTCGGCGAGCGCCTTCGAGGTCGCGCCGCCCGCGGAGAACAGCACGATGTCCAGCCCCGTGTAGTCCGCGGTCGCCGCGTCCTCCACGGTCACGCCGTCGAGGACCGTCCCCGCCGAACGGGCCGAGGCGAACAGGCGCAGCTCGTCGAACGGGAAGTTCCGCTCGACGAGAATCCTGCGCATGACCGTGCCGACCTGACCGGTGGCTCCGACGATTCCGACCCTCACGGCGACTCCTTCACCTGGCTTGTGTGTGCCGGCCCGCATGGCCGGGGCCTCTCCATCATGCGTCTCACCCCGGCCCGCGTGTCCAATCCATTGCGAGGGACGGGACCGGGGACCCGGGCTCAGCCCCTCGGTTCGATGACGCGGCGGCCGCCCGTCCTGATCTGGAGATACCCTCCCGGAACCCGCCGCAGACCGGAAGCCGTACTGATCGGCCGCACCGGTACCGGGCGATCGTCCAGCTCCCGGAGCACCGGCGGGTCGAGCGCGCCGCGCGGCTCGTGCGTGACCATCATCTCGGTCTCGGGCCCGGTGTGACGTACGACTCCATGCGCACAGCGGGCCGGTGCCGGGCGCCGCCGCCCCTGGGCGTCGGCGGACGTCATCGATCTGCCGTCGGCCTGGACGGTCCGGGTGGCGAGCTGGGCCTCGTCGGCGGTGGTGCGGCGCGGGCCGACCGGCGCGGGATGACAGGCGCGGGCCGTCCGGCGCGGGCCGTCCGGGGTTGGGGTCGACCAGCGTGGCCGTGGCCCCGCCGCGGCCGGTGCAGGCGCCGGACGCCTGCGGAGTCCGGGCGCCGAGCCCGCGCACGGGGCTGCGGGAGGAGAGGTTCACGGGGGAACCGGCGAACGTTTCGCCCCGCCCCGGCGTCGTAGGGGAAACGCGCAAGGGGAGGGGTGGCTGTGCTGCGCAGAAAGGCCCGCCACGGGCCGGGGGCCGACCACGCGGTGGACGACATCCTGGACGCGGCCCAGGAGCGGCGGGTGCGGGCGGTGCTCGCGCTCGGCGGGGTGCCGCAGGCGGATCTGCCGGACGGGGTGCAGCAGGTCCGTCTGCGGTTGCTGGAGCGGACCGCGAGCGGGCGCGAGGCGCCGCGCGACCTGTCGGCCTGGGCGGCGGTCGTCGCCTCCAACCTGGCGATGGACTGGCACCGGGCCAGGCGCCGCCAGGCGAGGCTGGGTGAGCGGCTGGCCGCGCTGCGGCAGGTGGAGCATGCGTCCGACGAGGACTCCAGCCTGCTCTCGCTCACCGTCGCGCGGGGCCTGGACGAACTGTCCGACAGCCAGCGCCAGGTCCTCGTGCTGCGCTTCTACGCCGATCTGCCGGTACGGGCCGTCGCGGAGGAGCTGGGCATCCCCGAGGGCACGGTCAAGAGCAGGCTCCATTCGGCGGTCCGCGCGCTGCGCGACCGTCTGCACGAGGACGAGGTGGTGTGACGTGGCCGCCGAGCACGACGGCGCCGACGCGCTGATGGCCGCGATCACCGGCGAGCCGCTGCCGGACGGGGCGGGTGCCGACCCCGCGTTCATGGCCGAGTACCGGGCGGCAGGGGCGGACGTGGCACTGCTGCGGGAGCAGTTGGGGATCATCGGGGACGCGCTCGCACGGCCCGCGGCGCGGCCCGCACCCGTCGGGGCGCCCGGGCCGGAGCGGGGGCGGGAGCGGGGGCGGGGGCGGTGGCGGGAGCGGGGGCGGTGGCGCCGGCCCGGCGCCCGCGCCCTCGGTCTCGGCGTCCTCGTCACGGCCGTCGTCACCGCCGTGGTGATGGGGACGGGATGGCTCGTCGCACGGGGCGGCGTCGGGGCCGACAGCGGCGCGGGGGCGAAGGCGGCCGACAGCCGCGCGGGGGAGTCCCGCGACGAGGCCGGGTACCTCGCCTGCGCCCGGCTCGTCGTGGAGGGCACGGTGACCGGACTCGACCGCGTGCCCGACGGCACCCGGTACCGGATCACGGTGAGCGTCGATCGCTACTACAAACCCGCGAGCGGCAAGGACGAGGTCGGCTTCCTCGCGGACCCGGCCGACGGTCCTCGCCCGCACGAGGGCGAGCACGTCCTGGTGGGCCTCCCGCACGGCGAGGCGGTGGCGGACCTCTGGGTCACCGGGGAGGCCGAGATCGCCCGCGAGCGCGCCCTCGTCCTCGACGCCCTGCCGGCATCCCGCACGATCACCTGTGGGCCATGAACACAGGGCGGGCGCCCGCTGCACCAGCGGACGCCCGCCCCGGGCCGCACCGGCCGGAGACCGGCCACGGCCGTTGCCGCCGCTACCGCTACGGCGTGACCTTCTCGATCTTCACACTGCCGACGCCCGCGGCCGTGCCGCGCGCGTTCACCAGCTGGACCTGGCCGAAGAACTCCCGGCCCTCGGGAGCCGCCGCGGCCGCGGTGACCGTGCCGGAGACCGTCGCGGAGTCACCCGTGCCGAGCGTCACCGGCGCCGACTCGTCGACGGCGACCTGGCCGAGCGCCGGGGAGAAGAACACGTCCCGGTAGTCGTACGCCGTCGAGCCGGACGGCACCGAGTAGCCCGCGACCTCGACGGTGTACGTGCCGGCGGCGGGCGAGGCGATGTGCACGGACTCCTCGGAGTCGCCGTCCGCGGACTGCGCGACCTGCTTGCCGCTCGCGTCGTAGACCGTCAGGTCGAGGTCGGCGGCGGTGTCGGACACGTTGCCGATGGCGACGTCCAGCGACGTGGCGCCCGCGGGCACCTCGATCGTGGTCGTCTGCGTCTCGGTGTCCTGGACGGTCGGCCGGGCCGTCTTCGAGGAGCCGAGCGGGCCGCCCTTGAGCGCGCCGTCGAGGGCCGCGTAGGCGTTGGTCACCGTCCAGGAGACGGCGGCCGGGGTGCCGATCTTGGCCTCGGGCACGGTCACGGTCTCCGGGGCGAAGGCCGCGCCGAGGACGGCGACGTCCAGCCGGTACGGGTTGTCGAGCAGCGGCGACGTGCGGCGCGACTCGACCTCGATCTCCCAGACGCCGGCCTGCGGGTCCGCGTACGACCGCACGTCGGGCCTGCAGCCGTTGCCGTCGAGGTAGTTGTTGTAGCAGTTCGGCGTCGAGGTGGAGTCGACCGGAACGCCGTACGGGTGGATCGCGATGAACCGCGTCTGGCTCTTGTCCTTCAGCCCGCCGATCGCGACCTCCAGGGACTTCGCGCCCTCGGGGACGGTCACGAAGTACGACCGGGTGCTGTTGCGCTGCACCGAACTGGACGCGGAGAAGGTGTACTCGACCGGCGTCGCGACCACGACGGTGGTCAGGATCTGCTTGTCGACCCCTTCCGTCCAGGGGTCGTCGACCTCCAGGATCGCGCTCTTGACGCCCGCGGACGAGGGAGCGGCCTCGACCTTGACGGTGACCGGCTGGCCGAGCGGCAGCCTCACCAGGCCGGAGCCGACGATCCGGAAGGTGTCCCCGGCGTTGTTCACCAGGCGCAGCGTGTGCCACACCGCCCGGTCGGGGCCGGAGGTGCGGGTGAGGGTGACGTCGTACGTCTTGCGCTCACCGGCCTTGAGGCCGCCCTCGCGGTCGTACAGGCCCGTACCGAAGCCCGGGGTCTTCAGCGCGTAGTCGATCGCGGTGTCGACCGGGGCCTTGACCGCGTACTCGTGGGCGGTGGCACCGTCCCTGATCGCGTCCCACGCGTCGACGATGTCGATGCGTCCGGAGCCCTCCTCGTACGCCTGGACGCCCGGGATGTGGTGGGCGGTCGAGGTCAGGGCCGTGCGCAGCGTCGCGGGCGTCAGGTCGATGCCCTTCTGCTCGGCGGCCGACAGGAGCAGGGCCGAGGCGCCGGCGGCCTGCGGGGAGGCCATCGAGGTGCCCTGGAGCATGGAGTAGCCGGCCGGCAGCGAGTAGCCCGCCTCGGCGACCGGGGAGCCCGGCAGCCAGGTCTGGGTGGTGTTGATCGCGGCGCCGGGCGCGACGAGGGTCGGCGTGAAGCCGCCGTCCTCGCGCGGGCCGCGCGAGGAGAAGGGCATCATCGCGTACTTCTTCGTGACCTCGGAGCCGTAGTTGGCGGCCCAGGTCTCCCGGGAGATGCCCGCGCCGACCGAGATCACCTTGTCCGCGAGGCCGGGGTCGCCGATGGTGTTGGCGCCGGGGCCGGAGTTGCCCGCGGAGATCACCAGCTGGACGCCGTAGGTGTCGATGAGGCGCGTGTACAGCTCCGCGCGCGCGTTGTTGCCGTCGTTGAGCGCCGGCAGGCCGCCGATGGACATGTTGACGATGTCCACGCCGCGGTTGACGACGAGGTCGATCATCCCCTCGGTGAGCGCGACGTTGGTGCAGCCGCCGCTCCAGGTGCAGGCGCGGGAGGAGACGATCTTCGCGCCGGGGGCGGCGCCGTTCATCTTCCCGCCGAACAGGCCGTTCGCGGAGGTGATGCCGGCCACGTGGGTGCCGTGCTCGGACTCGATGACGCCGATGTTGACGAAGTCGGCCTTCTTGCCGACCCAGGACCCGCCGTAGGGGTCCATCGGCACGTCCTTGCGGATCTGCACCACGAAGGGCTGCCGCTCGACGACGTCGGTCGTCGGGTCGTCGGTCCCGAACCAGCCGATCTGGAAGCCGTCCTTGTACGGCTTCATCGGCTCGTCGTCGGTGAAGTCGTTGTTGTTGTTCAGGTCGACGCGGACCGTTCCGGCCGCCGCGTCGTAGAGGACGCCCCAGGAGTCGGTCGTGTCGCCGTCGCGGTTGGCGTCGCCCTTGGCGTCACCGCCCGCGGTCGCGGACTCCTTGAAGGTGCTGATCGCGTACGAGCCCGACGGCGCCGTCCAGGTCTTGCCGCCGTAGGTGAAGGTGGGCCCGGACACCGCGGTGACCATCGCACGCCAGGTGGCGTCGCCGTCCACGATCGGGTCGGTGGAGGTCACCCAGTCGACGATCTTCCGCTCGCCGGTGGTGGTCTTCTGCAGCGCCGGGTGTCCGAGGTCCACACCGGAGTCGAGGATGCCGATGGTGATGCCGCGGCCGTCGGCCTGCGGGTGCCGGCGGACGAACTCCACGGCGCCCGTCTCGAAGGACGGGTTGTACGGGTTGACGGCAGGGGTGTCCTTGCCGGGGCCGGAGTAGCCGGCCGTGTCCTGGGAGGCGCCCTTCGCGGCGTCCGCGCTCGGCGCCGGGTCGTCGAGGGGGATCTCCTGCCGCAGGTCGATGGCGTGCACGGAGGAGAGCTTCACGGCGGCCGCGATGGCCGCGTCCGCCTTCCCCGTCGGCACGGTGGCGCGGACGTAGCCCAGCCGGTCGTAGGTGCGGCCCACGGAGCCGCCCTTGACCGCGTCCAGCTGCTGGGCGACCTGCTCGGTCTGCCCGGGCGCGGTCGCGATCATCATCGTGACGTTCTTGGCGCCGTCGGCCTTGGCCTCGGCGAGCAGGTCGGCGTCTTCCGAACCGAGCTTGGCGGCGGCGGACTTGACGGCCGGTTCGGCGGTGGGGTGGTGGTCGGCCGAGTGGGCCAGGGGTATCGGTCCGGCCGCGGAGAGGGCGGCCACGATACCCGCGGCCACGGCTGTCCGGGCCACGCGTCTCGCGCCCGTTGCCGGGGTGCGGTGAGGGTCGGTGGTCATCGGCATCCCTTGTAGGTAAAGGAACGAAGCGGTGCGGCCCGGACCGGAAGTGCGGTCGGCCCTGGCCACGGTCGTCCGGATGTCGGGTCCGGGTGACCGCTCAGCTTTACCCAAGGGGCATATGTTTGGGGAGAGTTGACCGGGACGAGGTGGAGTCATGGCGTAATCCCGCCATGCGCCATCGGGGACGTAGCGGCACGGGAAGGGGCAATCCGGCGTCCCGGCCGCCCCCTACGCGCGTAGTGTGGAGGCCTCGCCGCTCACCGCGTGCGCGTGGAGTGGCGGGAAGTCTTCGCAGGGTCGCCGCGCGCGGTTGGGCCGTGGAGACCGGCGACCCCGCGCGGGCCTGAGCCCGGACCGGACGAGGGGCGGGCGCCGCGCCTGCCGGGCGGGGTGGCGTACTAACGTCTCCCTGTGCGCCATAAGTTGAGGGTGGCGGCCTACGCCGTCTGCGTTCGCGACGAACGACTCCTGCTCGCCCGCGGCCGCGGTGTCCGCGGCACGCCCGAGTGGACCCTGCCCGGCGGTGGCATGGAACACGGCGAGGACCCCTACGACACCGTCCTGCGGGAGGTGACGGAGGAGACCGGCTACCGTGTCGAGATCACCGGCCTGCTGGGCGTGGACTCGCTCCGCCGCCACATCCCGCGCCGCCTGGGTCGCACCGTCGACCACCACGGGGTGCGGCTCGTCTACGAGGGCCGGGTCACCGGTGGCGAACTGCGCCACGAGATTGGCGGATCCACCGACATGGCGGCCTGGCACCCACTGGACGAGGTGCCGTCCCTGCCCCGGGTCCGCCTGATCGACACGGCCCTCGCCCTGTGGCGCGACCGGCCGCCCACCGGCCGCGCGGCACACTGACACCGACCCGGAGCCGTGCGGCTCAGGGGGCCGGGGCGAGGAGCAGTTCCGCCGTCTCCACCGCTGCCTCCCCCGGGCCCGTCGACCGGTTCGCGGTGGTCGGGCGCCGCGGCTGTGGGTGGCCCCCGGCGGCAGGGCCCGGCCGGCCGCTACCGCGGCAGGACCACGACATACGCGGCCGGTTCCCGGTCCGCCGCCGCCATCAGCGCGGTGCGCACCACCGTCGCCTGCTGCTCCGCCGCGTCCCGCAGCTTCTTCGGCGTGATGTGAACGACCGTGATGCCGAACCGCTCCAGCAGCTCCCGCTTGCGGGCGTACTCCGACCACAGCTCGTCGTCCTGCCGGTCGCCCCGGCGCGGGGCGCGGGTGTCCAGTTCCAGGGCGACCGCCTGCTCGGGCCAGTACGCGTCCAGGCCGCCCAGCCAGGGCCCCCCGGGCAGCCTCAGGTCCACGTTCCAGACCGGGTCCGGCAGGCCGTGCTCCCGCACCATCCGGTACAGGCGGTCCTCCGCGATCGCCCGGCCCTCCGCCAGGAGCGAGTCCACGGCGTCCCCCAGATGCGGCCGCCCCAGCAGCTTCGCCTGGCTCAGCTCCCGTACCACGACCGCGGGTTCGCAGTGACCATCGCGCACCGCTTCGGTCAGCAGGCGGCGCACCGTGCCCGCGTCCGACAACTGGGCGACCGCGTCGGCCAGGGCGCGCGGCACGGGTGCGACGGGCACGCCGGTCACCAGGCGCGGCGCGGGCAGCGCCGGCGTGCGGATCACCCGCGCGCAGCCCGTGCTGCGCAGCCGCCGCAGCCGCGGCACCAGGACGTCGATGGTCTCCAGCGACGGCAGCGCGGGCGCGCAGGCGAAGCCGTACAGCGTCAGTGCGGCCAGGCCGGTGATCATCGCGTCCGTGTAGGGCAGCGGCCCGCGCGGGTCCTCGGCGCCCGGCTGGGAGGGCACCCCGGGCGCCGGGCCGCCGAGCGAGGAGCGCGCCGCGTAGAGCAGTACCGCGTGCAGGCGCTCCTCCGCGGTCGGCGGGCCCGGATGCAGCAGGTACACGCCCGGCAGTAACTGCTGCCAGGGGCCGCCGGGCCGGGAATGGTCGTTCGTCTCGGCGGTCGTCACACCGTGGGCGCGCAGCTGGGTGGTGGTCAGCACCCGGCGTTGCACGTCGGTCAGATGACGCAGAGGCCGGGGGGAGAGCGGCGTGTCGTAGGTCATGCCCCCGAAGTTCCCGCGCCGTCTGAGTCCGCTAACCGCTGTTACACGCCTGTCGACGAATGCGGACAACAAGGCGCTGAAGTACGCGCGTTCGAGCGCCGAAAGAGCTGGTCCGGGTGGCGGTGCGGACGGGTTACGGGTCGGATGCTCGTATTTCGTAACCGCCGTTCCCCGGCGCGCGTCAACCCCTCGCCCCGTGCTCGCGGTGCCGGCCGGGCGCCCTCGGTGTCACCGGGGGCGCCCAGGCGTACGGGACGTCCCTACCGCGCGGCCTCCGCGTCGCGCGCCTGCCCGCGCAGGGCACGCGCCAGGTCGTCGCGCGCCTCCAGCACCAGCCGCCGCAGCGCCGGCGGGGCGTCCTCGTGCGCCGCGAGCCACGCGTCGGTCGCCTCCAGCGTCTCCGGCGAGTCACGGAGCGACGGGAACAGCCCCCTCACCACGTCCATCGCGATCTGGATGGAACGCTGCGCCCACACCCGCTCGATCACCGCGAAGTACTTCTCCGCGTACGGCGCCAGCAGCTCACGCTGCGACGGCTGCACGAAGCCCGCGATGGTCGCCTCCACGAGCGCGTTCGACAACGTGTCCGACTCGACGACCTGGGCCCACGCCTGCGCCTTGACCGCCGCCGAGGGACGCGCCGCCAGACAGCGGACCTGGTGGCGCTTGCCGGACGCCGTGTCGTCGCGGGCCAGTTCCGCCGCGAGCACCGACTCGTCCGCGGCCCCGTGCGCGGCCAGCGGCCCCAGGAACGCCCAGCGCAGCTCCTGGTCCACCTCCAGGCCGTCGATCTTCTCCGCGCCCTCCAGCAGCCCCCGCAGCAGCTCCAGATCGGGCTTCTCCGCCGCCACCGCCGCGAAGAACCGCGCCCACGTCAGCTGGTGCTGGCTGCCCGGCTCCGCCTGCCGCAGCTCCCGCAGCGCGCCCTGCGCCAGGAGCCGCCCGCCGGCCTGCCGCCAGTCGGGTGCCGCGTAGTGGTGCAGCGCCGAGTCCGCCCAGGTGTGCAGCATCTGGAGCACGCCGATGTCGGACTCCCGGCCGGAGAACCGCAGCATCAGGTCGACGAAGTCCCGCGCCGGCAGCAGCGCGTCCCGTGTCAGGTTCCACAGCGCCGACCAGCACAGCGCCCGCGCCAGCGGATCGGTGACGTCGCCGAGACGGTCCTTGAGGGTGGCCAGCGACGTGTCGTCGAAGCGGATCTTGCAGTACGTCAGGTCGTCGTCGTTGACCAGGACCAGGTCCGGGGCCTCGGCACCGGCCAGTTCCCCGACCACCGTACGCGGGCCGTGGACGTCGGCCTCGGCACGCGCGTAGCGCACGAGCGCGCCCGCCTCGTCGCGGTACAGCCCCACCGCCACGCGGTGCGGCCGCAGTTCGGGGTGCGACTCCGCGGCCTCCTGGAGCACGGACAGTTCGGCGATCCGCCCGTCGTCGCCCAGCAGCACCTGCGGCGTCAGGGAGTTGACGCCCGCCGTCTGCAGCCAGGAGCGCGACCAGGCCGCCATGTCGCGGCCGCTCGTCTCCTCGAGGACCGACAGCAGGTCGCCGAGGCGCGTGTTGCCGTACGCGTTCCGCTTGAAGTAGCGGCGCGCGCCCTCCAGGAACGCGTCCTGCCCCACGTACGCCACCAGTTGCTTCAGGACCGACGCGCCCTTGGCGTACGTGATGCCGTCGAAGTTGAGCTTCGCGTCCTCCAGGTCGCGGATGTCCGCCGTGACCGGATGCGTGGACGGCAGCTGGTCGGCGCGGTACGCCCACGACTTGCGGCTGTTGGCGAAGGTGATCCAGCCGTCGGTGAAGCGGGTCGCCCCCACGAGCGAGAAGGCGCCCATGAAGTCGGCGAAGGACTCCTTCAGCCACAGGTCGTCCCACCACACCATGGTCACCAGGTCGCCGAACCACATGTGCGCCATCTCGTGCAGGATCACATTGGCCCGGCGCTCGTACGACGCCTGCGTGACCTTGCCGCGGAAGATGAACTCCTCACGGAAGGTGACCAGTCCGGGGTTCTCCATCGCGCCCAGGTTGTACTCGGGCACGAACGCCTGGTCGTACTTCCCGAACGGGTACGGGTAGTCGAAGCGGTCGTGGAAGAAGTCCAGGCCCTGCTTGGTGACGAGGAAGACGTCGTCCGCGTCGAAGTGCTTCGCCAGGCCCTTGCGGCACATCGCGCCGAGCGGGATCTCCAGCGTCGTGCCGTCGTCGAAGGCGCGGGTGTAGGTGTCCGTGACGTAGTGGTACGGACCCGCCACCACCGCCGTGATGTAGGTCGAGATCGGTTTCGTCTCCGCGAACCGCCACAGGCCGTCGTGCAGTTCGCCGACGCCGTTGCTCCACACCGTCCAGCCCTCCGGGGCGCGGACCTCGAAGCGGAACGGGGCCTTGAGGTCCGGCTGCTCGAAGTTCGCGAAGACGCGCCGGGAGTCGGCGGGCTCGTACTGCGTGTAGAGGTAGACCTCGCCGTCCTCCGGGTCGACGAAGCGGTGCAGGCCCTCACCGGTGCGGGAGTAGGCGCACTGCGCGTCCACGACCAGTTCGTTCTCGGCGGCCAGGTCCTCCAGCCGGATGCGGGTGCCGTCGAAGACCTCCCCGGGGTCGAGGTCCCTGCCGTTGAGGGAGACCGCGGTGACGCCGGGGGCGACGAGATCGGCGAAGGACGCGGCCCCGGGCTCGGCACAGCGGAAGCGGATCGTGGTCACCGAGCGGAAGGTGCGCGGCTCGCCGTCCGCGGCTCCGGGCGTGTCGCCCACGGCGGAGCGCAGGTCGAGCGACACGTCGTACCCGTCGACGGACAGCAGGGCGGCCCGCTCCCGGGCCTCGTCGCGGGACAGATTCTCACCGGGCACGGGCGCCACTCCCTTTTGCTTCACGGCTGGACGGGCGAACAGGGCCGATCCTGCCATGAGCCCCTGACGCGGAACACCGGGCGCACCCGCGGGACCCGGGAATGGTGTCACCGGCCCCGTTTGTTTTCTCATCAACGAACATCTACCGAGGAGAGCAATGTCCGAGACTGCGACCCCTTCCGGCAGGACCCCGGTCGACTTCTGGTTCGACCCGCTGTGCCCGTGGGCCTGGATGACCTCCCGCTGGGTCCTGGAGGTGGAGAAGGTCCGTGACATCGAGGTCCGGTGGCACATCATGAGCCTCGCGGTGCTCAACGAGGACAAGCTGGACCAACTGCCCGAGGAGTACCGGGAGATGCTCGCCGCCCAGGCGTGGCAGCCCGTGCGCGTGGTGACCGCGGCGTGGCAGAAGCACGGCGCGGAGGTCCTCGGACCGCTGTACACCGCGCTCGGCACCCGTTTCCACAACCGGGGCGAGGGGGCGACGCGGGAGGCGATGGCCGCCGCGCTCGAGGAGGTCGGCCTGCCCGCGGACCTGATCGACTACGCCGACCAGGAGGACTTCGAGTTCGAGGCGCAGCTGCGCGCCTCGCACAAGGACGGCATCGACAAGGTCGGCCAGGAGGTGGGCACGCCGGTGATCGCCGTCCCGGACGGCAACGGCGAGCAGCTCGCCTTCTTCGGCCCGGTGGTCACCCCCGCCCCCAAGGGCGAGGAGGCCGCCAAGCTGTGGGACGGCACCCTGGCGGTCGCCTCGGTCCCGGGCTTCTACGAGATCAAGCGCACGCGCACGAAGGGACCGGACTTCAGCAACCTCTGACGGCCGTCCCGCCGTCCCGCCACGCTTCACACCGTCCCGGGGCACGGGCCGCAATGCGCCGGCGCGTGCCCCGCGGCGACAGGGATCCCGTTTGGTGAAACCCTACAGACCACTCTCATATCGCGGCGGGCTGCTCATCGAGCCGACCTCAGTGACCAGCGTCACGCCGGCCTGGGTGTAGCAGGCACTCTTTGTATGGAGTCCACCACGCCGTCCTTCCACCCTTTGTCGAGCGCTGACGGTGATCGGCTGAGGTGGCCTGGGATAGCGTCAACGTGTTCCCGAACCGTCCCCACCGCCGGAATGAGTCCTTCATGAGCACCACGACCGCCATCGCCCGCCCCGGCGAGGTCCTCGCCGATCTGCTGCCCGCGTCCCGCGTGCGTGACGTCGCCCTCGTGGCCGGCGGTGCCGTGCTCACCGGGCTCGCCGCGCAGATCTCGCTGCCCGTGCCCGGCTCCCCGGTGCCGGTGACCGGCCAGACCTTCGCCGCGCTGCTGGTGGGTACGGCCCTCGGCGCCGGCCGCGGCTTCCTGTCGCTCGCCCTGTACGCGCTCGCCGGCATCGCCGGTGTGCCGTGGTTCGCCGGCGGCGCCTCGGGCGCCGGCGCCCCCTCCTTCGGCTATGTCCTCGGCATGCTGCTCGCCTCCGCCGTCGTGGGCGCCCTGGCCCGCCGCGGCGCCGACCGTTCGGTGCTGCGCACGGCCGGCGCGATGCTGCTGGGCGAGGCGATCATCTACGCGGTCGGCGTTCCCTACCTGGCCCTGGCGACCGGCATGTCCGCGACCGCCGCGATCGCGGCCGGGCTCACCCCGTTCCTGATCGGCGACGCCCTGAAGGCGGCCCTGGCGATGGGCCTGCTGCCCACCGCCTGGAAGCTCGTCAGGAAGTGACGTAGCAGTCGCCACGTAGTCCCCACGCAGTCCCCATGGAAGAGGTTCGCCGGGCCGCAGCACTGCGCCGACCGGCGAACCTCTTCCGCGTCCGGGCGGCCGCACGGTCGGCACCCGGGTCGGCCGCCCCCGCGCGGCCGAGCGTCGGCGGTCGTGTCACACTCGGTCCATGCGCGTGTACCTCGGCTCCGACCATGCCGGCTTCGAACTGAAGAACCACCTCGTCGAGTGGCTCAGGGCCGCGGGCCATGAGCCCGTCGACTGCGGGCCCCACATCTACGACGCCCAGGACGACTACCCGCCGTTCTGTCTGCGCGCGGCGGAGCGCACCGCGGCGGACCCCGACTCCCTCGGCATCGTGATCGGCGGCTCCGGCAACGGCGAGCAGATGGCCGCGAACAAGGTGAAGGGCGTCCGGGCGGCCCTCGCCTGGAGCGAGGAGACGGCCTCGCTCGGCCGGCAGCACAACAACGCGAACGTCGTCGCCGTGGGTGCGCGGATGCACTCGACGGACGAGGCGACGAAGTTCGTGGAGACCTTCCTCAGCACGCCGTTCTCGGGCGACGAGCGGCACGTGCGGCGCATCGACATGCTGTCGTCGTACGAGACCACGGGCGAACTGCCGCCCCTGCCGCCCCATCACCCGCAGGAGCCGCAGGCCCCGCAGGGCTGAGCCGGCCGGCCCGTCCGGCGTTCGAGGAGCAGGAGCCAGGGGGACGCCAGCGCCCCCTGGCGGGCCCGGGACCGGACCCCGGCGTGCTGGAACTGGAAAGGGTGGGGCAACCGTGCCGGAGGGGCACACCATTCACCGGCTGGCCGAGGACTACGCCGCGCGTTTCGCCGGGGGGCCCGTCTCCGTCCGCAGCCCCCAGGGCAAGTTCGCCGATGCCGCCGCGCTCCTCGACGGGGCCGAGCTGCGCACCGCCGACGCCCACGGCAAGCACCTCTTCCTCGGCTTCCGCGACGGCGACTGGGTCCACATCCACCTCGGCCTCTTCGGCAAGGTCACCTTCGGCGACGCCCCCGCACCCCCGCCCACCGACACGGTCCGGCTCCGCCTGGCGAACCCGGACGCGTACGTCGACCTCCGCGGCCCCACCACCTGCGCGCTGATCACGGACGACGAGAAGGCCGCCGTCCACGGCCGCCTCGGCCCCGACCCGCTGCGCGCCGACGCCGACCCCGCGGCCGCCTACCGCCGTGTCTCCCGCAGCCGTACGACCGTCGCCGCCCTGCTGATGGACCAGAAGGTCATCGCCGGCGTCGGCAACGTCTACCGCGCGGAGGTCCTCTTCCGGCACGGCATCGACCCCTACCGCCCCGGCCAGGACATCACCCCGGCCGAGTGGGACGCGATCTGGACCGACCTCGTCGGCCTCATGCGCGAGGGCGTCCGCGTGAACCGCATCGACACCGTCCGCCCCGAACACACCCCCGAGGCCATGGGCCGCCCGCCGCGCGTCGACGACCACGGCGGCGAGGTGTACGTGTACCGCAGGGCGCACCTTCCCTGCCACATCTGTGGCGGCGAGATCCGCACCGCCGGTCTCGCCGCCCGCAATCTGTTCTGGTGCCCCGGCTGCCAGCAGCGGTAGCCGCCTCCGCCGGGAACGGCGCCCCGCAGACGGGGACGGCGTCCCTCGGACGGGGAGGCGTCCCTCGGACGGGGACGGCGTCCCTCAGAAGCCGTGCGGCATCCACGGTGCCACCGTCGAGCCGAACGCCGTCGACGCCTCCGCCAGCGCTCCCTGCCGCAGCTCCCGCACCCGGCCCGCCGCCGCCAGCGAGACCAGGGACACACCGCCCAGGTACGCCGCCCCCAACTCCCTCACGGACAGCGACAGATCGGCCGCCTCCGTGGTACGCGCGCAGGACGCGCCCTTCGTGTCCCCGGCCAGCCGCCAACGCCCGTTGTTCCAGGGGCAGAAGGCGTCCTCGACGTCGAACACCACGTCCACCGGCGCCTGGTACGTCCGCGCCTCCAGCGCCGCCCGCACGTCGACCGGCCGCACGTACAGCGCGTCCCGCAGCCGCGGCCGGCAGCGCCGGATGTCGGAGACCATGTACTGCCAGGCGTCGTCGACCGGCCGGCCGCGCGCCACCAGCGTCGTGGTCAGGTCGATGCCGAACAGGAAGCGCCACAGCGCCGCGTCCGTCGCCGGGTCCAGCGCCGCCAGGTCGGTGAGGGTCACCGTGCCGTCGTGCCCGGCGACACCCCACCCCAGCTTGGTGCGGAACCGCGCGTACCCCGTGATCGCGCCGTCCCGCTCGGCGACCACGCACTGCAGCGGCGACGCCCCGTCCCGGTGGCTCTCCGCGTCGAGCAGGCCCAGCCGCTCCCAGCCGGGCTGCCGCGCCAGCATCCCGGGCCGGTCCGGCACCAGCCGCGCGTAGACCGCCTCGCACGCATCGAGGACGTCCGCGGGCTGCGCGTACCGCAGCCGTACGTCATCGGTGCCGGCCGGTACGGACAGCCGGACCCGGCCGGTGTCGATCTCGGCGGTCACATGGAAGGTCGCGGCGCCGAACCCGAACCGGCCGTAGATCGCGGGCTCGGACGCGGTCAGCACGGCGAGCGGTTCGCCCCAGGAGCGGATGTCGTCCAGCTGCCGCCGCATCATCGACGTCAGCACCCCGCGGCGGCGGTGCGTGGCCGCCACGCTCACCATCGTGATCCCCGCCGCGGGGACCGAGGCGCCGCCGGGGACGGTGAGGCGGAAGGCGAAGGCCCCGGCGGTGCCCACACAGGTGTCTCCGTCCCAGGAGCCCAGGAAACGGTCCAACTCGGTCAGGTCGTCCCACAGTTGCCGCTCCTCGGGCGGTTCGTCGACCCCGCCGAAGGCCCGGATGAGATGGTGGTACCAGACGTCCCGCTCATCCTGCCGCAGTACCCGTACGTCCGTCGTCATGGGCCATCCCTATCAGGGCAAGCCCGGACGAGCGAGGGGATTTCCACCGGGCTGCCGGGGGCTGGTTCCTGTGAGGTTCGGCGCTCGGACGGGGGACAAGTGGGACCTCCCGTGCCAAGGGGCTGGTCGGATGGATAGGGTCCCGGACAATGGCAGCAGGACGAGGGCGGCGCGCGGAAGCCGAGACGTTCACGGCCCGGTTGAGGAAGCAGTGGCACCGGGCCCGCACCGGCGTGCGCAGATCCGCCGTGGACTACTTCCGCGGCGACGGCTCGGACTGGATCGCGCTGGCCGGCCTGCTGCTGACGGTCCCGCTGATCGCGGCGACCACCCTCGTCGACCCCGTGTGGTGTTCCCCGGCCGTCCTCGTCCTGCCGATCGTGGCGGGCGGCCTGCTGCTGCGGCCCTCCAGCCTGCTCGGGCTGTACGCCGCCGCGGCCACCGCGCTGATAGTCGAGTCCGTGAAACTCGGCCCCTACACCGAGGGACCGTCGCGGGTCACCCCCGGCACCGTGCTCGTGGTCGCGGCCTGCGGGTTCTTCGGGCTGCTGATCGCACAGTTCCGCAGCCGGGTCGGCGTGCCCTGGCGGCGCGGCGGAACCATGCTCTTCGACCTGCGCGAACGCATCCGGGTCCAGAGCAAGCTGCCGAAGCTGCCGCTCGGCTGGCACCGCGAGATGGCGCTCAGACCGGCCGGCGGGCAGTCCTTCTCAGGTGACTTCGTGGTGGCCGCCCGCACCAACGGGGGCCGCACGCTCGAAGTCGTCCTGACCGACGTCTCCGGCAAGGGCATGGACGCCGGCTCGCGCGCCCTGCTGCTGTCCGGGGCGTTCGGCGGACTGCTGGGCTCGCTGCCGCCGCACGCCTTCCTGCCCGCGGCCAACGGCTACCTGCTCCGCCAGGACTGGGACGAGGGCTTCGCCACCTCCATCCACCTGGTCCTGGACCTGGAATCGGGCGACTACGAGCTGTACTCGGCCGGGCACCCGCCGGGCCTCCAGCTCAGCGCGGGCAGCGGCCGCTGGGAGGAGAAGGTGGCGGAAGGCCCGCTCCTCGGCGTCTACGAGGGCGCACAGTTCGACTCCGTGAAGGGCTCGCTGCGCCCGGGCGACGTCCTGATGCTGTTCACGGACGGCCTGGTGGAGACCTCCGACCGCGACATCGTCGAGGGCATCGACCGCCTCACCGGCGAGGCCGACCGCTATGTGGCCGGAGGGTTCCACGGCGCGGCCTGGCACCTCATCGAGGCGGTGGCGAGGGACGTGAACGACGACAGGGCGCTCCTCCTGATCTCCCGGGAAGGCCCGACGGCGCAGGCCGCCCGCTGAGTGCGGCCCGCTCCGACCAACACCCGTCGTGCGGCGTCCCCTTCGCAGCGGCTACCGCCGCACGGACCGCCGCCCGGGCGCCCGGCCCCTCCGCCCCGCCCCGACTCCCGCCCTGCTCGCGGCAGATGCCCGATATGACCCCATGGCTTCGTCATGCGTTTGTAGCAGCCCTGTGAGGGTCGATTGCACGGGCAATCGGGGAGTTGATAGAGATGGCTCCACATCTGTCGCGCAGACAGCACGACCGGCCGGCCGGAACGGGGAGGCAGCATGAAGTTCGACATGGGGGCGCAGGTCCTGTCGACGCTGATGAAGGACTCGCACGGGTCGAGTGATGATCTGGGGACGTTGATT
>NZ_JBIAFD010000024.1:0-99148 GCF_042869095.1 Streptomyces sp. NPDC007264
ACAAGCTCGTTGACATCCTTCACGGGATGTCAACGACCCCCAGGACGCTCCGTCACCACCGAATGTGAGACAGGGCCGTTCGCTACACAGACCCCAACGAGACCAAGGTGCCACACCCCTGTGACATCCGGCTTAGGGGTTCGATCTCTCCTCGGGCTGGCCAGGGCTTGCTTTGGCGGTCAGAGGCGGTGCGGTGGTTGCTGTACTTCGCTGTTGTACTGCAGTCCTCACAGCAACCGCTCCCCCTGGTCGTACTCGGTGGCTCGGAGCATTCCGCCTGTGTCGGCCGGCCGGCGAGTGCCCTGGATCCCGAGAACCTGTGGGGGAGGGCTGCGCAAGCACGCTGCTGGGGAGGCTACTTGGCGACACAGGCAGGGGGAGTCATCGGGCACGGTTCGATCGGCTGTCCCTTGAACTTGGGGGACACGTGAGCTTGACAGGTCAACTTCCAGCCTTGATAGGCGTAGTGATCGGCGGAGTCGTCTCCTTTGTCGGCAGTGCGCTTTCTGAGAGGTTTCGGTGGAAGCGTGATGTGCAACGGGAGTGGAGCCAGCGTCGATTCGACGCATACCGAGAGTTAATTCATGAAGCACATGTTCAGGTCGGGGCTGCGCGTTCGCTTGCTACGGCAAGAAATCTCCTCGAAGGTCCCCCTCCAGTCTCCATCGAAGACGGGATAAGAGAGATCGCCGAATCTGATAGACGTCTGGCGCTCGCGTACGAGACGGTGCAGATGATCGGTGATGAGCAAGTTGGCAGGGCTGCACATGCGTTTCGTTCGGCCTTGTGGCAGCTGAGTGACTACGCACGTGGATTGATTGACGTAGACGCAGTGGAGTGGGAAAAATCCTACAAGAGATACCGGATGTCGCGTGACGGATTCCATGCTGCCGTACGTCATGACCTCGGGATATCCGGGCGGGGTTATCAGCGTGATACAGCAGGTGTTTCCTCTCGCCCTCCCGGCATTGGGTCCCCATGAGATGCACGCCACTGCGAAAGTCCCGCTTCAGGAGAGAGGCTGGGGCGTCGGTGCGTGACCTGCCGTTTCGTCGGTCGAGCTGGTGAACTTGAACTCGTGATGTCGGGTTCCTCGCGGGCTGACGTGCGTCAGATGTGAGCCCTGACTTGCTGGACCGGATGTCCGAGTGCGTGCCCGATGGCAGTCAGTTCCTCGTCGCTGAACCAGATACGCTCGGGGTTCCAGACGGCGATCTCGAATCGGGCAAAGCCACAGGGCCAGTCGTAGTCCAGTGCGTTCAGCGACGTCGCGGTGCCGCAGCAGGGGACCACCACGGCGAGCGTTGCCAAGCCGTGGTCGCAGTGGGCTTCGAGTAGGTCGGCCCACCACTCGATGCCGATCGACGCGCCGCAGTGGGGACAACCGATCTTCTGCAGATTCTCACCACAGTCGACAACGGTGAGTGTGTCGTGCCAGGTGACGTCGACCTCGACCTCGACGCCGCCAGGGATCCCGGGGGCCAGGTCCTCCACGATCGACGCAGTACGGTCGGCCGCGGCCTGCTCGGGCTGCCAGTGCGGGTCGGTCGGAATGACGGAGAGGACGTCGTCACTCATGGGCTCACTCGATTCGTCAGGCAGGAACCTCATCCAGGCGACGTGATACCACCCGCTACGGCACTCTCGTCGAGCCGCGGAACTTCACCCGCGAGTTCGACCGCCGGTGCGAGCGTGCCGGGATCCGCCGGGTCCGTGTGCATGACACCCGACACACCTGCGCCTCGCTCCTGGCGGCTCTCGATGTCCACCCTCGGATCGCGATGCAGATCCTCCGCCACTCCGACGCCACTCCGAGATCGCGGTGACCACGAAGGTCTATACGCACGTTCCCTCTGCGGAGACCCGGCGGGCGCCCGCTGCTGCACAAACACTCAGAGGCCCACTCGCGACCACGCGAATGGGCCTCTGACCTGTCTCGGGGTGGCGGGATTTGAACCCACGACCGATTCGTCCCGAAGCAACTTGTGCGGGCGCCTGACCTTGGGGCGGTGCGCCTCTCGCCTGCTGTGATGGTCCGCAGGCGTGCGCGGTTGTCCGACACTGTCCGTGGCGTTGTCACGCAGTTGGACCCTCACGCGGCAAGCTGGCGGGAGCTTCAGTCGCCCGCGAACCACAAGTAGCTGCCTGGGGTAGCCGCGCACTGTTCCAGCATGGTTGTGAGATCGTCCAGCGCAGCGAGCTGACGCTTGTCAGCGCAACTCCGCCTCAAGCCGTGGATCTCCTGGAGGGCGGTGGCGGCCTCCTGCTCGTTCATCAACGTGTCCCCGTACGGATCGACGGCGGTGAGCCTCCCGGATACTCCGAGGAGTTGGAGCGAGCCGAGTGCATCGGCCAGTGCGTCGCCGTGCCCGAAGGAGCTCCGCAGGAGTGTTGCGCGGGACTTGGGCCAGTCGTTGCGTGCCGGCCGTGACGAGTGCAGCTCCAAATCAATCCCCATACCGCATGATGACGCGCTGCGTTGCTGCACAGCCACTACTGCCGAACGGAGTCGCTCGCTTGCCTCACGTCAGCGTTGAGGGACTGTCGCACGTGATCTACGAACGCTTGCCGAGCACGCCTGTACAGCGCGGGGACATAGCTCCCGAGCACCATCCCGTCGTCGGTTGGCCACTCGACGTCTTCTTCACTCTGGGAAGAGAGAAGACAAACGTCAGCGACATGCTTGAGTCGTTCCACCAGCGGGATGACCGCCTCGGGCGCGTCCAAACCGACCAGGCGGGCGGCCTTGCCAAGAGCTGTGTGCGCATCATTCAGCCTGGTCTCTGCATCCTCACGAGCCGCGGACCCTGGCGGAAGCGAAGCACACCATGCCATGCTCACGGCGGCCTTCTCGAACCCGTCTGCTGCTACGAGAAGATCTACGTAGGCCTGTCTCTGGGCGGTGCGACGCGCTTCGGCGTGTAGGGCACGAGCGGCTATCTTCGCCGCTTCTACCGCATTGTCCGCAGCACATCGGGCTGCTCTGGCCTGCAGATACGTCGCTGGAAGTCCCAGAGCCGTGAATCCGGCTGCTACTACGGCGGCTATCCCCCCAAGATCCATGCACCTCATCATGGTGGATGTCCCAGGCCCCGGACCATGATCGGTTCGGGGCCTGTGCCCTGATGCCCCCGGCAGGATTCGAACTTGCGACACCCGCTTTAGGAGTTCGATCGGTGGGCTGTGTGGGCGGCTTGAGACCATGGCTGCTGAGCGATTCCCAATCCAGCTAAGGACGTGAGGATCCGTCGTCGTATGGCGACGTTGATGTCAGTTGGTGATGTCAGTCTGTCGGGCGCTCGTGGCAGAGAGGCGCGGACGGACTGGGTACATCGCTCATCACAGGCTCCCACGGCATGAAAGTTTCGACGTGCCTCCGCGAGGCTCAGCCAGCTGTACGGACCACCCCGGGGTAAAAGAGTGATCCGGGTGAGGTCTTTGATCCAAATCATCAAGGCGCGACATGCGCCGCGAACGCGCTAGACCGGTGCCTTGCCATCGGATGGATCGCAACCACAACCCTGAGCCGGGCTGGAGCGTCTGGTATCCATGCGGATACGTCGAAGCACTGCCGTCGCGATCGCCGGGCTCCTCGCGACCCTGCTCGGTCTCGGCGGCTGTACCGGTACGGGGGACGACCCGGCCGGGCACGCCAGCGCCTCGCCGCGAAGCCCGGGCGCGAAGCGGAAGGACCCGGGTGGGTACGGCGGCCTGCTGATGGGGGAGCGCTGGAAGATCCAGTGGATAACCATGGGTGGTCGCTCTACGACTGCCCCGCCGGACGCCGCCGCCTGGCTGGAGTTCGGGTACGACGGCCTCATCCGGGGCAGCGACGGCTGCCATCCCCTGCTGCGTTCCGCTCGTATCACCGCCGATGCGCTCACCGTGCAACCTGCTCCGAGGGCGTACTCGGGGGAGGACTGTGAGCCCGCGCGGCAGTCCTTCAGGGACCGGTTCCGAGAACTCTTCACGGGAAGACTCACGATCAACAAAAGGTATGACGCCCTGACCATGGACCTGAAGAACGAGAACGGGGACTACATCGCCGTAAAGTTCAACCGGCCCGAAGGTATGTTCGGCACCCGTTACTGGCTCGCGCACAACGAGGTCGGTGACGAACCCGGACCGGACTACGCGGCCGGCAAGGAGATCTGGTTCCGCTTCCAGACGGACGGCACGATGGACGGCAAGCTGGGCTGCAACACCTTCACCAGCAGCGCCGTCCTCGACGGTGAGCGCGTTGCCATAGGCAAGCTGACCCCCACCACACGCCGGACCTGCTCCGCGCAGATCATGCGCGACGAGCAGTCATTGCTGCGGAGTTTCCCGGACAGCTTCGGCTGGCGCGCCCAGCGCGGCTCGCTCGTCCTCACTCAGGACATCGTCCAGACCATGGAACTCGTCAGCTACTACTTCGCCGCACTTCCCGGCAAGTGACGTGACATGTGATTCCGGGGGTGTGGCACTTCAAGATCGCTGGGTTCGCTGGCGCTGGCCTGCGCCCCGTTCGGTTCTGCATCGTCATGCGACACAGGGTGATGATCTCGAAGGTGGTGGCAGGTCCACCACCGGAATTCATGCCGCTTTGGTCTTCCGCTCGACCAGGACGCCGTTCTCGAAATGATGACGGGGATTGAGGCCGTCTGGCGATGTGTCATCGGTCCCTGGGCGTGTCACTCGCCGGTATCGCCGTCGATGAGCTCCCGCGCGACGTCGAGTTGACCGACGGGGCGCGCGTACTCCTGGAGCAAGTGGAAGAGACTGACCGGCTGACCGTCGCTGTTGGTGTGCAGCGTGGGTATCAAAAGACCCCCGGACCGATGGTTCGGGGGTCTTCTTGCTGGGCTAACAGGATTTGAACCTGTGACCTCATCCTTATCCAGGTCGATCCGTTGGGGCTCCCGGACCCACATTGAAGCCGCTCCGTGCCCTTGGACCGACCGTTAAGGTCCGCACTGATCCGCAGTCGTCCGCCGCTGTTGGTGTCAGCCATTGATGTCAGACATCAGTCGCCGCTTGGCGCTCTGCCCAGTGAAGCTCCCAGCCACGGAGCGTCACGGAGTCCACCTAGGTTTTCGAAGCTCGATCGCCGGTCGCCGGAAAGTCATATTCGGCGCGGTACGGTTCCGTCCTGCCAGCGGTAAAGGTCGCGCAACAGGGAAATCTCGGCGCCGTGATGGATCAGCTCCCTGTTGACGTGCAGGACCCTGTTCTCCATGGGAAACCGCTCGGGACCCACCGCGGGCGGATTCTCCAGGTCAGCGTCCGAGAGTTCGCGGACCCCCGCGTTCCATCTCTCATACATCTCATCGAGCTGTTTCAACGCCTCGGCAGCGGTCCCCGCGTAGGCGAATGTCTCGGAGTCGACGTCCTGGCCGCCGAAGTACCATCCGACCCGATAGCCCAGGCAAGAGACGATGATGTGCGCCAGCCGCCAGGCAATCGTGGTCACCGGCGCCGGCTCCGGACCAGGGGACGCGAAATCCATCGTCCATTCCCCCGAACCTACCGACCTCGGTGCGGCCGACGTGCCACGCGGCCGGATGCTCCAGCAGCCGCGCACCGGCTCCCAGAAGTACTCCTCATCGGTAAGACCGTCCAGCCGCGGCCGTAGGTTCTTGTGCCAGTACCAGTCCAGCTGCTCCGCGAGCCGCTCGCTTCTTGTCACCTCCGCACACTACATACAACGGCGACCTGGCTGCGCTCTATCCACTGAGCTACAAGCATTCAACTTGCAGGCCACAAAGGGAATTTGAGGTGAATCGGGAATCAGACCGATCACGACACAGCCTCCCGCAACCCACCACCACCCCCAGCTCCCATCCCGTACGCCGTCGACCCACACACCGTGGAGCAGGACGACATCCGCCCGATCCGCTCGGCCGACTTCGCGGGCACCTCGGAGCTGTCCAGCCGCGCTGTGGCCGCCTACATCGTCGTCGCCCTGCTGACCGGTGCACGCACGGAGGAGCTGCGGGCACTCACCTGGGATCACGTCTTCCTGAAGGGCAAGCCGGACGCCCACCCGCCGCAGCCTCCGCACATCGCGGTGTGGCGCTCGGTCCGCCGGGGCGGGGACACCAAGACCCGGAAGTCCCGGCGCACGCTCGCTCTGCCGACGCGCTGCGTCGAAGCCCTCTGGCGGCAATTCGAAGATCAGGGATGGGATCGGCTTGCCGCCGACGAGGAGTGGGAGGAACACGGGCTCGTGTTCTCCTCGGCCGTGGGCAAGCCGCTCGACGCTGCCAACGTCCGACGCGCCTTCCGGCAGGCGCTCAAGGGCATCGATGGGATCAACGCCGACGAGTGGACTCCGAGGGAGCTGCGGCACAGCTTCGTGTCCCTGCTCTCCGACCGTGGCGTCCCACTGGAGGAGATCTCCCGGCTCGTCGGCCACTCCGGCACGGCCGTGACCGAGGAGGTCTACCGGAAGCAGATCCGCCCCGTGATCGAGACGGGCGCTGTGGTCATGGAGGGCATCTTCAGGCGCGATCCGGAGCGGTAGTCACGCAGATAGACACGCATGCAGAACCAGGTGAAGCACCTACCAAAGCTGGTAGGTGCTTCACCTGGTGTTTCGGCTGTCGGGGTGGCGGGATTTGAACCCACGACCTCTTCGTCCCGAACGAAGCGCGCTGCCAAGCTGCGCTACACCCCGATGTCGCTGCTTCTCGCGGCGACGTCGTTTACTTTAGCCCACTGGTGGCTGGAGACGAAATCCGGTTTTGGGGCGGTGGCGGATCGGGTCCGGGCGGAGGTGGTCGGCGGCGACCAGGAGGAGGGCTACCACGAAGAACGCCAGGCCGAGCAGGAGCGCGTTGCCGAGGACGCTCTTGTAGCCGAGGTGGCCGGCGTCCAGGAAGGGGTAGAGGTAGCGGCCCTCCTTGTTCCGTGGGATCAGCGCTCCCCGTGTCAGGGAGAAGATCAGGTATGCCACCGGGTACAGCAGCCATCTCGTGGCGTGCCGCAGGCCCAGGGGGGCCGCGGGGGTCAGGAGGAGCCAGTCCAGCAGGACCGCGGCGGGTATCGCCGTGTGGAGCACCTGGTTGGTGAGCGCGGGCCAGCCCGTGAGGGCGTCGGTGGGGCCCGTCATCGAGAACGTGCCCGGTTCGTTCACCAAGACCACGTGGTAGAGCAGGCCCGCGATCAGGGTGTAGAACAGCGTGCCGCCGGTCACCAGCGGCGGCAGCGGGCGGCGGGCCGTCCACGCTCGCCATGCCGACACGGTGAAGACCAGCGCGACGAGCACGCCGGTCTGGACGGTGAAGTAGCTCAGTACCCGGACCGGGCTGAGGCCCAGGGCCAGGTCGACGGCCACGGCCGCCGCGGCGGTGAGCGCCACCAGCAGGCGGTAGGCCGCCGCCACCGGACGGCGGACCGGGGTCATCACGGCGGCCGCGGGGACGTCGGACGGCAGCAGCGTCGGCATGCCCGGTACCGCGGGCAGGTCCGGGATCTCCTTGGGTATCGGCGCGATCATGCCCTCACGCTAAGTGGATCGGGCAAAACGGGCGATATGGGTGATCCGGGTGGGTTACCCTCGCTTGATTCCGGGCGGAGGCCGCTATTCCCTGGGCACCAGCGTCAGCAGCGTCGCCTCGGGCGGACATGCGAACCGCACCGGCGTGTAGCGGTTCGTCCCGCACCCCGCCGACACGTGCAGATACGACGTGCGGCCCTCCCCGGTGTGCCGCGACAGGCCTTTCACCCGGTCGGTGTCGAGGTCGCAGTTGGTGACCAGGGCGCCGTAGAAGGGAATGCACAGCTGGCCGCCGTGGGTGTGGCCCGCCAGGATCAGCGGATAGCCGTCCGCCGCGAACGCGTCCAGGACGCGCAGGTAGGGAGCGTGGACCACGCCCATGGAGAAGTCCGCCGCCGGAGACGGGCCACCCGCCACATACGCGTACCGGTCCCGCTTGATGTGGGGGTCGTCCAGGCCCGTCAGCTCGACCTCCAGGCCGTCGATCTTCAGCGTCCCCCGGGTGTTCGTCAGGTTCAGCCAGCCTGCCGCGTCGAAGCCGTCGCGCAGGTCTTCCCAGGGGTTGTGGACGGCGCCGACCACGGGTGGGTTGCCGTTCAGGCCGTGGTGGCCCCTCGCCTTCTCGACCAAGTAGCGGGCGGGGTTGCGCGGTCGGGGGCCGTAGTAGTCGTTCGAGCCGAAGACGTAGGCCCCGGGGAACTCCATCAGCGGGCCCAGCGCGTCCAGCACCTCGGGCACACCCTGCGGGTCGGACAGGTTGTCCCCGGTGTTGAGCACGAAGTCGGGGCGCAGGCCCGCCAGCGAGCGCAGCCAGCGCTGCTTCTTGCGCTGACCGCTCACCATGTGGATGTCCGAGACCTGGAGCACGCGCAGCGGCCGCACCCCCCGGGGCAGCACCGGGACCGTCACCCGGCGCAGCCGGAAGGAACGGGCCTCGAACCCGGCCGAGTAGAGCAGTCCGGCGGCGGCCACCGCCGTGATTCCCAGGGGTACTCCGTATCGCGCACGCATATGACCATCGTGTCAGAACCCGAAGAGGCCTCATGTCCGGCTGTGGACAACTGCGGCCGGACGGCGCAGCCGTCGGCCGACTCACGCGACCCTGTGGAAATCGGCGGGCGGACGCTCCGTCACACCTGCGACAATCGGAGTCATGACCACGCTCAAGTCGAAGCTGCAGGAAGACCTCAACGCCGCGATCAAGGGGCGCGACGAGCTCCGCTCCTCGACGCTCCGGCTGACGCTCGCCGCGATCACCAAGGAGGAGGTCGCGGGCAAGGAGAAGCGCGTGCTCTCCGACGAGGAGGTCACCAAGGTGATCACCCGTGAGGCGAAGAAGCGCCGCGAGGCCGCCGACGCCTTCGCGCAGGGCGGGCGCTCCGAGCAGGCCGAGCGGGAGAAGGCGGAGGGCGAGGTGCTCGCCGCGTACCTGCCCAAGCAGCTGTCCGACGACGAGCTGCGGCAGATCGTCGTCCAGGCCGTGGAGGAGGCGAAGGCGGCCGGCGCCGAGGGCCCGCGCGCGATGGGCCAAATCATGAAGATCGTGAACCCGAAGGTGGCCGGTCAGGCCGAGGGCGGCCGTGTCGCCGCGGTGGTCAAGCAGCTGCTCGCGGGCGGCTGAGGCCGACCGGCCGACCGGCCGACCGGCCGACCGGCCGACCGGCCGGTCGGCCGCGCTGAGCCGCACGGCCCGACGGCGGCACGTGCGGTGGCGGCACGGCCCGACGGCCGGTACGTGCGACAACGGCACGTCCCGGCGACGGCACGCGCGACAACGGCACGTCCCGGCGACGGCACGCGCGACAACGGTGGTACGACGACGGGGCGCCCCTCCAGCCGAGGGGCGCCCCGTCGTCGTACACGTAGCCGTAGAGGCGTTCCCGCGGGTGCGGGATCTATCCGCGCAGCCCGCCGTTGCCGTTCCCGCCGTTTCCGTTCCCCTGGATCCACCCCTCGGGGATCGAGAAGCTGGGCGTCGGCAGCCCGCCGCCACCGGCTCCTCCGGTGATCAGGCCGCCGATGGTCGGGCCGCCGTTGTGGTTGCCCCTGCCCTTGCCGTCCCCGTTCTTGTCGCCCTCGTCGGGGAGGGGGTCGGGGATGTCGACCAGGGTGAAGTCCTCGACCGGCTTGCCTGCCAGCGCGCCCGTCATCATGTCGCGCCAGATCGGGCCCGGGACCTGGCCGCCGAAGACCTTTTCGTAGGTGACGCCGCCGATGGTGATGTTGGTCATGCGCCGCTTGTGCGCGGGGTCGCCGACCCACACCGCGCCGGCCATGTTCGGCGTGTAGCCGACGAACCAGGCGGCGTAGCGGAAGTCCGTGGTACCGGTCTTTCCGGCGCTGGGACGATCACCGAGGCCGGCCTGCTGGCCCGTACCGTCCTCGACGACCCCCTTCAGGAGGGTGGTGACCGTGTCCGCGGTGTTCTCCGACATGGCGCGCGTGCACGTCGACTTCGGGACGTTCAGGGACTTGTGCTGGCCGCCGACGGTCTGCGTGATCGACTCGATGGCGATCGGCGTGCAGTACGTGCCGCGGGAGGCGAAGGTCGCGTACGCGTTCGCCATCGTCAGTGGCGACATCTCCTGGGTGCCGAGCGCGATGGACGGGGCCTCGGTGATCTTCTGTCCGTCCGCGCGGTTGACGCCCATCTTCCCGGCCATGTCTATCACCGGGCAGATGCCGATGTCGTCGATCAGCTGCACGTAGTAGGTGTTGACCGACTTGGCGGTCGCCTCCTTCATCGCGTACGGACCCTGCTCCGACTCGTTCTCGTTGGTGAGCTTGGAGTTCTCCGTGTTCACCCACTGCTTGCCGTTGCAGGCCGCGACCGGGCTCGGGTACGGCATCTCGTACGGCGACGGGTACTCCTGGGTCGCCGACTTGCCGCCCTCGATGGCGGCCGCGGCCACGATCGGCTTGAACGTCGAACCGGGCTGGTAGCCCGCGCCGCCGCCCATGGCCCTGTCGACCGAGAGGTTGATCTGTGTCTCGTCCTTGCCGAAGCCGTACGGCCGGGACTGGCCCATGGCGAGGATCTTGCCGGTGCCGGGCTCCACGATGCTCGCGGCCGTGGCCACGTCGTCGCTCTTGTTGACGTGGTCCTTGACGGACTGCTGCACCGATTCCTGCGCCTGCGGATCCAGCGTCGTACGGATCGTCAGACCGCCGCGGTTCCAGATCTTCGCCCGGCTCTCCCGGTTCTTGCCGAAGACCGGGTCGTTCAGGAACACCTCGCGCACGTAGTCGCAGAAGAAGCCCGCTCCCCTGACCGCCGTGATGCAGCCGTTCCTCGGCTGGCTGACGTGCAGCCCGAGGGAGGTCTTCTTGGCCTTGTCGGCCTCGGCCTGCGAGATGTCGTGCACGTCGGCCATGCGCTGCAGCACCACGTTGCGCCGCTTCCTGGCCTCCGCCTCGTCGTTCACCGGGTCGTACCGCGTGGGCGACTGGACGAGGCCCGCGAGGAGCGCGGCCTCCTGGAGGCTGAGGTCCTTGGCGTGCTTGGAGAAGTAGCGCCGGGACGCCGCCTCGACGCCGTAGGCCTGCTGGCCGAAGAACGCGATGTTCAGGTAGTTCTCGAGGATCTTCTTCTTGCCGAGTTCCTTCTCGATCTGGATCGCGTACTTCAGCTCGCTGATCTTGCGGCCGATGGTCTGCTGGGTGGCCTGGGCGACCTTCGTCGGGTCGTTGCCGGCCTCCTCGACGAAGTAGTTCTTCACCAGCTGCTGGGTGAGCGTGGAGGCGCCCTGGGCCACTCCGCCGCTCTGCGCGTTCCGGTTCAGCGCGCGCAGGACGCCCTTCAGGTCGATCGCGCCGTGCTGGTAGAACCGCGAGTCCTCGATCGCGACGATCGCCTTCTGCATGTACGGCGAGATGTCCTTGAGGTCCACCACCGTGCGGTCCCGCGAGTAGACCGTCGCGATCTGGCCGCCCTTGTCGTCCAGGATGGTGGTGCGCTGGCTCAGCTGCGGACTCTTCAGGTTGGCCGGGATCTCGTCGAATCCCTCGACCGACGCCTTGGCCGCGAGGCCGAGCGCTCCCGCGGCGGGCAGGGCGATGCCGGCCATCACCGCCCCCGCGAGCACACTCACGCCGAGGAACTTGGTGGCCTGCTGCACGGGGGACAGCCCCCCGCCCGAGCGCTTCTTTGGCATGAGGGCAGCCTACGTTCTCATTCGCCGGACACGCGTATATGCCTTGGCCTAAGCTGCTCCCAACTGTCACAGCAGTAGGGCCACGTATCAAGTACGTCCCGCGACCCCGAATCGTTCCGATGTTCCCCGACTTTTTTGTCGGATGCGTGCCCGAATCCGCCTTGTGTGTGAGTGGACGTCCGTTGTGGCGTCGCTGGACTGTCCCGGTTTGCCCGGAAGGTCGCGTATGTCGCCAGCTCACTCCCCCGGGTGATCTGCCGCTTACCCATAGTCCGTTCGGACCATTCAAGATTGGGCCCCACGGGGGTGTTGCGCTGTGCCCACCTTCCGTAACGTCCTCAACTGGCGGCGGTGAATATGCCGCTGCCGCCGTGGGGGAGCCTCGATTCGGGAGAGGACGGCGCCGGTATGGGCTGGGTAACCGACTGGAGTGCGCAGGCGGCCTGCCGCACTACCGATCCGGATGAACTGTTCGTTCAAGGAGCAGCGCAGAACAGGGCCAAGGCGGTGTGCACCGGATGCCCGGTACGCACGGAGTGCCTGGCCGACGCGCTCGACAACCGCGTCGAGTTCGGCGTGTGGGGTGGCATGACGGAGCGGGAGCGCCGCGCACTGCTGCGCAGGCGACCGACCGTCACATCGTGGCGTCACCTGTTGGAGACCGCGCGTACGGAGTACGAGCGCGGGGCGGGCCTGCTGCCCCTCGACGAGGAAGAGGCGTACGAGAACTATGCGGCGGTGAGCTGAGCGCGTCCCCTGCGGGGCACGTCCTGTGCGGGGCACGTCCCTTGCGGGGCGCGGTCTCGTGGGAGTGCGTCGTCCCGGTCGGCCGTCGCATCCGCCCCATCGGGGGTCCGCTTCACGGGAGGTGCCGTGAGGGGCACGCCTCGAGGAGCGGGGGTGTCATGGCCGGCGCCCTCATGCGTCTGGGCGTCCCGGGCCGCCGCCGTCACACGGTTTCCTGCAGTGCAGTCCGCAGCCGGGCCCTCAG
This sequence comes from Streptomyces sp. NPDC007264, assembly GCF_042869095.1. Classification (NCBI taxonomy): domain Bacteria; kingdom Bacillati; phylum Actinomycetota; class Actinomycetes; order Kitasatosporales; family Streptomycetaceae; genus Streptomyces; species Streptomyces sp. NPDC007264. Next base: position 12,626 of record NZ_JBIAFD010000024.1, read on the forward strand.
GGCATCCCCCACGGCCTCGCGCCATGCCCACGGCCCGCACGCGGCGCCGTCCCGGACCCCTGGGCTCGGGACTCGGCCTCCTGGGTGCCTGGTTCCTCGGCCTGCGTGCGACCGCAGGCTGGGCGCCGTCGAGGCGACCCCGACGCCCTTACGCGCGTGCCTCGCGCGCCCGCGGGCGCTCCGGCCGGTCGGCCGCGAGGCGGTCGCCGATGTCCCGCAGTCCCGCAAGGTCGTGGACGTCGCCGGGCAGCGCGGCCACTTCCGCCACGGCCACCTCGGGGTGGAGCGCGGTGAAGCGGTCACGCGTGCGCTGCTCGCGGGAGAGCAACTGCATACGTTCCGCATGCAGCCGCAACAGACCCGCGGTGAGTTGTTCGATGCTCCGATCCGGGTCCGTGGGGGCGGGGGAGCCTGCGTCGGGAACCGGTGCAGCGGATGAGGAAGAGTCTGAACGTCCGTGCGTGTCGGGAGAGTTACGAAGTCCAGCTTTCCCGCCCTCCTGATCCACAATGCGGGACCCCGCAAGATTTTCGGCGCCGGGCGGATCGGCGGCGAGGTCCAGGTTCTCGGCGGCGGCCAGAGCCCGCTCGGCCGACAGCTGCGCGGCGCCGCTGCCGTGGACCCGGTTGAGCACCAGACCGGCCAGCGGCATGTTTTCGGCGGCCAGCCGCTCCACGAAGTACGCGGCCTCACGCAGCGCGTCCCGCTCGGGGGCCGCCACCACCAGGAACGCGGTGCCGGGCGCCTGCAGCAGCCTGTACGTGGCGTCGGCGCGCGTGCGGAACCCGCCGAACATGGTGTCCATGGCGGCCACGAACGTCTGGACGTCCTTCAGGAGCTGGCCGCCGAGCAGCTTTCCCAGGACGCCCGTCATCATCGTCATCCCGACGTTCAGGAACTTCATCCCCGCGCGGCCGCCCATCTTCGCCGGGGCCATCAGCACCCTGATCAGCTTGCCGTCCAGGAAGGACCCGAGGCGCTTGGGCGCGTCCAGGAAGTCCAGCGCCGAACGCGAGGGCGGTGTGTCGACGACGATCAGATCCCACTCGTCCCGCGCGCGCAGCTGCCCCAGCTTCTCCATCGCCATGTACTCCTGCGTGCCGGCGAAGCCCGCGGAGAGCGACTCGTAGAAGGGATTGCTCAGAATGGCGGCCGCCCGGTCGGGGTCCGCGTGCCCCTCGACGATCTCGTCGAAGGTGCGCTTCATGTCGAGCATCATGGCGTGCAGTTCGCCGCCCTCGGCGTCCTCGATGCCCTTCACCCGCCGCGGGGTGTTGTCGAGCGCGTCGATGCCCATCGACTGGGCGAGGCGGCGGGCCGGGTCGATGGTGAGCACGACCACCTTGCGGCCGCGCTCGGCCGCCCGGAGCCCCAGGGCGGCCGCCGTGGTCGTCTTGCCGACGCCGCCGGAACCGCAGCACACGACGATGCGGGTCGCCGGGTCGTCGAGGAGGGCGTCGACCTCCAGGACGGGTACGGGGTTCAACGCGCGCACGGAGCCGGTGTCGTGAGGGTGTGCCGCATCGGGTGCGGAGGCCGTGCCGTCGTGCGTGGGGGCCGGGTCCGAGCTCATGAGATCCCTTGCTGACGCAGTTCCGTGGCCAGTTCGTACAGGCCCGCCAGGTCCATGCCCTCGGCGAGCAGCGGCAGTTCGTGCAGGGGCAGGCCCAGCTCCATGAGCACCGCGCGCTGTTCGCGCTCCAGGGCGAACCGCGCCGCGTACTCGTCGGCCTGCTCCAGCAGCGGGCCGGCCAGCCGCTCCGCGAGCCCGCCGCGGCGCGCACCGCCGAGACCCGCGCCCGACAGGGACGCGGCGACGGCCGTCCGCGGCACCGTGCGGGCGAGCTCCAGCTCCGACGGTCCGAGGACCGAGGGCCGCACCATGTTCACTATGATCCGCCCCACCGGCAGCCGGGCGGCGCGCAGCTCGGCGATGCCGTCCGAGGTCTCCTGGACGGGCATCTCCTCGAGGAGCGTCACCAGGTGCACCGCCGTCTCCGGGGACTTCAGGACCCGCATCACCGCCTGTGCCTGATTGTGTATCGGGCCGATCTTGGCGAGACCCGCCACCTCGTCGTTCACGTTCAGGAAGCGGGTGATGCGCCCGGTGGGTGGGGCGTCCATCACCACGTAGTCGTACAGGAACCGGCCGCCGCGGTCCTTCCTGCGGACGGCCTCGCACGCCTTGCCCGTCAGCAGCACGTCCCTGAGGCCGGGCGCGATGGTGGTGGCGAAGTCGATGGCGCCCAGCTTCTTCAGGGCCCGCCCCGCGCTGCCCAGCTTGTAGAACATCTGCAGGTAGTCCAGCAGAGCCAGCTCGGGGTCGATGGCCAGTGCGTACACCTCGCCTCCGCCCGGGGCGACGGCGATCTTCCGTTCCTCGTACGGCAGCGCTTCCGTCTCGAAGAGCTGCGCGATGCCCTGTCTGCCCTCGACCTCCACCAGAAGGGTGCGTTTGCCCTCGGTCGCGAGGGCGAGCGCGAGTGCCGCGGCGACCGTGGTCTTTCCGGTGCCGCCCTTGCCGCTGACGACCTGGAGCCTGCTCACGCCTTCGAGCCTAACCAGTCCGCGCACGGCATACGCCGGAGGCTGTGGACAACAGCCCCGACGATCGGCCGCACGGCGGCCCGCACCGGCACCGCCGACGGCCGCGTGCCCCGGCCGCCACAGCGGCTACAGTCGCCCCATGACCAAGTGGGAATACGCAACCGTGCCGCTGCTCGTCCACGCCACGAAGCAGATCCTGGACACCTGGGGCGAGGACGGCTGGGAGCTCGTCCAGGTCGTGCCGGGGCCCAACAACCCGGAGCAGCTGGTGGCCTACCTGAAGCGGGAGAAGCAGGCATGAGCGCGGTGGAGTCCCGGCTGGCCGAACTGGGGCTGACGCTGCCGGAGGTCGTGCCGCCGCTCGCCGCGTACCAGCCCGCCGTGCGGTCCGGGGCGTACGTGTACACCTCCGGCCAGCTGCCGATGGTCGGGGGCAAGCTCCCGGTCACCGGCAAGGTCGGCGCGGAGGTCACCGCCGAGGAGGCCAAGGACCTGGCCCGGACGTGCGCACTGAACGCGCTCGCCGCGGTGAAGTCCGTGGCGGGCGACCTGGACCGCATCGCGCGTGTGGTGAAGGTCGTCGGCTTCGTGGCCTCGGCCTCGGACTTCACGGGGCAGCCGGGCGTCATCAACGGCGCCAGCGAGCTGCTGGCCGAGGTCCTCGGCGACAAGGGCGTGCACGCGCGCAGCGCGGTCGGCGTGGCGGTCCTCCCGCTGGACTCGCCGGTCGAGGTGGAGGTCCAGGTCGAGCTGACGGAGGCGTAGGACCGGTTCCCCGGGCGGCGTCCCACGCGGAGCCGGCGATCATTCCCTCTCGAACATCTGCGCACTACGGGATAGCCTCCGCCCATGGCGAATGGACAGTGGTTTCCACCGGAGTGGCCTGAGCGGATCCGCGCGCTGGCGGAAGGCACACTCGCTCCGGTCGCGCCGAAGCGCGCGGCCACCGTCATGCTCCTGAAGGACACCGACGGCGCCCCCGCCGTCCACATGCTGCGCAGGCGCGCCTCCATGGCCTTCGCCGGAGGCGCGTACGCCTACCCGGGCGGCGGCGTGGACCCCCGCGACCACGACCTGCGGATCGGCTGGGCGGGCCCCACGCGCGCGTGGTGGGCGGACCGCCTCGGCGTCGACGAGACGTCCGCCCAGGCCATCGTGTGCGCGGCCGTGCGGGAGACGTACGAGGAGGCCGGTGTGCTGCTCGCCGGCCCCACCCCGGAGTCGGTCGTCGGCGACACCACGGCCGCGGACTGGGAGGCCGACCGCGCCTCCCTGGTGGCCCGCGACCTGTCCTTCGCCGAGTTCCTCGACCGCCGGGGGCTGGTGCTGCGCTCCGACCTGCTCGGCGCCTGGACCCGCTGGATCACCCCGGAGTTCGAGTCCCGCCGCTACGACACGTGGTTCTTCGTCGCCGCGCTTCCCGAGGGGCAGCGCACCCGCAACGCCTCCACGGAGGCGGACCGCACGGTGTGGATCCACCCGGCTCGGGCGGCCGCCTCGTACGACGCGGGGGAGCTGGTGATGATGCCGCCCACGATCGCGACCCTGCGCCAGCTGGTGCCGTACGCGAGCGCCGACGAGGCCCTGACCGCCGCCTCCGGCCGCGATCTGACTCCCGTGCTGGCCACGGCCCGCCTGGAGGACGGCGAGATCGTGCTGGCCTGGCCCGGCCACGAGGAGTTCACCAAGCACATCCGGACAGGGGGAGCGCCGGCATGATCCACGCGGGAGGTGCCCGGTCATGACGGACGCCGCAGCCCTTCCGGGCCGGCCCCGCGGCACGGTCCTGTCCGGCCCCGCGACCGCGCGCGCCGTGAACGTCCTCGCCCCCAACCCGTCGGCGATGACCCTCGACGGCACCAACACCTGGATCCTTGCCGAGCCCGACTCCGCACTGGCCGTGGTGGTCGATCCCGGTCCGCTCGACGAGGGGCACCTGCGCCAGGTGATCGACACGGCGGAGCGGTCCGGCAGACGGATCGCGCTCACCCTGCTCACGCACGGCCACCCGGACCATGCCGAGGGCGCCGCCCGGTTCGCCGAGCTGACCGGCACGCAGGTGCGCGCCCTCGACCCGGCGCTGCGGCTGGGCGACGAGGGGCTGAGCCACGGGGACGTCGTCCGCGTCGGTGGGCTGGAGCTGCGCGTCGTGCCGACACCGGGCCACACCTCGGACTCCCTGTGCTTCCACCTCCCGGCCGACGGGGCCGTCCTGACCGGGGACACCGTCCTGGGCCGCGGTACGACGGTCGTGGCGCACCCGGACGGCCGCCTGGGGGACTATCTGGACTCGCTGCGCCGCCTCAGGTCGCTCACCGTCGACGACGGCGTCCACACCGTGCTGCCCGGCCACGGGCCCGTCCTGGAGGACGCCCAGGGAGCCGTGGAGTACTACCTGGCCCACCGTGCCCACCGCCTCGCACAGGTCGAGACGGCGGTCGAGAACGGTCACCGCGCGCCGGACGAGGTCGTGGCCCACGTCTACGCCGACGTCGACCGGGCACTGTGGCCGGCGGCGGAGCTGTCGGTGCGGGCACAGCTCGACTACCTGCGCGAACACGGGCTGATCTGACTCACTGGGGGCGCGGGGCCTTGATCCCGTGCACGCGCGCGTACTCCCCGGCCAGCCAGGGGCCGAGGTCGTCGACGTACGACCGCAGGACGGCCGGGTCGCCGCCCGGCTCGTACCCGAGAACCGCCGCCGCGCGCATCTGCTCGGCCCGCTCCGGGTAGAAGGCCGCGAACGACTCGGCCATGTCCCCTAGATCGCTCGTCCAGCCGTTCCAGCGGGGCATGACCAGGGTGAAGCCGGTGCGGACGAGGTGCCGGGAGACACCGCGCACGAGGGTGCGGCGGGCGTCGTCCGTGGTGGCCTCGGCCATGCGTGTGCGCCACCGCGGCAGGTGCAGCGCCAGGTCGCCGTTCGTCTCCCGGGCGAGCCGGGAGTCGGGCCGGTAGCGGGGCAGACGGGCGGCGAGGTCCTCGCCCAGCAGGGGCGTGCACAGGCAGGCGACGAACCACCCCAGGTCGTACGTCTCCAGGTCGCTCAGCAGCCGGGCACGGCTGAACAGCAGCGTTCCCACGCCGTCGATCTGCGGGAACTCCCGGTCCAGCCCGTCCCCGAGCGCACGGGCGGCGCGGTGGTCCGCCTCGGTGGGCTCCGCGGCCAGCGCGACCAGCAGATCGAGGTCACTGCGTCCCACACGCGCGGTGCCGCGCGGAATCGACCCGTAGAGGTAGGCGCCGGTCATCCGTGTCCCGAAGACACCGGGGAGCCGCTTCCGAGCGGCCTCGACGACGGGCCCGAAGGGGGCGGTGACCAGTTCGAGGGCGCCCTCGCGCCGGATGTGTCCGTGGGAGTCGAGACCCCTGCCGCGGCCGTGTCCGTCGCGGTACGAGGAGGGGCGCGATGGGTCGATCACGGGGGCAAGTATGCCGGGACGGCCTCGGGAGGGTCCCGGCGGAGCGACGACGGGCACCGCTCACAAGGGACGACGGGCGCCGGGCCACAGGACGACGGGCCCCCGCCTCACAGGGGAGGCGGGGGCCCGGGAGTCGTAGGGGGCGGGCGTCAGCGGGACCGCTTGGCCAGCCGCTCCACGTCCAGCAGGATCACCGCGCGGGCCTCCAGGCGGAGCCACCCTCGCTGGGCGAAGTCCGCCAGCGCCTTGTTGACCGTCTCACGCGACGCGCCGACCAGCTGGGCCAGCTCCTCCTGGGTGAGGTCGTGCACCACGTGGATGCCCTCCTCGGACTGCACGCCGAACCGTCGCGAGAGGTCCAGCAGCGCGCGCGCCACACGTCCGGGCACGTCCGAGAAGACCAGGTCCGACATCTGGTCGTTGGTCTTGCGCAGCCGCCGCGCCACGGCGCGCAGCAGCGCCGCCGCCACCTCGGGCCGGGCGTTCAGCCACGGCTGGAGGTCGCCGTGACCCAGACCCAGCAGCTTGACCTCGGTCAGCGCGGTCGCGGTGGCCGTACGCGGGCCCGGGTCGAACAGCGACAGTTCGCCTATCAGCTCACCGGGGCCGAGTACGGCCAGCATGTTCTCGCGGCCGTCGGGCGAGGTGCGGTGAAGCTTGACCTTGCCCTCCATGACCACGTACAGGCGGTCCCCGGGGTCGCCCTCGTGGAACAGCGAGTCGCCGCGGGCGAGGGTCACCTCACTCATGGAGGCGCGCAGCTCCGCGGCCTGCTCGTCATCGAGCGCCGCGAAGAGCGGGGCGCGCCGCAGAACGTCGTCCACGAGTTCTCTCCTTGTCGACCTGCTCAGGGGATGTTGCTCCCCGGTTTACCAGGGGACCGTGTTCCCCGTTTTGCCGGACGGTCCAAACAGTGTGATCTGTCACAAGGATGCCGCATTGGCGAGCCGGGGTATGCGGCAGGGGTCCAATTGGGGGCCGATCGTCGGGGTACGCGGCGGAGGCCGGCGTCGGGCCTTAGGCTGGCCGGGTGTCCAATTCCCCGGTGACAGCACAGGCCAAGGGGGCTGAGCGGGTGGTTGCACGGCGTGATTCCGCTGTGGGCGAACATGCTCGTGGCGAGGGTAATAAAGCGGCAAAAAGGGCACAAGTGGCGCCCGGTGAGGCGTCGGCGGAGCGGCCTGCCGGGAAGACCGCCGCCGCCTCGACCGCCGCCGGGAAAGCCGCCGCGAAGAAGGCTTCCCCGAAGACAGCGTCGGCGAAGAAGGCGGCCGCGCAGAAGGCCACGTCCGCCGCCGAGACCGGTGCCGCCGCGAAGACGGCAGCCAAGAAGACGGCAGCCAAGGCGCCCGCCAAGAAGACGGCCGCCAAGAGGACGGCCGTCGAGAAGACCACCGGCAAGAAAGCCCCCGCCAAGAAGGCCGCCCCCGTGCAGGCGGTCGGCGAGAAGGCCACGATCGCCGTCCGGGGCGCCGTTCCCCCGAGGACCGTCGCCCCGAAGCCGCGCAGGAACGAGTCGCGTACCGCCCTCGTCCGGCGCGCCCGCCGCATCGACCGCGAGCTCGCCGAGGTGTACCCGTACGCCCATCCGGAGCTGGACTTCGAGAGCCCCTTCCAGCTGATCGTGGCCACGGTCCTGTCCGCGCAGACCACCGACCTGCGGGTGAACCAGACCACCCCGGCGCTCTTCGCCCGGTACCCGACCCCCGAGGACCTCGCCGCGGCCGACCCTGAGGAGGTCGAGGCGATCCTGCGCCCGACCGGCTTCTTCCGGGCCAAGACCAAGTCGGTGATAGGGCTCTCCAAGGCCCTGGTGGAGCAGTTCGGCGGCGAGGTGCCCGGCCGCCTGGAGGACCTCGTCAAACTGCCCGGTGTCGGGCGCAAGACGGCCTTCGTGGTGCTGGGCAACGCCTTCGGCCGGCCCGGCATCACCGTCGACACCCACTTCCAGCGGCTCGTCCGCCGCTGGCAGTGGACGGACGAGACCGATCCCGACAAGATCGAGTCGGCCGTCGGCGCGCTCTTCCCGAAGAGCGACTGGACGATGCTCTCGCATCACGTGATCTTCCACGGCCGCCGCATCTGCCACGCCCGCAAGCCGGCCTGCGGCGCCTGCCCGATCGCCCCGCTCTGCCCGGCGTACGGAGAGGGAGAGACCGACCCGGAGAAGGCGAAGAAGCTCCTGAAGTACGAGAAGGGCGGCCTCCCGGGCCAGCGGCTCAAGCCCCCGCAGGCCTATCTGGACGCGGGTGGGATCCCGGCCCCGCCGCTGGGGGCCGGGTGACGGGTGTGCGCGCTCACGCGCTTCTCGCAGGGGAGGGACGCAGTCCGGCGGGCCGCGTGGCAGGACACCCGTACGGGCGACGTGTGGAACGATTCGCGGCCCCAGGGGCGTTGGGATCGGCAGAACGGGGGTGGCGATGAGACACGCGAGCGACACGGATCACACGAGCGCCACGGACGGGGGTCGGCTGCGGCTGAGCACGGAGGGCCTGCCCGAGTGGCTCGGCCCGGTCGCACGGGTGGTGGAGACCGTCGAGCCGTTGCAGCTCAGCCGCTTCCTGCCGCCGGAGAACGGCGAGGGGCGCCAGTCGGCCGTACTGGTCCTGTTCGGGCACGGCGACCGCGGCCCCGAGCTGCTGCTGATGGAGCGGGCCGGCTCGCTGCGCTCGCACGCCGGGCAGCCCTCGTTCCCCGGCGGGGCCCTCGACCCCGAGGACGGCGACCCGACGGCCGAGGGGCCGCTGCGGGCCGCGCTCCGCGAGGCCGAGGAGGAGACGGGACTCGACCCCGGCGGCGTTCAGCTCTTCGGCGTGCTCCCCAGGCTCTACATCCCGGTCAGCGGCTTCGTGGTGACGCCGGTCCTCGGCTGGTGGCGGGAGCCCAGCCCGGTGGACGTCGTCGATCCGAACGAGACGGCGCGGGTCTTCACCGTCCCCGTGGTGGATCTCACGAATCCGGCCAACAGGGCCACCACCGTCCACCCCAGTGGGTACCGAGGCCCGGCATTCCTGGTCGAATCGGCCCTCGTCTGGGGCTTCACCGCGGGCGTGATCGACCGCCTGCTCCACTACGCGGGCTGGGAGCGCCCCTGGGACCGCGACAAGCAGGTCCCGCTCGACTGGCGCGCATGACAAGGTTGCCCCCGTGCTGTGGTTCTCCCGCGACGCCGCGCCATCGCCGCTGCTCGGCGGTCCGGGCCCCCGGCCGGACGACGGCGACCGGAAAGCGACGAGGCGAGGCTTGAAGCAGTGAACGTGCTGGACATCCTGTTGCTGGTCGCCGCCGTCTGGTTCGCGATCGTCGGCTACCGCCAGGGCTTCGTCGTCGGCATCCTGTCGGTGATCGGTTTCCTGGGCGGCGGCCTCGTCGCGGTCTACCTGCTTCCCTTCGTCTGGGACAAGGCGACGGGCGACCACAAGGTGAGCACGACCGTCGCCGTCGTCGCCGTGGTCGTGGTGATCGTCTGTGCCTCCGTCGGCCAGGCCCTGACCACCCACTTGGGCAACAAGCTGCGCCGCTACATCACCTGGTCCCCGGCCCGCGCCCTGGACGCCACGGGCGGCGCCCTCGTCAACGTGGTGGCGATGCTCCTGGTCGCCTGGCTGATCGGCTCCGCCCTCGCGGGGACGACGCTGCCGACCCTCGGCAGGGAGGTCCGCGGCTCCAAGGTGCTCCAGGGTGTCTCCCGGGCGCTGCCCGCACAGGCGGACACCTGGTTCGCCGACTTCTCCACGGTCCTCGCGCAGAACGGCTTCCCCCAGGTCTTCAGCCCGTTCGCGAACGAGCCCATCACCGAGGTCCAGCCCCCCGACCCGGCCCTCGCGAAGAGCGCGGTCGCCACCCGGGCGCGGCGCTCCATCGTCAAGGTCGTCGGCACCGCCCAGAGTTGCGGCAAGGTCCTCGAAGGCACGGGTTTCGTCTTCGCCGACCGCCGGGTGATGACCAACGCCCATGTGGTGGGCGGGGTCGACGAACCCACCGTGCAGATAGGCGGCGAGGGCAGGAAGTACGACGCGAAGGTCGTCCTCTACGACTGGCGGCGCGACATCGCCGTACTCGACGTGCCGGATCTGGACGCGCCGGCACTGCGCTTCACGTCCACGGACGCGGCCGGCGGCACCAACGCGATCGTCGCGGGCTTCCCGCAGAACGGGTCGTACAACGTCCAGCCCGCGCGCCTCCGCGGCCGCATCACGGCCAACGGCCCCGACATCTACCACCGCGGCACCGTCCGCCGCGAGGTGTACTCGCTGTACGCGACCGTCCGCCAGGGCAACTCCGGCGGCCCGCTCCTCACCACGCAGGGCAGGGTCTACGGAGTGGTGTTCGCCAAGTCCCTCGACGACGCCGACACCGGGTACGCGCTCACGGCCGACGAGATCCAGCCGGACATCACCCAGGGCCGTACGGCGAACCAGCAGGTGGACAGCGACAACTGCGCGCTGTGAACCCGAAGGGCGGGGCGGCCGCTGCCGGGTGACCGGTCAGCCGCGCGGGTGGCGCAGACGTACCGAGACCCATCGGGCCCGGCGGCGCAGAATGTGCGGAATGCCCACTCGGGGATCCGCGCCCGCCGACTGCGGGGCGCCCCTCTGGTGCGAGCTCGGACCGGTGGCCGAGCGGCGGTCGCGTGCTGCGTCACTGTAGTCGTGCGTCCAGCCCATACCCCGACCTCTGCCCCTGCCCCAAGGTCGATAACCGCCTTGGCACCCCTCAATTGGCCTATGCGCCGGGCATGTGGCCGCGCGGGGAACAGGCGTTCCCATCCTCGGGTGCCGGGCGTTCTCGGGCGGTCACCCACGGGGCTCGAAGTCCTCCGGCCGACCGGCCGGTTCGTGCGGATCCCGGGGGCGCTCAGCGGTCGGGCTCGGGGTCCCTGAGCCAGTTGATCAGCTCGGAGGAGAACGCGAGGGGATCCTCCTCGTGGGGGAAGTGCCCCAGCCCGTCGAACAGCCGCCAGCGGTACGGCGCCTCGACGTACTCACCCGACCCGGCCGCGCTCCTCGTCCGCATCACGGGGTCCAGCGAGCCGTGCAGATGCAGCGTCGGGACCCGAACGGGCCGCTTCATACGGCGGTTGAACTGGATGCCGTCGGGGCGGGCCAGGGAGCGCACCATCCAGCGGTAGGGCTCGATCGAGCAGTGCGCCGTGGACGGGATGCACATGGCACGCCGGTAGCTCTCCACGGCCTCGTCGTCCGGCGTCCGGGGCCCCGACCAGTCGCGGAGGAGCCGGCCCACCAGGGCCGCGTGATCGGCGGTGAGCCGGCGTTCCGGGATCCACGGCCGCTGGAAGCCCCAGATGTAGGAGCTCGCGGCCGTCTGCTTGACGTCGCTGAGCATCGCCGAGCGCCAGCGCCGAGGATGCGGCATGGAGGCGACCACCAGCCGCCGTACGAGCTTGGGACGCATGGCGGCCGCCGTCCAGGCGAGATAGCCGCCCAGGTCGTGGCCGACGAGCGCGGCATCGGGCTCGCCCAGGGACCGTACGACGCCGGTGATGTCGAGCGCGAGGTTCGCCGGGTCGTAACCGCGCGGCGTACGGTCGCTGCCCCCGACCCCGCGCAGATCCATCGCCACGGCCCGGAACCCGGCGTCGGCGAGCGCGACCAACTGGTGCCGCCAGGTCCACCAGAACTGCGGGAATCCGTGCAACAGCAGGACCAGCGGACCGTCGCCCAGTTCCGCGATGTGGAAACGCGCGCCATTGGCCGCTACATCCCGGTGCGTCACCTCTCTCCCGCCGGGCACGCCGAGCCGGACGACCGAGGTGGGTTGCGCCGAAGGAGTGGCAGGGTCCGTCATGAGGACGAGCGTGCCACAGCCTCGACCCCCGTGTCGGCCCGGTTGGGCTGACGGGGGTGCGGCTTGGCCCTCTGCAGGACGCCGGCGGTCTCCTTCATCGACGCGGCGACCTTCTGCGGACCCTTGCTCTTCTTGGCCTTCTTCGCGAAGGCCACGCCGATGAGCGCGAGGAGCCCGGCGACCAACACGTTGGCGGCGAAGGACAGCAGGAAGCAGACGGCCAGGTTCCAGCCGCTCCAGGTCCGAATGCCGTACGCCAGTGCGAAGTTCAGCATGGGGAGGGAGAACAGCAGCATGGCCCCCGCGGCCGAGAACGCGCCACCGCTGGCCGCACCGCGCTTGACGTCCTGCTTGAGCTGGGCCTTCGCCAGCGCGATCTCGTCGTGCACCAGCGCGGACATCTCGGTCGTCGCCGAGGCGAACAACTGGCCGATGCTGCGTTCGGCGCCGACCGGGCTGCCGTCGGGTGCGCTCATCGGGGTCTCCCTGCTCTCTGCGTACGTCTCCGCGGATTGCTGCGGAGTTTTGCGGATGTGTCAGATCATGCCGGACGCTCGTTCTCCTCGCCTGCCCCGCCCGCCACTTCGGCAAGCGTGCCGTTCCCTTCCCCGCCGGGCGGGCGGTTCCCGCCCCCTCCGCGTGTGCGGTTCTTGTCCCGGGCGGGTGTGCGGTTCCTGTCCCGGGCGGGTGTGCCGTCCCCGAGGTCGGTGCCTGCTTCACGCTCGGTCGACCTCAGTGCGGCGATCCTGCGGTGCTCGGCGGCCTTGCGCTCGTGGATCTCGGCCATGCGCAGGTGGTACGCCGGGTCGTCCTGCTCGTAGACGTCGGGTATGCCGTCGAGGTCCTCGTCGCGCTCCTCGTCGGCGCACAGGGCGCGGTACTTGGCGTTGCGTACCTTCAGCAGTGTGGTCGCGCACGCCGCCGCCAGCAGTGATCCGACGAGCACCGCGGCCTTGACCTCGTCCATGAGCACCGCGTCACCGTCGAAGGCCAGTTCGCCGATGAGCAGCGAGACGGTGAAGCCGATGCCGGCGAGGGAGGCCACGGCGAACACGTCGGCCCAGGCGAGGCCGTCGCTGAGGGTGGCCCGGGTGAAGCGGACCGTCAGCCAGGTGCCGCCGAAGACGCCGACGGTCTTGCCGATGACGAGGCCGAGGACGACGCCCAGCGTCTCCGGCCTGGTGAACACGTCCCGCAGCGCCCCACCGGAGACCGTGACACCCGCGCTGAACAGGGCGAAGAGCGGGACCGCGAGACCGGCCGACAGAGGCCTCACGAGATGCTCGATGCGCTCGCCCGGGGAGCGCTCCTCGTCCTCGTGACGGTGGCAGCGCAGCATCAGCCCCATCGCCACACCGGCGATGGTGGCGTGCACGCCGCTGTTGTACATCAGCCCCCACACGACCAGGGCGAGCGGGACGTACACGTACCATCCCCGGACGCCCGCCCGCAGCAGTGCCCAGAACACGGCGAGGCCCGCGACGGCGCCCCCGAGCGCCACGAGGTTCAGCCGGTCCGTGAAGAAGACCGCGATGATCAGGATCGCGAAGAGGTCGTCGACGACGGCGAGGGTGAGCAGGAAGGCGCGCAGGGCGGACGGCAGGGAGGTGCCGATGACGGCCAGCACGGCGAGCGCGAAGGCGATGTCGGTGGCCGTGGGGACCGCCCAGCCGGCGAGGGAGCCGCCGCCGGCGGCGTTGGTGACGGCGTAGACGACCGCGGGTACCGCCATGCCGCAGAGCGCGGCGGCGACGGGCAGGACGGCGGTTCGCCGGTCCCGTAGCTCACCGGCGACCAGTTCCCGCTTCAGCTCGATCCCGGCGACGAAGAAGAAGACCGCGAGCAGGCCGTCGGCGGCCCAGTGCTCGACGGACAGATGCAGGCCCAGGGCGGCGGGGCCGAGGTGGTGGTGGCCGAGGCTCTCGTAGCTGCCGTGCAGCGCGGGTACGTTCGCCCAGACCAGCGCGGCGACGGCGGCGAGGAGGAGCAGCACACCGCCGACGGTCTCGGTGCGCAGCGCGTCCGCGACGAAGTTCCGCTCGGGCAGGGAGAGACGTCCGAGAAAGGTGCGGGTGCGGGGCGCGGCCACGGTGAGGACCTCCGGGTGGTGCGACATCATGACGGCCGTCACGAGATCCCTCGGACGACTTGCCGACCAGACTTCCCGGCACACCTTGAGTCCCCACTTTACCGGAGCCTTACCCTCGGGATCCGCCCTGCCGGGCAGAGGGGATGAAAAAGGGCGCCCGGCGTGCTGCCGGGCGCCCCATGTCCAGGTCGGGAACCTCAGTCCTCGTTCGAACCTCAGTCCCCGCTCGAACCTCAGTCCTCGCTCGACGCCGCCGGGAGCTTCGTCTGGATCAGTTCCATGACGGTGGAGTCGGTGAGGGTGGTGACGTCGCCCAGTTCGCGGTTCTCGGCGACATCGCGCAGCAGGCGGCGCATGATCTTGCCGGACCGGGTCTTGGGCAGTTCGGCGACGGGCAGGATCCGCTTGGGCTTGGCGATCGGGCCGAGGGTGGCGCCGACGTGGTCGCGCAGTTCGGCGACCAGCTTGTCGTCCTCGGACGCGGTGCCGCGCAGGATCACGAAGGCGACGATGGCCTGGCCGGTGGTCTCGTCGGCGGCGCCGACGACCGCCGCTTCGGCGACCGCGGGGTGCGAGACCAGGGCGGACTCGACCTCGGTGGTGGAGATGTTGTGGCCGGAGACGAGCATGACGTCGTCGACGCGTCCCAGGAGCCAGATGTCGCCGTCGTCGTCCTTCTTGGCGCCGTCGCCGGCGAAGTACTTGCCCTCGAAGCGGGACCAGTAGGTGTCGATGAAGCGCTGGTCGTCGCCCCAGATGGTGCGCAGCATGGAGGGCCAGGGCTCGGTGAGGACGAGGTAGCCGCCGCCTCCGTCGGGCACCTCGTTGGCCTCGTCGTCGACGACGGTGGCGCAGATGCCCGGCAGCGGCCGCTGGGCGGAGCCCGGCTTGGTCTCGGTGACGCCCGGCAGCGGCGAGATCATCATCGCGCCGGTCTCCGTCTGCCACCACGTGTCCACGATGGGGGTACGGTCGGCGCCGATGTGCTTGCGGTACCAGATCCAGGCCTCGGGGTTGATGGGCTCGCCGACGGAGCCGAGCACCCGGAGGGAGGACAGGTCGAACTTCGCGGGGATGTCGTCGCCCCACTTCATGAACGTGCGGATGGCCGTGGGGGCCGTGTACAGGATGGTGACCCCGTACTTCTGCACGATCTCCCAGAACCGGCCCTGGTGGGGGGTGTCGGGGGTGCCCTCGTACATGACCTGCGTGGCGCCGTTGGCCAGCGGGCCGTAGACGATGTAGGAGTGGCCGGTGACCCAGCCGATGTCCGCGGTGCACCAGTAGACGTCGGTCTCGGGCTTGAGGTCGAAGACCGCGTGGTGGGTGTAGGCCGCCTGGGTGAGGTAGCCGCCCGAGGTGTGCAGGATGCCCTTGGGCTTCCCCGTCGTCCCGGACGTGTACAGGATGAACAGCGGCTGCTCCGCCTCGAACGCCTCCGGCGTGTGCTCGGCGGACTGCCGCCCGACGAGGTCGTGCCACCACTGGTCGCGGCCCTCGGTCCAGGCGACCTCCTGGCCCGTGCGGCGCACGACGAGCACGTGCTGCACGCTCTCCACGCGCTCGAGGGCCTCGTCGACGGCCGGCTTGAGCGCGGACGGCTTGCCGCGGCGGTAGCCGCCGTCGGCGGTGATGACGATCTTGGCGTCGGCGTCCTGGATGCGGGTGGCGATCGCGTCCGCCGAGAAGCCGCCGAAGACCACGGAGTGCGTGGCACCGATGCGGGCGCAGGCCAGCATCGCGATCGCGGCCTCGGCGATCATCGGCATGTAGACGGCGACCCGGTCGCCCTTGCGGACGCCGAGCTCCAGCAGGGCGTTCGCGGCCTTGCAGACCTCGTCCTTGAGCTCGGCGTAGGTGATGGCGCGGCTGTCGCCGGGCTCACCCTCGAAGTGGATGGCGACGCGGTCGCCGTTGCCGGCCTCGACATGCCGGTCGACGCAGTTGTACGCGACGTTGAGCGTGCCGTCCTTGAACCACTTGGCGAACGGCGGGTTCGACCAGTCCAGCGTCTCGGTCGGTTCGGTGGCCCAGGTCAGCCGCCGGGCCTGCTCGGCCCAGAAACCGAGCCTGTCAGCCTTGGCCTGTTCGTACGCCTCCGCCGTGACGTTGGCGTTCGCGGCCAGCTCGGCGGGGGGCGCGAACCTGCGCTCTTCCTTCAGCAGGTTGGCCAGGCTTTCGTTGCTCACGACATCTCCCTTTCTCAGGGTGTCCGTTGTGTCCCAGGCCACAGCTCACCAGACCGGGGGGCTCGATGACAAGGGTCGGCCGGAAATTGGTTTAGACCTGTTGTGAGTCTGTCCCGAACAGCTCTCGTTTCGGTCACGTATGCGCCGCCGCCATGGTTCACCCGGCGCCATGGCGACGCATCTCACACCCGACACGTGAACCCTCGCCGCCGGACCGGTGGCGCGCAGCCGGCGGAGCGGGCCGCACACCACCCTGCCTCATGCCGGGCTGCGCAGGTCCCCGATCGCCCCCACCCGGCCGAAGACGTCCCCCTCCTCGGAGGGGGTGAGCAGATACGCCTGCGCCTCGCCCACGTGGAAGTACATCCCGTGCAGTGCGAGCGTGCCCTCGCCGAGTGCACGGCTCACGGCCTCGTGGGCCCGCAGGTGCTCCAGCTGCTGCACGACGTTGGTCAGGCACAGCTGCTCGACGGCGTCGGCCGGCTCCCGACCGGAGATCCGGGCCCAGGGCGGCTGGTCGTCGGTCATCCGCTGCAGGCTGGGCAGCCCGTGCCGCAGCCACCGCTGGAGCGGTGTCCGCACGCCGCCCGGCTCCGAGGCGAGGAGGGCCTGCATCGCCCCGCATCCCGAGTGCCCGCACACCGTGATGGACCGCACGCCCAGCACATCCACGGCGTACTCGATCGCCGCGGCCACCGAGTCGTCGCCGCTCTCCGCGCCGGGCAGTGGCACCAGATTGCCGACGTTGCGGACGACGAAGAGATCGCCCGGGCCGCTCGAGGTGATCATGGATGTGACGAGTCGCGAGTCGGCACAGGTGAGGAAGAGCTGCGACGGCCGCTGTCCCTCACGCGCGAGGCGGGCCAGCTCGCTGCGCACCAGCGGTGCGGTGTTCCGCTGGAACGCGCTGATCCCGCGTGCCAGTTGCTGCCCGGCGGGTTCGGCTCCGGTGGCCGGTCCCTCCGGACGTCCCCCGGGCGGCGCGGCCGGCGGCCGCTCGCACTGGTGGTTTCGCCATGGCGTCCAGGGCCGGCAGCGGCACGCCGACGCCTCCGCGGACTCCGGGCCCGAATCGGCTGCGGTGGATCCGGCGGACAGCGCGATTCGGGTTCCGGCGCGACCGGTGAGACCGACCGTGCCGCCGTGCGCGAGGTGTGTTCTCTGCCAGTCCTGCAGGGACTCGTACGCCGCGTGGTCCATGAACGACCCGTCCAGCTCCACGACTGCATCCGTGCCGGCGGGCACCTGGTGCAGCGCCCGGGTGAGCCGGGGCACCGCGAGGAACGTCAACTGCCCCCGGACCCGGACATGATGGGCTCCTTCCCGCTCCTCGTGGGTGATACGGGTGTGGGCGAGGCGGTGCAGGGCGACGGCGACGGCCACGGCCACCCCCAGGCACACGCCCTCCAGCACGCCGAGGAAGACGACGCCGAGCGTGGTGACCGCGTACACCAGCACCTCTCGGTGGCGGGTGACCGTGCGGATGTGGTGCAGGGACACCATCTGGATGCCGACGGCCATCACCAGCGCGGCGAGCGAGGCGAGGGGGATCAGCTCGAGCACCGGGACCATCAGCAGCGCGGCCACCACCACCCACACGCCGTGGAGCATCGTGGAGTTCCGGCTGACGGCGCCGGACTGCACGTTCGCCGCGCTGCGCACGGCGACGCCGGTGACGGGCAGCCCGCCGAGGGCCCCGGAGATCACATTGGCGGTGCCCTGGCCGCGCAGCTCCCGGTCGAGGTCCGGGCGGGGGACGCGCACCGTGCCGCGGAGGGTGGCGAGTTTGTCGACGGCGACGGCGGAGAGCAGGGACTCGATGCTGCCGACCAGGGTGATGGTGAGCACGGCGGTCGCGATGCCGAGGACGGGCCCTTCGGGCAGGTGCGGCAGTGCGTGGCTGGACCAGGAGGGCAGATCCACCCGGGCGAGACGCAGCCCGGCGAGCGAGGCCGTCGATGTGGCACCCACGACGGCCACCAGGGCCGGCGGGACACGGCGCAGGAGGCGTCCGGCCCGTCCGGGAATCCGGGGCCAGATCAGCAGGAGGGCCAGAGTGAGCGCGCTCACCGACACGGCGGCCGGGTGGATACGCGCCAACTGGGCGGGCAGCGCCCGCAGGTTGTCGAGGACGGCGCTCTGCGGGGTGCCGCCGAGCACGATGTGGAGTTGGGCGACGGCGATGGTGACGCCGATGCCCGCGAGCATGCCGTGCACGATCGCCGGGCTCACGGCCAGGGCCGTACGCGCCACACGCAGGCAGCCGAGGCACAGTTGGACGAGCCCGGCGAGGACCGTGATCGCGCAGGTCGTGCGCCATCCGTAGCGGTGGATGAGGTCGGCGGTGACCACTGTCAGTCCGGCGGCGGGGCCGCTGACCTGGAGCGCGGAGCCGCCGAGCCGGCCGGCGACGAGTCCGCCGACGGCCGCGGCGACGAGACCGGCCTGGAGCGGGGCGTCGGTGGCGAGCGCGATTCCGAGGGACAGGGGGAGGGCGATCAGGAAGACCGCGATGGAGGCCGACAGGTCGGCGCCCGCGATGCGCAGGCGCCGGGGCCGGGTCGGCGGTGGGCTGTGGGGCTGGTGCGCGTCGTCGGGCCGAGTCGAGTCGGTGGCGCGGGCGGGGACGCAGGCAGACATGCTTCCCGTCTCCTTCTGTGCGGCGCGGTCGCGGAGGTGGTTCCGGCGTGTGTGCGGACCGGGGTGGCGCGGCCGTGGGTCACGGCGAACAGCGGCGGGATGTTCCAACACTCAGTAAATGAATCGTAATGCTGAGTAAAATCAAACGTATGGCAAAGCGCAGCAAACAGGTCAATAAATCACTCAAGGGGGTGAATCGCTGATTTCTTCGGCTTGTCATATGAGTGGAGCCGAGGCCGGCGCCCGGCCCGGCGCCGGGGCTTGGGTTCCGCACGCACGAGGCCGGCCGGGCCCCCACGGAGGGCTGGGAGTCCCCCCTGGCGGCCCGGCCGGCATGTCGTCACGTCCGGCGGCCGTTGGTCACACCGCGGCCGCCACGTCCTCGTGGAGGACGAACCCGGGGTCGACCTGTGCCGCCAGATCGATCCCCGTGCGCTCATTGCCCCAGCTGGCCGCGTTCTTCAGGTGGAAGTGCACCATCTGGCGCGTGTAGTGCGCCCAGTCGCGCAACTCGTACGTGGCGTCGGCGGCGACCTGAAGGGTGCGCAGTGCGCCGCGGTTGGCGTCCTCCAGGAGGTGGAACCGGGGCGGGCGGCCCTTTTCCATGGAGCGCACCCAGTCGGAGTGCCCGACCGTCACGAGCAGGTCGTCACCGACCTCGGCGCGCAGGAAGTCGATGTCGTCCTGGCCCTGCACCTTGTTGCCGACGACTCTCAGGACCACTCCGAAGTCGCGGGCGTACTGCCGGTACTGGCGGTAGACGGAGACCCCCTTCCGGGTCGGCTCCGCGACGAGGAAGGTGATGTCGAAGCGGGTGAACAGGCCGGAGGCGAAGGAGTCCGAGCCCGCCGTCATGTCGACCACCACGTATTCGTCGCGGCCGTCCACCAGGTGGTTCAGGAACAGCTCCACCGCTCCCGTCTTGGAGTGGTAGCAGGCGACCCCCAGGTCGGCGTCCGTGAAGGGACCGGTGACCATCAGACGGACGCTGCCGCCGTCGAGTTCCACCGGGTGCGCGCAGGCGTCGTACACCGGGTTGTCCTCCCGCACCCGCAGCAGTCGTGAGCCCTCTCCCGGAGGGGTCGTCTTGATCATCGTCTCGGCGGAGGTGATGCGTGGGTTGCTGCCCCGCAGGCAGTCCTTGATCAGCGGCAGTCGCTCACCCATGGCCGGCAGCGCCGCGGCCTCGTCCTCGTCGAGTCCGAGCGCGGCTCCGAGGTGCTGGTTGATGTCGGCGTCGACGGCGACGACGGGCACTCCGGTGGCGGCGAGATGGCGGATGAACAGGGATGACAGCGTTGTCTTGCCGCTGCCGCCCTTCCCGACGAAAGCAATTTTCATATTCACCAAGAGTAGCCGTGCGATGTCTCTGGGTGACAGGCGGCCGTGAGGAAGACCACTCCTTCGAAGGAGGGGCGCCGAGGTGCGTAGGGTCGTACTCATGAGTACGACAGGGGCGACCCCCGATCCGCTCGCGGCCCTGGGCTCGCTGCCCGGGGTGCCGGAGTCCGTGGAGTCCGTGCGCAAGGCGGTGGACCGGGTCTACGGGCACCGGATCATGCGACGCCGCAGCAATGAGATCACCTCCGAGGCGGCGCTGCGCGGCGCCCGAGGCTCGGCGGCGCTGGCGGGCGCCGACTGGGCCCTGGAAGAGGTGCGCCGACGCACCGACTTCAGCGGGGACGACGAGGCCCGCGCGGTCGGCGCGGCCCTCCGGCTGACCGCCGAGGCGGGACAACTGCTGTCCGTCTGGCGGCAGTCGCCCCTGCGGGTGCTGGCGCGGCTGCATCTGTTGGCGGCCGCGGGCTCCGACCCCCGCGTGGGGCGTCCCCGTCAGGACGGCGAGCCCGTGGACGAGCCGCTCGTGGAACTGCCGCTTCCGGACGCGGCCGAGGTCTCCGGCCGCCTCGAGGGGCTGTCCCGGCTGATCATCGCGGGTGGTTCGGCCCCTGCGCTCGTGACCGCGGCCGTCGTGCACGGCGAACTGCTCGCACTCCGCCCCTTCGGCTCCCACAACGGCCTCGTCGCCCGCGCGGCCGAGCGCCTCGTCCTCGTGGGCAGCGGCCTCGACCCGAAGGCGGTCTGCCCCGCGGAGGTGGGTCACGCGGAACTGGGTGCCGCGGCCTATGCCGCGGCCCTCGAGGGCTATGCGTCGGGCACTTCCGAGGGTGTGGCGGCCTGGATCGCCCACTGTGCGAAGGCGGTCGGACTGGGGGCCCGGGAGTCGACCGCGGTCTGCGAGGCGCTGCAGCGCGGGGCGGCATAGCTCCCGGCGGAGGGAGCGGCCCTCCGGGGCCCGGCGGGCATCGGCCCCCGGACGGAGGGAACCGCCCTCCGGGCCCGGCGTGGTTGCGGCGGTACGAGGTCTCGTACCGCCGCTGGCATGTTCACCGGGTTACCAAGCGTCCTCGATGTGTCGCCCATCAGGCCGGGATCTTCTGCCCGTCGCCTGGTGCGGCTGGCCCGTAATCGACGGGTCGACGTCGCGTGGGTGCCCGGTGTTCATGCACGGTCCGCGGGGCCAAAGCGTCGTCAAGGCGATCCTCTCGGATGTCCTTTGGTCTCTCGGGCCTCAATGCCTTTGTACTCCTGGGCCGGGGCGAGCGGAAGGCCCGGACGGTGCTCTCCGCCCATGGGGCCGAAGGCGCGCGAACCGGGCGCGACCGGCCGTGCTTCCGCGGCCCGCCCGCCGGTTCACACGGCCGGCGTCCGGCGCCGGCTCGCGTACCAGACGAGTCCCGCGGTGGCCGCCGCCGCTCCGATGGCGGCCGCGGCGACGAGCGCGGGCCGCGGCGGCGCGGCCAGTCGCTGCTTCAGGCGGACCGGACGGTGGAAGTCCAGGACCGGCCACCCGCGCGCCACGGCCTCGCGGCGCAGCGCCCGGTCCGGGTTCACGGCGTGCGGGTGGCCGACGGACTCCAGCATCGGCAGATCGGTCGCGGAGTCGCTGTAGGCGTAGCACCGCGCGAGGTCGTATCCCTCGGACCCGGCGAGTTCCTTGATCGCCTCCGCCTTCGTGGGCCCGTACGCGTAGTACTCCACCTCGCCCGTGAAGCAGCCGTCGCCGCCCACGACCATGCGGGTGGCGACCACCCGGTCCGCGCCGAGCATCTCGCCGATCGGTTCGACCACCTCGGCGCCCGACGTGGACACGATGACGACGTCGCGCCCGGCGGTGTGATGCTCCTCGATGAGGGAGGCGGCCTCGTCGTAGATGATCGGGTCGATCAGGTCGTGGAGGGTCTCGGCGACTATCTCCTTGACCTGCTGGACGTTCCAGCCGCGGCACAGGGTGGACAGGTACTCGCGCATCCGCTCCATCTGGTCGTGGTCGGCGCCGCCCGCCAGAAACAGGAACTGCGCATATGCGGTGCGCAGGACGGCCCTGCGGTTGATCAGTCCCCCTTGGTAGAAGGACTTACTGAAGGTAAGCGTGCTCGACTTCGCAATGACCGTCTTGTCCAGGTCAAAGAAGGCCGCTGTGCGGGGCAAGGAGTGGTTTTCCACGGCCCGAGCATATGCGCCCACCATTCGGCGTAAGGTGGGGCGCGTGGGTTTGCCTGAGAAGGCTCTCGGGTACACCATGGAAGTCACGGATCGTTCGCGACCGTGCTAACCCGGCCCGACTCCTCCCCCCCCCGAGTCGGCCGTGGGGACGACCCCCGCTCTCCCCCCCGGCGGGGGTCGTCGCATGTCCGGGTGGGTTTTTCTGATTTCCGCGGGCCCTGGGTGCCCTGAACCGGCCTTCGTGGCCGCGGCTTCCGCACGCCCATGATCGGACACGGAGCGTAGTCGCGACGCTGCTCTGCGGTAGGTGGCGGGGGTGGTGCCGGGGCGAGTGACACCGATATTCACAACCACTGAGTTGTCCACAGTTATCGACCAAGATCCACACGATTTCCGGGATCGGTGCACCGTGATTCCGGCGCGTCCGTCGGCGGCGAGTTCATGACCGCTTCGGTTTGTCGGGTGCGTATGGCCGGTTTGTGTCGGCCGTTCATATGGAGACCGGTTGCCGGTTCTTCACATGCCCGGGAAGCGCGGGGCCCCTGTGGCCCCGCGGACCGGGCCGAGGAAGCAGCGAAGGGGGCTGGAGATCGTGGCGGGAGCCATCACACACGAAGGAGCGGCCGTCGCCGACGGGAGGCGGAGCGGACCGCTGATCGTCACCGAGGACCCCGAACTCCTCGACGACCTGCTGCGCCTGTGCGCGGCCGCGGGCGCCAGACCGGAAGTCCATCCTGGGGTGCCCCGGCACCGGAGCGGCTGGGAGGCGGCGCCGCTCGTCATCGTCGGCGACGATGCGGCGCGCCGCCTGCGCGGGGCCGCCCGCAGGCGCGGAGTGGTCCTGGTCGGGCGCGATCCGGACGATCCCGGCGTCTGGCGACGGGCCGTGGAGATCGGCGCCGACCACGTCCTGCTGTTGCCGGACGGCGAGCAGTGGCTGGTCGACCGCATCGCCGACGTGGCCGAGGGCGTCGGCAGACCCGCGCTCACGGTCGGGGTGATCGGCGGCCGCGGCGGGGCGGGCGCGTCCACCCTTGCCTGCGCCCTGGCCGTCACGTCGGCGCGCCAGGGCAGGCGCACCCTGCTCGTCGACGCGGACCCCCTGGGTGGCGGTCTCGACGTGCTCCTCGGCGGCGAAGCCGCCGAAGGACTGCGCTGGCCGGCCTTCGCCGCGTCCCGTGGCCGGGTCGGCGGCGGGGCCCTGGAGGAGTCCCTGCCTCGGCTGCACGAGCTGCGCGTACTGAGCTGGGACCGCGGCGACACCGTGGCCGTCCCGCCCCAGGCGGTCCGCGCGGTCCTCGCCGCGGCCCGGCGTCGCGGCGGCGCGGTCGTCGTCGACCTCCCGCGCCGCGTCGACGAGAGCGTCGCCGAAGCCCTCGCACAACTGGACGTCGGGGTGCTGGTGATCCCCGCCGACCTGCGCGCCGTCGCTGCCGCACGACGGGTGGCAGCGGCCGTGGGCATGGTCCTGGGCGATCTCCGGATCGCGGTCCGGGGGCCGTGCGCGACCGGACTCGACGAGGGCGAGGTGGCACGGCTGCTGGGCCTGCCGCTGGTCGGAGAGGTGCCGTACGAGACACCTCCGCCGGACGGATCCGTGCCGCCCGGGGGAGCGGCGCGGGGGCCGCTCGCCCGGTTCTGCTCGGCCTTCTGGGAGCGGGCGTCGGCCGAGGCGGGTGACTGAGCCATGAGCATGGACTGGAGCACGGCGAGGGCGGACCGGGGTGCCGGACCCGCCGGCTCGCGGACGGGCGCGGAGCCGGGGAGCGTGACCGGCCCGAGCACACCCACGCGGCTGCTGGACGGCGTGCGGCAGTGGCTGGCCGAGAGCGGGGCCGAGCCCACCCCCGCACGCGTGGCGCAGGCTCTGCGGGATCAGGGCCGGGTGCTCGGGGACGCGGAAGTACTGGGTGCGGCCCGGCAGTTGCGTTCCGAACTGGTCGGCAGCGGCCCTCTGGAGCCGTTGCTCGCGGACCCCTCCGTGACCGACGTCCTGGTGTCCGCACCCGACCGCGTGTGGGTGGACCGCGGCGGTGGACTGGAGCTGACAGGGGTGTCCTTTCCGGATGCCGGGGCCGTACGGCGCCTTGCCCAGCGGCTTGCGGCCGTGGCCGGGCGGCGGCTGGACGACGCCAGGCCGTGGGCCGACGCCCGACTGCCGGACGGCACCCGGCTGCACGCGGTACTGCCGCCGGTCGCGGTCGGCTGCACGTGCCTGTCCCTGCGGGTGGTGCGGCCCCGGGCCTTCACCCTCGACGAACTGGTGGCGGCGGGGACGGTGCCGCCGGGCGGGGACCTGGTGCTGCGGGCGCTGATCGCCTCTCGGCTCTCCTATGTGATCAGCGGTGGGACCGGCTCGGGCAACCCCAGTATGTGACAGTGACACCACTAGACTGTGATCACGTTGCGTCACGGAGGCTGGAGATGCTGCAGGGCCGGACCTGCGCTGTCAGGTCCGGCCCCGTTTCGAGCCAGGCTACGGGCTGCTGCTGACAGGGGTACGCACTTGGTGCGGGCCCTTCCTGGCCTTGCCCGCGTGGAGCGGACCCTCCTCGACCAGCGCCGCCCCAGCAGCCCAGCAGACGCAAAGCGGCCCCAGCCGGGACGTGGACCCGGCCGGGGCCGTGCTCCCCTGGGAGAGCGGTGCAGGGCGGCCGCTGTACTGCTCGCCGTCGCGGCCGCCCTTCCCGACACGCGCGGCCCCGCAGGGCAGGCGCGCCGGGGGTCTTTCAGCTCGGGTACCGGCGCGGCTGAGCAGCCCGGTCCGGCTGACAGGAGACGTGTATGCGGACCGTGAGCCCCGGGCCGGACGCCGAGTGAATGTCCCGCGACTCGTACTCCTCGCCTGTCCGGATCGGCTTGTCGCAGCGCGCGCAGATCATCGGCGCCCCTCCCGGATCAGACGCCGCAGCGCGACACCGGTGTCGCAGCTGCCGGCATCGGCGATGCACAGGTCGCAGTCCGGCGCGTGGTCGAGGAGTGCCCGGTAGGCGTGCGTGTGGGTGCAGGGGCGGCAGCCGCGGGGGAACGCGGTGACGTAGTCGTCGTCCACGCGGATGCGGCGCTCGCCGAGGTCTACGGCCGTCTCGGCGGTGAGGGGCAGTCGGCACCATACGCAGGCGGCGCCGCGCTGCTGGTGCTCGCTGAGGGTGCCCTCGGTGGGGAGTGGGAGTGGGGCTCTGCCCCATGTGGGGGTGGTGTCGGTAGTCTCTGGCATGTCGACGCTCCTACGCGGCGTTGGCCATGCCCCCGGCCGGTTGCACGGCGCGGGGGTCTTCTCGTACCCCGCACGCTATCCCTAGTAGTGGGTAGTGCACTACCGGGTCCGGGCGAGTTCCACCGATCGCGAGGCATCAGGGCGCGTGCCTACCGTGCACTCGTGATCGACGAGTGGGAGCAGGACCGGCCGAAGTGGGAGCAGATCGCCGACGTCATCCGGCAGCGGATCGCCGATGGCACGTACCCGCCGCGGTCCCGTGTGCCCTCCGTGCAGCAGCTCGTCACCGAGACCGGTGTCGCAGTCGACACGGCGCAGAAGGTGTTGGCGCGGCTACGGGAAGAGGGCGTCATCTACACGGTGCGCGGCCTCGGCTCGTTCGTCGCGGACCGGCCGCCGTCCGGCTGACCCCCCGGGCATGACGAAACGCCCCCTCCCGGCCCGTAGGCCAGAAGGGGGCGCAGTGACGTCATCGGGCGAAGAGGGCGACGGCGCCCGTCGCGGCGCCGGCCACACCGGCAAGGACACCGATCGTCGGCATGGGCCAGCGGCCCCGCTTCAGCGATTCCACCTCCGTGCGAAGTTCGCCGATGTCCTTCTCCGTGTCCTCCCGCAGCTGGCGCACGTCCTCCTTGTTCCGGTTGGACTGCTCGACCAGGACGGCCAGGCTGCCCTTGACCTCGGCGAAGTTCGTGGCGACCGTGCCGCGGAGACGCTCCAGCTCGACAGCCACAGACGCCTCCGGCACCGTCACCTTCCGTCCCCAGCCTGCCGGTTCGGCACAGCCCAGGTGACGCCGAGCGCGCCGAGCACGGCCAGCACCGCGGTGACCGTCTCGGCGGCCGTCACCGTGCCGTCCTGCATCGCCGTCGACAGCGCCGCGGCCCCGGCCGCAGCACCTGCCGCGACCGCCTTCCAGTACTTCGAGATCTTCATGGGGGGTCCTTCCGGATCAGCGGCGGGGCTACTTCTTGCGGAGGCCGTGCGCGACCTGCCAGGCGTACTGCCAGGTCTTCGGGCCGGTGAGGCCGTCGGCGGGGCCGAGGTCGGCGAGGTAGTGCTCCTGCAGCGCCCGGACCTTCGCCAGGTCCAGGGCGGTCATGGTGCGGGACGGGCCGACGCGGTACGCCGGTCCCCAGCCGCCGCGCTGCAGCCACGTCTGCAGCTGCAGCGCGTAGTCGTTGGCGGCGCCCAGCTTGAAGTACTGCCGGCCGGGGAACGGCGGGCAGGTCAGCGTCGGCGACCAGCGCCAGGACGTGACCGCCTTCCCGCCGCGCGGGTCCTTCGGGTCCGCGGTCGGCGGGCACACGCCGTCCGGGTAGCGGGGCGCGAAGTAGCCCGTCACGTAAGAGGACCGGCGGGCGTGGCTGTGGGACCACACACCGTTGCCCTGCCCGTTGTCCGAGGCGCCGGCCTTCACCGAGTTCCCGCCCTTGGTGTACACGGTGTCCGCATCGAAGCCGACCACGATCTCGGTGTGCGAGCCGCCGCCGAAGTCGACCCACGCGCCGACGCTCGGATACTCGGACCACTGGCCGTGCTGCTTCGCCCACGCGGTCATGCCCGCCACGCTGGCGGTCTTGGGCACGACGGCGGCCAGGCCGCAGTCGCTGTACATGTCCCAGTCGAAAATGCAGCACCAGGCCACGCCGTCCCAGCCGTACTGCTGGCCGAAGACCGTGTGGTTGTCCCAGCCGACGGTGCTGGACCAGTGCTCGTAGATGCGCTCGGGGACGGCCATCACGTGGTCGACCAGGCGGCGCCAAGCAGGAGTTGAGGTCATGGGCGGGGCCCCCTTCTGGGCATGAAAAAGGCCCCGGCCAGCAGGCTCGGGGCGCGTAGGGAAAGGCGGGTCAGGTGGCGGTCTGGTAGGTGCCCCAGCCGCGCAGGATGTAGCCGGCCGCCGGCGCGTAGGGCGACGTCTCGCTCATCACGTTCCAGTCACCGGTGGTGGCCTGGTTCGGCATCCAGATGTTGTCGCTGGTGGAGGTGGACGACGGCAGCACCGAGGAGCCGATCATGAAGTTGTTCGCGGCGCTGGTGGAGTACGCCCAGTTCAGGACACCGGGCGTGCCGCTGGCCGCCTGGAAGGGGAGGCTCAGCCGCCAGAAGCCGGTGCCGTAGGTGGTGGTGGACCCGGTCGTCAGCGTGATGATGAGGTGGCAGGTCCGGCCGATCTTCATGTACTGCCCGACCAACGTTCCGTTGCCGAGGACCGGGTTGGTCGTCACCGCGGTCCAGGCCGGCGTGTACGCGGTCCACGCGCCGAGGACGGTGTTCCACTGGTCGCGGATCTCCTGGTTCATCAGCGCCGCGGTGACGGTCTCGCCGACGACCCAGGTACGCGGGGCGAACGTCATGCCACACCCCCCGGGTTGTTCGGGTCGAGGTCGTTCCACCAGTTCCGCAGGCGCGGGGGCAGGTCGGCGAGCGCGGCCTCCACGGCGGCCGGGTCCGGCGGGAAGACTAGGGTCGCCCAGCCCCACCCGCACTCGGTGCACGCGTAGCGCGGATCGGTGGGGGAGACGACCTGCGCGGAGCCGCACACGCAGTCGCCCACCCATCGGTTCTGGTTGATGCGGGCCCAGTAGGTGCTGTCCACCTGGCCCGCGGGCGGGACGACGCGGCGGCCCATGCGGGCCTCGTACCACCGCCACACCCGCTCGGCCGCAGGCACGCCGGCCCACAGGTCCGGGGGCTGGGGTGGTGCCGGCAGGTAGAACGTCTCGGCGCGCACAACGGCGACGGGCACGGCGTCCCCTCTCAGTAGGCCAGGCGGGTGGTGGAGTCCAGGACCGAGTACGTCGAGTCGTCCAGGACCCACACCGAGTCGGTGAACGAGGCGCTGGTGTGGAACTGGATCCGGTGCGAGCGCTCCTTGAGCGTCTCCGTGTAGCCCTCGACCGTGACCCGCGCCGAAGACACCGGGGCCTGCGAGGGCAGGCCGGAGACGGTGAAGTAGCTGGAGATGTCGGCGTCGAGGATGGCCTGGTAGGTGGCCATCGTGTACGCCTCGATCGCGACCTCGCGCAGCTCCGGGCCCGGGTCGGCGTAGCGGGACACCATCCAGTACGCGGCGTCCAGCACGCTGTTGTCGGACGTCTTGAGGATGTCTAGGGTCCGCGGGTACGGGCCGAACGCCGTCACCGAATCGGCTGCCTGGACCCGCTGGGTGGCGCCGCCCGGGCGGGAGGCGTCGACCTGGTTGACCATCTTCTGGTCGTCATCCGCGAAGTTGGTGCCGGGCTCCAGGTCGGCGTAGGTGATGGTGAACGCCTCGGCGGCCGGGGTCGGGTTGTAGCGCACATCCCGCGACTGATACGTCATGTTGAACTGGTCGCGGGCGGCGAACAGCTTCCCCGACTCGGTGGTCTCCACCTCCCGCATGCGGGCGACGACCTGCGTACCGGCCGGGCCCTGCGAGGCGATCGGGTCGTGGGTGCTGCCCTGGATGGTGATGTCGATCAGCCCCACGTAGGAGGCGAACCGCGCCATCCTCGTATCGGCGCTGTCGCCCGCGTACCCGTTCGCGCCGGCGTCGTAGTGGGTGGCCAGGGCGGATCCGATGGTGCCGCTGGTCCCGTACACGGCGACGTGGGCGAGGGAACCGTCCCACAGCCGGGTGCCGCGGTAGCCGCCCACGTGGAGGAACCGTTGGTCGGCGCCCACGGTGACCGCGAGCGTGGCGTCCACCTCGACGCCGTCGACCCATACCGCGCCGATGCGCTGGTCGTAGACGACGTGATGCCAGGCACCGTCGGCCAGACCGCTCGCACCGGCCACGGTCTCCACGGTGAGGGTGGAGGAGCCGGTCGTGGTCCACTCGATCTGCATGGCGCCGGTCGCCGAGAGGGACAGCAGGTGCACGTACTGCAGGTCGGCCGAGTACAGGGAGAGGATCGCCCGGCCGGTGACGGTGGTCTTGAACCACGCCTCCATCGCAGGCTGGTTGGCGGTCAGCCGCGCTTGGGCGGCCGCGCCCATGTCGACTGCCAGGTACTTCCCGGCGGTCGCCGACGACGGGGCGAACGCGGGTGCGGTCTCGCCGGTGGCTGGTGGGCCGTCCCCGGCGGCCATGGTGAGGGTGCCGCCCGCGCCGGCCTGGGTGATGGCCATCGAGGGCAGGCCGTTGCCGGACAGGTCCCCGGCGGTGGTGGAGTCGGCGGGCTCGGTGAGTGGGTAGTACGCCACCGACACCAGCTGCTGGATCTCCTCGGCGACCATCGAGCGGAGGGCGGGCAGCCGGTTGAGCCGCTTGAACAGGTCCGTCGCGCTGATCGTGACCGTGGAGCTGAGGCCCTCCCAGTCCACCGGCCACTCGTTGACCATGCCGTAGAAGCGGGGCTTGATCGTGGCGCCGACCAGGTCCCACTCGATGTAGCCGGAGGTGCCACCGGTGCGGGTGGTGGGGAAGTCCACCGCGTGTGTGTCGGCGGTGACCCAGGCCGGGGTGGCCAGCGAGCGGCGCACCGTCCACACCACGCCGTCACCGGAGGTCTCCCAGTACACGGTGCCCGCCGACTCCCGCACCCGCAGCCACGCGTGGTCGATCGCCGAGTACGTGAGGTTCGTCGGGCTGCCGTCCGCGAAACCCGTCTGCGACATCGCGGCGAGCACACCGATCAGCGCGTCGTACCGCCACCCGATCCGCGTGCCGGACGTGGCGGACAGCACCCACATGCTCGCGGCGCAGTTCGACGAGCCGTTCGCCGCCGGTACCGCGGTGAGCTTCGCGGTGAGCTTGCTGCCCGCCAGCGTCCACTGCCGGGCGCTGGTGAAGTTCGTGTCCACGCCGGGCGCCACGGTGATACGCAGGCGGCGCTCGGCGGTCTCCACGCCGGCGCCACCGGTGTTCGTCGGCCACAGCGTGCTGTCCACGCGGCCGTCGTCGAAGTCGTCGCCGAGCATGGCCAGCGGGTAGGGCGCCGACCCGGACACGGTCGGCATGACTGCCACGCTGATCCGGATCGGCGCATTGCGCCGGACATACGGGTAGTACGGGCTGGCGGCGTTGCCCGGCGTGAACCGCCCGTCCTGGTTGTCCAGGGTCAGGGTGGCCGTGCCGGGCTGCGTCTCCGACAGCTCGTCCGAGGCGCCCCGGGTGACGGTGACGCCGCGGACGATGCCGTCGACGTAGGTGCTGATGTCGGTCCAGGTGATGGTGGCCGGGGCCTGCACGAGGCCGCCCCAGCCCATCTCCACCAGCAGCGGCATCACGCCACCCCCAGACTGATGTTGAGGCCGTGCACCCGCTTCAGCTCCAGCAGCTGGCGGCGGATCTCCCGCGCCGTCGCGACCGGGTCCGTCGCCCCGTGCACATCGACCTGCACCTGCATCACCCCGCCGCCCCTGCCCGTCACCGCGGGACGGCCGATGACCGGACGGGTTGCGGAGACGCGCCCGGCCACAGCAGCGAGCGACCGGTCGAGGACGGGCATCCCGTCGACGAGGCCGCGGGCCAGGCCCTCGGTGGAGTAGGCGCCCAGCCGCGCCATCACCGTGGACGGGCTCTTGATCCCGAGGGCCCGCTTGATCGCCTTCTCCATGCCCTTGGCGATCTTCAACATCAGGTTCTCGATGTCCTTCTGCTGGGACTCCAGCCCCTTCAGGAACCCCTTCGACGCGTTCTTGCCGGAGTCGTACAGGCGGTCCGCGCCGACCTGCCCCAGTGTGGTCGTGCTCTTGTCGATCTGCGTCTGCAGCGAGTTGATCGACGCGAACGTCGCCTTGTCCGCGCCCACCAGGGCGGAGGCGTAGGCGTATCCGGCTTCCGGGCCCATGTTGAGGATCTGCCGCAGCAGCCCCTTGTTGAGGCCCTTCTTGGCGAGGATGTCGATGTACTTCGTGAACTGCTTGATCTGCGCCAGCTTCGACGCCAGCCCCGCCTTGATGCGGCCCGCGGTGACCTGCTCCGGCTCCAGGCCGAGGTTGGCCAGACCGGCGCCCTCGCGGGCGTTGCCGGTGACGTCGGACGCGAACCGCTTCGCCGCGGCGATCGTGGCCGCGATCTTGTCGCGCTTCGCCGCGGCGTCCAGCAGCCGCTTGGTCTGCCGGTCGACCATCCGGATCAGGCTGGACTCCTTGCGCCCGGAGAACGCCGCCCGGATGTCCTTGGCCAGGTCCGCGGCCACCGCCTTGATCTTGTCGCGGGACCCGGTCAGGCCCTTGATCAGACCGGCGCCGATGTCCTTCGCGAGCGCCCGCATCTTCTTCGACGGAGAGGCGATCTCCAGCTCCGTGCGCACGCCCGCAGTGACGGCCGCAGCCATGCGGGCCGCAGCCTGCTGCACGAGGCCCTGCGAGCCCAGCAGGCCCTGCACCAGTCCGCGCCCGGCGTCCATGCCCATGCCGGCCGTCGGGGCGCCGCGCAGCATCGCCATCGACGTGCGGTGGTCGTAGATCTCCTCGCCGCCCCGGAACCGCATCAGCTCCGGACCGTCCTCACCGACCCACGCCACCTCGCCCGCCTCGGGCCGGCCGCCGCTCGCGTACCCGCCCACGACGTCGTGCAGCGAGCCCTTCGTTCGGTAGATCGTCGTGTTGACCTTGGTGCTGTAGATGTAGGTGTGAGCGGTCTTCCCGTCCAGCGAGTTCAGCTGCCGCTTTGCCGACGCCACCTTGGCCTCGAGGTCCCTGATCGTCGCCTTCAGCGCGGCCTGCTTACTCGGCGGGACAGAGGCCAGCTTCCGCTTGGCCTCGGCCAGTTGCTGGCTCCAGTTGTTGATGTCCAGCTTCAGCTTGCCGGCAGCCAGCTTCGGCCCGGCCGCAGCGGCGAAGTCGCTGGCCTTCTTCTCCGCGGTGTTCAGGGTGCCGATGTAGCCGTCCTTGAACCGGTCGAACGCCCGGTTGGCGTCCTTCAGCTTCCCGCCGATGCCGGGCACCCAGCCCCACAACTTCGCGCTCGCGCTGACGGCGATACCGATGGACTCCAGGACCCCGACCGCAATCATCTTCCAGGCGCGGATGATCGGCGGAACCGCCTGGATCGCAGCACCCGTCATGTCGATCATGACGCTGCCGAAGATCCGCGCGATCTCCAGGATCCCGATCTTGTTGTCGTTGATCCACTGGTTCAGGCGCTGCAGCGGCCCCACCGCGTTGTTGACCTCGTCGCCGATCGGGGCGAACGCCCCCATGATCGCGAGGCCGGTGTCCGCCATGGTCGGGCCGATGATCGCGCCCAGGTCGGTGATGGTCTTCAGCCCGAACGCCAAGTCCTTGAACACGGGGCTCAGCGCCTTCATCCCGCCCGCCAAGGCGTCCAGGGCGCTGGCGCCGGCGTCGCCGAGGATGCGGAACGTCTCGCCGAAGATCGGGCCCAGGGTGCGGCCCATCTCGCCCGCCAGCCGACCGATGGCGGGCAGCAGGCTGTTGACCGCCGAGAACAGGCCGTCCAGCATCTTCGCCGCGCCACCGATACCGGGCGTCAGCCCCTCGAAGAAGCCGGGCACGCCCTTCGTCAGCAGGCCGGTGATGCCGTCCGTGAACGCCTTCAGCGTCGGCCCGGACGCGGCACCGAAGTCCAGGACGGAGCGGACCAGCGGTCCCAGCGCCGCGGTCATGTCCTGGATGAACTGGGTGCCCAGCTTGAGGTTGGTCTGCAGGTCAGCCTGGAACCCCGAGTCCTTCAGCAGCCGGCCCACGCCCTCGGCCGCCTTGCCGAACGCGCCGCCGAGATCCGTCATCGACCGGCCGAGGATCTTCACGACGGGCCCGGCCGCCTGCACGGCCTTGGTGAAGCCGGGCAACATCGCGGCCTGGACCTTCTTGCCGATCCCGCTGAACTCGCCCTTCAGCCCGACCAGCGCCTTGGTGAAATCCTGGGCTGGCTTCGGCAGTTTCTTCAGGGCCTCGGCGTACTCCTTCTGCCCCTTCGTCTGCGCATCGAGAGCATCCGCGACACCCGCGAAGCCGAGCTTGAGAGTGCCCGCCGCCACCGCGGCACCTGCCATCGCGGGCACCACGGCGCCGATCGCGGGCAGCAGCGACATGCCGGCCACGGCGGCGACGCCGATCAGCGCGCCGGACAGACCGCCGCCGGAGCGGCCCAGGCTGGCTGCTGCGTCCCCGCCCGCGGTGCCGACGTCGCCCAGGCGGCGGGTGAGGTCCGGCATCCCGGAGCCCAGCAGACGTGAGGCGTCGGCGGCCGACACGAACCGGCCCCGAAGGTCGCGCAGGCGTCCGTCGGTATGCCGGACGAACTGGTTCACCGCCCGGCTGTTGGCGTCCATGTCGTCGTTCAGGCGACGGTGCAGGAGTGCGGAGGAGTCGCCGGCGTGGTTGAGGACGCGGGAGAGCTGGTCGTCGCCGTCGAGGATGAACCGCAGACGCTGCGCCATCACTCACCTCCGCGGATCTGGGCCTGGTGGTTGTCGATCCAGGCGGTGAGCAGGTCGAACTCGCCCTCGGTCAGCTCGTCTACATCCCGCGCCGTGTAGTGCAGGTACAGGCCGAACAGCGGGAGGTAGGTCAGCCGTCGCTCGGTGAAGCTGGGATCAGCTCCGGCTCCGGCTCGGGGACCGGGGCTTTTGGGGCCGTCACGTCGGCGATCGCCTGCTCGCACGCCTCACGGTCCGCGGCCGCATCGCGCAGCTCGTCGAACGCCTCGGCCAGCTGCTCCGGGTCCTGGCCGTACTTTGCGACGATGCCCTCGGCGTAGGCGCGGGTCTCGCGCGCGTCCAGGCGCAGGCGCAACTCGTCCTCGAACGGGTCGAAGTCGCTGTACCGCAGGGTGGGCTCGGTGCGCTTCCTGACGATCCAGGCAACGGTGCGCAGGGCGTTGATGTCGCCCTCACGCATCGCCGCCTTGATGTCGTCCCAGCGGCCGTCGGCGGTCCGCTCGACGGCCTGGATCTCGGAGGCGCGCAGCCTGCCGGCGTCCAGGCGCTGGGTGTCGCCGCCCTCGGGCGTGTACTCGATGATCAACGGGTGCTCCTATTCGAGGCGGCGCCGGACGTCGTCGAGGATCCGGGCGACCTCGCGTTCCATGCGCGGTTGGTGGCGGCGGACGGTCGAGTCCCACCAGGGGGGCGAGGCGTACTGGTTGACCCAGCGCCGCTT
Source organism: Streptomyces sp. NPDC007264 (assembly GCF_042869095.1). NCBI lineage: Bacteria > Bacillati > Actinomycetota > Actinomycetes > Kitasatosporales > Streptomycetaceae > Streptomyces > Streptomyces sp. NPDC007264. The sequence goes on from NZ_JBIAFD010000024.1 coordinate 47,105, forward strand.
GTTGCCGAACACCGGGTGCCGCAGTCGGCCCTGGTTCAGCTGGGTGGGGACGTTCTTCAGGTCGGGCGGCATGCGGCCCTTGTCGATCCACACGGTGGCGCCCGGGCTGGCGCCGGTGCGGACGCTGATGCGGATCGCCGCGGCGATCGTCTCCCGCAGTGGGCGGCCGTTGGGGGAGGGGCCGCCGGGCCGTGTGCTGCGGCCCTGGCTGCGGATGTTCAGCCCGCGGATCGCGGACTGCAGGTCGTCGCGCAGCGGCTCGGCGGCCCGCCGGATACGGCGGTGCATGGACTGGCGGATGTTCTCGCCACCGGCAGCCCGCAGGCGCCGTGACAGCTCCAGCAGGCTGCCGGTGCCCAGGATCCGTACATCGCGGGTCACGGCCGGTTCACAGCGAGACGTCGGTCGAGATGTACTCGATCTTCGGCTGGTTCGTGCCGTCGTACAGGCCCGTGAAGTTGAGGGTGGGCTTGACCACGCCGAAGCCGTCCACGGTCGGCGGGCCCTCGTCCAGCTTCACTGCGGGCAGGGTGATGCGGAACGTCTCCGCATACGTCGACGCGATGATCGGCCCCACGAACTCCCACACCAGGGACGTCGCACCGTCGGAGGTGAACAGGTCGTCGAGGGTGGTGTCGACGTAGTCCATCTCGATCGACCCGGTGATCTTCACCTGGTCGTTTGAGATCGGCTCCTTCTTCAGCCCGGCCTGGCCCGCGTAGAAGCGGTCCACCGCCTGCGGCCGCTCGATCTTCACCGACACCTTCCGGATGCCGTCCCGGGCCGCCTCCGTACCGAACGTGCCCGTCTTCAGCGCCATCTGCCCGAAGTGGAACACCGACATGTCCGGGTACGATGCCGTGGCCAGTGTCTGCGTCTCGTCGCAGTCCTTCGCGTCGAACTCGTAGGACGCCATCAGCATGCCGCCGACCTCGCACGAGAACTCCGCGCTGGTCACCTTGCAGCCCAGGAACGTCTTGTCGGTGACCGTGCCACTGGCGAGCGGCACGCCCTTCTGGATCGTCAGGCTCTTGCCCGCGGTGTCGGCGAGGGTGTGCGTCTGCAGATAGGCCGTCGTCGCGGCCTGCTGCACCGGCGTCACGCTCGTGCCCATCAGGGCCTGCAGCAGCAGCCCCATGGCCTTGTTGGTGACCTCCAGGTCGATCGACCCGGACGCCTCCCGCTGGGTGACCACACGCCGCGACGACAGCGGCAGCAGCCGCCCCGCCGCGATGCCCGCGGACTGCGCGGTCGTCTTCTTGAGAGCGAGGCTCTCCTTCGTGAACTCCACGAACTTCGTCGGCGCCACGAACGTGCCGTAGGCGGACTCGGCCGCGATGCCGAGCTGGGCGCCGAGTCCGGATCCGATCGCCATGGATCAGCCCTCCTTCTGCGGCGCCTTGGCCGCGGTCTTCTTCGAGGCCCCAGCCCCGGGCTCCTCGACCGGCCCCCAGTTCGCGGGCTGGCACACGTAGCCCTCGAACCGGGCGTCGGGCACCTCGACCACCTCGTCCGGGTGGACGAGACGGTCGCCGAGCTCGGGCACGGTCACCGGCTCCGGCCCCAGGTAGCGCACACGCGCCATGACGGAACTCCTCTGCTGGATCGGTCAGATACGGGCCTGGCAGGTCACCGTGAAAGCGAGCCCGGCGAGGCTGCCCTCGGCCTGCACCTGGGTCAGGTCGCCCGCGGTCAGGTGCGCCCACAGCACCGTCCCGTTCAGCGTGGGCGCGGTCGGCGCGCTGTTCGTGGCACGCAGCGCCGTCTCGACCTCGCCGAGCAGCGCGAACACCTCTGCGCGGCGGGCCTGCATGTCGGTGTCGCCGGCGCGGGCCTCGGCGTAGCAGGAGATCGTGATCGTCTCGTCCCGGGTGCGGGCGCCAGCCGAGTTGAACGACTGCTCGAGGGAGACGGCCGCCTCGGCGGATGGCTGCCAGCCCACGAACACGTGCTTCAGCGCAGTGAGGTTGACCACCGGCGGGCCGTCGACGATCGTCACACCGGCCAGGCCGGGCGCCGCGCGCAGGATCGCCAGCAGCGCGTCGACGGCGGCCGGGACGCGGGAGGTCGTCATGCGAAGCCCCCCATGTCGCGGTCGCCCTGCAGCAGCTGCAGCGCACGGTTGGGGATCGCGTAGCCGAGCCCGGGGACCTGCTCGGTGACGGAGAAGTCCTCGCCGCCGCCGACCCCGGTCAGGCCGCGCGCGGCGCCGTAGTTGGTGCGCCACAGGTGCTGCAGGATCAGCTTCCCGGCCAGGCTCACGTTCGGCGGGACCGCGGCCCGGCCGGCGGTGTAGGTGATGCGGTAGTCGCCGGCGAAGAAGTACAGGCCGTCCGTGCGCCGCAGTATGCCCGCGACGGTGTCGATGTCCAGGACGCTCGGGTCGATGGCCTGCTGCCACGTCTGCAGCGGCGTGATGGCGGACACCGTCAGGACGGGTGTCGTGTGGAGCACCCAGGCGTCCCGGTCGCCCGGGACGACCTGCTGCACGGTGCGGCGCACGACCGCGCCGACGAAGTACTCCACGCACTGGGTGGTGGCCTCGATGAACTCGCGCAGCTCCTCGTCGTCGCCCGTGGACGTGGCGGGGATGTCGAGCTTTGTCTTGGCCGAGGCGAGGGAGAACAGCATCGGCGGTGCCGCGTCGCGGACGTCGAACACGTCCGTGTACGCCGAGCCGGGCGCGGTGAACACCCAGCGCACCCCGTGCCGTCCCGCCTGGGTGGTGACGTAGTCCACCGTGTACTGGCCGGTGACGGCGGGCGGGCTGGTCACCGCCGGGGACACGGTGGTGCCGTCGGGCAGGGTGACGGTCAGCACCGCCGTGGTGGCGTTGGTGAGGGCGCCCGCCGCATCCCGGCACTCCGCGGCCAGGCGGACGGTGTCACCCAGATCGAACGACACAGCCGCTCACCTCACTTCACTTGCCGTAGAGCCGCACGTCGAAGGTGAAGCTGGGTGACGTGCCGCCGATCGTCCACCGCACCCGCAGCGTGTCGCTGAACACGCCGGTGACGTCCTGTGCCTGGGTGCCGGCCGCGGTCTTCTGGCTGAAGGTGGCGACGGTGAACCAGGTGGTGCCGCCGTCGAGGCTGTCCTCGATGACCACGTCCAGCGTCGGCGTGGTGCCCGAGGCAGCGGTCACGTTCAGGGCTGCACGGAACTTCGTCCAGTCGCCGAACCCGGACAGCGTCCCCGAGTTCCCGGACGTGGTGCGGGCTGCGGAGGCAGCCGCGACCAGGAGCGCGCCCATGTCAGCCTCCCTGCTTGCGGGCCGTGCGGCGCGGCCGGGACTCGACCGCGGTCTCCCGGCCGCCGGGCACGCCGGCGCCCAGGCGCGCCAGTTCGGCGTCCACGGCGGCGAGACGCTCGCCGCGGCTGTGGCGGGCGTATCCCTCGCGCTCGCGCAGCAGCGCGGCCACGTATGCCTCGTCGGCGGTCGGCACCAGTGTGGTGACCGTCTCCCCGGTCCGCACGTTGGTCGCCGTCTGGTTCTCGGGCATGTCTTCCTCCCTGCAGACGGGGCCCGGGCAGCGTCAGCCACCCGGGCCCGGTACGGCTCAGAACGTCGGGGTGACCAGGCCGGTCCCCGAGATGACGGAGATCGACTTCGGGTAGCGCGAGGCGTGCAGCGCCGCGTAGTTGTAGAACCGCAGCAGCACGCTGAGCTGGTCGGCCTTCGTCTCGCGGAACGCCTCGGCCTGCGGGGTGCCCTCGAAGAAGATGACGTCGGTGGAGCGCAGGATGATGACGCGGTCCTCGTTGGTGCCCGCCCCCAGGTTGGTGGGGATGTTCGGGTCGACGTAGACCGGCAGGCCCTGCAGCGTGCCCACGAGGCCCTCGGAGACGACGTTGCCCATCTGCGCGAGGACGTTCTGCGGCATGTTCGCCAGCGGGGTGACCAGCGGCCGTCCGACGGTGTCGACGGCCGCGGTGAACCACGCCCACCGCCGCGGGTGCATGAAGATCTTGTCACCCGGCAGGAAGCGCCCGGTGTGGATCTGCTGGATACCGTCCGCGACCTTCGGGTACAGCTCGGCGGTGGTCGGGGTCGCGTCGGTGTAGGTGACCGCGTTGAGGCCGGACACGTTCAGCAGGCCGACCTTGTTCGTGGCGTTGTTGTTGAGGACGAACGTGTCCGCCTTGACCGCGTAGTCCGCCGCCAGGTCCGCGAGCAGGATCTGGTCCATGTTGATCGGGGACTGGTCCAGCAGCTGCTGCGCGATGACCTGCTGGCCGGCGATGGTGGTGACGTTCGCGGTCACCGAGTTGGTGGTGGCGTCCGTGTTCTGCACCGCGGTGTTCTGCGTGGTCTGCTCGGCCACGGCGGTGCCGGAGGCGACGCGCGGCAGGCTGATGGAGTCGGTGCCCGGGGGCAGCGCCATCGGCCGCACCTGGTCGGCGACGACGCGGCCGCCGCGCGCCAGCGCGATGTAGTCGTTGACCATCCACAGCGGCGGGACGAACTCGCCGCCGGCGCCGTCCGTCGTGGTGAGGGCACGGGCCTCCATGCCCTCCAGCGCCTGCTCGGCGCCGCGGGCAATGCGCTGGAGGTGGTCGGCCACCTCGCGGTCGTTGCGGCCCAGGCGCTCGATGGCGCCCGAGTCGCCCTTCATCTGGGCGCGGAACAGGTCACGGAAGTAGGACGTCTGCCCGCCCCTGCGGTACGTCTCCGGCTCCGACAGGACGGTGGCACGCTCGCGGCGCTCCCCGGCCTGGCCGTGCCGGGCGAGGATCTCGGCCGCGCGCCGCTCGCGCTTCTCGTCCTCCTCCAGGTCCTGGATGCGGGCCTGGATCTGCTCGATCTCCGTGTCGGCCGTCTTCAGGGCGTCGCGCTTCTCGCTGAACGTCCCGGCCTCGGCGTCGGTCAGGTCCCGGTTCTCGGCCTTGGGTGCCGCGAGGATGGCGTCCATCTCGGACTTCAGCGCGGCCCGGGCCTCGAGCGCGCTCTGCATCTGCTTACGCAGGTAGGCGAGCATGGCTCGCTCCCTTCATGGGGTGATGGTTGGGTCGCGCCCGCGTGCCGTCGGGGTGGTGGCCCAGGTGGTGGCGCCGCGCGGGCATGCCGCAGGGCGCTCCGGCGTGGACTCCGGCGCGTCAGGTGATGCAGGCGAAAGGGCTCAGGCCAGCAGGTCGGCCTCAGCCAGGTACAGGGACAGCGGGTGCCGGGCGCCGAGCATGGCCGGAATCGCGGGCACCTCTTCGGCAGGTTCGGCCCCGGCGGGATCGTCGGGGTCCGGGTTGGGGATGCCGAGCAGACCGGCGAGGATCATCTGCGCCTCGTCGACCGCCTCGTCAGCCGACACGACCAGGCCGAGGACCTGGTAGATCTGGCCGATCGCCGTGGGCGACAGCGGGCCGTCCGCGCGCTGCAGCAGCGCCGAGCGGACCGCGCCGGCCACGTGGGAGCGCGCGAGGGCGGGCACCTGCAGCGCGCGCATCGCCCCGACCGAGGTGGCGGGGTTCGCCCCGAAATTGACCACGGACACGTCGCCGCGGTGGAGGTCGACCTCGGTGATGTCGCGCTGGTCGTAGTCCGGTGACCACTGCTGGCGGGTCACCCGGAACGCGAACGACATCTCATCCACGCTGCCCTCCTCGAGGGCCGCCAGCATGTCGGCGACATCGGAGCGCTTGGCGCTGACGTCGGCCTCCATGTGCAGACCGCTGGCATCCTCCGCCAGGCGCAGGCTGCCGGCCTTCGTGTACGCCATCGCCAGCCCGCCATGGTTCAGCAGCAGCTGCACCTGCGGGGTCTCAGCCAGCGTCTTGGCGAAGGCACCCCGGCGGATGACCTCGCTGTAGGCGCCCAGGTAGTCCCACATCTCGTAGGGCTGCTCGGTCACCGAGGCGTAACCCTGGATCGTGGACACGTTGCCGGCGCCCTTCTTGGCGCGCACCTCGAGCTGCACGGGGAACGCGCGCCGCTCGGTCCCGGACGTCTTGGCCCGGTCGCTCTTGACGCTCACAGCGCCCCTCCTGTCAGTCTCCGATCCGCACCGTCGGCGCGGCCTCCATCACCGGGTCGTCGCCCCACGCGGTGGGCGGCATGTCCTCCAGGTCGCGCACCTCGTTGGGCACCGCCCACCGGTTCTGCAGGGACAGTGCGTGCGCCTTGAACCGCGTCAGCAGGTCGGTGCGGGCCAGCGCCCCGCGGTTGATCTTCACGAACTGGGCGGGCGGCAGCAGCGACGAGAACATCCGCTCGGTGCGCACCAGCCACCGGTCCAGGGAGTACGTGAGCAGATCCAGGCTGCGCTGCTCAACGTTCGCGTAGGTCATCGACCCGCCCGTCTCATAGCCGAGGATCTCCGGCACGCCCGGCCCGTAGATCCGCGCGCACTCCGCGGCCGTGTACTTCTGCGTCTCCAAGAACTGCGACTCCTCCGGCGCGACCTGGATCGCCTGGAACTTCCAGCCCTGCCCCAGCACCACCGGCTCCCTGGTGCCGCGCAGCGCGGCCATGAACCGCTCCTTCGCCGTGCGCGCCTGCTCCGGCTTCAGGGCCTGCTCGTTCGTCAGCAGCCCCGACGGGTGCGCGCCGTCCTCGAACCACTGCCGACCAAACCGCGCAGCCGCGATACCCAGCCCGATCGTCGTGGCGTGGTGCTGCACCGGGGACAGGCCGAGCAGCCGCCCGGGCACCGTGTAGGCCCGCTGATGCCACATGTCCCCGGCGTCCGCCGCCTCGAGGATCTCACCGCACACACGCCACGTCGGCTGGCCCGTCTTGAGGTCGCGCCAGCCCTGCACCTCGTCCGGGTGGTACAGGACGATCTGCGTCGGGTTGCCCAGCCGGTCGCGCTCGGCGGTCTTGCCGTAGGTGTTGCCCCGCAGCAGCAGCGACATCATGTACTGGTACACCCAGTCGCCCAGCCCGTAGCCCTCGCCCGAGGGATCCTCCAGGATCCGCGGAGGCGCAACCTCCCGCCGGGAGGACCCCGTGCCCTCGTAGACGTCGACGGGCAAGGTCGCCACCAGGGACGCGATCAGGTCCACCGCCGACCAGACGGCCACCTTCTGCAGGCTCGCCTCGGTCTGCGCGAGGTTGACCCGGTCGAACGTCCAGGCGCTCGTCGGGCGCGGGATGGGCGGCTCGGGGAACGGGCCCCGTTGCTCACGCCGCGAGAAGAACAGGCTCACCGTCGCCTCCAGTCGGCCAGCAGGCAGAACGTGCCGGCGACCGCCAGACCAGCGGGCAGGTACACCATGCCGGCCGCCCAGGACACGAGCAGGGCCCCGGCGGCGCCGGGCAGGCGGGCGGCCGCCCAGCCGGCCGCGTCCGCCAGAGCGCCGAGCATCTTCGGCCAGGTCACGGTGCCTCCCTCACAGGATGTTGTCGAGCGGGTCCACGTCGTCCTCGACCTCGACGCCAAGACCCCACGCGGCCTCCGTCGCCGCCACCAGCGGGCTGATGTCCACGCCCACAGTCCGCCGCGCCCACGCCCACGCGTCACCGAGATCACGCTTCTGTGCGCCCGCCAGCGCGGACGCCAGCGGCGCCTCGTCGAAGTGGGTCAGGGACTGCGTCGCCACGGCGTCGTAGAACTGGCCGCAGGCCGCCGCCATCTCACGGGCCTTCGGCTTGACCACCTCGACGCCCAAGCCCTCGACGTCGTCCTCCAGAGCCGGGATCAGCGAGGCCGCCGGGCTGGCCGGGTCGATGACCCAGCAGCGCGGATCCCACTTCCCGTGCAGCTCCTTGGCGCGCTCCACGATCCAGCCCGCCCCCGGCCGGTGCTCGACCACCGCGACGTGCACGCCGCCACGCCACCGGAACGCCGCACAGATCGCCGCATGGCTGCGCTCCGGCGTCATGTCGATGGCGAACGCCACCGGCGCCGAGCGCTCCGCGTCAGCGACCGCCAGGGCCCGCCACACCTCCTCGCCGATGACCTGCCACGTGTCCGCCTCGTCGGACGGGTACTCGCCCACACCGAGCCGCTCACGGGCGTAGCCGGCCGCGCTGAGCGTGGCCCGCTCCCGCGCGACCTTCTCCAGTGTCAGCCGGTAGCCCACGCCCGGGTTGGACTTCAGCACCGCCTCGTCACTGTCGGCGTCGTCGTGCTTGTCGCAGTCCTGCGAGCACTCGTCCAGGTGCGGATCGGCCGACCACTCCATGTAGGCCAGCGACGGATCCTGGCTGCCCGCCTCGATCGCCGCCAGCGCCCGGCGCCGCAGACGCCCCAGCTGCACGGACGGGGCGCCGATGCCGGCACTGCCCAGGTACCAGATCTGCGGATCGTCGACGGCCGCCATCGTCGGCAGCAGCGCGTCCATCTCGTTGTCGCCGAGGATCATGTCCTCGTCCATCACGTTGCAGTGCCCGGTGAAGCCACGGCCGGAGCCCTTGGAGCGGGCGATGAACCGCAGCAGCTGCCCCGTGTGCAGCTCGATGCCTTCCTCGCCGACCGTCTGCCGGTACGTCTTCACACGCTTGTGCAGGTCAGGTGTCTGCCGGATCAGGCGCTCGATCCGCTTGAACGCGTTCTTCGCCGTCTTGAACTCGTGCGCACTGTGGAGGATCAGCTCCTCGCCGCCGATGAACAGGCCCCACAGCTCCCGGGCCTCGATGATCACGCCTTTGCCGTTCTGCCGCGGCACGTTGACCGCGACCTCGAACGACGCCCAACTGCCGTCCGCCTGCTCGCCCATGCCGACGCGCAGCACGTGCTGCTGCCACGGGTCCAGGTACAGGCCCGCCCGGGCCGCCAGGTCGATCGCCTCCTGGCCCGCGCTCGTCACCGACGGCGGCGCGACCTCGATCGGCGGCCGCTGCCAGCCGTAGACGCGGCCGTCATCCTCCGGCGGCCTGCTCGCGAGCAGCTGCTCGGCGCTTCGCTCGCTGCTCAGCAATGTCATCGACAGCGTCCCCCTTCGCCTCGACGGGAGCCAGACGGCGCAGGTCTGCCATCACGGCGCGTAGCTCGCGGCCCGCCACGGCACGAGCGGTCGCAGCGTCGGTGTCGTCGATGGACCGCGCCAGCGCAAGGGCTAGTTCGGCGAGGCCAGGCGCGGTATGGTGTCCACTCAGGTTCTCAACCTCGACGGTGATCGCGTCGGTCACGGCGCCCATGATCACCCGCCCTTCACGCAGAGTTACATCACTCAGAGTGACCGCCGCTAAATGGGTCGAACTCAGTTCGCGTGAAGTTGATCTTCAATCCGGGCCGCGCAAAAAATCGGGCGACAAGGGCGTTTGGGTCGCCCGGGAACTCCTCCAAGAATGGCCCGGCTCATGATCACCACTCCAGCACTCGGCCTGCTCGCGGGGTGTCTGCGGCCGCCCGCCGTGACCGGTACCAGCGTGTAGCGACCCGTCTCATCTCGGGGTCGCGCATGGCTTCGATGCGCTGCATGACGATGGTGCGGCCTGGGTCGACGGCCACGACCTTGGCACCGTGGCGCCGGTACCGGGCCAGCCACTTGGCGCTGGGCATGGTGTGGATCAGGTACACGTCGACCTCGTCGAGGTGCTTGAGAGCCTCGTCGATGGCCGCGTAACGGGCGCGCAGGGCGACCTTGCTGGCGATAGGAGCATGGTTCCACTGCGGCGCGCCCGGGCCGGTGAGTGCCAGGGTGATGCGGTCGAGGTCGATGACGATGTCGGTGGGCTTGGCGTGCGCGTCGATCCAGCTGGACTTGCCCGCGGCCGGGGGGCCGGTGATGACGTACAGCACCGTGTCACCACCTCCGTGAGGCGCGCTCCGGTCGTCGTGGCGTCGTCCGGTTGCCGCGGCTGCTGTTGCACCGCCGGTGTGCGGCGCGGGCGTTGGCCCGGTCGAGGAGGCTGCCGCCCTTGGACAGCGGGACCTGGTGGTCGAGGGTGAACGACAGTGGGTGCCGGGCGTCCAGGCCGTAGCCGATCTCGTGGCCGCACCACCAGCAGGGGAGGCGTTGGGCGCGGAGCCAGGCGCAGAGTCGGCGGTAGGGGCGCCCGTTGCGGGGGTTGCCAGCCACGGGCGCCTCCTGGTGTCTACGCCTTGGGGATGGCCCACTCGGTTGGCTGGCCGTTGCCGGGCTGGTACACCAGCCGCTCGGGCCGCTTGTTGCTGGGGACGGGGTAGGCGATGAGGCCGGCGGCGCAGCGGTCGGGGGTCAGTGTCTTCTCCATCGGGTACTCCGGCTTGGGCATGTCGCCTCCAGTGGAGCCGGTGGCCTTGATGGTGGTGCCGTCTTCGTAGGCAAGTGACCACGGGAGCTGGTCGACGCTGAAGTCGGTGCCGTTGATGTTGCAGACCTTGACCTTGGCGGTGGCCCAGATGTCGCCGCCCTGAAAGTCTTCCGGCTTGGCGGGCTGGGGGCCTTTGTAGGGCTGCTGGTACTCGATGGCCTGGACGGTGGCGTGTACGCCGGTTGCGGCGTCGTTGATGGTCTTCGTGGCGCCCATCTTGAGTACGCCGGTGGTGGCGCCGGTGGTGGCCTCTGTGCTGGGTGTGGCGGTGGCTGTCTGTGTGACGGTGACGCGTGGTGCGGGTTGGCCGCTGCTGCAGCCGGTGGTGAGGGCTGCGAGAGCGAGCAGGGCTGTGCAGGCGGTTGTGCGGGTGCGCATGGTCCCCCCAAGGACGGTGTGGCTGAGGGGGCATCATGGCGCCGCGCGGAGGCTGGGTGCGTGTGGTGTGGCCGTGTTGTGACGTGGGTCCGCCGCCTGGTCGCCCGCACACCCTGCGACCCGTGCCCTGTTGTCGCGGAGTGAGACCTCTCTGGTCTCATCGCCAGGCGGCGGACGGCTGGCACGACGAAGCCCCGGCCGGGGGGACCGGGCCGGGGCTTTGTCGTGTGTCTGTGGTGCCGGTTGAGGGCACAGTTGTTCACCGAGATCGTTACACCGTGCTGACCTGCGCGTCAAGCGGCGGTGCGGGCTGCTGCCGTTCAGCGTGGAGCGCGGCCACGTCTGAGAGGGCGTACCAGGGGTTGCGTGGCGTGCCGCCGGAGCGCTTGAGCCGGCCTCGGCGGACGAGTTGGCGGACGCTGCCCGGCTGGATGCCGAGCAGTGCGGCGGCCTCGCGTGTGGTGCACCGGTACGAAGGGGTGGCGTGCGACTCCATGGGGCCATGATGCGGCACGGATACGGCGGCGGGGGCGCTCACTTCGGGTCGGCAGGCGCCTCCTCCCTCACTGGGTGGATGATGCACGTAACCCCTTCTGGCCCCCGGACCACTCTCGCGATTTCGTCTGTCTCACCTGCGAGGACGTCGCCGGAAGGGGGTACCGCTGCCGGTGGGGGAGTGGCGGACGATTCGGACATCTGCCATGCGGACCACGCCCACGCGACCGGTACCGCGTAGATCAGGTACGGGGCCCGTTGGAGGATCGATCCGTAGAAGACGACCGCGAACAGGGAGCCCGCCAGGCGCCGGCCGGTGACGCCGAGCCGGACCAGGCCGGGCCGGTCGGCGTGGCTCGCTGCGGACAGCCAGTGCCCCCAGCCTTCGAGGAGCATCCACGTGCCGTAGCACATGCGGCGGCCCGCGTCGGCCGCGCGCGGGCTCACAGCAGCCCCGTTACGAGGTCGCCGAGCGTGGAGACGACCGGGGCGAGGATCAGGCCGGCGGCGCCGGCGACGCTCTTGGCCAGGCCGAGGCTGATCCCGGACAGGGTCGGGCGGACGAGGTCCCACCGCCACCCGCGGCGGGAGGCGACCGCGACGAGGACGACGGTGGCGAGCACGACGACGGCGTGCCCGCCGGGGGTGAGCGCCAGTTGGTGGGTGCGGGTGACGTCGGGGCTAGTGCTGCCGAAGCCGTACACGAGGCCGACTTCCCCGGCGTGGTTGGAGCCCCACAGGGACCAGTCGGCGGCGGCGCCGATGATGCCGCCCGCGGACAGGATGAGCAGGGTGCCGTACGCCAGGCACAGCAGGGTCGGGGCGAGGCGGCGCAGGGCCTTGAGGCTGAAGCGCTTCTTGGGGTGGTCGGCCCACCAGCGGGCCGCGTCCCACAGGAACAGGGAGAGGCCGACGACGACACCGCCGAGGGTGACGATGCCGTATGTGGGGATGTGGAGCGGGGTCATGCGGGTCCCTATCGGACGATGGCCACGGCGAGCGCGGCGAGGGTGACGATGAACGCGACGGTCCCGGTGACGCGGGGAACGTCGCGGGGGCTGACCAGGCACAGCCCGGCCAGCCCGCAGACAGCGCAGGCGGCGAAGAACGCGGGCAGCACGGCCCTACGTCCTCGCCGCGGCGAACCGGGCGCGCGCACGGGCGCGGATGGCCTCCGCGTGGGCGTGCAGCAGCTCGGCGGCGACGGCCTCCGCAGGCCGCTTGTGTGAGACGGCGATGAGCCGCAGGTCCTTCCCGAGTTGCTCGCTCGGGGGCAGGTTCAGGCCCTCGGGCCCGGGCCGCGCGCCGGTGCTCACCGGCCGCTCACCGGCCGGCTCATCCGGGGCGGCCGGCGCGGGTGCGGTGTCGGGCGTCTTCTCCAGGTCCCTGCGCGCGGTGTGACGGGAGATCCCCAGCTCAGCGGCGATCTCCGACGCGTTCTTGCCCGCGTCGGCGAGGTGGCGCACGAGGACCTGGCGCAGCTCACGGGACAGCTCAGTCACCGGGCACCCCCGAACCAGCGGCGGCGGCTGGACTGGCCGGCCGTGTCGCCGTCGCGGAGGACGCGTGCGCGGTGCCCGGCGCGCCGGCTGGCCGCCGCCTGCTCGTCGCGGGCCTGGCGGCGTGCGGCGCGCTCCTGGTCGCGGGTGGAGGCGTAGGGGCCCGGGGTGGTGGGGCGTTTGCCGAGGCCGAACATCAGCGGCCACCCCCGCGGATCCGGTCGGCGTCATCGGCCAGGCGCTCGAGGACATCGAGGTGCGTACGGGTCGCCGCGGCGAACGCACGCACCTGGTCGGGTTCCAGGGAGACGGCATCGCCGTCGATCTCGACCGTGACGAGGGGCAGCGGCTCGGGGGGCAGGGTGGCGTAGGGGCGGTGGGTGATCCAGGCGCGCAGGTACTCGAGGGTGCCGAGCCGGGTCTCGAAGGTCGCGAAGGTCTCGGGTCCGTTGTGCTCGATGTCGACCTTGAAGTTCGCGCGGTCGGCGCGGTGGCCGACGCACCACTCGGGTTCGTCGACTTCCAGGGCCTTGGTGACGAGGACGTTGACGGCGACGGTGCGGGGCAGGTGCTGCGTCATCGGGCGTCCACCGCCTCGGCGCCGAGGGAGCGCAGGAGGATGCGGAGGGACTCGGTGAGGGCGCCGTGGGCCTGGGCGACGGCGCCGGCGTCGCTGTAGGCGGGCTGCCCGTAGGTGGCGAGCATGCGCTGGGCGACGCGGATGGCGACGTCGAGGTCGGCGGGCTCGGTGGGGGTGATCAGCGCGCGTGCGGGCGCGCTACTGTGCTGGTGGTCCATGACGAGGTCCTGTCTCGTTCGTGGGCTGGAGGGTCGGGCGGTGCGATCGCCCCGGGTGCGCCAACACCTGGGAGCTGCTGTCCGGCCCTCGCTGTCTATTCGGTTGTGGCGTCCGGCTTGGGCGCCTTCTTGCGCTGGTCTCGCTTGATGGCCTGGTCGATGGCCTGCCAGCTCTTGCCGAGGGCGCGGGCGACCTCGGCGACGGAGCCGAGTTCCGCTACGCCATCGCGTAGGGCTTCGGCTCGTCGGGAGGCTGACTCGGAGGCGGCTTGGTTGAGCTGCGCCAACAGCTCGTCTTCGTCGCGGACCCGGTCGCGCCATGACTTGGGTTCCATCACCGCAACTCTACCCAACACCGGTGTTGGACTCAAGGTGTTCACGCCGACTCCGCGGCCTGAATCTCCCTCAACTGCAGCCAGGTCTCCGGCGGGTACACGCACCCGCACCACCGGCAGACGACCTCCGCCGTCCCCGCCGGCACCCGCAGGACGGCCCCGCACACGACACCGTCCTCGTACACGGCCGGGCAGTTCCCGAGCCTCAGCGATGGCTCCGGCGGGTTCACGATCGACGCGACGTCCCGTTCGAGGCCGCGGATCTCCTCGGCGAACGCGCCGGCCATCGGCCAGGCCGCGGCGATCCACTCCAGGTTGTGCTCCAGGGCGCGGGCGGCGACCGTGATGCGGCGGGCGGTGTCGCCCTCGATGGCGGGCTCGCCCCAGCCGCGGTCGGCCTGCATCGCTGAGCGCCAGTCCTCCAGGACGCCAACGATGCCGCCGGGACCGCGCAGGTTGAACACCGGCTCGGAGACCGGCAGCGGCGCCTCTGCGGGCCGGGTGCGGCCGAATTCGGGGCGGCGGCCGCCGGGGTGGAGGAACGCGGCGAGGGCCTCGTACAGGCGGGGCATGCGGTCGAGGCGCCGGGCGGTGCCGAGGATGCAGCCGGGGCACAGGTAGCCGTGCTCCAGCTGCCGCTCGCACAGGCCGCAGGAGGCGGTCACGCCGCTGCCCTTTCCTCGGCGGCCTTCAGCTTGGCCTCGGCGGCGCGCCGGGCCTTGCGGTCACGCCGCTCGTCGAGTAGGCCGCGGATGATCTCGGCGATGAGCATGGCGTACATGCCGAGGGTGAAGCCGATGGCGAGCAGCTGGAGTTCGTGTTCGGTCATGGTCGTGTCCCTTCGGGTTGGTCAGAATGGGGGTTCGTCGGGGCCGGCGCCCGGTGCCGCGGGCGGGGTGGTTGACCACCCGCCGCCCTGCTGCTGACCGTTGGCGGGCCGGGCGCTGGCCCACGGGTCACGTGATTCAGATGAATTACGTCCCTGCTGCTGTCCGCCGCCGCTCGGGTTCCTGGTGACCTTGGCGGTGGCCCGGGCGAGGCTCGGACCGACCTCGTCGACGTCGAGCTCGTACACGGTCCGCTTCACGCCCTCACGGTCCTCGTAGGACCGCTGCTTGAGGCGGCCTTGGACGATGACGCGCACGCCCTTGGCGAGGGACTCGGCGACGTTCTCGGCGGCCTGCCTCCACACCGAACAGGTGAGGAACAGGGCGTCGCAGTCCTTCCACTCGTTGGCCTGCTTGTCGTAGACGCGCGGGGTGGAGGCGATGCGGAACTTGGCGACCGCGGCGCCGGACGGGGTGAAGCGGAGTTCGGGGTCGTCGACGAGGTTGCCGACGACGGTGATCACGGTCTCGCCTGCCATGGCGGACTCCTTCTGTGGTGTGCTGGGTGGGAGGCCGGGCCCGATATCCGCGGGCCCGGCCGGTGTCGTGCGGGTCAGGCGTGGTCCTCGTAGATCGCGCCGCTGAGAACGTCCTCCGCCATGGACTTGATGACGTCCCGACGCGTGAGAGCGCCGTCCGCGGTGGGCGCGGGGTAGCCGGCGGGAAGGTCGCGTTCGACAGCGTCGACGATGTCGGTGACCTTGAAGGTGATGCCGGTGTGGGCTGAGAGGCCAGCGACCTGTTCCACTGCCTTCTCGGTACGGGAGATCAGGTCTGCCGCGAGAGCCTGCAGGTCCATGGTCAGTTCTCCTTGGTGGTGGGGTTTTCCTGGGATCCCAGGAAGTTCTTGGCGGCTTGGTTACGGAGCTTGGCGGCGTGGCGGGCGGCGAGGCCGCGCTGCCGGGCGACGGCGAATGCTGCGCGCCGGCGCTTGGCGTTCTCGGCACGGAACCGGGCGGCCTCGATCTTGGCGGCGACGATGTCGTCGACGTTCACGACGCCTCGGCCCAGTAGTCGTCGGGTTCTTCGAGCGGCGCGTCCCACAGTCCGGCGCCTTCGGGCGCTGGGGGTGGCGCTGCCTGGGACGTTGCTTGGCCCGAAGTGTGGGTTGCGCGCGTACCGGAAGCCTCTGACGAGCGATTTCCAAGATCGTTAAGGTCTCTTTCTTGGGGGGTTGGGGTTTGGAAACCAACACTTCGTGCCAAGGGAGAGCTCTCGGATTCGCTCTCTTGTTCGGCTGCTGCTTGCGCGTCAAACACCGCGACCACGAGCGCCTTCTCCGTGCCCAACTGCCATGGGTTGGTCGACGGGAAGCCGGTCTCCTCGGTCTCCTCGTCCTGCTGGCTGCGCAGACACGTGGTGAGGTCGAGCACCTCCATGTCCTCGAGCGCGCGTCGGGCCACGTGCCGGTTCAAGCCCGTGCGGCGGCGCACCTCGGACACAGTCAGCGCCTCTCCCTGCGCCAGGTGCCGCAGGATCATCAGCCTGGCCTGGGGCACGGTGTCGAGGGCGCACTTCCCGGCGAGCGCCAGGGCCTGGCCCCGGGGGACGCCGAGCGCCAGCAAGGACTTGGCGAGGGACACGATCTGCCCGGTGACGCGGGCGGGTTCCTCGATGACGGGGATGCCGTCGATCTCGCGCTTGCCGTAGGCGTGGCGTGGTACGGCGGCGCGGCCGAGGCAGGTGAGCATGGCGGCGTCCTCGAGCTGGTCGTACATGTTGTCGTCGAGGTCGACGTCTGGGACGACCCGGCGGGCGGCACGCACGAGCGCGGACGCCCGGCGCCGGGCTTCGGCCTGCAGTTCGGCAAGCCCCTCGATCTTCCGGCGCTTGCGGACGGTGGCCTTCTTGTGGTCGTTGTCCGTCTCGGGCAGGCGGCAGTACAGCCAGCGCGGACCGAGGGCGTCGGTGTGGGAGGAGAAGTTGTCGATGGCCGGGGTGACGGCAGCGAGCAGCGTGAGCCGGCCAGTCCATGTAAGCGGACGCGGGCTGTTGCCGACCTCGCGGACGACGTGCCCGTCGTAGGCGCGGCGCAGCAGGGCGAACAGGGTGTCGCGGCCGCCGCGGTCGGACGTGGCGAGGACCGTCGAGAAGTCGCTGATCGTGACGAACGCGCGGCTCGGGATGCGGGTGAGGATCCCGGCCGGCTTGGGGTTCTTGCCGGGCATCCAGGACAGCAGGGCGGGGCCGGTGATGTCGTCGACGTGCTCGTCGGCGATCTCGTCGAGTGCCTTCACGGCCTCGCTCTTTCCGCCGGAGGGCGGGCCGACGAGCATTCCCCATAGGGGTTCGCCGTCGAGGTCGGAGGAGACGGCGACGGCGAGGGCGAAGATGACGTGCCCGTGGTCGGACAGGTGCACGTACTTCTGCAGCTGCTCGAGGAAGTCCGCGAGGAGCGCGGCGGGGGACCCAGCGGGTGGGGCCTCTGGCTCGTCCTCGGCGGTCTCCTCGGACCCGGGCTGCTCGGGCTGGTCGTCCTCGTCGCGGGCGGTGGCCTGGCGTACGTCTTCCAGGACTTCCGCGGGAAGGGCTCGGGCGGCGGTGGTCGCTCCGTCGCGGCCGTGGGCGGCGCGGATGATGTCACGGGACGCCTCGGACTCGTCGCCGCCGTGGTGCAGTGCGGCAAACAACTGGCCGGGGGAGAGGACGTGGCCGATCGCGGACGCGATGATGCCGGGGAAGTTGTCGCTGCGGATGGTGACGGCGGCGCCTTCCTTGTGGACGGCGATGCCGTCCCGGGAGCAGGTCTCGTCCCAGCCGGGCCGGTTCCAGCGCTGGCAGCCACTGCCGCAGTAGGAGCAGGTGCCCGGATATTGCTCGGCGTAGGTGGCGCCGGCATGCATGAGGATCTCGCCGCAGCATGCGTGATCGCCGAGGATCTCCATCGGGCCGCGCCCGCCCGCCGGGCCCGGGCGAGACGCCTTGGAGCGGGGTGCGGACGGCTTGGGTGCCGTGCGCTTCTTCGGCTTCGGCTTCAGGTCCGCGGCCAGCTTCCGGATGTCGTCGAGGCTGTAGCGGATGCCGGTGTCCTCGACGACCTGGCAGAGCGTGGGAGTGCGGCCGGGCTTCCGGTTGACGGTGCCGGGCAGGCGCAGCACCCGCGCCAGATCCTTGACCCCGGTGCCGTAGCCGAGGCCCATCGTCTTCGCGCCGGCATGCAGGATGTTCTGCCAGTCCCCGGCGAGCCCGTCAGCCTCGTCGAAGCCGATGTCCTGGCCGATGACGAGCGGCTGCTCGAACTCCCACCAGGCGTACAGGCCGCCGCCGGAGTTCTCCACGCGGGTCGGCTCGGGGAGCTTCGCGAACCGCGGGATGTCGCGGGCCTCGTCGGCGTCGGCGGGTAGGCCGGTCGCCTTGTGGAGGTCGTTGCCGAAGTCGATGTCGGACCACATGCCGACGATCGCGCGGGAGTCGCGGGCGCTGCCGCGCGTGCCGGCGGGGAAGCGGCTGGTGACGGTGGTGACGCGGCAGTAGATGCCCTCGGCTCCGGCGCGGTCCTGCTCGAGGGCCCAGGCGACGGCGCGGTCGAGGTCGTCGGTCTGGATCCCGGTCCAGTTCCCTTTGGAGCAGAGGGAGACGAGGCCCGGCGCCTCGAAGCGGGAGGCGAGCCATGCCCGGATGATGTCCGGGTCTGCGGCCAGTGGCCCGGTGGTGGTGTTCACGAACGTGGTCTTCCGTTTCCCGTGGTGCCGATGGTGTTCGTGAGGGCGCGGCGCTACCCGTTGGCGGCGCCGCGCTCGCGTCACCGGGTGGGCTGGAGCTTGGCCTTGTCGCGGGCGGCGTTGAGCTGCTGCATGGAGACGGTGTCGCCGCCGCGGTCGGGGTGGAGGACGGGGACGAGCGCCTTGTACGCCTTGTCGCCGAGGGTCTTGCCGAGCGCGCGGTACATGGAGTCGGCCCAGGTGTCCGGGTTGCGCTCGGCGCGCGGCGGCGGACTGCTGTAGCGACGTTCCGAGCCGGGCTGATGCGTGGTCTGGACGGTGAAGCCGGCCATGCGCAGGCTCGACTTGAGGGAGTCGACGGCGTGCAGCTCGACGATCCAGCACTTCTCGCCCTTGTCCCACCGGCGCCAGGTGCGGGGCAGGTCCTTGATGACGTCCTTCGCCTCGAACGGGCTGTGGACCTTGGCGTCGAACCTGCCGACCTGGATGTGGACGGTGCCTGTCACCTGCGCCCTCCCACCAGCTGGGCGACGGTGGCCACGATGTCGGTGTGGTGCCGGTCGCAGGCCGGGAAGTCGTACCGCAGGTTGGGCCCGGAGAAGGTGCTGACGACGTACTTCGCCGTGGCCGGGCAGCCGGGGCACCGGTAGTCGCGCTGGTTGTGCGGGGAGTTGGGTCCGTCGGGGCAGTCGCACCAGGTGCACTGCTGGCCGTTGGCGGCGGTGATGGCGACCGGGACGGTGCCGGGATCTGCGGCGGCGTCGCGTGCGGTGGCGAGGGTCTGGTCGGACAGGAACGTGTCGTGCGGGGTGCGCGTCATCGGTGGTCTCCGTCCTCGTCGAGGGCGGGACCGCGGCGGGCCCGGTGCAGGGCCTCCTCCTCGGTGAGCCCGTCCGTGCTGAACAGGTCGTCGTAGGCGTTGCCGCCGGTCGGCGTCCCGTCCAGGTTCACGGTCGGGATCTGCTTGAGCTTGTCGCCCCAGACCTGCCATATCGCGTGCCCGAACGCGGGCAGCGCGTTGTCCATGAACTCCTTGCCCCACGGCGAGCAGGACAGCAGCAGCGGCAGCCGGTCCTTCGAGATCAGCCAGTCCCCAGCCGAAGACCAGCGGCGTCCGCCGGCGTCGGGCCGAGCTTCGGGGTCGTCCATGACGAGGTCGAGGCGGAGGTCGACGTAGTCGAGGAGGCATTCCCAGCCGAGTCGGCCGTCGCCGCGTTCCTCGTCGTGGTCACGCTGGTCGCGGACGGCGAAGTCGTTCTCCAGCTGGGCCCACTTGTGGGCCTTGGGCAGGGGCCAGCCGAGGGCTTCGGCGACGTCGGACAGCAGGAGGTACTCGTCCTTCTCGGTGACGTACACGATCGGCGCTTCACCGAACCCGGCGAGGTCGACGATGACCTCGGTGTGCATCGGCGCGAACAGGGTGACCTTGGAGACGCGTTCGATAGCGGCGACGACGCGGGCGGTCTGCTCTTCGGGCCCGTCGTTGCACAGGAGGGCATCGTGTCGGGCGACGACCTTGGCCGCGAACGGGTGGTGGATGGAGAAGGTCATGCTGCACCCCTGGCTTCGGGCTGGTGGAAAGCGCTCCTGATCACCGCGCGCTGCTCGGCCGAGAACGGGGGCGCGGCATCGACGATCGCGTCGACCCTGGCCCAGTAGGCGGCATCGCGGGCCGGGTCGGTGAACCGGACGGGACGGTCGGGGCGGGCCGGGCGGCCAGGGGTCACGGGCAGACCGTGACCCTCAGCCGCCGCGGTGTTCGTCGGGGCGGTCACGCCTGTGCCCCGTCCTGCCGCACCCCGGCGGCGCAGCGGCACCCCGTGATGGTGGAGATGCTGCCGCCCGTGCAGCGCTTTGTGCCGTGCCAGTTGTGCTCGCACTGGAGGCAGAGGTCGGGGTGCGTCTCCTCGGCGGCGGGCTGCGTCTCGGCGGCGTACATGTCGACGACCGTGCGCAGCGCCTGCCAGACACCGGCCTTGCTGCTGCTCTTGCCCACCGCCGTGTCCAGGGCGTCCAGCACCAGCGCGAACGCCGCCGCCGATATCTCCTCGTCGGTGACCTCGACCGCGGGCACGGTGTCGCCGCCCAGGAGCAGGGCGAGCCGGCGGCGGGTGGCCTTCAGCCGGATCAGGTGGGTGGTCGTGTCCGCGACCAGCTCGTCGGTCTGGGCGAGGTTGAGGTCGGGCCAGGTGCCGTCGGCTTGGAAGAGGAGCTTCGGCTCGTCGTCGCCCCACTGGACGACCTGGAACTCCATGAGCCCGCCGTCCGGGCGGGTGTAGGTGCCGCGCATCGCGTGGGCGGCCCCGGCGTGCCGACGGTCGACGCCGTGGTCCGCGGCGGGCTCCCCGCACCAGGTGAAGCCGTCGGGGCAGGCGGGCCGCTCCGGGATTGCGGCCTGGCAAGTGGGGGTGCGCATGGCGTTCAGCTGGGCGATGACGTCAGCGCTGATCTGCGCGGCCAGCTCCGGCGTGAACCGGTCGGGGACGGCCTTCTGCAGGGCCACGCGGACCGCGTCCGGGGTGGCCGCAATGGCCTTGTCGAGGTCCACGAGGTTGGCCTCGGGGGCGGTCACGGGGGTGGTGGTCGTCATGCCGTCACCCCCGTCTGCGCCTGCACGCGCTCCTGGCGGGCCTTGGCGGCGCACATGTCGACGAGTTCCCGCAGCGCACCGCGGGTCATCTCCGCGTTCTCCGACACGGCGAACATGGCTTCGATCGCGTCCCACACTCGGGGGAATGCCTCGCGCGCCTTGTCCCTGCGGGTCTCGTTCGGGTTGCGCTGATCGGCCGTGTCTGGCGACGACGCTGTCGCCGTGGTTACGGTGGTCATTGAGACGTCTCTTTCCGGCGGCGGCACTGATGGGGTGGCTAGACCCCGGGTGCCGCCGTCTTGCTGGTTAGTGCTGGTTGGTGAGGGCGTTCTCGTCAGACGGGGCTGGGTGGCTAGACCTGGCCCCGTCGCTGTTCTCCGGAACGACGGCCGGCGCCTGGCGCTCGATGAGTTCGTCGACGCTCAGCCCGTAGGCCGTTGACAGCACGAGCAGGGTGTCCGCGGCGGGCCTCGCGATGCCGCGGCGGAGCCGCGACAGCGTGGACTGGGCGACTCCCGTGCGCTTCCAGATGGCGTAGCTCGTGTGATCGCCCTTCGCTGCCGCCGCTGAGCGCAGCCGCTCGACACGAAGGCGGTAGTCGGACATGGGTATCTCCTTGCCTCGGCAGGTAGTACCTGCCGATGCAGGGAACTTACGCCTCTACTGCCCCTGTCGCAAGTAGCTGCCTGCCTCGGTAGCTAAGATGGTCTTGCTGCCGGGGTAGGCGCACTCTTACTTGCGCGCTAGCATGTACGGCATGCCTGACCACGACGAACTGAGGGCAGAGCAGTTTGCTGCTTATGTCCGCGAAGCTGCTCGCCGGGCCGGCTACGACATCGACTCGCCGCGCGGCGGAGGCAAGACTGCCCTAGCCCGCGATACAGGGATGTCCCCGTCCTCGGTGGGGCGCATGATTGCCGGTAAGGCGATGCCAGACCCTGCCTACTTTGAGTCACTCGCGGCAGCGCTGCGGGTTCCACTTTCCGAACTGCTGGTGCTTTCAGGTCTTATCTCTCGGGACGTGTTCACAGAGCAGCAGCCTCCGCGATCGTTGTCGCCCCGGGAGGCTGCTGCCGAACTGGGGATCAAAGAGCCAGCGAAGGTGGAGCTTTTTGAGACGATGGTGCGCGCCTTGCTGACAGACCAGAACATCCGTCCGGAGAGCCAGCAAGAAGATGGAGAAGTCGCGTGAGTCGAGGTCGGCATCGAGCGCCGCGGGGGACGTACCGGATTCGCTCATCCTGTCTTCCGGATGGGATGCAGCACATATCCAAGGTTGCGTTCATGGGCGCAGTGCCTACGGCCCTGTTTTTTGTTGCGATGATGTTGAGTCAAGTGCAAATGGGCAAATCTATCGGTGACCTACAGACCATGCTACTTGCTGGGGTGCTCACGACTCTTCAGCCAGTAACGATCGGGATTGCATTGCGCCGGTACAAGAAAGCAGCCCTCCAGGACCTGGCGGCCCGGCGAGCCGATGAGTGGCTCATATTCGTCCGAGAGGGCCAGATTGCCCAGTTGCGCGGGTGTGAAATTTTCCTTCAGCGCAACATAGCTCATTTGATAGCCCAGTTCGAAGTGGAGAAGCAGGCACTTGAAGACGTGCGCAGAGAACGCGAGGCGTTCTCTATGCGAGCAGCGCTCCTTGAATACGAGATAGTTCAGTTGGGTCATCAATTCGAAGTCGAGAAGGCTGAGTTGAAGGAGATCCGCGAGGAACGCGAGACGGAGCTAAGGACGCTTGGATTCTTGCAGGCAATTAGGCAGGGAGCGGCGCTCAAGGAGTACGTTGACAAGCCCCGGAACCGACTGCGCGTGGTGTCTGACAATTAAGGCTGATTGACAAAAGACAAGCCGCGCCACAGCGCAGTTGATCAGAGTTGCTTGCCCCGTATCCACTGAAACACGACGGCGTCGTAGTCGAAGTACCCGCCGTCCGGCATGCGCCCCGGCCGCGGCACCATCAACGTCACCGTGAGCGCCGCCCGCAGCACGTTGCGCTGCCGCTCCAACCCCAGCGCCTTCCACGCCTTCCGCACATCCGGCGCCCCCACCAAGTCGACGAGCGGATCCCGCGTCGCCGCACGCGCCAGCTGCTGCGTCACACCCTCCAACTGCCCGCGGGCCGTCTCCATCCCCTCCGTGAACGGCCCCAGCTCCAACTGCCCCGCACCGAACAGTCCCGCAAGATCCGTCATCCGCCGGCGGATCTGCTCGCTCTCCGCCTGCAACCCGGCCACGTCCACATCGTCCGGGCCGGGCAGCAGCAGGTCCTCCGCGTCATCCCGTGACAGCCGCTCCACGATGGTGTCCTCGACGTACTGGTCGACGATCTCGGCGCGCCGGCCGCCACCGTGGCCGGTCGGGCACCGGTACGACGGGTACTGGCGGCCGCCGGACTGGGTGACCGTCATGCCCGTGCCGCAGCCGCTGCGGCCGCAGAGGAACAGCATCGACCCGAGCCACTTCGGCTGCGCGCCCACGTTCGTCTTCCGGCCCGGGTCCGACAGGATCGCCACAACGGCCCTGAACTTCTCCTCCGGGACCAGCGGCTCCCACTGCCCGCGCCCGACCTCGGCGCCCTTGTAGATGGCGATGCCGGCGTTCCTGGGCCGCAGCAGCATGTCCCGGGCGTCGGTGGTGCTGATCGGGTTGCCGCGGGTGGTGGTGTAGCCCTTCTCGGCGAGCCACTTCGTGAACCCGCGGATTGAGCCCCCGGACAGCAGGAGATCGGTGCCGTACTCGATCGCGGCGGCCTCCTCGGGCACGGCCTTGGTGGTGTCGTAGACGGACTCCTCGCGCTCCTCGCCCGTCTTCCGGTCCACGACCGTGCGCGTCTCCCCGGTGAGGACACCCCAGCCGAAGGGGCGGATCCCGCCGCCCCACTCTCCGGCCATCGCCTTCTGCTGGCGGGCGCGCGCCACCCTGTGCCCCTTGTGCTCGGACTCCTGGCGGGCCACGGCGCCGAGGATCCGCGCGGTCATCCGCCCGGACGGCGTCGCGAGGTCGATCGTCCCAGCCTGCACCGTGTGCGTGGCGATGCCGCAGCGCTCGGAGACGTCGATGTACTCCTCCAGCTCGGTCGGGGACCGGTGCAGCCGGTCGGTATGCCAGGCGATCACGACGGTCGCCAGGCCGTTCCTGAGGTCGTCGAGCATCTTCCGGTAGCCGGGGCGCTTCTTCCCGGAGTAGGCGCTGATGTCGTTGTCGACGTACACCTCGACGACCTGCCAGCCGTTACGTTCCGCGAGGGCCTCGCAGTCCTGACGCTGCCGCTCGACCCCGAGGCCGGCCCCGGTGCGGTCCTGGCTGATACGGCAGTAGATGACGGCGCGCGTCCGGGATTCCCCCGTTGGAGTGGATTTCATGCCCTGAGTGTGGCTCACCAGTGGTGTTCCTGTCCCCACTTCGGGAAGACCACGCTCCTGAGCGCGCTGCTGGGGATGGTCGGGCCGTCGGAACGGATCGTGCTGGCCGAGGACTCGGCGGAGCTGCGCCCCGACCATCCCCATGTGGTGCGCCTGGAGGGACGGCCCGCGAACCAGGAGGGCGTGGGCCTGGTCGAACTCCACGACCTGGTACGGCAGGCGTTGCGGATGAGACCGGACCGGCTCGTCGTCGGCGAGGTGCGCGGCCCCGAGGTGGTGTCCCTCCTGGCCGCGCTGAACACGGGCCACGAGGGCGGCTCGGGCACGCTGCACGCCAACGCGGCAGCCCAGGTGCCCGCCCGACTGGAGGCCCTGGGCACGGCGGCGGGCCTGGACCGGGCCGCCCTGCACAGCCAGCTGGCGGCCGCGTTGTCGGTGGTCCTCCACCTCGTGCGCGACCGGACGGGGCGGCGCCGGATCGCGGAGGTGCATGTGCTGGAGCGGGACGCGTCGGGACTGGTGGTGACGGTGCCCGCACTGAGGTGGGGCCCGGAGGCGTTCACGCGCGAGCGGGGCTGGGAGCGGCTGGGCGAACTCCTCGGGGACGGGAGCGGCGGACGTGAGGGGAGTGACGTTCTGTGACGGAGATCGGCCGGACGACCCTGGGCGTGGGAGTGGCCTGTGCCGCTGTGGCTGCCTGGATGACGGTCCGCCCGAACGCGGCGGCGCGCCGTGCCCGGTTGCTGTGCGCGGACGGGGGAGCGGAAGCAGGAGTCGGCCCGCCGCCCTGGGAACGGGCCGTCGTGCGGCTGCGGCGGTTGCCGGCCGAGTGGTGGTCGCTCGCCGTGGGTGCGCTGATCGCGGTGCTCGGTGCGTCCGTCCTGCCCCTGCTGGCCGGAGCCGCCGGCGTCCCCGCACTGCGCCGGGTACGACGGGCACGGGAGGCTCGGCTGGCAAGGGACAGGCGCGGCGAAGCGGTGATCGCGCTGTGCGGGGCGCTCGCGGGTGAGGTCCGTGCGGGGTGTCAGCCGGGCGAGGCGCTGCTGCGCGCCGCACGCGACTCGGGCGGGCTCGGTGAGGCGCACGCGGCGGTGCTGGCGGCGGCGCGGTTCGGCGGGGACGTGCCGGGCGCGCTCACGGAGGCGGCACGGCAGCCGGGGGCCGACGGGTTGTCGGGGCTCGCCGCGTGCTGGCGGGTGGCCGTGGACCGGGGGGCGGGCCTGGCGGCCGGGCTCGACCGGCTGGAGGCGGCCCTGCGCGCCGAGCGCGATCAGCGGGCGGATCTGCGGGCCCAGCTGGCGGGCGCCCGGTCGACGGCGGTGCTGCTCGCGGGCCTGCCGGTCCTCGGTCTGCTCCTGGGCACGGCACTCGGTGCCCGCCCGCTGCACGTCCTGCTGCACACCGGTGCGGGGCTGGCCTGCCTTGCCGTCGGCGGTGCGCTGGAGGGCGCGGGGTTGTGGTGGGCCCTGCGGATCGTGCGGGGAGCGGAGGCGGCATGAGCGCTGACGTCGTCCACAGGCTGGGGGTGCTGTGGGGAGTGGCGGCCCTGGGGTGGCTCGCGTGGGTGCTCGCCGTCTCCCGGCGTGAGCGCAGGGCGCGGCGTCGCCTGGGAGCGGTGCTGATGCCGCACGTGGCGTCCGGGAACCGGACGTCTCGGCCGCCGCCCGCGCTCCCGCCCGGATGGTGGGGCGTGAAGGCGCGACAAGCGGCGTCGGGGCAGCGGGACCTCGGCGTGCGGGGGGCCGTACCGGCGGGGCGGGGGAGCGGGCTGCGGCGGATCGGCGTACGGGAGGCCGGTGTCCGAGGGGTCGGCGTGCGGGAGGCCGGTGTCCGGGGGGCCGGTGTCCGGGAGGCCGGTGTGCGGCGGCTCGGGATGCGGGGCGCCGAGCGCCGGTGGCTGCCGGTGGCCGGGGCGCTGTGTGCCGGCTGGGTGGTGGCCGGCGGGATCGACGGGCTGGTGTTGGGGCTGATCGCCGGGGTCTGTGTGTCGCGGTGGAGAGCACGGCGGGTGGCGGATCGGCTCGCCCCGCAGTACGACGCCGGCGCGGCGGCCCGTCAGCTCCCGCTCGCCGCCGATCTGCTGGCGGCGTGCGCGGCAGCGGGCGCCGGCCCTGTGCCGGCCGCCCGGGCGGTGGGCGAGGCACTGGGAGGACCGGTTGGGGAACGACTGGCCCGGGGCGCGGCCGAGGTGCGGCTCGGGGGCCGGCCGGCCGAAGCCTGGCGGCGGCTCGCCGACCTTCCCGGCGCCGGAGCCCTGGCACGGCTTCTGGAACGGGCGGGGGACTCCGGAGTACCCGCCGCCGCGGCCGCCGGGCGCCTCGCGGCGGAGGCCCGAGCCGAGTGGGGACGTGCGGCGACGGCACGGGCACGCCGGGCGGGGGTCATGGTGACGGCGCCCGTGGGGCTGTGCTTCCTGCCCGCGTTCATCGCGGTCGGGGTGCTGCCCGTGGTGATCGGGCTCGCGGGCGGGCTGCTGGGAGGAGGTGACGGATGACGGCACACGGCATGCGGTGAAGGACGTGGACGGGCGGCCCGGCGGAACGGACCGGGCCTCGAAAGGACAAGAACCTCACGGGGGTTGAGATGGGCAAGGCAGGACGAGCACGAGTGGGCGTACGAGCCCGAGTGGACCTGCGAGCAGGGGCACGAGCCCGGGCGCGTGCGCTGGTGCGCCGGGTGCGGGAGCCGGCGCGTCGGGATGCGGGCATGGTCACGTCCGAGTACGCCATGGGGATCATCGCGGCCGTGGCCTTCGCGGCACTCCTCTACAAGGTGCTGACGAGCGGGCAGGTCAGCGCGGAGCTGCAGGCCATCGTGAAGCGGGCGCTCGATGTCCGCATGTGACAGGGGGAGAAGGCGCCCGGGAGGGAGACCCGGCCGGGACCGCGGGTTCGTGACGGCGGAGACAGCGGTCGTCCTGCCCGCCCTGGTGCTCTTCGCGACCGCACTGGTCTGGGCCCTGCTGGCCGCGTCGGCGCAACTGCAGTGCGTGGACGCGGCCCGCGCGGGGGCCCGGGCCGCGGCCCGGCAGGAGCCGCCCGACGCCGTCCGGCGCGTGGCCCGGCAGGCCGCGCCGGACGGCGCGAGGGTCAGGGTGAGCCGGGAGGGCGACCTGGTCCACGTGGTCGTGGTCGCCCGGCCGCCGGGCCCGCGCGGGCTGCCTCTCGAACTGCGCCACGAGGCGGTGGCGTTGGCGGAGGACACGGTGGGGGCGGACGGATGAGCGGACGCGAGCGCGCCCTGCGTTCCCTCCTCGGGTTCCTGAACGCCCGCGGCCACGTGACCCGTTCGGACCGCGGCTCCGCGACCGTATGGGTGGTGTGCGTGATCGGTGCGCTGTGTGCCGTGTTCGGGGTGCTGCTGGCCCAGGGGGAGGCCGTGCTGGTCCGCCATCGTGCGGCCGGCGCGGCCGACCTGGCGGCGCTCGCGGTCGCGGACCACTGGATGGAGGGAGGCGACGTGGCCTGTGCCCTCGCGGGCCGCGTCGCGGGAGCGCAGGGCGGCCGGATCCTCCGTTGCGTCGTCGAGGGCGAGGTCGCGGACGTGACGGCGGCGGCGGGCTCCGGTCCGTTCACCGCCGAGGTCAGGGCGAGGGCCGGGCCGGCTCGGGCCGGGGCGCACCGGGAGCCGGCGGCACCTCCGGCGCCGCGTGCTCAGTCGTCCGCCTCGTCCGCCTCCTCGGGCGCCCCGTGCAACAGCACCGTGAGCAACCGCACCGCCCCCCTCTTGTGCAGCGGGTCGTTGCCGTTGCCGCACTTGGGGGACTGGATGCAGGAGGGGCAGCCCGCCTCGCACTCGCAGGACGCGATGGCCTCCCGGGTGGCCGTCAGCCACGAGCGGGCCGTGTGGAAGGCCCGTTCCGCGAAGCCCGCGCCGCCCGGGTGGCCGTCGTACACGAAGACCGTCGGCAGCAGGGTGTCCGGGTGCAGCGGGACGGAGACGCCGCCGATGTCCCAGCGGTCGCAGGTGGCGAACAGGGGGAGCATGCCGATCGAGGCGTGTTCGGCGGCGTGCAGGGCGCCGCCGAGGATCTCGGGGCCGATCCGGGCCTGGTCCAGCTGGTCCTCGGTGACCGTCCACCACACCGCCCGGGTGCGCAGCGTACGCGGTGGTAGGTCGAGTTTCGTCTCGCCCATCACCTCGCCGGTGATGAGACGCCGACGCAGGAAGGAGACGACCTGGTTGGTGACCTCGACGGAGCCGTAGCACAGCCGGCCGGCGCCCCAGGGGACTTCGACGTCCGTCTCCAGCACGGAGATGGAGGTGGTGTCGCGGGCGACCGTCGAATACGGCGGACTGGCCTCCTCGACCAGGGCGACGGAGTCCTCCAGGTCGAGCGTCCGCACCAGATACGTACGGCCCTGGTGCAGATGCACCGCGCCTTCGTGCACCGTCGTGTGCGCGGCGCCCGCGTCGACCGTGCCGAGCAGCCGCCCGGTCCGGGCCTCGACGACCTGGACGGGGCGCCCGCCCTCCCCGCGGATGTCCGTGAGGTCGGCGGCCCGCTCCCGGCGTGTCCAGTGCCAGGCCTTCGCCCGGCGGCGCAGCAGCTTCGCGGCCTCGAGCTGCGGCAGCAGCTCCGCGCAGGCGGGACCGAACAGCTCGGTGTCCTCCTCCGTCAGCGGGAGCTCGGCAGCGGCCGCGCACAGATGCGGGGCCAGGACGTACGGGTTGTCCGGGTCGAGGACCGTCGACTCCACCGGCCGGTCGAAGAGGGCCTCGGGATGGTGGACGAGGAAGGTGTCCAGGGGATCGTCGCGGGCGACCAGGACCGCGAGGGCACCCTGCCCGGCGCGGCCGGCGCGGCCCGCCTGCTGCCACAGCGACGCCCGTGTCCCGGGGTAGCCGGCGATGAGAACGGCGTCGAGGCCCGAGATGTCGATGCCGAGTTCCAGGGCGGTGGTGGCGGCGAGGCCGAGGAGTTCGCCGGAGTGCAGGGCGCGTTCGAGGGCGCGGCGCTCCTCGGGCAGGTAGCCGCCGCGGTATGCGGCCACCCGCCGGGCCAGGGAGCGGTCGATCTCGGCCAGACGCTCCTGCGCGATCACCGAGATCAGCTCGGCGCCGCGACGGGAGCGGACGAAGGCGACCGAGCGGACCCCCTGCAGGGCCAGGTCGGTCAGCAGGTCGGCGGTCTCGGCGGTGGCGGTGCGCCGGACCGGAGCGCCCTTCTCGCCGTGCAGCTCGGTGAGGGGAGGTTCCCAGAGGGCGAAGACCAGCTCGCCGCGCGGGGACGCGTCGTCCGCGACCTCGACGACCGGGAGGCCGGTGAGGCGGCGGGCGGCGACCGAGGGTTCGGCGGCGGTCGCGGAGGCGAGCAGGAAGACGGGTGAGGCGCCGTAGCGGGCGCACAGGCGGCGCAGACGGCGCAGCACCTGGGCGACGTGGGAGCCGAAGACGCCCCGGTAGGTGTGGCACTCGTCGATGACGACGTACTTCAGGGCGCGCAGGAAGGAGGACCAGCGGGGGTGCGAGGGCAATATGCCGCGGTGCAGCATGTCGGGGTTGGTGAGCACGTAGTTGGCGTACTGGCGCACCCATTCGCGTTCTTCCGGCGGCGTGTCGCCGTCGTACACCGCGGGGCGGATCGCCGTGCCCAGGGGTTGTGAAAGTTCTTTCACCGATCGGCACTGATCCGCCGCGAGAGCCTTCGTCGGGGCGAGGTAGAGGGCGGTGGCACCGCGGCCGTTCGGCGCCTCGGAGCCGTCCAGCAGCCGTGACAGCACCGGTACGAGGTAGGCGAGCGACTTGCCCGAGGCCGTGCCCGTGGCGACGACCACGCAGTCGCCGTCGAGGGCGTGTTCGGCGGCGCGCGCCTGGTGGGCCCAGGGGTGCTCGATGCCCGCGGTGTGCAGGGCGGCGACGACCTCCGGACGGATCCGCTCCGGCCAGACGGCATGGCGGCCCTCGCGCGGGGGCAAGTGCTCCGTATGAGTGATGCGCGCAGCCCGGCTCGGCCCCGAGGCGAGCCGGTCCAGGACCGTGCCCGGCGAGGGGCGGGACGCGGGATCCGCCGAGGGTCGATCGGATCGGTGATTCTTGGCCATCGGCACCGAGTGTGTCACCGGCGTGACGGACAATGGGACCAAGGCGTCGTGCACGCCTGCCGGTAAGTGATTGAATGCCATCGCGGCTGGCGAACTGCCCTTGGACGCTGCCGAGGTGTTCCGAGGGGCGACCGCTCGATAGCAAGGTGCTGGAGGATCCGTGGACCTGTCCCTGTCGACCCGTACCGTCGGCGATCGTACGGTCGTCGAGGTCGGTGGCGAAATCGACGTATATACCGCGCCCAAGCTGCGCGAGCAGCTGGTCGAGCTGGTGAACGACGGGAATTTCCACCTCGTCGTCGACATGGAGGGCGTGGACTTCCTCGACTCCACCGGGCTCGGCGTGCTGGTGGGTGGCCTGAAGCGTGTGCGTGCCCATGAGGGCTCCCTGCGTCTGGTGTGCAACCAGGAGCGCATTCTCAAGATCTTCCGCATCACCGGTCTCACCAAGGTGTTCCCGATCCACACCTCGGTCGAGGAAGCGGTGGCGGCCACCGACTGATCCCGTCCGGGCCGCAGCGCCCGGACGGCAGGAGCAATGAGGGGGACCGGGCCCGGTGGCCCGGCCCCCTGACCGCACGCCCGAAGTTCCGAGGGGGATGCATGGCCACCGTTGAACTCCGCTTCAGCGCGTTGCCCGAGCACGTCCGGACCGCCCGACTGGTGGCGGCCGCGGTGGCGCGCAGGGCCGGAGTGGAGGAGGCCGTCCTCGACGAGGTCAGGCTCGCCGTCGGTGAGGCCTGCACGCGTGCCGTCGGGCTGCACCAGAGCAACGGCATCTCGGCGCCGGTGCGGGTGCTGCTGACCGAGGAGGAGAAACAGTTCTCCATCGAGGTCGGTGACGAGGCGCCGCACGCGGCACCCGGTGCCCAGCCGTCCGGAGCCGGCGGCGAGGCGGACGCGGAGGCCGAGGAGGACGAGATGGGCCTCGCTGTCATCAGCGGTCTCGTCGACGACGTCGAGGTCACCGCAGGGCGGGACGGCGGACGGATCAGGATGAGCTGGCCGACCACACCGCCCGTCACACTCCCGGCCTGACGCCCTGGGCGGTCCCACCGCCACCCCACGCACGCTCCCTCGCCCTCTCCCTCCCGTGCGTTTCGTACGGCTTCGAAGGGTCCTGCCCTGTGCAGGACCCTTCTTTTTGTACAGCCGGGACCCCGAATTCGTGAATTGCTTCACGATCAATCGCGCGATAATTTGATCAAGTGCTCATCGAGTCAATGGTTTTAGGGCGTTACCACTTTCGGGTTCTGTAGCTCGCGTGCGATCATTTGCTGAAGAGCACCTGAAGACCAATTCTGATTACCGCGGCCTGTTTTGATCAGGTTCCGCTCCCTACAATCCGTCCACATCTTGAGCTCAGCCCAAGCGTCAAGGAGGACGAATGGCGGGGCTTTCTACCCCTCAACAGTTCGATCACCCCACATCCCTCGCAGCCGCGGTACTGACCGACAGCAACCGCATGATCGTCGTGGTCATCGGCGTCGTGGCCCTCGCGGCCCTCGTGGTCGCCGGGGTTCTGGTGCGACAGGTCCTCGCGGCCGGCGAGGGCACCGACAGCATGAAGAAGATCGCGGCGGCGGTCCAGGAGGGCGCGAACGCCTATCTGACCCGGCAGCTGCGCACGCTCGGCGTATTCGCAGTGATCGTGTTCTTCCTGCTCATGCTGCTGCCCGCGGACGACTGGAATCAGCGCGCCGGACGGTCGATGTTCTTCCTGATCGGAGCGGCGTTCTCGGCGGCCACCGGATACATCGGCATGTGGCTCGCCGTACGAAGCAATGTGCGGGTTGCCGCGGCGGCACGCGAGGCAACCCCGGCGGACGGTGAGCCGGAAAAGGATCTCACCGCCGTCTCGCACAAAGCCATGAAGATCGCGTTCCGCACGGGCGGTGTCGTCGGCATGTTCACAGTGGGGCTCGGTCTGCTGGGCGCCTCCTGTGTGGTGCTGGTGTACGCGGCGAACGCGCCGAAGGTCCTGGAGGGCTTCGGTCTCGGCGCGGCGCTGATCGCCATGTTCATGCGTGTCGGCGGCGGCATCTTCACCAAGGCCGCCGACGTCGGCGCCGACCTGGTCGGCAAGGTCGAGCAGGGCATTCCGGAGGACGACCCGCGCAATGCCGCGACCATCGCCGACAACGTGGGCGACAACGTCGGCGACTGTGCGGGCATGGCGGCCGACCTCTTCGAGTCGTACGCGGTGACGCTCGTCGCCGCACTGATCCTCGGCAAGGCGGCGTTCGGCGATTCCGGACTGGCGTTCCCGCTGATCGTCCCCGCCATCGGGGTCGTGACCGCGATGATCGGCATCTTCGCCGTGGCCCCGCGCCGCGCCGACCGCAGCGGCATGTCCGCGATCAACCGGGGGTTCTTCATCTCCGCGCTGATCTCGCTGGCACTGGTCGCCGCGGCCGTCTTCGCGTATCTCCCGTCGTCGTACGCCGACCTCAAGGGCGTCTCCGACGCGGCGATCCGGGCCAAGGACGGCGATCCGCGGATCCTCGCGGTCGTAGCCGTGGCCATCGGCATCGTGCTCGCCGCCCTGATCCAGCAGCTCACCGGCTACTTCACCGAGACCACCCGCCGTCCGGTGCGGGACATCGGCAAGACCTCGCTGACCGGCCCGGCCACCGTGATCCTCGCCGGTATCTCCGTGGGTCTCGAATCGGCCGTCTACACCGCGCTGCTGATCGGGCTCGGCGTGTACGGGGCGTTCCTGCTCGGCGGTACCTCGATCATGCTCGCGCTGTTCGCGGTGGCGCTGGCCGGCACCGGCCTGCTCACCACGGTCGGTGTGATCGTCGCCATGGACACCTTCGGCCCGGTCTCCGACAACGCGCAGGGCATCGCCGAGATGTCCGGCGACGTCGTGGGCTCGGGCGCGCAGGTGCTCACCGATCTGGACGCCGTGGGCAACACCACGAAGGCGATCACCAAGGGCATCGCCATCGCCACGGCCGTCCTCGCGGCCTCGGCGCTCTTCGGCTCGTACCGCGACGCGATCACCACGGCCGCACAGGACGTGGGCGAGAAGGTCGGTGGCGGCGGACCGATGACGCTGGTCATGGACATCTCGCAGCCGAACAACCTGGTCGGCCTGATCGCGGGCGCGGCGGTCGTCTTCCTCTTCTCGGGGCTGGCGATCAACGCGGTGTCGCGTGCGGCGGGCGCGGTGGTCTACGAGGTGCGGCGGCAGTTCCGTGAGCGGCCCGGGATCATGGACTACACGGAGCAGCCGGAGTACGGCAGGGTCGTCGACATCTGCACCAAGGACGCCCTCAGAGAGCTGGCCACGCCCGGCCTGCTCGCCGTCATGGCGCCCATCTTCATCGGCTTCACGCTCGGCGTCGGAGCGCTCGGCGCCTTCCTCGCCGGTGCCATCGGCGCCGGCACGCTGATGGCGGTCTTCCTCGCCAACTCCGGAGGTGCCTGGGACAACGCGAAGAAGCTCGTCGAGGACGGCCACCACGGCGGCAAGGGCAGTGAAGCGCACGCCGCCACGGTGATCGGCGACACGGTCGGCGATCCCTTCAAGGACACCGCAGGCCCGGCGATCAACCCGCTGCTGAAGGTGATGAACCTGGTGTCGCTGCTCATCGCACCGGCGGTGATCAAATTCTCGTACGGGAGTGACAAGAGTCTCGGTGTACGGGTCCTGATCTCGCTGCTCGCGCTCGTCGTGATCGTGGGCGCGGTGTACGTCTCCAAGCGGCGCGGAATCGCCGTGGGTGACGAAGACAACGCCGAGAGGGTGTCGAAGCCCGCCGATCCGGCGGTGGTTTCGTAGCCGGTTCCACGGCACCCGCTCTTCCGGCCTGGTCAGGCGCCGGCAAACGGGCGGGCGTACGGCGATCATCGAGACGCCGTGCGCCCGCCCTGTTGCGTTCGCGCCCCCTTCGTGAGGCTTCTCTCGCACGGAGCAAACAATCCCATAACAGCCATAAGCGATATTCGACATGGGGTTGTCGCCCGGTTGGCGTGTATGTTCCGGGGCCGAGAGAGCCATGGAAGGGACCGATCCGGTGAACAAGAAGCTCGCGGCCGCGGTGTCCGGCGGTGCGGTACTGGTACTGGCGCTGTCGGCGTGCACCAGCAACAGCGGCGGGACCGACGACAAGCTGGGATCCTGGGCCAAGCAGGTCTGCGACGCGGTGCAGCCGCAGGCCAGGAAGATCGCGGGCGCAAGCGCCGCGATCCAGAAGCAGACCTCGGACAACAGCACCCCGGAGCAGGTCCAGAAGACCGACTCCCAGGCATTCCAGGCCATGTCCGACGCCTACAAGGCGATCGGTGCCGCCGTCGACACGGCGGGCGCGCCGGACGTCGACAACGGCGCGACGAAGCAGAAGAACGCGGTCAAGGAGCTCAACGGCATCTCCGCGGCCTACACGGACCTCAAGAAGCAGGTGGACGGTCTCGACACCAAGGACCAGGGGAAGTTCGCCGACGGGCTCAAGGGGATCGCGACGCAGTTGGACAAGCTCAGCAAGAACGGGAGCGATGCGCTGAAGCAGCTGGAGGAGGGCGACGTCGGCAAGGCCATGGCACAGCAGCAGAGCTGCAAGTCCGCCTCCCCGTCGGCTTCCACCCCCGCGGCCTCGGGCTGAGCGGCGGTCCCGGGTACGGGCGCGGAGAGCGTGCTGCCGGGTGCCGGGTGCCGGGCGCGAAGAGGGTGCTGCGGGGGTGCCGGGGTGCCGAGTGCCGGGTGCGCGCCCGCTCGGTGTCGCACGGCGCTGAGCGCCCCGCCCCTCCCGGCTCGCGGGACGGCCGACCGTGGCGGTGGGCCCCGATGACCGGTCGCCCGGGGCCAGAATGGTCGACGTGAGTAACTCCGGCCTCGCCACCCTGCCCACCACCGACCACCCCGACGTCACCGCACGGCTGAGGGACGCCCTCCGCGCGGCCTCCTTCACCGCCGACGGGCTGCTCGAACTGCTCGGCGCGCCCGCGTACGCGGCGCTCGCCCGGAGCGAGACCGTGCCCGCGCTCCGGGCGACACGCGGGGACACGCCGCTGGAGACGCTGGTACGGCTGTTCCTGCTGCAGCAACCCGTGCCGCACGCGCGCGTGGCGGGCGTCCTGCCCGTCGACGCGTGCCTGGAAGCCGGCTGGCTGGTCCCGACCGGCGGGGACGAGGTGGCCGCGGCCGTGGACGTCCGGCCGTACGGCGGACCCGACGGCGAGGACTGGTTCATCGTCTCCGACCTCGGCTGTGCGGTCGGCGGTGCGGGTGGCATCGGCAGCCGCGCGGAAGAGGTCGTCCTGGGCGTCGGCGGCGCCTCCACCACCCTCGCCGGCATCACCGTGCGGACCCCGGCCGGCGCCGCCCTCGACGTCGGCACCGGTTCCGGCATCCAGGCGCTGCACGCCGCACGGCACGCCACGCGCGTGACCGCGACCGACGTCAACCCCCGCGCCCTGCACATCGCCGCGCTCACCCTCGCGCTCTCCGGCGCCCCGGCCGCGGACCTTCGCCAGGGCTCCCTCTTCGAGCCGATCCGCGACGACGAGACGTACGACCTGATCGTGTCGAACCCGCCCTTCGTGATCTCTCCCGCAGCCCGGCTCACCTACCGAGACGGCGGCATGGGCGGGGACGATCTGTGCCGCACGCTCGTTCAGCAGGCGGGGGCACGGCTGAATCGGGGCGGGTTCGCGCAGTTCCTCGCCAACTGGCAGCACGTGGAAGGGGAGGACTGGCAGGACCGGCTGCGCTCATGGGTGCCGGGTGGCTGCGACGCCTGGATCGTGCAGCGCGAGGTCCAGGACGTCACGCAGTACGCCGAGTTGTGGCTGCGGGACGCCGGCGACCACCGAGGGGGGACGGCCGAGTACCAGGCCCGGTACGACGCATGGCTCGACGAGTTCGAGGCACGCAAGGTGCAGGCGGTCGGCTTCGGCTGGATCACGCTGCGCAGGACGGACGCCGCCGAGCCCTCGATCACCGTCGAGGAGTGGCCGCATCCGGTCGAACAGCCGCTCGGCGAGGCCGTGCGCGCCCACTTCGAGCGCGTCGCGTACCTGCGGGAGCACGACGACGCGGCCCTGCTCGCCGGGCACTTCAGGCTCGCCGCCGAGGTCGTCCAGGAGCAGGTCGGGCTGCCCGGCGCCGAGGACCCGGAGCACGTGGTGCTGCGTCAGAACCGCGGGATGCGCCGCGCCACCCGGGTGGACACCGTGGGCGCGGGTTTCGCCGGCGTCTGCGACGGCACCCTGAGCGCGGGACGGATCCTCGACGCCATTGCGCAGCTGGTCGGCGAGGACCCGGTGCTGCTGCGGGACCGGACTCCCGCGCAGATCCGGCTGCTGGTCGAGCAGGGCTTCCTCGAACCCGCGCCGTGACGGGCCCCGGAAGCCCTGCCGGAAGCCCTGCCGGATTCGGGCCGGGCTCCGGGCCGACGAGTTCAGGCCGACGAGGTCAAGACGTCGAATTCGGGACGGCGAATTCGAGCCGGCGAATTCGAGACGATGCGCGGGCTTCGCCACAGGACGCCGCGCCACCGGTCCGGGCACCCGGTGCGCGAGCCGGTCCGGGCGCGTGGCGTCAGGGCGGCTCGTCCGTCCGGCGTTCACCCCGGGTTCGCGCTCCGTCCTCCCGCGTGTGCCAGCCTCCCGATCCGGGCCGTCCGGGCGGTCCGGCGGTCCAGGCCGGGAGGAGCAAGACCATGGAGAGCGGACCGGCGGTCTTCGCGGGCACGGTGTTCGCCCTGTTCGGCGGCGCCCTGCTGATCTGGACCGCGGTGCGGCTGCACCGCCGCGAGCCGGTGGCCGAGGGTGTGAGCCGCGCCGCATCCACCGCCCTCGCGAGCCTCGTCGCGGTGGCCGCGCTCGTCCTCGCCGCATGGAGCTTCTCACGCCTGTGACGTCATGGTTCACGGCGGTCCGGCGGCCGGGGCTCCGGTAACCGGGAGATCACCCTCCGGACAGGACCCGAGGGACAGGTGGCTACTCCGGGCGGCAGGAATACCGGTAGTCGGGTTACCGTTCGAGTGGCCGTTGCGGGCTTTTCCCGTTTGACACGGGGGCGGGCTGTACCGTCACACTCCGCAGCGTCACCACGACAGACCCCGGGACGAAGCCCTGGGGAGGACCCAGAGCGTCGACCGGAGAGAAGAGCGAAGTTGTCCCCGACCAGCGAGACCGCACAGGGCGGCCGCCGACTTGTCATCGTCGAGTCGCCTGCCAAGGCGAAGACGATCAAGGGCTATCTCGGCCCCGGCTACACCGTCGAGGCGAGCGTCGGGCACATCCGTGACCTTCCGAGCGGCGCCGCGGAGGTTCCCGAGAAGTACACCGGCGAGGTGCGTCGCCTCGGCGTGGACGTCGAGCACGACTTCCAGCCCATCTATGTCGTCAACGCCGACAAGAAGGCGCAGGTCAAGAAGCTCAAGGATCTGCTTCGGGACTCCGACGAGCTCTTCCTCGCCACCGATGAGGACCGCGAGGGCGAGGCCATCGCGTGGCACCTCCAGGAGGTGCTCAAGCCCAAGGTCCCGGTCAAGCGGATGGTCTTCCACGAGATCACCAAGGACGCGATCCAGCAGGCCGTGCGCAATCCGCGCGAGCTGAACCAGAAGCTGGTCGACGCCCAGGAGACCCGGCGCATCCTCGACCGCCTCTACGGCTACGAGGTCTCGCCCGTCCTGTGGAAGAAGGTCATGCCGCGGCTGTCGGCGGGCCGCGTCCAGTCCGTGGCCACTCGCCTGGTCGTCGAGCGGGAGCGGGAGCGCATGGCGTTCCGCTCCGCCGAGTACTGGGACCTCACCGGCACCTTCGGCACCGGCCGTGCCGGCGACTCGTCCGACCCGTCCTCCCTGGTGGCGCGGCTCGCGGCGGTCGACGGCAAGCGCGTCGCCCAGGGCCGTGACTTCGACTCCCTGGGTCGGCTCAAGGGCGCGAACACGCTCCACCTGGACGAGGCGAACGCCCGGGCGCTGGCCGCCGCCCTGGAGCACACACGGTTCGCGGTCCGCTCGGTCGAGTCCAAGCCGTACCGCCGCTCGCCGTACGCCCCGTTCCGTACGACGACGCTGCAGCAGGAGGCCAGCCGCAAGCTCGGCTTCGGCGCGAAGGCCACCATGCAGGTCGCGCAGAAGCTGTACGAGAACGGCTTCATCACGTACATGCGTACGGACTCCACGACCCTGTCGGACACGGCGATCACCGCCGCCCGCGCCCAGGTCACGCAGCTGTACGGCGCCGACTACCTGCCGCAGCAGCCGCGCACGTACGCCGCCAAGGTCAAGAACGCGCAGGAGGCGCACGAGGCGATCCGGCCCTCGGGCGACCGTTTCCGCACGCCCGCGGAGACGGGGCTGACCGGCGATCAGTTCAGGCTCTACGAGCTGATCTGGAAGCGGACCGTCGCCTCCCAGATGAAGGACGCGACGGGGAACTCGGTCACGGTCCGGATCGGTGGCACCGCCGCCGACGGCCGGGACGCCGAGTTCAGCGCGTCCGGCAAGACGATCACCTTCCACGGCTTCCTGAAGGCGTACGTCGAGGGTGCCGACGACCCGAACGCCGAGCTGGACGACCGCGAGCGCCGGCTGCCGCAGGTCGCCGAGGGCGACGCGCTGACCGCCGACGAGATCACCGTCGACGGCCACGCCACCAAGCCCCCGGCCCGCTACACCGAGGCATCGCTGGTCAAGGAGCTGGAGGAGCGCGAGATCGGCCGTCCGTCGACGTACGCGTCGATCATCGGCACGATCCTCGACCGCGGATACGTGTTCAAGAAGGGCAGCGCCCTGGTGCCGTCCTTCCTGTCCTTCGCCGTCGTCAACCTCCTGGAGAAGCACTTCGGCCGGCTGGTCGACTACGACTTCACCGCCAAGATGGAGGACGACCTCGACCGCATCGCCCGCGGCGAGGCGCAGGCCGTGCCGTGGCTGAAGCGCTTCTACTTCGGCGAGGGCACCGGCAACGGCGGTGCGGCCGAGGCGGGCAACGGCGACGGGGACCACCTCGGCGGTCTCAAGGAACTCGTGACCGACCTGGGCGCGATCGACGCGCGTGAGGTGTCCTCGTTCCCCGTCGGCAACGACATCGTCCTGCGGGTCGGCCGGTACGGCCCGTACATCGAGCGCGGCGAGAAGGACTCCGAGCAGCACCAGCGCGCCGACATCCCGGACGACCTGGCCCCGGACGAGCTGTCCGTCGAACTGGCCGAGGAACTGCTCGCCAAGCCGAGCGGCGAGCGCACCCTGGGCACCGATCCGGGGACGGGCCGCCCGATCGTCGCCAAGGACGGCCGCTACGGCCCGT
This sequence comes from Streptomyces sp. NPDC007264, assembly GCF_042869095.1. Lineage (NCBI taxonomy): Bacteria > Bacillati > Actinomycetota > Actinomycetes > Kitasatosporales > Streptomycetaceae > Streptomyces > Streptomyces sp. NPDC007264. Next base: position 86,605 of record NZ_JBIAFD010000024.1, read on the forward strand.
ACGTCACGGAGATCCTGCCCGAGGGCACCCCGAAGACGGGCAAGAACGCCGTCAAGCCGCGCACGGCCTCCCTGTTCAAGTCGATGTCCCTGGACACGGTGACCCTCGACGACGCGCTCCGGCTGATGTCCCTGCCGCGGGTCGTCGGCACGGACACGGACGGCGCGGAGATCACCGCGCAGAACGGGCGCTACGGGCCGTACCTGAAGAAGGGCACGGACTCGCGGTCGCTGCAGGCGGAGGACCAGATCTTCGCGATCACGCTGGAGGAGGCGCAGGCGATCTACGCCCAGCCCAAGCAGCGTGGCCGGGCCGCCGCCAAGCCGCCGCTGAAGGAACTGGGTGAGGACCCGGTCAGCGGGAAGCCGGTCGTCGTCAAGGACGGCCGCTTCGGCCCGTACGTCACCGACGGCGAGACCAACGCGACCCTGCGCTCCGGCGACAGCGTCGAGACGATCACCCCGGAGCGCGGCTTCGAGCTGCTCGCGGAGAAGCGCGCCAAGGGACCCGCCAAGAAGACGGCGAAGAAGGCCGCCGCCAAGAAGGCGCCGGCCAAGAAGACGGCGTCGACGGCGAAGAAGGCGGCCGCCAAGAAGACCACCGCGAAGAAGGCGCCCGCCAAGAAGGCCGCTGCGGCGAAGACGGCGGCGCCGAAGGCGTCGGTCGAGCCCTGACCGGCGCGGCGGCCGCGGGCAGCGGCCGGATGCTCGGACCCCTCGGCCGGTCCGCATGAGCGCGTACGGCGCGTACGGCGCGTACGGCGCGTACGGCGCGTACGGCGCGTACGGCGCGTACGGCGCGTACGGCGCGTACGGCGCGTACGGCGCGTACGACGCGCACGACTCGTACGAAACGTACGCTCCGGCATCAGTTTGGTGTCAGGCGTGCGCACGTTCGGTCGGTCGCCTCGGGCTGTCGGCGGCTCCCGATAGGCTGAACGCATGACGCGAGCCGAGCAGCCGACGGCGAACATCCCGGCCCCCGACGACGCCCTGGTCGCAGACTCCCGCGAGCGCGCCGTCCGCGCGCTCCTGCGCCGACCGCAACTGAAACGGCTGTGGAGCGCCCAGCTCATCGGCGGTGTGGGCGATGCCCTCGCCCTGCTCGTGCTGGTCGTGCTCGCCCTCCAGACCGCTGTCGCCGAGGGGTCCTTCGGCGGGGGCTACCGAGGCGTGGCCCTCGCCATCGCGACCGTCTTCGGTGCGCGTGTCCTGGCGACCCTGCTCTTCGGGGCTGTCCTGCTCGGCCCGCTCAATGCGCTGACCTCCCAGGACGGTCCGCTCGACCGCCGTTGGACCATGGTCGGCGCCGACGGCCTGCGGGCCGCCCTGCTGATCGTCGCCCCCCTGTGGATCGACTGGGCTCCGGCGGACGCGCTCGCGGTCCTGCTGGTGACCGCCTTCGTGACCGGGGTCGCCGAGCGCTTCTGGACGGTGTGCCGCGAGGGCGCGGCGCCCGCCCTGCTGCCCGCGCCGCCCCTGGAAGGCGCGACGGTGCGCCCGCTGCCGGACCACATGGACGCACTGCGGCGGCTGTCGCTGCGCACGGGCTTCGCGGCGGTGCCGCTGGCCGCCGCCGCGCTGGTCCTCGCGTCACTCCTGAACAATCTGCTGGGCACGGGCATCGCCTGGTTCGACCAGCACCAGGCGGCCCTCGCCTCGTACGTTGCGGCCGGGCTGTTCGCCGCTTCCCTCTCGGTGGTCACCTTCCTCGAACTGCCCGGCACCCGCACTCCCCGTGCGCGGTCGCCGCTGGAGGGCCTGCGCCGCCCCAGGACGGGCGGGGCCGTCGACAAGGGCCGTACGGGAGCGATCCCTCTTCTGGTGCTCGCCTGCGCGGCCGTCGCCGGGGCGGTCTCCGCGGCCGTCGCCGTCTCGGTTCTGCACGCCGAGGACCTGGGCGGCGGCCCGGTGACGTACGGTCTGCTGGTCCTCGCGCTGACCGGCGGCACGGCCGTCGGCATCCGTACGGCGCCCGGCGTGCTGCCCTCGCTGTCACGGCGCCGGCTGCTCGCGCTCGCGATCGCCTTCACCGGTGTCGCGCTGCTCGCCTGCGGACTCGATCCGGACGTCACCAGCGTGCTGCTGATCGGGGCGCTCGCCGGCATCGGCGCGGGCGTCGCCGCGAACACCGGTCACACGCTGCTCGACCAGGAGGCCGAGGACCACCGGCGGGCGCGGACCACCGACCACCTGCACGCGGTCGTCCGGGTCTTCGTCGTGCTCGGGGCGCTGGCGGCACCGGTGGTGGCGGGAGGGATCGGGCCGCACCGGCTGGAGAACGGCAAGTTCGTGTTCGCGCACGGCGGCGCCGCCTTCACGCTGATGCTGGTCGGCGCGCTGCTGCTGCCGGTGGCCGCGCTGGTCCTCGCCAAGGTGGACGACCGCTCCGGCGTGCCGCTGCGGCACGATCTGCGGGACGCGCTGCGCGGCGGTGACGACCCGGTGCAGGTGCCCGCGGCGAGCGGCTTCTTCATCGCCCTGGAGGGTGGTGACGGCGCCGGGAAGTCCACCCAGGCCGAGGCGCTCGCCGAGTGGATCCGCGCCAAGGGCCACGAGGTCGTGCTGACCCGTGAGCCGGGCGCGACACCGGTCGGCAAGCGGCTGAGGTCGATCCTGCTGGACGTCTCCAGCGCCGGACTTTCGCACCGCGCGGAGGCGTTGTTGTACGCCGCGGACCGCGCGGAGCACGTGGACACGGTCGTACGCCCGGCGCTGGACCGGGGCGCGGTGGTGGTCTCGGACCGCTACATCGACTCGTCCGTGGCCTACCAGGGCGCCGGCCGCGACCTGTCCCCGACCGAGATCGCCCGGATCAACCGGTGGGCGACCGACGGTCTCGCGCCGCATCTGACCGTTCTGCTGGACGTCGCGCCGGAGACCGCGCGCGAGCGGTTCACGGAGGCGCCCGACCGGCTGGAGTCGGAGCCGGCCGAGTTCCACGCGCGCGTGCGGTCCGGTTTCCTCACGCTGGCCGCCGCCGACCCCGGACGCTATCTGGTCGTCGACGCGGCCCAGGAGCCCGAGGCGGTCACGACGGTGATCCGCCACCGGCTCGACCAGATGCTGCCGCTCTCCGAGGCCGAGGTGAAGGCCCAGGAGGAGGCGCGCCGGAAGGCCGAGGAGGAGGCACGGCGCAAGGCGGAGGAAGAGGCGGCGCGCAAGGCCGAGGAGGAGCGGCTGGAGCGCGAGCGCCAGGAGCAGCTCGCCAGGCTGCGCGCCGAGGAGGAGGAGCGCAAGCAGCGGGAGCTGGAGGAGGCGCAGCGCCGGGAGGCCGAGCGCCAGGCCGAGGAGGCCCGGCAGCGGGCCGAGGAGGCCCGCCGTCGTGCCGAGGAGGAGCAGGCGCGGCTCCTCGCGGAGGAGCAGGCGCGGGCGGCCGAGGAGGCGCGGCGCAAGGCCGAGGAGGAGCGGCGGCGCAGGCAGGCGGAGGAGGAGGCCCGGCTGCGGGCCGAGGCCGAGGAGCGTCGCCTGGAGAAGCAGCGGAAGGCCGAGGAGGCGCTGCTGCGGGCGGAGGAGGCGCGCCGGGCCGCGGCCCAGGCGGCGGCGTCGTCCGGCGTGGCGGCCTCGGGTGCGGCGGGTACGGCCGGTGCGGACGGCAGGGCGGCGGGCGGCACCGGCGCCGGAGCCACCGGTTCCGCCGGGACCGGGTCCGGGACCGGGGGCCGGACCTCGTCAGGCTCGTCGCCGGACAACGAGACGACGGTGCCCACACCGCTGGTGACGCCGTCGAACGCGATGGGCGGTCCGGCCGACGAGACCGCCGTGCTGCCGCCCGTGCGGGTGGGGGAGTCCGAGTCGGAAACCACGGCGAAGCTGCCCAGGCCGGCCGATGAGCGGACGGCGGCCGACGAGACGGCGGTGCTGCCGCCGGTCCCGCCGGGTGCCGCGGACGAGACCGCCGTGCTGCCGCCGGTACGGGACGGTGGCGCCGGTGATCCGGCGGACCGGGTGCCGCCGGGCTTCTTCCGCGACGAGCGCCAGGCGCCGCGACCCGACGGCGCCGAGGACCGCACGCGCGAGCTGCCCCGGATGGATCCCGAGGGACGGCCGCGCAGCCGTCCCCGTCCGGACTGGGCCGAGGAGACCCCGCTGGACGACCTGCCGACCCTCGCCGACGAACTGCTCGGTCCACGCGACGACGAGGACGAGGGGCACTGGGACGAGGGCGGCGGTTCCGGCCGGCGGCGTTGAGATCGACGACGCTGAGAGCGGTGTCCTGGTGCCGCCGCGGCCCGGTGCCGCGCGGGCGCTCCGGCGTCGTTGTCGGTGCCGACCCGCACAATGGACCGCGGAGAGGCGAAGTGCGACGAAAGGGCGGTGTCCCGTGAGCGTGTGGGACGACCTGGTCGGTCAGGAGAGGGTGAGCGGGCAGCTCGACGCGGCCGCGCGTGACGCCGACGCCCTGGTCACCGCGGCCGCCGCCTACGCACCGCCGCCCGAGGCGTCGAAGATGACGCACGCCTGGCTGTTCACGGGCCCGCCCGGCGCGGGACGTACGCAGGTGGCACGGGCGTTCGCCGCCGCGCTCCAGTGCGTGAGCCCCGACCGCGCCCTCGGTGGCTCCCCCGGCTGCGGCTTCTGCGACGGCTGCCACACCGCGCTGATCGGCACGCACGCGGATGTCACCACGGTGGCCGCCGTGGGCACCCAGATCCTTGCCGAGGACATGCGTGACACGGTCCGCAAGTCGTTCACCTCGCCGGCGAACGGACGCTGGCAGGTGATCCTCGTGGAGGACGCCGAGCGGCTGAACGAGAAGTCGGCCAACGCGGTCCTCAAGGCCCTGGAGGAGCCCGCTCCCCGTACGGTCTGGCTGCTGTGCGCCCCCTCCCTGGAGGACGTCCTGCCGACGATCCGCTCCCGCTGCCGCCACCTGAACCTGAGCACGCCGTCCGTGGAGGCGGTCGCGGACATGCTCGTACGCCGCGACGGCATCGAGCCCGCGATCGCGGCCGCCGCCGCCGGCGCCACCCAGGGCCATGTCGAGCGCGCCCGCCGTCTGGCCACGGACGAGCGCGCCCGCGAGCGCCGGGCCGCCGTGCTCAGCCTCCCGCTGCGGATCGATGACATCGGCGGCTGCCTCAGGGCCGCCCAGGAGCTCGTCGACGCGGCAACCGAGGACTCCCGGCAGCTCGCGGAGGAGGTCGACACCAAGGAGACCGAGGAGCTGAAGACGGCACTCGGGGCGGTGCAGGGCGGACGCATGCCGCGCGGCACCGCGGGCGTGATGAAGGAGCTGGAGGACAGACAGAAGCGCCGCAGAACCCGTACCCAGCGCGACAGCCTGGACCAGGCCCTCACCGACCTGACCGGCTTCTATCGCGATGTGCTTGCCCTTCAGCTCGGCTCCCGCATCGCCCTCGCCAACACGGACGCGGAGGACGCCCTGGAGCGTCTGGCCCGCGGCAGCACCCCGGAATCCACCCTGCGCCGCATCGAGGCGATCGCCGCGTGCCGCGAGGCCCTGGACCGGAACGTGGCGCCGCTGCTGGCGGTGGAGGCCATGACGATGGCGCTGCGGACGGGCTGACCGCACGACCGCCGAACCGTACGACGGCCGGATCCTACGGCCGAACCGCACGACCCGCCGAACCGCACGACCCGCCGAACCGCACGACCCGCCGAACCGGCCGTGGCCGGCCGGGAGAGGCCGGCCGGGGAGAGGAGCCTGGGCGGTGGTGTCCCCATCACTCGTACGAGGCACCTTCGCGACTGAAGGTGAGCGATGCATCGCACAGCGTTACGCTCGCAGAATGCACACCAGGCCCATCCCAGGACCGTCCCGCCGTCCTCGCCCGAGCCGCTCCCTCCTTCTCCCCCTCCTCCGCCCGCCGCGCATGGTGCGGGCGGGCGGCGCCCTGCTCGCCGCCGCCGGACTGTTCGTCTCGGCCTGCTCCCAGGGGGGTTCCACGACGGCGACGGCGCAGGCGGGACTCGCCGCGCTGCCCCGGTCCACGCCGGCTGCGCTGACCTCGTACTACACGCAGAAGCTGGCCTGGCGGGAGTGCGGGGTCCCGGGCTTCGAGTGCGCCACGATGAAGGTGCCGCGCGACTACGCCCGGCCGGACTCGGGCACCGTCGGACTGGCCCTCGCCCGCAAGAAGGCCACCGATCAGGGCAAGCGCCTCGGCTCCCTGCTGGTGAACCCCGGCGGTCCCGGGGGATCGGCGGTCGGCTATCTGCAGCAGTACGCGGGCACCGGCTACCCGGCGGAGATCCGCGCCCGCTACGACCTGGTCGCCGTCGACCCGCGCGGCGTGGCCGGCAGTGAGCCCGTCAAGTGCCTCAGCGGCCCCCAGATGGACGCGTACACGCAGACCGACATCACCCCCGACAGCCAGCAGGAGAGGAACGCGCTGGTCGACGCGTACAAGCGGTTCGCGGAGGGCTGCGGCCGCCAGTCTCCGGCCCTGCTGCGCCATGTCTCCACGGTCGAGGCGGCCCGCGACATGGATGTCCTGCGGGCGGCGCTGGGCGAACGGAAGCTGACCTATGTGGGGGCGTCGTACGGGACGTTCCTCGGGGCGACCTACGCCGGACTGTTCCCGAACCGGGTCGGCCGGATGGTGCTGGACGGTGCGATGGACCCGGCCCTGTCGGCCCGCAAGCTCAACGAGGACCAGACGGCAGGCTTCGAAGGGGCGTTCGAATCTTTCGTCAAGGACTGCCTCCGGCAGACGAACTGCCCGCTCGGCGTCCCCGGCACCTCGCCGGAGAAGGCCGGCCAGAAGCTGAAGGCGTTCTTCGGGAAGCTCGACGCGTCCCCCCTTCCGACGGGCGACTCGGGAGGCCGCAAGCTGGGCGAGGCCCTGGCCATGACGGGGGTGATCGCGGCGATGTACGACCAGACGGCCTGGCCCCAGCTGCGCGAGGCGCTGACCTCGGCGATGCGGAGCGGCGACGGCGCCGGACTGCTCCTGCTGTCGGACACCTACTACGAGCGGGGCGCGAACGGTCAGTACTCCAATCTGATGTTCGCGAACGCGGCCGTGAACTGCCTGGACCTGCCGCCGGCCTTCTCGACCCCGCAGGAGGTGCGGGACGCCCTTCCGGCGTTCGAGAAGGAGTCGCCGGTGTTCGGGAAAGGGCTGGCCTGGGCGTCGCTGAACTGCGCCTACTGGCCGGTGCAGGCGACGGGCCGGCCGCACCGCATCGAGGCCAAGGGCTCGGCGCCGATCGTGGTCGTGGGCACGACCCGCGACCCGGCGACCCCTTACGCCTGGGCCCGCTCCCTCGCCTCGCAGCTCTCCGGGGGCAGACTCCTCACGTACGACGGCGACGGTCACACGGCGTACGGCCGCGGCAGCACGTGCGTCGACTCCGCGATCGACGCGTACCTGCTCCGTGGCACCCTGCCCTCGCAGGGGAAACGCTGCTCGTAGCGGCACCGGCACACCCCGGGACCGCCGACGGGGCCTCCCACCTCCGGCGGGACCGGCCGTCCCGGGGCGTGGTCGGAGCACCCCCGGAAACTGTGTAGACTTACCGCCGTTGCTGATCGCACCATAGTGCGGACAGCGCGCCGCCTTAGCTCAGATGGCCAGAGCAACGCACTCGTAATGCGTAGGTCTCGGGTTCGAATCCCGAAGGCGGCTCTTTGAAAGGCCCAGGTCAGATACCCGCTGACCTGGGCCTTTTGCTTGTCCTTGACCTTGTGGGCCGGAGGCTGTCAGAGCTGCTTTCGTCCGGTCACGGCGAGGGGAGGCCAAGGGGAGGCCATTGGCGCAACGACGGTGCAGCGGTGATCGGGCGACGGTTTGATGACAGCTTCGCGGGACGGCGCACGGAGCGCGATGGTTACTGCCCTTTGCTTGGACGGCTTTGTCGCAATCCAACAAAGCGCCCCTCTACGCTGGTCCTCATGGCGGACATCAAGAGCGGCACGGGGTTCAAGGCCCTGGTGGCCCAGACCACGGCAGTGCTACTGACACGCGGCCTTGAGGTCGAACCGGTAGCGGTTCGAGATGTGGTGGCCTACGTGGTCAGCACGGCCGCAGAGAAGGTCAGGCTGGACCCCGAGGAAGCAGTCCATCTGGTCTCGCCGGAGATGGTCGCGGACGCGATCGCGGCTGCGGCGGACGACTCCAACGAGGATGCCTCCGCTGTCCACGCTGTGCGTCCGGTCCGTCTGGACGCGCGCACCGTGGACGTGCCCACCATGGCTCTGGGGCGCCTGGTGATGGCCGGCGCACAGGCCGGAAAGTACGCGGCGGCCAACCGCGACGGCCGGGCGGCAGCTCACGCGATGGACCTGGTGACAGAACTCGGCTCCGCTACGGTGTCGGCGAGCGGCAGCGAACTCGTCGAGGTGCCGGTGGGGGTGCTTGACGAGCTTGCTGACCTTGTCCAGCGGGTTGTCGGACGGGTCGACTCTGGTGAGTGGAGCATCTGTCCGTGCGGGGAGCCGCACGAGCAGGAGGAAGTGGACCGCCAGGTCGTCGTTGCCATGAGCCAGGATGTTGCTATCGCCCGAGAACTGCAGGCCAAGGAAGGCCAGTAGTCGGCACCGTGACGGTACCTGCCTGGCGGCAAGCGGCGCCGGACGCAATCCACCGATGTCGGCAACCTGTCAAACCCACTTCCACGTCCCTCCGATCATGACCGTCAGAACTTCCGATGCATCCACCTCGGGAAGCCCCGCATGGCCGACGTGTGGGCAGGGGGCAACCTCCGATCACGCGGCGGGCTGCCTCGGTCAACAGGTCGAGCCGTACACCGAGTGTCTAGCCCACCTGAGCGATGACGACCGGTCCACATACCTAGCCGACCTGCAGCCCGGCGCGGACATCAGCCACTGCGGCACGCGATTCAGCAAGCAACTACTGGATGAGCTGCTCTCTGCGCTCACGGACCCTGCTACCAGGCGGCCCCACTTGGGCATGGCCTGGTTCAATCAGGCAGAGTTCGAAGCGGGTGCTGCGTTTCGGGAGGCAGAATTCAGCGGTGATGCCGCCTTGAGGGGCCACGAAGTTTCCGGACAGGCATCCAATAGGGTTGTCCTGAACAAGGAAACGAGGAAGAAGTGGCGCCACCCAGTAAGTACTCGCCGGAGTTCCGCGAGGAAGCCGTCCAGATCGCGTTGAGGTCAAGCAAGACGATCTCGGAAGTCGCCCGGGAGCTTGAGCTAAACTCGGAGACGCTACGCGGCTGGGTGAAGAAGTACCAGAAGCAGCAGGAACCGGCCCCCGATGCGGAACTGACGGTGAACGAGCGGGCGCGCCTGAAGGAACTCGAACGACGCAACCGCGAGCTGGAGATGGAAAATTCTTTCCTGAAAAAAGCCGCAGCGTACTTCGCGAAGGATCCCCGGTAGCAAGCAAGTACGAGTTCATCGACGAGATGCGGCTCGACACCGAGGAGTACGCATACAGCGTCGAGTTCATGTGCGGCCGACTCGGCGTATCCCGATCCGGCTACTACGACTGGCGCTCCCGCCCAGAATCCGCGACAGCTCAGCGGCGCGAAGAACTGAAACTGCTCATCGAGAAAGCCTTCGACATGTCCGACAGCACCTACGGGCACCGGCGCATCCAGGCCCAGCTGGACCGCTGGGGCGTGGCCGCAGGCGTGGAGCTGGTCCGGCGTCTCATGCGCGAACTGGGCCTGGCGCCCTGCCAGCCACGCCCGAAGAGGTTCAACCTCACTCAGGCTGCGGCCGGCCAGGTGCCGGACCTCGTCGGCCGCGACTTCACCGCGGAAGCACCCGGTGAAAAGCTCGTCGGCGACATTACCTATATCGCGACCGGGGAAGGCTGGCTGTACCTCGCGACGGTCATCGACTGTTGCACGAAAGAGGTGATCGGCTACGCGATGGACGACCACTACCAAACTCCGCTGATATCCAGGGCGATCCGCAACGCGGCACGGAACAGAAACCTCTCGGCCGGTGCAATATTTCACTCCGACCGCGGAAGTAACTACATGTCAGCCGAGTTCGGGAAGACGCTCGACCGGTTCGGGCTCCGCAGATCTTCTGGTCGCACCGGGATCTGTTTTGATAACGCCATGGCCGAATCATTCTTCGGCGCCCTGAAGAACGAGCGCGTATCAAGGGTGACTTACCTGACCCGCGAGACTGCCCGGCAGGACATCACTCGCTACATCGAATTCTGGTACAATCGCAAACGCCTCCACTCGGCGGTGGGTTACCGCCCTCCGCGCGAAGTCCACGCCGAGTACGAGAAGTTGCGAATCGCCGCGTGAAATAAACGGTCAGAAGCCTGTCCGGAAACCGCGAGGCCCCTCACTCACCAGGTGCTTCAGAGGACCGGACGAATCTTGGGGCAGCGCCCGGTGCCTTTCCCTAAAGGCGGGCCCGTGCCGTAGCGGACAGGACCCGCGACCGGCGAGGATGCCCGCCATGACCACCGACCAGAACCTCGCCCCGCTTCGGTCGACGCACTCGGCACCCGTGGTGTTCGGTGCGGGAGCGGCCATCGGTGTTCTGGGCGGGATGATCGGGCTGGGCGGCGCGGAGTTCCGACTGCCGTTGCTGATCAGCCTGTTCGGGTTCGCCGCGCTCTCCGCGGTCATCCTGAACAAGGCGATGAGCCTGGTGGTGGTCCTGGCCGCGCTGCCCGCCCGCCTGGCAGCGGTGTCGGTCTCCGAAGTGGCCGCGCACTGGCCTGTCGCAGTCAACCTGCTAGCCGGGAGCCTGGCGGGTGCCTGGGCCGGAGCATCCTGGGCGGTGCGGATGCGCGGCTCCACTCTCTACAAGGTGCTCGCAGAGTTGATGGTGCTCATGGCCGTGGCCCTGCTGGTCACGCACACCACCGCCCTGGGAACGCTCACGCTGCCACTGTGGGCGGAGGTGCCCAGCGGGGTCGTGGCTGGGTTCGGCATCGGGGTGGTCGCGGCGATCATGGGCGTGGCGGGGGGCGAGCTGTTGATCCCGACGATCGTGCTGCTGTTCGGCGTGGACATCAAGACGGCGGGCAGCCTGTAGCTGCTGGTGTCACTACCGACCATGCTGGTGGCCTTCGCCCGTTACAGCCGTGACGGCAGCTTCGCGGTGCTGCGTGCCAACCGCCGCTTCACCCTGGTGATGGCCGCAGGCTCGATCGCCGGCGCGATGCTGGGCGGGCTGCTCCTCGGTGTGTTCCCGGACCTGGTGCTCATCCCCGTGCTGGCCGTGATCCTGCTCGTCTCCTCGGCCAAGCTCGCGCGTCACGACTGACTCCGCCGGGCCGACTCGACCCCAGTGGCCAACTGCGACGCTCAGAGTGGCCAGCTGGAGTCCTCAGTCACAACAGTCACCTCGCTGACCTGGGGACTTGGCGCTAGCAAAAGTTAGCGTTACAGTCCTGCCAGCAGTACACGTGTGTCCAGAATCGGGTCGAGTTCAGCCTCTCGTACCGGCGCACTCTCAAAGTCTTCGCGGGGGACTGCTGTTGGCGCCGTGTCAGGTGCCCAGTGATTGAGAAGGACTCCTGACTCGTGCCGCTGCCGTTGTCAGTCAGCGGCGGGTCGCCTTATCGGCAGTCGAGTGGGAAGGTCCTGGCGGTGGTGGACGCGTCGTCCCCCACCACCCGCGCGGACCACGCGGGATGGCGGGTGGGTCTTGCCGCTACTACCCGGCTCCAGTCGCCAGCTTCAGCATCGTGTCCTCAGCGCATCACAAGCCGTGATAGGGCATACTCGGTGGCACGTCCGGCGTGCCCAGACGGCAAGCAGGCCGGCATCCAGCACAAGGAAAGCGGTGTAGGTAGAGGCTAAATGAATCGACTCAAGGGTCTTCTAGGCATTCGTTTTATTTGCGAAATGTAATACCGGCCCCTGCCCAAAAAGTCGATCCAGACCTCCCTCGCCAGGTCGGCAGCCTAAGTCCTCTGAAGACTTCCTCACTTCCTGGGCGCTTAATCAAGATTCTCTGAAAGGCCACCGGGCCGCCCTTTGGCGGCACCGGCTTTCGGCGTGCTCGCACGCCCCGGCGCTCCTGCGCCGCCTCCCACCCGCTCGCCGTCGGCCAAGGCCCGGCTTGTCAGGCACGAGGCGGCGGGGCCGCTGTGTGCCAGAAGGGCACACCTTGTGAACCTTCCCCCTCACATCTCCCCGGCAAGCATCCTGGCGGGGGTACCTGCGGCTCTCGCGGGCCTGGGTGGCGCCCCGTGGTGGGCCGTCGGAGTCATTCTCCTCTTGGCGTACCTGGTTGTTCCCATGACCGCAATGGTCTTGGACCACGTACGGCAGCGGAAAGGAGATGCGGTCGACGAGAAATTCACGGCGACTCTGGAAGAGATAACCGATCCTGAAAAAAGAATCCAAGCAATCATCAATTACCGGCAGGCCACCGGGGCGGCATCGCTACCCCCGCCACCACCCGAGCCCCCACCAGGATCACTGCCGCCCGAAGCATCCCCCGGCAGCACCGAGGGGACTTCCTGATAGGCGTCAAGCGAGACTTTCGCCCGAGACAGGAGGCAGTGAGGCTTTTCCAACCTCAGCTTGAGGGTAAGCATTCAGAAGGTCGTGACCGAATCGACTGTCTGACGATGTGACAGGTGGTGGGCGGGTGCGGCAGGATCCGTGATCGTGCCGTCCGCCTT